>JBKPAI010000078.1:0-23440 GCA_046726355.1 Acidobacteriota bacterium | reverse complement strand
GCCCCGCTCCGCTCCCTCGCAGGCGCGCTGCGCGCGCCCACCGCTACACGGCGCGCTCACACCGAAACAAGATTCTCGTAACGCGCCGTCTAGCGGTACACATCAGCGGATCTTCCTGCCCACTATACTCCGGCGCGACACCAGTCGTCGGCGGACGGCGAGCACAGGAATTTGGAATCTGGAATGTCGACGCTGCGCTGGCTGACACAACGTAAGCCCCGCAGGGGTGACTGGAATTACGGCGGGCAGTACTGCCTGTCGAGCGAACAGGCGGTCGTGGCGGCGCGGCGTGCTGGCTCGGGTTGATCCAGGGCGCGCAGCGCGAGCGCGAGATTGTGAAAGGCCTGCGCGTTCCGCGGCGCCAGCCGCGTCGCCGCGTTCAACGCGTCGAGCGCTGCGGCCGGTTGCCGGCGGACGATATAGATCGCGCCGAGCGTGTTCCAGGCCTCGCCGTACTCGCGGTTGATCGCGAGCGCCTTCTGTTCGAGCTGCTCCGCGCGATCGAGATCGCCGCGCGAGTACGCGATCGCGGCAAGGTTGTGCCACGCGCGATAGTCGTCCGGATGATCCCGGACCACCCCTTCCAGCGCGAGCGCCGCCTGATCCGCCTGTCCAAGCCGCAGCAGCGCCAGCGCCAGCTTGAATCGCGCGCCGGCGAACTGAGGGTTCAACGCCAGCGTCCGTTCGAGCGCGCGCGCCGCTTCCTGATAGCGTCCGAGGCGCCCGAACATGTTCCCTTTGAGAAACGCGATCTGGGCAACATCGGGGTCGAGGCGCTCGGCCTGCTGAAGCTTCCCGAGCGCGTCGATCACACGATTGGCCTCGGACAGCTCCACGGCCGACATGATCAGGTTGTATGCCTCGATTCTCGTCTTCGGGTCGGCCAACCGGATACCGGGCGCCGCCAGCGACGGCGAAGAGCCGATGTACCCCAGCGACATGAGCTTCTCTGACAGCAGCGGATCGTTTGCGGGCGCCGCGCGCGCCGACATTGGCCGTTCCGCGCTGACGATGGCGTGCAGCGTCCGCTCGAGCGCCGCGCGGTCGCCCGTTCGCACCTGCACCGTATTCGTCCGTTCGCCCGGATCCGCGGTCAGATCGTAGAGCTCAGGGTCGGGCGCGTCGATGAACTTCATCGTTTCGGTCCGCACCGATCTCAGCTCGCTCCAGCCGAACTGATCGCGCGGCAGGAACGTTTCGCCATACGCCTCCACAGACGGCGACGTGTTCTTCGCGATGTACGGCTTCAAATCCACTCCGTCCATCGTGCGGCCGGGGAAGCCTGGTGATTGAAGTCCGGCCCGCGCGAGATCGGCGAGGGTCGGCAACTCGTCGACAATCCGGACGAGCGGCCGGAAATGCCCTGCAGACGCTCCCGGCGCCTTGACGATCCAGGGGATCCGCATCGTCGCGTCGTAGAGGAAAAACCCGTGCGTCTGCTCGCGGTGATCGCCAAGGCCTTCACCGTGGTCCGACGTGACGCTGATGATCGCCGCGTCCCACAGATGCCTGTCGCGCAGGAAGGCGAAGAAACTGCCAAGTGCCGTGTCGGCCGCCGTGACATCGCCTGCGTAGCTTCCGCTCCGGTAGGGTGCATGGGGTTCGAACAGATGGATCCAGGTAAAGAACGGGCGCGGCACCGACTCGATCCAGCGCTCGGCGCGCGCCAGTGTCTCAGCCGCGGCCCGCTCGGGACCGTCAATCTCATCGTCGTACGTCTCGAATCCGCGGTTCACGCCGTAACGGTGGTCGAGCACGATCGCACTGACGAACGCAGCGGTGGCGTAGCCGCGCTCCTTCAGCCGCGCGGGAAAAGTTTCGACATCCGTCCCGAGCGCATAGACATGGTTGTCATGCACGCCGTGGTGCGGCGGATACGCTCCTGTCAGAAGGGACGCGTGCGCCGGCAGGGTCAGCGGGGCGGAGGTGAACGCGTTGTCGAAGACGATCGCCTCGCGCGACAGGGCGGCCAGCGCAGGGGTCAGGCGGTCGTTCACGTGATCGGCGCGCAGGGTGTCGATCGTGACGAGGATGATCGAAGAGGGCGCCGCTGGCTGTGACCCGCGATTGCAGCCGGAGGACCACAACGCGGCCAGCGCGGCGCCGCCGAGTGCAATTCCGCAGACGGGTCCCATGGGTCGGTCGTGTCCGGCTTCAGCCGGACCGGGCAAAAACGTCCGCCTGGAGGCGGACACTACCCGGATTTTAGAAGATCAGCTTCAACGCGAACTGGATCTCCCGCGCCGGGAACGACCGGATGGATCGCCCGAACGTCGCTTGCGCCATATTGCCGTTGGGCCGATCGAGGTTCGCGTTGTTCAGGACGTTGAACGCCTCGGCTCGGAACTGGAGCTTCGTCGCGGCGCCGACGGGAAGCGCAAAGTTCTTGAACAGCGACAGGTCCATCGTTTTGTAGTGCGGCGAGCGATACGCGTTGCGCGGCAGCGTGCCGATGAGCGACGGCCGCGGAAAATCTGCGGCTCTGAAGAGGCCGTTGATGTACGCCGACTGGCTGTCGTCCGGCAGTGAGGTCCCGAATGCAGGCACGTTCGGCCGATCGTTGTTCACGCCGTCTCCGTTGTAGTCGCCGGACGGATATGGCGCTGACGTGGTCACGGAGAAGGGATAACCGGTCTGCCACTGCACGACGCCGTTCACCTGCCACCCGCCGAGGACGCTGCGCTTCACGCCGCCGGCATTCTTCAAGAAGGGAATCTCCCACAGCCAGTTGGCGACCAGCCGATGACGGACGTCGAAATCCGCCGGCCCCCATTCGAGATCGAGATCGTGCGCCGAGACCGGGTTGCCGCCGACCTGCACGTCCGATCCGTTGTCCATGGCCTTGCCGTACGTGTACGAGAGCTGCGACGTGAAACCGCTCGCGTAGCGCTTGTTCATCTGAAGCTGCAGCGCGTCGTAGCGGCTGTGCGCGAGCATGGCGCGGAAGTTGATGCCGCCGAATGTCGGATTCAGACGATCGAGCCGGCCGTCGAACAGGTCGCCGTCGAAGGTGTTGTAGTCGACGATGCGTCCGAGATTGCGGCCGATGTTGCCGATGTAGTTCGCCTCGACCGCCATGCCCCACGGGATTTGCACCTGGACGCCGCCAAACCAGTTGTGCGTGTAAGCGTCGCGGCCGAACGGATCGGGCACGCGCAGCGATTGCTGCGAGGTCCCGAATGCCGGGTTCCATCCGATCAGGTTGCCGACGATGCCGAGGCCGGCCGGCACGCCGATGTTCTTGTTGTCACCGGTAATCGTCGGTGCCTCGTTGCGGCGGCTGCCGCCCGGACTGATAGGCCCGTATGCGATCGGGATGCCCGCCTGGCTTGCCACCTGGACCGGGTTCGCGACCGCAAACGAATAGTACGGCGGATTGAAGCGGATGTTGGTAATCGAATTGTTGAACAGCCGTTCGTACATCAGGCCATAGCCGCCCCGGATCGCAAGCCTGTTCGTGCCCTTCGGATCCCAGGACACGCCGAGCCGGGGACCGAAGTCGTTGTAATCGTCGGGAACGACCTGGTCGACATGCCCGACGGTCGCGTGCTTCACCTGTTCGAAGATGTCGGCGCCCACTCCCGGAATCATGTTGGTCAGCAGGTTGTCGGTCTCGCCCGGCCGCCCGAACCACTCGTAGCGCAGGCCGGCGTTGATCGTGAGGTTCGAGCGGAGTTTCCAGTCGTCCTGGAAGAACACACCGTATTCCCTGAACCGGAAATGGCGCACGTTGGGGGCAATCTGGCCGGTGCGCGGATCGATGCCCAGGATCGTCACCCGCGCAGGCTCGTCCTGCGCGAAATCGAAGATGTTGTAGAAGGAGATTCCCGGACGCCGTACCGCGAAGTCCGAGTTGTCCTGGATGTAACGGTACTCGCCCCCGAACTTCAGCGCGTGGTCGCCTTTGTTCATCGCGACGGTATCGACCCAGTGGAACGTGTTCTGGATGAACACCGCCGGATTGGTCGGCAGGTTGCCGAAGCTGATCACGCCATCGTCGAAATTGATGTTCGGCACGCCCTCGTTCTGCGCCAGCAGCCCGCGGTTGCGGCGGCTGAACCCGAACCGCGCCTCGTTGACCGTCGCATTGGACAGGATCCAGGTGTGGCCGAGCGTCAGGTTGTTGCCGGTCTCGTCGATCGGTTGATTGAAGCCGTCCCGGACAATGTCCTGGAGGTCGTCGGCGATACGGTGATCGTAGATGTAGCGCCCGAACAGCCGCTGCTGCTGCGACAACTCCTGGTCCATTCTCATGCTGAACTGATTGGCATCGGTCTTCTCGGCGAGTGAGATCGCCGCGTTGCCGATGTCGGGAATCCCGTCCGGCGTTCCCTGGACCGCGTTGCGGTACAGCCCGCCGCCGGTCGCCACGTAGTCCGGATTGCCGGCGACCGCCGGGGCATTGAGAATGTTCTCCGTCTGCAGTCCGGCCACCGGGCGGCCGATGTCGCGGATGTTCGACGTCGGAGCGGGCGATGGGAAGCGCTGGAACAGGAAGTTCGCGATCGAGTTGGGGAACTGCGCCGCCACCAGCTGGCGGAACTCCGGCGTTTCTACCGGTCGCACGACGGTCGTACCTCGCGTGAGCCGCAGTCCCTCGTAGGCTGCGAAGTAGAACAACTTGTTCCGCACGACGGCGCCGCCGTTGGTGGCGCCGAACTGATTGAACCGGAGCGGATCCTTCTGCGTCGCGAGCACGCTCCTGGTGTCGAAGCGATCGTTGCGGAGGAACTCGTACGCGGTGCCGTGCTGCTGGTTCGTGCCCGACTTGGTCACCACATTCACCGCCGACGCGCTGTTGCGTCCGAACTCGGCGGAGAAATTGTTGGACGAGACACGGAATTCCTGGATGACGTCGACGTTGGGGTTGATTGCCACGCGGCCGGCCGTGAACTGATCGTTGTTGTCGGTGCCGTCGAGCAGAAAGTTGTTCGCGCGATTGCGCTGGCCGTTGACGAACGCGCTGTTGCCGCCGGCCGACCCGCCGAGGACCGCGTTGCCCGGGTTCGCCGCGGAGCCGGGCTGCAGCTCGATCAGCTGGAGCGCATTGCGGCCGTTCAGCGGCAGCTCCGCCACGCGCTTCTCGTCGACGAGATACGAGATCCGGCCCTCTTCCGTGTTGATGAGCGGTGACTGGCCCTGCACCGTGACCGTCTCGGCGACCGTGCCCACCTCGAGGACGAAATCCAGCCGCACCGTGTCGCCGACCGTAAGGAGGATGCCCTCCTGCGTCAGCGTCCTGAAGCCCGGGAGCTCCGCCGAGACCTTGTACCTTCCCCGCGGCAGATTGGTGAGACGATACAGGCCGTCGCTCGACGTGACGGTGCTGCGGGTGTCGTTCGTGCCGGCATTGACGGCGGTGATCGTGACGCCTGGAAGAACGCCGCCGCTCCCGTCTTTCGCAGTGCCGGTCAGGTTGGCGCTCGCCCCTTGTGCGAACGCCGGCATGGGGCCGAGGAGACCGATGACGGTGGCCAAGGAAAGCATTCGTCGCATACACCCCCCAACCGCCTGCAACCGAACCGCGCCGATTTAGCATCGACTATTGTTTCAAGTCAAGGAAGGCTTGAAACGACTGGCGCGCTGGTGGTGTGATGTGCCGCCTCCGGCGCAGGCGGACACTACCGTTCTTCAGAGCAGATCCGAAACCGGAATCTTTAACGCCGGGAAGGCGAGCGCTTCGAGGTGACCGTCCTTCCCAATCTGCCTGATTTCCGCATAACGTCCGGAGGAGGGGTTCCGGTGCACTTCAACGACCTGCTCGGGGAGGTTCACGAGCCAGAATTCGGGGATCCCTGCCGTCGCATAGATCGCCGTCTTGATGCCGCGGTCTTTCCGCAACGAAGCGTCCGCGACCTCAACGACGAGAACGGCTTGGGCGGGGTGCGCAGTGCGATAGTCGCCGGCCGGCACGACCGCAATGTCCGGCTCCGGCTCTGAATCATCGGACAGGGCCAGCGGACTCTGCACCCGCGTCTGCACGTTGCCGGGCAGTTGACGGACGAGGCGCTCGCCGAGACGGGAAACGACGTTGGCATGCATCGGTCCCTGCGGAGTCATGTCGACCAGGGCGCCGACCAGGAGCTCGACCCGCGAGTCTTCCAGGAGACCGCGTTCCACGAGCGCCTCGTACTCAATCCGCCGCAGCGGGCGGATTCGATCGGGCAGGATGTCACGCTGCGCGAGCACCACGTCAATTTACCACGCCTCTAGGAGAACCGCTCATGGTCCGCTTCATGTTCTGCTGTTTCCTGCTGCTGTCCGCCGTCGGCATCCACGCCCAGGCACCGTCTGACCGCTTCGGTCCCCTCGCCCTCGATCACATGGCCTGGCGCCACATCGGGCCGGCGTCGTTCGGCGGCCGGATCGACGACATCGAAGCGGTGCCCGGCAAGCCGTCGACGATGTTCGTCGGCACCGCGTCGGGCGGCGTCTTCAAGAGCGTGAACAACGGCGTCACGTGGACGACGACGTTCGACCGCGACGCGTCGGCGCTCTCGATCGGCGACATCGCCATTGCCCCCTCGGATCCGAACGTGATCTGGATCGGATCCGGTGAGGCCAACAATCGTCAGAGCTCCTCGTGGGGCGACGGTGTCTACAAATCGGTCGACGGCGGCGAAACGTGGAAGCACATGGGACTGAAGGAGACGCATCACATCGGCCGCGTCACGATCCATCCCTCCGATCCGAACGTCGTGTTCGTCGCGGCGATGGGTCACCTGTGGGGCGGGAACGACGAGCGCGGGCTGTATCGGACGAAAGACGGCGGCAGGACCTGGCAGAGGGTGCTGTATATCACGCGAGACACGGGAGTAGGAGAGGTGGCGATCGATGGCGACGGCCGCACGGTGTATGCCGCCGCATATCAGCGGCGGCGCCGCGGGTTCGGCTTCGTCGGGGGCGGGCCGGACGGCGCGCTGTATCGATCGCTCGACGGCGGCGACAGCTGGGAGAAATTGAGCCGCGGGCTGCCGGCGGGCGACCTGGGCCGAATCGGGATCGACATCTCCAGGAGCCGGCCCGACATCGTGTACGCCGTCATCGAGCATAAGACCGCCGGCGGCGTGTATCGATCCGACGACCGGGGCGCGACGTGGACGCGTCAGAGCGCCACCAACCCGCGCCCGAGCTATTACAGTCAGATCCGCGTCGATCCCACCAATCCCGACAAAGTGTGGATTCTCGGCAACTTCGCGGTCTCGCTCGACGGCGGCAAGACGTTCCGCAGCGAGCATGTGAGCGATCGGATTCACACCGATCACCACGCGCTCTGGATCGATCCGGCCAACCCCGATCATCTGCTGCTCGGGAACGACGGCGGGCTCTATTTTTCCTATGACGGCGCAAAGAACTGGGAGTTCATCGACAACCTGCCGATCGGCCAGTACTACGACATCGACATCGACGGCCGCGATCCCTACTGGATCTACGGCGGCACGCAGGACAACGGCACGTGGGGCATCCCGAGCCGGACGAGCGGGCTTCTCGGGATCACCAACGCCGACGTCGTGAACATCGCCTACGGCGATGGGTTCTACGTCGCCGTCGATCCGAAAGATCATCGGACGATCTACGCCAACTCGCAGAGCGGCCGGACCTATCTGGTCGATCTCGACACGCGCGAGGAGCAGGGGCTCCGTCCGGCGCCCGAGGATCGCAAGGAAGAGTACCGGTTCAACTGGAGCACGCCGATGCTGATGTCGCCGCACGATTCGAGAGTCGTGTACTACGGCGGCAACAAGCTGTTCAGAACCAGCGACCGCGGACACGTCTGGCAGCCGATGAGCAGCGATCTGACCCGCCATCAGGACTGGAAGAAGCTGCCCATCATGGGACCGGAGCGGAGCGACCAGACGTTGTCGCGCGACGATGGGGTGAGCGATTTCGGCACGATCACGACGATCGCCGAATCGCCGCTGCAGGCCGGCGTGCTCTACGTCGGCACCGATGACGGCAACGTGCAGATGACGCCCGACGGCGGCCGCACGTGGCGCGACCTGACGTCGAAGCTCAAACTGCCGGGCGCGCGCTGGGTGAGCCGCGTACTCGCCTCGCATCACGATGCCGGGACCGCGTATGTCAGCTTCGACGGGCACCAGGACGACGACTTCAAACCGTACCTGTTCAAGACCGCCGATGCAGGAGCCACGTGGACATCCGCCGCGGGCGACCTGCCCGACGGGATGGTGATCCATTCGCTGGCCGAGCATCCGCGCAACCGCAATCTGCTCCTCGCCGGCACCGAGTTCGGCCTGTTCGTCACGATTGACGGCGGACAGCACTGGACGCTCGTCCGCGGCAACCTCCCGCGGGTGCGCATCGACGACATCCTCATCACCCCGCGGGAGAACGACATCGTGCTCGGCACGCACGGCCGCAGCATCATCGTGCTCGACGATGCGACGCTGCTCGAGCAGGCGGATCGGTCGGCGCTCGCCGACGACGTGCACCTGTTCCCGGCGCGGCAGGCGACCGCGTTCTACGAGATGCGGATGCTGCCCACGCCCGGCTCAGCCAGGTTCACCGGACCGAATCCTGAGTACGGAGCGCTCATCACGTACTACCTCCGGACTGCGCCGGCCTCGTCGAACGCGGCCGTGAAGATTCAGATTCTCGATCGCGAGAACCACATCGTGCGTGAGCTCGAAGGGCCGGATCGCCAGGGCTTCAATCGCGTCGCCTGGGATCTTCGCTACCCGTTGACGTTCACGCCAGCCGCGACGGACGAGGGATGGTTCGGCCCGCCGAAGGGCACGCCGGTGCTGCCCGGCGAGTACCGCATCAAGCTCACGGCGCGGGGACGCGAGCAGACCGGCACAGTGCAGGTGCGAATGGATCCCCGCGCGCGCACGACGCCCGAGGCGTTGCAGACGCGGTTCGCCGCGGGCCAGCGCGTCGCGGAGCTGGTGCGGTCGTTTGCCGAGGCGACGGCCGCGGTCGACGGACTCTCGGCCGAGCTCGACGCGATCAAAAAGGCGGTAGCCAACTCGAAGAGCCCGGCCGACGGGCTGCGCACGCGCGTCGCCGAACTGGCGGACAAAATCGAGAAAGCGAAAACGAATTTCCGCGCCGGGTTCGGCGGCCCGAAGTTCCGCTACCTCGATCTCGCCGGCCAGCTGCAGGCGTCGACAACGGCGCCGACCGAAGCGCAGATGAGAACGCTGGATCACCTCGGGGTGGAGTTGACCGAGAACATCGACGCGCTGAACGCGCTGATCACGAAGGACATGCCGCAGCTCGAAAGCGAGCTGCGCTCGAGCGGCTTGAGTCCGTTTGCGGTCAAGCTCGTGGCGCTCCCGAAAACGAAATGATTCGACCCATAATGGACTGACACTGCTCGAGGAGCTGGTATGGATTGGCGCGCGCGGATCGTTGCAGATCCTGATGTCCTGGTCGGAAAACCAGTTATCAAAGGCACTCGTATCAGTGTCGAACTGGTAATGGACCTGCTCGCTGCCGGTTACACGACGCAAGAGATCATCGGACAGTACGACCACTTGACGCGCGAAGATATTCACGCCTGCCTCGCGTACGCCAAGGAGGTCATCCAGTCTGAGCGAGTCTACTCGGTGAAGGCGTAGCCGCTCCGACATGCGTTTCCTCGCAAACGAGAACGTTCCCGGTCCAGTGGTACGGACGCTGCGTGAATTAAGTCATGACGTAGTGTGGGCCAAGGAAGATCTACGCGGGAAACCGGACCGCGTACTTCTTGCGAAGGCACAGGGCGATCTGCGCGTCATTGTCACTTGCGACAAGGACTTCGGTGAGCTGGCGTTTCATGCCGGTCTGCCAGCCGCCTGCGGCATCGTCTTGTTCCGCATCGCGTGGACAAATCCGGTTACCGATAATGCATTTGCGGTTTCGACGCTTACGAGCCGCGAAGATTGGAGCGGCCGTTTCGCGGTCGTCGAACGCGATCGCATTCGCGTACGGCTTCTTCCAAGCGCAACAGCAGGCCAGGACGCCGGAACCTGACCGCACGCCGCACGCTCACTGCAACAGCCCGCAGATTGACCGGCACGCACGGTCGAGATTGCTGGACATCGGGAGGTGGTCGATGTTCAGGTCATGCTGAATATGTATCGCCGAATCGGCTTCCCGCTGAAGGGGCATTCCGGCTGTGAATCGCCGGCAGCTCGTGCTGCCGAGAGCGCAGTTCTGGGTGAGCTGCAGGCGCGATGTCGGATCCGGAAAGCAGACCTGACGGATGGGCCGAACAGCAGGGCCCGCTGGCGCGCCTCGCCCGGCAGATCTCGCCCGCTGCGGAGGGCACGGCCATCGCGCTGGCATTCGGCCTTGCCAGTTGTCGCCTCAACGGCCCGGGGGTAGAATCAATCAGCGTACCCTTCTCCGGTGGACCGTTACACGCGGCTCGCGAATCTCTCGTCGTAGTCAGCGCCGTGTAACGGTCCTAGGCGCGCACGGCGCGTCTGTGAGCAGGGGTTCGGGCCAGAGCTCCGTCAGAATTCGTTCGGCGACAAATTCCGAAATTCCCCGCCTCCCACGGCATGGAAGGATGTCGCATGAAGGACAGGCCTCGATATCCGGGCATTCGGGTTACTGCCAACGGTAACCAGCTGGTCTCCTACCACACGGAAACGCGGATTGCGGACGGCGGCATTTTCTATCCCATCACCCCGTCGACCGAAGGAGGCGAGCTGTACCAGCAGGCGTTCGCCGAAGGGAAGCTCAACGTCTTCGGCCGCAACACGATTGCGGTCGAAGCCGAAGGCGAGCACGCGGCCCAGGGCGGTGCCATCGCGTACTCCGTCTGCGGCAGGCGTGTGGTGAACTACACGTCCGGCCAGGGCGTTGTTTACGGCGTCGAGCAGTACTACCACGCCCCCGGCAAGTGCTCGACGATGGTGCTCGAAGTCGCAGCGCGCGCGCTCACCAAGCACGCGCTCAACGTGCACTGCGGGCACGACGACATTTACGGCGCCCTCGACACCGGCTGGATCATGGTGTTCGGCAAGGACGCGCAGCAGACGGCCGATCAGGCCCTGATCCTGCGCCGCGTCACCGAGTTGAGCCTGACGCCGGGGATGAACATCCAGGACGGATTTCTCACTTCACATCTGGAGCGCACGTTCTACAAACACGAGGCGGCGCTCATCCGCGAGTTCCTCGGCGCGCCCGACGATGTGATCGAATGTCCGACTGAGAGCCAGCGCGTTCTCTTCGGCCCGACGCGCCGGCGCGTGCCGCCGATGATCGATCTCACCAACCCGGTGCTCCTGGGTCCCGTGCAGAACCAGGAGCACTACATGCAGGGCGTCGTCGCGCGGCGCAACAATTTCACCGAGCCGATTCTCAAATTCCTCGAGGATGCCTACGAGGAATTCGGCCGGCTGACCGGCCGCTATTACGGGCTCGTCACCGAGTACAAGACACACGATGCCGATACTGTGTTCGTGTCGCTGGGATCGGCCGCCGAGAACATCGAGGCGGCGGTCGATTACCTCCGCGAACGGCACAACGCGCGGCTCGGCTCGATTCACCTGAACGTCATCCGCCCGTTCCCGGAAGCGGCAGTGATCAAAGCGCTGGCCGGGAAGACGAACGTCATCGTCCTCGAGCGCACCGACGAGCCGATGGCGGGTGACAATCCGATGGGCCGCGACATCCGGACCGCCTTGAACAAGGCGCTGCAGACCCAGGGCCATCCCGCCAGCGAAGGGCTGCCCGCCATCACGATCGATCAGATGCCGAGACTCTTCTCGGGTATTTACGGCCTCGGCTCGCGCGACTTCCGCCCGGAGCACGTGCTCGGCGCGTACGAGTTCGTCACCGGCGCGCGCGGGCGCAAGGACGGGAAACGATCGGCGGACGGCACGACGTTTTTCGTGCTCGGCGTCGATCATCCCTACGAAGTCAAGTCGGACGAGACGCCGTCGCTGCTGCCCGAAGGCGCCATTGCGGTCCGCTTTCACTCCATCGGCGGCTGGGGCGCCATCACGACGGGCAAGAACCTTGGAGCGATCCTCGGCGACCTGAACGATCTGCTCTACGCCCGCGACAAGGTCGTCGACGAGCTGGGGAATCCCAAGGAGATCATTCACGTCAGTGCCAACCCGAAGTACGGGTCGGAGAAGAAGGGCGCGCCAACCGCCTACTTCATGGTGGCGGCGCCGGAGCGGATTCGCGTGAACTGCGATCTGCGCCACGTCACCGTCGTGCTCTGCTGCGATCCCAAGGCGTTCACGCACACCAACCCGCTCGACGGCATGTCCGAGGGCGGATGCCTCGTGTGGGAGTCGGAAGAAGAAGGCGAACAGGCGTGGGAGCGCCTGCCGCTGTGGGCGCGCAAGCAGATCATCGACAAGAAGATCCGGGTGTTCACACTGCCCGGGTTCCAGATCGCGCGTCAGGCCACCGACCGGGCCGACCTGCACCTGCGCATGCAGGGCAACGCGTTTCTCGGCGCGTTCTTCGCCGTCTCGCCGCTGCTCCAGGAGTTCCGCATCACCCAGGAGCAGTTCCGCGAGGTGGTACACAAGCAGTACGTCAAGAAGTTCGGCCGCCTCGGCGAAGCGGTCGTGAGCTCCAACATGGAGGTCATGACCAAGGGCTTCGAACGCGTCCGCGAGATTCGCGTCGGCGAGCTCGAGGCACCGGACCGCTCGACCCTGCGGGGCCAGCCGTTTCTGCCGGTCGTGGCGGAAGGCGAGGGCAACGGGAACGGGTGCGGCTGCCGGTCGATGCCGGCGCCTGAGGGACAGGCGGCGCGCACACCCGTCACGCGCATTGCCAGCTTCGACGCCGAGTTCCGCTCGGGCTATGGCTACAACCAGCCCTCGTCGCCTCTTGCGGCGCTCGGCGTGATGGCCGCCGGCAGCGGCGATACCGCGTCGAAGTACGTCGCCCGGCGCGAAACTCCTCTCTACATCGCCGAGAACTGCACCCAGTGCATGGAATGCATTGCGGTCTGTCCGGATACGGCCCTGCCCAACTGCTCACAGGATCTCGAGACCATTCTGCGGACGGCGATCGGACATTACGTCACCGATCCGGCCGAGCGCGGCAAGATGCTCCACTCGCTGCCCGAGATCGAGCGGCGCACGCGCGAAATGATGCGCGACGCCTTGGCCAGCAACACCGGCACGCCCCTGCCGCAGATTCTGCGTACAGTCACCACCGAGGTCGACGGATTCTCCGACAGCGCGAAGCGCCAGTTCTTCGACGTCATCGACCGGGTGCCGATGGCCTACCAGAAGGCGAACGCGATTTTTGCGACGCCGGAAAAACGGAGCGCCGGCGGCGGCGGGATCTTCTCGATCTTCGTCTCCGACCTGTGCAAGGGATGCGCGGCCTGTGTGACCGCGTGCGGCGAGCATCAGGCGCTGAAGATGGTGCAGGAGACCGAGGAGGTGAACGCCGAACACGAGACCGGGACGGCGTTTCTGAACCTGCTCCCGAACACGCCGCAGAAATACCTCGGGCTCTACAACGATGCCCGGCCGCAGGACTCCAAGACGGCTACGCTTCGCAACATGCTGATGGTGCGGCGGAACTACGACGCGCTCGTCTCCGGCGACGGGGCTTGTGCGGGCTGCGGCGAGAAGAGCATTCTGCGCGCCATTGCCGCCGTTACCGAGGCCTACATGCGTCCGATCTTCCACGCCAAGGCCGACCGGTTGCGGGCAAAAGCCGATCAGATCGAGATGGTCGGCGGCGACAAGCTGGCCGAGCTGAAATCGCGCAGCCAGGAAGAGTACGACCTGTTCCGGCAGCTCGTCGCGCACACGCTCATGGGACTGGGCGGGGAGGACGACCAAGATACCAGGGCGCGGATAGCCGCGCACGGGCCGATTTCCGACGCCGAGATCATCGGTGCGCTCACCGCCATCATGCGGCAGGAAGCGTTCAACCACAAGAACCTGCAGTCGGTGGACGGCCGCCTCGCCAACGGCATGTCGGTCATGGCGATGGCCGCGCATACCGGCTGCAACACCGTCTACGGCTCAACGCCGCCGAACAACCCGCATCCGTATCCGTGGATGAACTCGTTGTTCCAGGACGGCATCACGGTCGGCTGGCTCCTGGGCGAGAGCTTCATCGTCGACCACGCGAGACGATCGGTCATCCCCGAGCGGCTGGTCGATGCGTTGATGAGCCGCGACCGCGAGGTCATGACCCCGCGCGAGTACTACGAGCTCACGCACTTCACCGACGCGCTGATGACCGATGAGGAGATTCTGGAGCTGCCGAAGGCCTGGGTCGTCGGCGGCGACGGCGGCATGGGCGACATCGGGTATCAGAACGTCTCGAAGGTCATTCTCCAGAACCGACCGAACGTCAAAGCGGTCATGCTGGACACGCAGGTCTATTCCAACACCGGCGGTCAGAACTCCGACTCCACGCCGATGCTGGGCGGCAACGACATGAACATGTTCGGCGCCGCGACGCAGGGCAAGAACGTCGAGAAGAAGACCGTCGCCGAGACATTCCTGGCCGGCCACGGATCGCCGTTCGTCGCCCAGGTGTCGATTGCGAACGCCCCGAAACTGTATCGAGCGATCCTCGACGGCATCGAGTACCGGGGGACCGCGTTTCTGCAGTGTTTCACCACGTGTCAACCCGAGCACGGCGTGGCCGACGACATGGCGCTCACGCAGGCGCAGCGCGTCCGCGATTCACGCGGCGCGCCCGAATTCGTGTTCAATCCCCGGCTTGGTGAGAGCTATCAGGACGCGCTCGACCTCAAGGGTAATCCGTCGATGGAGGTCGACTGGTACGAGACGAAATTCAAGAGCGGCGGCGAGACGTACCGCTACACGGTCGCCCACTGGTGTGCGACCGAAGCCCGCTTCCGGAACCATCTCAGGAAGATCAAGAAGGAAGACGCGGACAAACTGATCCCGCTCGACAACATGCTCGTTCGCATCACCCAGCAGGACGTGGTCTATCGCCGGCACCTGGTGCCCGGCCACCGGGCGTTCGTGCCCGATTTCGGCGTGTATATCAAGGCGCCGGGCAGCAACGGGCAGCCCGAGTATCGAGCCATCTCGCGGCAGCTCGTGCTCTTCTGCGTCGAGCGGCGCAAGGCGTGGCGCATGCTGCAGAGCAAAGCCGGTATCGAGAACCGCGACTACAAAGCGCAGAAGGCGCTGCTCGCCGATGTCGACGCCGGCAGGATCTCCAAGGAGGACTTGTTCGCGCACGCCGAGCAGCTCTTGAAGGAACGGATCGCGCCGGCCGCGGGCCACAAGCCCGACGCGAGGCCTCGTCCGGCCATGCCGGCGCCGCCGCCCCCGGCCGCGCCGAAACCGTCGCCTTCCCCGGTGGCCGTGTCCTGATCCGCATTTGGCGGCCCGGCAGCCCCGCGTGCTGCCGGGCGCCGTTCCACCCATCTTTAACGAAGCTTTGGACGAGCGAGAGATTTGAGGCGGACCTTCGTAAATAGCTCCGTGGTTGCACGGCAAATTCAACACGTTCGCACACATTCATGCCGTGCAAGCACGGCTAAGGAGCAAATCGTATGAAGCGCAGCGCGAGTGCCGTGTGGAAAGGCGGCCTGCAGGATGGACGAGGCACGGTTTCGGCCGACAGCGGAGTCCTGTCGAACACGCCCTACACTTACAAGATGCGGTTCGAAAACGAGAAGGGCACCAACCCTGAGGAGCTCGTCGCCGCCGCGCACGCCGCGTGCTTCTCGATGGCGCTGTCGTTGCAGCTCGGGCAGGCGGGGATGACCGCCGACAGCATCGAGACGAAGGCGACCGTCAGTCTGGACAAGCTGGAAAGCGGGTTTACGGTCACGTCGTCTCACCTGGAGACGAGGGTCAAGGTTCCGAACGCAGACAAGGCGGCATTCGCCAAAGCAGCGGAGAACGCCAAGAGCGGGTGCCCGATCTCCAAGCTGCTCAATGCCAAGATCACGATGGACGCGGCGCTCGTTTGAAGCGATTAACGAAGATCCGCCTCAAACGCCGCGAATGCCCGTCTGAGGCGGAGCTTTTTCGTTATCACGCGCACCCTCCCGCGCCTTGCTCTGCCAGCGGCGATATGGTAGAGTTTTCGGCCTCATAACCCAGCCACAATCAGCCGGCCTTCGGGAGAACAACGTGATCAGCTACGTTTGTCGGACGTGTGTCGCTATTGGTCTGCTCGCCATCAACGCGCAACTTGCTTCCGCGCAGATCGCGACGACGCCGTCGGCTTCCCGTGCGTATTCGACGATTTATTCCATCGGTGTTGAGTGGGACATCATCGGAGACACCAACCATGATGCGGCCGCGGCCGTCGTTTACCGCGTTCACGGCACGACGACCTGGACGGACGCGTTGCCACTGGTCCGCGTCGACTCAACGACCGATGGCAACATGCTGGCCGGCAGCATCCTCTTTTTGACGCCGAACACGGCATACGACGTGAAACTGTCGTTGAGCGATCCGGACGGCGGCACTGAAACGCGAATCGTGAACGTGACGACGCGCGCGCTCCCGGCACTTCCCGCGGCCGGCCGCACGTTTCATGTCGTGCCTGGCAGCGGAGGAGGTGACGGCTCCGAGGGCAATCCATTTCGAGGTGTCGCGGCGGCGCAGGCCGTCGCGCAGCCTGGCGATACGATGGTGCTGCACACGGGCAGCTATGGCGGGCGGATCCGGTTCGACAAGGCGGGGACAGCGGGCAGCTATCTCGTGTGGAAAGGCGCCGGCGATGGCGAAACGCTGATGGACGGCATAGACATTGCCGCGAGCCACATCTGGCTCGAGGGCCTCACGGTCAAGAACCAGCAGTACGCCACATTCTCAATCGCCGCCCCGGACGACGTGGTGATCAGGCGGTGCAGCTTCTATAACAACCACTACTCGATTTACCTCCAGCAGGGTGGCAGCAATTGGTACATCGCCGACAACATCATCGTCGGCGACACTGCGTACCAGACTGAAAGCTTCGATGGGGAAGGCATCGAGCTGAATCAGAGCAGCGGCCACACCGTCGCCCACAACAGCATCACGAAGGTGGCAGACGGCATCTCGTATCCGCTGCGAAACGTCGACATCTTCGGCAACGATATTTTCGACACATCCGACGACGGCATCGAACCCGACTATGGGTACGCGAACGTGCGGATCTGGGGCAACCGCATCCACAACGCCGTGCACAACGGCATCAGCTTCCAGCCGCAGAACGGCGGCCCCTGGTACATCATCCGCAATCAGATCGTGCTGAACAAGGAGGCGGCTTTCAAGTTTCGCACGACCGATCGCTTCGTGCTGCTGCACAACACCATCGTGAACTGGGGAAACGCGTGGCCGGCCGACGCGATGATGTGCTGCAACGAAGGTCACCTGCTTCGGGCCGTCGCCCGCAACAATCTCTGGATCGCGGTTCAGGGCGGCCAGATCTGGGGCTTCGACGCGACCCTGACGGACTGGCGGAGCGATCTCGACTTCGACGGCTTTGACTGGGGCACGGCGGCCAATCCGTTTGCGTATGCGGGTGTCACTTATCCGGACATCGCATCGTTCTCCGCCGCCTCGAGCCTGGAGCGCCACGGAATCCGCGTGGCCAGGACCACCTGCTTCGAGACGTTCGACGTGCCGAACCCGCCGCCCGCGCCGGTGCCCGCGCAGGTGATGACGCTCCGAGGCGATTGCAATGCCGTCGACGCAGGCGCCGTGGTGGCAAACGTCAACGACAGTTTTTCCGGCGCAGCCCCTGACCTCGGCGCATACGAGTACGGCCAGCCCGCGCCGCTGTTTGGACCGCGCCCCGCTCCGACAGCCCGACTGACGGCGCTCCCGGGGACCATCACCGCCGGTCAGACGACTACCCTGTCCTGGACGACGACCGACGCGACGACAATCACGATCGATCAGTCAGTGGGTGCCGTTGGCCCGCATGGGTCGCTCATCGTCTCGCCGACGTCCACGACTACTTACACGATCACTGCCAGCGGGTCTAACGGCGTGGCGACGGCGACGGCGGCTGTCACCGTCAGTCCCGGCGGGACCGTGCCGAGCGGACCGACCTATCTGGCCGCGCAGGCGGTGTCGAGCACGTCAATCGTGCTCGCATGGACCGACAACGCCTCGAACGAAGCGGGCTTCGTAATAGAGAGGTCGGAGGACGGGACGACATTCAGCGAAGTTGCCAGCCTGCCGTCGAACACGGCGACATGCACCGACACCGGTCTGATGTCGAGCCGCACGTACTTTTACAGGGTTGCGGCGTTCAACGCGGCAGGCCGGTCGGCGTACTCGGAAACCGCGAGCGCGACGACGCCGCAGCCGGAGCTCGGCGCACCCAGTAATCTGAGCGCAATCGCGGCGAGCCCCGTCCGAGTCAATCTGTCCTGGAGGGACAATTCCGGGGCTGAGACCGGTTTCCGAATCGAGCGCGCCAGTCCTGGCGGGACGTTCAGCCAGATTGGAACGGTCGGCGCGAATGTGGTGACGTACGTCGACGCGACCGTCAAAGCCGGGAAGAAGTATTCCTATCGCGTGCGGGCGTACAACGGGAGCGGGAATTCGGATTATTCGAACACCACAAGTGTTGCCACGCCGAGAAAATAGCAGGGTGAATCTACTGTGCGGCGTGGGTCAAGTGGGTCAAGTGGGTCTGGTAGGACTGGTGGGGCAGGTAGGGCGGGTAGGGCAGGTGGGGCTGATGTGCGCGGGCGTTTTGGGCGCTTTGTTATTTGAGTGTCACGTTGTTGAGGCCGTTCGTCACCCAGACGCGAAATATTCTGAAGTCGGTCACTCCTGGCGGCAACGCGCGCAACGGCTCCGCATGCTCGGCGCGAGTGTGGCTCAGCATGCGTTCAATGAATGCCGGATCCATGCCCTCGTCATCTTTCGTCGACACGCTGCGGTTGCCCCACGTCGTCGCAAGCTGTCGAGAGTTTGCCAGCACGGCGTGAGCCGCCGGCGAGGCAGCATTGTGGAAATAGTTTGACTCTTTCTGTTCAGCGAAGACGCCCATCGCAAGGACGTTTGCGTTGCTGCCATTTCCCCGGATCGTGATCCGGTCGTCGATATCCGTCGTGAGAATCGTCACACGGCCGTTCAGGTTCGTGATCTCGAATGCCGCCGGGGTCTGGTTGGCCGGCGACGAGATTCTCGCGCCATCAAGGGTGAAAGTCGCCCTCTCATGGATGTTCGCGAATCCAGGGCCGGCGCCGCTCTCGTACCACAGGTCGCGCACCAGAACCCTGGCGCCTCCTGATACATCGTAGCTGATCTTGTTGCCGGCCGACGCGCCGGAGTAGATGTTCGTCCGTCCGGCAGTATCCTTCCCCTCGCCGGATGCCGGGCCGCCAACGACCTTGATCGACACAGCGTCGGGCGAGTAGGCGTACCCGACGTCTTCCAACTGCACGTAGGTGTTGTCCAAGCCATCGACGAACAGCACGGTCTGCTTCCCGGCGCGCAACTGTGCCTGGTCCATGTACACGCGCGCGCCGATCTGGTCGACGTTTTCGACAAGAAGACCATCCGCCTTCGCCGCGCCATCAATCTGCAACTCACGAAGGGTAACCTTGCTCGGCCCGATCACCTTGATCACCGGTCCCGATCCGGTTCCGGCCCAGCCCAGGATCGTGCCGTACCCGTCGCCGACCAATTGAATATCACCCGGCGGTATCGTCAGTGTCTGTGAAATCGAGTACTTCCCGTCCGGGATGTGCACGACGGGCCGAGTGCCACTCTTGACCGCTGCAGCGTTGATGGCCTGCTGAATCCGGCTGGCATCTGCGCCTGGCGGAACCTCGAAAATTATGCGGTTCAGGTTTGGGAGCGTGCCGGGGAGCGCTGGCTCGATTGCGTTGATTTCCGTCGGCGCAATCACTCGATCACCGATATTCACCAGCCGGCCCTTGTTCACGATTGGCCGCGCCACCGTGAATGTGTTGCCAATTGAAGCCATATCTGCGTCGATGAAGCTGGTCCAGTTGACGATAGGACTGGTGGCAGCCGGAGCGCTTCTGATGGTGTTGTCGACAATCAGCCCTGGTCCTTGATTACCCAGTCGAATCGCCGTCGAATCTGTCGGATCGATGGCGACATTGTTCTGGATGGCGATGGTGGCGGGGTTGCTGGTTCCGCCGGAGGTGAAGAAGGCCTTGGAGCGAATCGAGTAGTTTCCTCTGGCAGAAAAGCCGCCGGTGTTGCCGATGAGTAGATCGGACTCTGTGGACTCGCGGAAGATGCTGTTGTAGACGTGGAAGTTCCCCGCCCCTTCTCGGTTGGTCATCCCGACACCGCAACGGTCGAAGGTCGAATACCACACCCAGAGATCGAGCGCGTTGAAATTACCGAGGGATATGCCTGCTTTGGTGTTGCGGACAAAATGCGATCGGCGGACGCTCGTTTCAGCAAAACCGTGCCCCTTGAAACCGCCGTGGATACCGTAGGCCACGTCCACAAAGTACATGTCGGAATACTCGTTGCCGGTATCGAAATACGGAAGCACGTGGTCCCACGACTGCTCGACCGCCACCGACGCACGGTGCCGGCCGTTGAACGTTACACGCGTGAACCGCGAATAGGCGACGCCGTTGACCCAGAACATCCTGTCATCGTCGTGGCCGTCCCAGACAATCGTCGTCGTGGCCGGGTCTTCGCCGACGATGCTGATGTTGATGTTCGAGATCAGCATCAATGTGTTCGTGATTCGATAGGTGCCGCTCGGGATCCATAACACCGGCGAATGACCGGGCTTTCCCAGCTCGTTCAGCGCTCGTTGGATCGCCTCTGTGTCATCTGCCGTGCCATCGCCAACGGCCCCGTACAACTTCTTGAGATTGCTCCAGCTTTGAAAGGGCCCGACGAATTCATCGCTTTCCGCGGGAATCGAAACGGCTGCCGGCGGATTCGCATCGGCGACATTCCCACTCTGAAACGTGGTCGAGGAATGAACATCCCGGAGGCTGGCCGCCGAAACCAGCAGCGGAATTGCGACGAGAAGCAGCCTGAACCCTTTTACCATCGTTCGGAACTGACCGGGAAACCGGCCCAGACATTCAAGAGCCCGAACCACTCACGGGAAACTGACATTGCATCTGCCGTATTGCGCCACCAGCGGCGGGGCTGGAATGGATCGTCTGGCGCATATCGAACGATGGCTTCGTCGTGGCGGTCGCCGGCCAGGGTCTGCCAGATGACTTTCACGCGTCGGGTGTGATACTTCGACGTGACGAGGATGACACGGCCGCCGCCGGTTGCCTTGAGCTGCCGTGCCACTGAGCGCACTTCGTCCGCAGTGTTCACGTTTCGCTCGGGAAGCACGCGAATCGCGTCCCGCGGAACTCCCAGCCGCTCGAGCACCCGCTGGCTGTAGTAGTGATCCGGAGGCCTGTCGATCTTCAGGCGCTCGAGCGCGATGTCTTCGGCAAAGACTCCGCCCGGCGTGAACCAGACCTCTCTGCTCCAGCCCTGGTTATACAAGGCAGCCGCTTCCATGGCGCGAAATGGGACCTGGCCGCCGAGCACCACGACCGATCGCGCCGGTTGCAGACGATCTTCCACGACGAGCCATGTTCCCGCCGTCGTCAGGGCGAGCGGCGCCGCCACGAGCACCCCCACCCCCAGCAGCATCGCGACGAGCAAACGTCGACACTTCATGCCTCACCGGCTGCGCAAGAGACCGAAGTCCGAGAAGACGAGCTCGCGGGGGAGAAACGGCAGGTGATCAGCCGGATGTCGTGATGGAGAGCTCTCCAGCGGGGATGACGTCGGTCTTGCATCGCCGTCGTGAACCGGTGGGTGATGATGATCGTGGTGCGTCCGATGGCGGTCGCATGACGGAACGGGTCGAATCAGCCCGCTTCGGCGCACGAGTCCACTGGCGATAGACAGGCCGTTCGTGTCCAGCCCACCGGCCTCACGGCAGACGAAGTGCGAGCGCTCATCTTCATTTCTGCCATTCTCCGCTAAAGCGCCCAATCTCTTTTCGATATAATGTCGCTCCTTCGAACGATGTCTTCATCATCCATGAACTGTCCCTGGCGGCCGGGGAGCCGATGGGCTGCGCGATCGCGTCATAGTTGGGCAACACTACCTCAAAATACCACGCCCCGCTCGGCAAACCTTCTAAATTCTTGACGGTCTGACTGGGAATGCCGGCATGCACGTCTAAGATTCGATGCGCATTCGTGTAGAGCATTTCCCCACGAGGTACAACCCCGATAACTTCTTTTGCGACAAATTCATATTGCGGATGATTCACTCCAAACCGCACGACGCTGAAAGAATTGGCCGTCGCCAGTCCTATGGAGCCGATCGCGTAAGCCAGCCACACCCGGGTGCCGCTTGGGCGTGGTACACAGCCCAATAGAATAAGCAGCATGCCATAGCCCATCAGCCGAGGATCTGCATAAAATTGCCTGACGCATTCCAGCACCCACGACAGACCCAGCACAGACAGGCCTATCCAACGCAAGTCAGCCCCCGCTAGCGACGGCTTCAAGCTCGCTAGACTGAACACTCCCAATGTCAGCACAAAGGCGAACGGTCCCAGGACATCAAGAGAGCGAATCGACCCATACCAGCAGGCCAAGCCAGTCCGGAGAAAGCCTGTACTGAACCGTGCCGCTTCGCCAACGATCGACGCCAACGAGGGCCCTTTATGCGAGGCTTCAATCCAAGCATGGATAGTAAGTTCATTGAACAGGATAGTTCCCCCCAAGAACAACAGCCACAAACATCCGGCGACCACGCACTCCTTCCACTGGGCGGCTGAGAATCTCCTTGCACGTTGACGACACAACGCTCCCAGAAGGACGCCAGGCGTAAACACGACTGCAATGAATTTCACCGGGATCAGACTTGCCCAAAAGAAGTGGGCGATCATGCGCCACACGGGCTTGTCGTACAGATATACTCTTATGCCTAAAAGGAAGATGGCGTAAGTGAGAATGTCCGGTTTCGCTTCGACCGCAAGATGGCGCAGAAATCCAAAGCCGAAAGCCAAGCTGACCGCTAAGGCCTGGACACACGTCCATCCAGAATAGACGGCCAATCTCCACAACAGCGCCGTCGCGACACCGAAGGCCAGATAGTTTATGGCCAACGAAGCGAACTTGTGATTCGGTGCAAGGGACAACAGGAATGAGTAGCCAGGTGGCCAATGATTCAATGGCGCACCCAGCCGATCCACATACCCATTCGTCTCATGGAACGAAGTTGCGCCCAGCAAATAGGCCTCAGCGTCTGAGTCCGAGACTGCGATGCGCGGTTGAAGTATGGAAATGCCGAACACTGCTACCAACAACAATGTAGAGGCGTATTTGAGACTAAGTTGAGACGGGAGCGAAACAGTTTTTTCTCTGCAGGCTGGGACAGCTGGGTCACAGAGCTGTGCGTCGGACGGGATGAACAATTGCATAAAATGCCGAGTTCAGGTCAATTCACGCGGCCGCCAGGATGGCCGAGGTGATCAGCTGAGGTGAAGACCAGTCGCTCGTGCGCGTACGTGTGCTGTGTTGGTC
>JBKPAI010000077.1:0-49804 GCA_046726355.1 Acidobacteriota bacterium | reverse complement strand
GAGTGCCGCCGAGACGGGAGCGCCAGGTGCGGCGCAGGTTGTGCCCGACGAAGATCTGCGTGATGCCGTGGCTCCGTGCGTACTCGAGAATGGTCTTGATGTGATCTTTACCTTCAAGCGTCTCGATGTGGGCCTGTTGCGCGCGGGCCAGTGTGACATTCCGCTCCAGCGCCATGCAGTCTTCCGGCGTCAGATTCCGTTGCATGACATAAATGGCGAAGAGCTCGCCGTGAAAACGATCCGCATTCCGGCGTCCGCTCGCCAGCATCTTCGCGGCGTTGGCGCGGGGCGTCATGGCGACGAGGATCCGTTCCTGGGTCCCCCACGTCGACCGAATGCCGTGCAGACGCAGGTAGCTCTCGAGCTGGCGATCGACGACGTCCGCCGTCAGCAGCAGCGCCCGCTGCCGCAGCTGCGAGAGCTGCTGCGCCTCAATCCCGGTCTGCGCCTCCGGCGGAGCATCGACGACGACTATGTCGGCGCGGTCGATGAATTCCTGCGGCACCGTCTCGGCTTGCGTCCTGCCGACGATGCTGGCGACGAACTCCTGCTGCTCGGCGATGTACTCGAGGTTGATCGAGGTGAGCACCGAGATGTTCGCTTCCAGCAGCTCCTCAACATCCTCAAAGCGCTTTGTGTGCCGGCTACCCGGAGGGTTGTTGTACGCGAGGCCGTCGATGAGACAGACCTGAGGGCGCCTCGCGAGGACCGCGGGCATGTCGATCACCGGCACACCGCGAATCTGGTTCGTCGGGATCAACTCGAGCGTGCGGATCACTTCCGCGAGCTCGGGAGCCAGATCCGGCTGCGTGGCGGCGACGACGACATCCTCTCCTCGGTCGCGGCGGCGGCGGCCCTCGTCGAACAGCTTGAACGACTTGCCCACCCCCGATGCGTAGCCAAGAAATATTTTCAGCTGCCCGCGGCGCTCGGCCCGCTCGGCGGCTTCAACCTGACGGAGCAGCGCTTCCGGATCGCGCCGGGCGGTCCGATGAGTGTCGACGCTCATTTTTGTCGCACAGGATCCTGCTGCCCGGCGCCGCTACCTAGCAGTCGCGCCGTCCGGCGGCCTATCGCGGGACTTCCGCGCCACACCCCAAGCTCGGTCGCTCACGGCCCGGCTAAAGCCGGACTCTAGCGAAACGCCGCCTGATCGCCTCGAATTCGATTGATCGTACTCGCCGTGGAACCATAATGGAAACAGACCTCGATGCGCCGCCGACGCGCAGTTCAATTCGTGCTCCTGTTTGCCGCCGTCCTCATGCTCGGCGTCGGGCTTGCGCTCTCCCACGAGCCAGCCGGCCCAGCCGATGACATGCAGTGGCCTGCTCTGGGCCTCACGATCATCGTGACGGCGGCCCTGCTCGGCGGACACCTGGCGGTGCGCTTCGGCCAGGCCGCAGTACTCGGAGAGCTCGTGGCTGGGATGGTCCTCGGGAACCTGCCAGGCCTCGAGGGGCTTCAGTTCGTCGGCACTGATACGGTCGTTGACATCCTGGCGCGCGTCGGCATGTTGTTGCTCTTATTCGAAGTCGGTCTCGATCTGTCGGTGCGGGACCTCTTTGCGGTCGGGCCGTCAGCCTTGCTTGTCGCCACGATCGGCACGATTTCCAGCTTCGCCGTCGCCACCGGCACCGCGGCGCTGCTCATCCCGGCCGCGCCGGGCTCGACGGATGTGTTCCTCGGCGCGGCACTGACGGCCACGAGCGTCGGGATCACGGCTCGAGTCCTGAAGGACATGGGCGCATCGCGCAGCGGGGAAGCGCAGATCATTCTCGGGGCCGCCGTCGTGGACGACGTCCTGGCGCTGGTCGTGCTCGCGATCGCGGCGGCATCATTCGGTTCGGCCGGCAGTGGCGCCGCGACCGCCGGAGCGTCAGCGATCGCCGCGCTGGTCATGAAGAGCATCGGCTTTCTCGTCCTGGCGATCGCGCTCGGCACGCGGCTCACGCCGACATGGTTTCGCCACGCCGCGCGGCTGCGAACAACGGGGGCGCTTCTCGCTGTCGGTCTGTGCTTCTGCTTCTTTCTGTCCTGGGCCGCGAGCAGCATCGGTCTGGCCACTCTGGTCGGCGCCTTTGCGGCTGGCCTGGTGCTGGAGGACACGCACTCGGCGATGTTCGTGCAGCGGGGGGAGCGGCCGCTCAGCGAGCTCCTGCAGCCGATGACGTCGTTCCTGGTTCCGGTGTTCTTCGTCCTCGTCGGGTTCCGCGCCAATATCGGCGCGCTGACGCACTCGACTGTTCTCCTGCTGCCGTTCGCGCTCAGCCTCGCTGCCGTCATCGGGAAGCTTTCATGCGTCGCCGGAGTGGTGCAGCGCGGAGTGAGGAAGCTGCCCGTCGCGATCGGCATGATTCCGCGCGGCGAAGTCGCCCTCGTCTTTGCCGCCCTGGGCAAGACCCTGAAGGTGGGCCCGGCGCCCTTGCTGGACGAACAAGGTTACACGGCGATCGTCGCCGTCGTGATCCTGACCACCCTGATCACGCCTCCGGCGCTCAAGTGGAGTCTGGCAAACAGCATCGGCACGCGCATCACCCGACCGGCAGCGTGAGCCGGATCGTGGTGCCGTGACGGAACGCTTCGGTTTCGGTCAGAACCTCGATCTTCCCGCCATGCGCCTCGACAACTTCGCGAATCAGGAGCAACGCGAGTCCCACACGCGACCGGTCGGGCCCGCCGCTGAACAGGAACGGAAGCTTGTCGGGCGGGATGCCGGGCCCGTCGTCTTGAACCTGGAGGGCGACCTCTGCGGGGGCCGGATTGTAGGAGGCCTGCACGGAGATCGTGCCGCCTGGCCTGATGGACGACCCGCGGCGAACGTATCGAAGCGCATTTCCAACCAGCGCTGTGATCGCCCATGCAATTTTCTCGGCGTCGATCGACACCACCGCCGGCATTCGATCGTCAACCGCGATGTTCAGGGCGATATCAGCGGCTTCGGCCTGCCGCTGGAACACTTCCAGATTCGACCGCAGCCGGGCGACGAGGTCTGTCGGCTCCCGCCGCAGCGGCAACGCGTCGACCACAGTCAGATGCACAGGCTGAGGGATCGATTCGAGCGAAACGGTGGCGACGACCGGCGACGACGAATCCTGTGCACGGCGCAGGACCGCCCGTCCTGCATCCTTCAGGTCCTGCGGAACATCGTCGCGAGCGCTGAGCTGCGTGCCCGTCCAGGCTGACGGCGCGCCGTCAACGGCGCTCAGGACTGTGCCGTCACGGCTGAGGACCAGATGCCAGCAGGCGGACATCGTCGATACGCGTAAGCCCCGCTGGCGTGGCCAGCGAGCTTTCTAGCAATCTTACGATGGCGGCGCTCACTTGCGGCGAAATTGCTGATCAAGCGCGAGATTGAGCTGCAGGACGTTGACCCGCGGTTCTCCGAGAAACCCGATCTCGCGCGAAGTTGTGTACCGCTCAATCACCGCTTTCACCTGGTCGCCGGCGACTCCACGCGCCCTGGCGACGCGCGCGGCCTGGATCTCGGCATTCCGCGGGCTGATGTGCGGGTCGAGGCCCGATGCGGAAGCGGTCACGGCATCCGCCGGGATCGGCGTCTTCGCGCGGAAGACCAGCGGCGCCTTTCCCTCGCCGAACGCTTTGATCAATTTCACATCATCGAGGTTTCCCTGCGCGTCCCTGAACGCATCGAGTGGCACCGACGATTCGTAGGGAATGTCGTTGTCCAGGCAGTAGTGCACGAGCCGATCTTTAATCCCGTCGAATTCGACGACCTCCGTGTTCTTGTCGTCGATCTTGGTGGTTCCGTTGAGGAGCTTGGCGCTCGTCGGCCCGAGATTCGAGCCCGAGCTCGCGGTCGCGTCGTAGCCGCCGCCGGCGCGGGACGGCCGCGGATGAAAGTATTCCGGCCTGGTGAAATTCTGACCGAGCAGTCGGGAGCCGATCACCTGTCCATTCGAGACTATTAGGCTGCCGTTAGCCGGTTCCCGCAGGGCGACCTGGGCAATCGCAGTGATGAGGGCGGGATAGAGGAAGCCGGTGACGACCGTCATCACCACCATCATCAGAAATCCAGGCTTCAGCTCTTTCAACATGGGGTTCGTCACCTTGACGCGCAATGCGCTACGCGAGGCGCAGCCAGCCGAGGATCCGATCGATCGCCCAGATGCACGGGAAGGGCGACACCAGGCCCCCGAGACCGTAAATCATCAGATTGCGCCGCAGCATCTGCGCCGCGCTCTGCGGCCGGTAGCGGACCCCGCGCAGCGCCAGCGGCACGAGCGCGACGATGATGACGGCGTTGAAGATGACCGCCGCGAGGACGGCGCTGGCCGGCGTGCGGAGGAACATGATGTTCAGCTTCGCCAGTGCGGGGTACGTCGTCATGAACATCGCCGGGATGATGGCGAAGTACTTCGACACGTCGTTCATGATCGAGAACGTTGTCAAGGCGCCGCGCGTGATCAGCAACTGCTTGCCGATGGCGACCACCTCGATCAGCTTGGTCGGGTTGCTGTCGAGGTCGACCATATTGCCGGCTTCGCGGGCGGCGGTCGTGCCGGTGTTCATCGCGAGACCGACATCGGCCTGCGCCAGCGCGGGGGCGTCGTTGGTGCCGTCGCCGGTCATCGCGATCATGCGGCCGCCGGCCTGTTCCTTTCTGATGTATTCGAGCTTGTCTTTCGGCGTCGCCTGAGCGATGAAGTCGTCGACGCCGGCCTCGGAGGCAATGGCGGCGGCCGTCAGCGGGTTGTCGCCGGTGACCATCACCGACCGGATCCCCATGGCACGCAGGTGCGCGATCCGCTCCTTCATGCCGACCTTCACGATGTCCTTGAGGTGAATGATGCCGAGCAGCCGCGCGCCATCCGCCACAGCGAGTGGCGTACCGCCGGTCCGCGAGATCCCGTCGGAGAGCTCGCTCACTTCCGGCGGAACTCTCCCGCCCCGCTCCTTGACGAAGCCGACAATGGCGTCGGTTGCCCCTTTTCTGAGATGACGGCCCTCGATATCGACGCCGCTCATCTTGGTGTACGCCGAGAACGGGATGAACTTCGCGTTGTGGGACGCCACATCACGTCCACGGAAGCCGTATTTCTCCTTGGCGAGGACCACAATCGAGCGGCCTTCCGGCGTCTCGTCGGCAAGGCTGGACAGCTGCGCCGCGTCCGCGAGCTCGCCTTCGGTGACGCCCGATGCCGGCAGAAACGCCACCGCCTGGCGGCTGCCGAGCGTGATCGTGCCGGTCTTGTCGAGCAGCAGCGTGTTCACGTCGCCGGCGGCCTCGACCGCTTTGCCGCTCATCGCCAGTACGTTGTGCTGCATCACGCGATCCATGCCGGCAATGCCGATGGCCGAGAGCAGGCCGCCGATGGTGGTCGGAATCAGGCAGACCAGCAGCGCCGTATACACGGCGATCGTCGGCGGCGTCCCGGCACCGGCTGCGTTCACGCTGTAGATCGCGTAGGGCACCAGCGTCGCCACCGCGAAGAGGAAGATGATCGTCAGCCCGGCGATGAGGATGTTGAGCGCAATCTCGTTCGGCGTTTTCTGGCGCTCGGCGCCTTCGACCAGCGCGATCATCCGATCGAGGAACGTCTGGCCCGGATTCGACGTGATCCTGATCTTGATCCGATCGGACAGGACGCGCGTCCCGCCGGTGACCGCGCTCCGGTCGCCGCCCGACTCGCGGATGACCGGGGCGCTCTCCCCCGTGATCACCGACTCGTCGACCGTGGCGACGCCTTCCACCACTTCACCGTCGCCGGGAATCGTCTCGCCTGCCGTACAGAGCACGAGATCGCCTGCCCGCAGCTTCGACGAGGAGACCTTCTCGAGACGCCCGCCCTCAACAATCCGGTTTGCGATCGTGTCCGTCTTGGTCTTGCGCAGCGATTCGGCTTGCGCCTTGCCGCGCGCTTCAGCCATCGCCTCGGCGAAAGTCGCGAAGAGCACGGTGAACCACAGCCAAAGGTCGATCTGCAGCTCGAACCCGATCGCACCCGCGCCCGTGACCAGGTCACGGATCAGAAACAACAGCACCAGCGCCGCGCCGATCTCGACGACGAAGATGACGGGATTCTTCATCAGCGTCACGGGATTCAGCTTCAACACCGAGTCCTTCACGGCGCGCTGCAGGATCTCGGGATCGAACAGCGGCCGCGCCCGGACGAGCTTTTTCGGGACGAGCGTCGCGTCGAACTCTGCGACCACTGCGACTGGAGTTTCGGGCGGCGGCGGGACGGCAGAAGTGGCCATGACTTAACCCCAGGCCGGCAGCAATAAGAACACCGTCGAGAAGACGCTGCCTTCGTGCATCAGGAAATGCTCGACGATCGGCCCGAGCGACAACGCCGGGAAGAACGTCAACGCGCCAACCACGATCACCGTCGCGACGAGCAGGCCGACGAACAGCGGACCGTGCGTGGGCAGCGTGCCGGCCGATGTGGGAACCGCTTTCTTGCTGGCGAGACTGCCGGCAATCGCGAGGGCCGGGATGATGAACAGGAACCGTCCGAACAACATCGCCAGCCCGAGCGTCAGGTCGTACCAGGGCGTGTTGACCGTAATGCCGGCGAACGCGCTGCCGTTGTTTTCCGAGGCGCTCGTGTAGGCATACAGGAGCTCGCTCAGGCCGTGCGGGCCGGCGTTGGCGAAATTGACAATCGCGGGCCCCGGCGGGTTCCAATAGCTTCCCTCGGCGAACGGCATGACGATGCTGAGGCCCGAGAACATCAGGATGAGAAAGGCCGTGGCCAGCACCGCGAGAAGCGCCATCTTCACCTCTTTCTGCTGGATTTTTTTGCCAACGTACTCGGGCGTCCGGCCGACCATGAGCCCGGCAATGAACACGCCGAGAATCGCATAGAGCAGCATGCCGTAGAGGCCGGCGCCGACGCCGCCGAAGATCACTTCGTCGGTCTGCATGTTGAACAGCGGGACCAGGCCGCCGAGCGGCGTGTAGCTGTCGTGCATGCTGTTCACGGCGCCGCAGCTCGCGTCGGTCGTGACCGTCGCGAACAGCGCCGAGGTGGCGATACCGAAGCGCGTCTCCTTGCCTTCCATGTTTCCGCCCGGCTGTGTCGCGATCGGCGCGCTCTCAATACCCAGCTTCGCCAGGATCGGATTGCCGGCCTGCTCGGCGCTGTAGGCAGCGAACACCCCGATGAGAAACATGACGGCCATCGCCCAGAAGAGCGCCCACCCCTGGCGGGTGTCTTTGACCATGTGGCCGAACGTGTAGGTCAGGCCGGCGCCAAGTACGAAGATGAGCAAAATGTGAAGGAGGTTCGTGAACCCTGTCGCGCTCTCGAACGGGTGGGCCGAGTTGGCGTTGAAGAAACCGCCGCCGTTCGTCCCCAACATCTTGATGGCCACCTGCGATGCGACGGGACCCTGCGCGATCGTCTGCGTGCCGCCTTCCACGTTCTTCGCCACGGTGTACGGCTGAAAATTCTGGATGGAGCCCTGGGAGACCAGCACGAGCGCAGTGATCACGGAGATCGGGATCAGGACGTACAGGATCGTCCTGGTCAAATCGACCCAGAAGTTCCCGATCCTGTCGGTCTCATGCCGGGCGAAGCCGCGGATCAGGGCCACCGCAACGGCAATGCCGGCCGCGGCCGACACGAAGTTCTGCACCGCCAGTGCCGCCATCTGCACGAGATAGCTCATCGCTGCCTCGCCGCTGTACCACTGCCAGTTCGTGTTCGTCATGAAGCTCATGGCGGTGTTGAACGACTGGTCGGGGCTCACCTGGCTGGCGCCGAATCCCTGTGGATTCAGCGGCAGCAGGCCCTGGAGCCTTATGAGCGCATAGGGAAAGAGAAACGCAAACAAGCTGAATGCGAGCAGCGATGCGGTGTAGTGCGTCCACCGCTGTTCCTGATCCTCGCGGATGCCGCACAACCTGTAGACGACCACTTCAACCGGCCGCATGACGGGATGGAGGAATGTGCGCTCACCCTGGAACAGCCGCGACATGAACAGGCCGACCGGCCTGGTAAGAAGCAGGATCAGCCCGAAGAACACGAGAATCTGCAGGATCCCGGTGCTGGTCATGACCGCCCTCAAAATTTCTCGGGTTTGAACATGGCCCACCCGAGATACACGAGCAGAAAGATCGAGACAACGCCGGACACGACGTAGTCGAACATGGGTCACGCTCCTAAACCCGATCGCAGGCCTTCGTGATCCCCCAGAGCACAAGGAACCCCGCCGCTCCAATCGCAAGGTAGAACAGGTCGAGCATTTCATCACCTCCCGCGTCTCACGCTTCATCGCGGTCGACGGTCACTGGCGCGAGCCGTTGAGACTTTTTTCACATCCACTCGGTCCGCGGCTGATCTCCGGACATGTCGACGAACACGACGAAATGTCCGGCGGCCTCAAGCCTCCGGCGCCAACGCTCGGCCGGCGTCCGCCACCAGCTGCGCCGGCCGCCGATCACGATGAACGCATGCCCCCTGAACGCCATCGGCATGGCCCGAGCTTCGTTCCGGCACAGGTAGACGCGGACCCGCAAATCGATCCCTTCTTCCCGAATGCGCTGCGCGAACGCGTGCGTTTCCACCGGCGACACGCCGGCGGGCGCGTCAACCGACAACGGATAGGGAACCACGCGAAAGTGAATCAACGTCAGCGGTACGCCCATCGCGATGCCGAGCGCATCCGCGATGCGTACGGCTGCCAGCGTTTCGTCAATCGTCGTGAAGACGATGTAAACAGCATCGGTGCGGACAGCCGGAGCATTGCGTTCGAGCAGCGCTCGGCGCGGGTGTTCGATCGCCGGTGCGAACTGGAGAGTCTCGGTCATGAACGATGGTCGAGACTCCCACTCTAGAAAGCGGCGCCTTAGGAAGTCATTAACCGGCTGTTAGGAATTGCGGGTGTACGGTGGGCTCGGGACCCCGAGAATGGAGAAACGAAGACGAACGGAATTGATGGGGCACGCTGCGCGAGCTACGGTGGCAGGTTCAACCGGTATCCCACCCACGGCTCAGTCACGAGAAAGCTCGGACTGGACGGCTTCGGTTCTATCTTCTTCCGGAGCTGGTTCACGAACACTCGCAGGTAGTCGACCTGGTCACCATAGTCAGGGCCCCAGACGGCCTGAAGCAGCTCGCGGTGCGTCAGCGTCTTGTTGGCGTGAGCGACAAGGTAACGGAGGAGCTCGAATTCCTTGGGCGTCAGCCGCACCTTTCGGCCCGGCGCATTCACCTGGCGCGCGTCGAAATCCACTTCGACCAACCCGAGAGTCACCCGTCCCGTCGCGCCCTGCATCGACGGCGTTCGCCGCAATGCGGCGCGAATACGGGCAAGGAGCTCCGGCGGATTGTAAGGCTTGGTCACGTAGTCGTCGGCGCCGGCGTCGAGCGCGTCGACCTTGTCGGACTCGGTGTCGCGGACCGTCAACATGATGATCCCGATCTCAGAGTGGCTGCGGATGGCGCGGCACGCCTCGAGGCCGTCCATGCCGGGCATGTTCATGTCGAGCAGCACGAGATCGAAGCGCTGATCGCGGAGCTTCTCGAGCGCGGCATCGCCGCTCTTCGCATCGTCGACCTCGTAGCCCTGTCCGGTCAACGTCACCCGCATCACCCGCCGAATCTGAGGGTCGTCGTCGACAACGAGAATCCTGCCGGCGCTCACCGTCCGCCCTCCGACTGTTGTGCACGCGCAAAACGGAGGACGTCGAGGTTCAAGCCTGAGAGCGTTTCTCTCCCGTCCTCCGCAATGGCATTACCCGAGCTCCTCACCAAGGCACATTCTGGGCTATTGTCAAATGCCGATGACACTTGATTTCCTGCTGGGGCGGCCCCTGGCATCACATGAGGCAGAGGGGCAAAAAATCGGCGTGGCCGCGGGCGTGCCGCTGCTCGGGCTCGATGCCCTCAGTTCCGCCGCGTACGGACCGGAAGCCGCGATGACGCTGCTGCTGCCGCTCGGTACGCTCGGCATCGGTTACATCCTTCCAATCAGCACGATCATCATTCTGATCCTGCTGATCGTGTATCTTTCCTACTTCCAGACCATCGGCGCGTATCCGACCGGCGGCGGCTCGTTTACCGTCGCCCGCAGGAACCTCGGCGTGTCTGCCGGCCTGCTCGCCGGTGCGGCGCTGCTGCTCGACTACACGCTGGTCGTCGCCGTCGGTATTTCTGCCGGCGTCGGGGCGCTGGTTTCTGCGATTCCCGTGCTCCAGCCGCACACGCTTCTCTTGTGCCTGGTGATCCTCGCGTTCATCACCCTGGTGAACCTGCGCGGCGTGCGCGAGTCGGGCTTCGCGTTCATCGTGCCGACTTATGCGTTCGTCGGGTGCCTGTTCATCGTTCTGGTCGTCGGCGCGACCAAGACATGGGCGAGCAATGGTCATCCTGTTCCTGTCGTGCGGCCGCCCACCGTGCCTGCGGCAACCGCCGCGGTGAGCCTCTGGATGCTGATGCACGCGTTTGCCAGCGGCTGCACCGCCATGACCGGCGTCGAAGCCGTCAGCAATGGCGTTCCCATCTTTGCCCAACCCGCTGCCGGCAAGGCCCGGCAGACGCTGACCGCCATTATTGCCATCCTGGTCGTGCTGCTCGCCGGCATTGCCTATCTCGCGCAGGCGTATCACATCGGCGCCACCGAACCGGGCGTAGCCGGATATCAGAGCGTCCTCTCGCAACTGGTCGCAGCGGTCATGGGTCACGGGATTTTCTATTACGCGTCCATCACGGCGATTCTCTCGGTGCTCGCGCTGTCGGCAAATACCGGTTTTGCGGATTTTCCACGGCTCTGCAAGATTCTCGCGGAGAACGGATTCCTGCCGCGCTTTTTCGCGTCGCGCGGCCGGCGCCTCCGCTACTCGTCGGGCATCTATTCGCTCGCGGCTCTCGCGGCCTTCCTGCTGATCGTGTTCGGCGGCGTCACCGATCGGCTGATTCCGCTCTTCGCGGTCGGGGCGTTTCTCGCGTTCACGCTCTCGCAGGCCGGCATGGTCGTGCACTGGCGGCGCCTGAGCCGACGCGATGGCCGCCGCCATGCCGGCGGCATCGCCATCAACGCCATCGGTGCGGCCGCCACAGGGGTGACGCTCGTCGTCATCCTCGTGGCGAAGTTTGTCGAAGGCGCATGGGTGATGACGCTGATCATTCCGATGCTGCTCGTCATGTTCGGGCGCGTGCGGCGGCATTACCATCGAGTGTTCGTCGAAATCACGAACCCGCGACCGCTCGTCGTGACCCGCCTTAAACCTCCAATCGTGATCCTCCCGATGAGTGCGTGGAACAAAATGTCGCAGAAGGGCCTGCGGTTCGCGCTGAAGCTCTCATCCGACATCATGGTCGTCAACGTCAGGACCGGCAAGAAGGCCGACCTGATCAGGCGATGGCCGGATGTTGTCGAAGCGCCCGCCAGGGCAGCCGGCCTGCCGGTACCCCAGCTTGTCGTTGTTCCATCGCCGTACCGGCACGTGTTCAACCCGATCCTCGACTTCATTTTCGACGTGAAGCGGCGGCATTCGGATCGGCAGGTCGCGGTGCTCATTCCTGAGCTCGTCGCCCACCACTGGTACGAACATCTTCTGCACAACCAGCGCGCCGCGATGCTCAAAGCCCTGCTGCTGCTCCGCGGCGAAGAAGATATCGTTGTCGTCAACGTGCCGTGGTATCTGTCGGGGTAAGGGAATCGGCGTCAGCGCGCGTGCAGCTCGAGCCGGAGGTTTCTCGAGATCAGGACGCCGGCGGCGCTGCCGAGGGCGCCCAGCGTCAGGGCGGTGGCGTAGTTGCCGAGCACGGCGCCGCCGATGCCGAACAGCCATCCGTCACTGCGGAAACGACAATGTGAAAGCCGTTCCGGATTCCGGCGAGCTCGCCACGGTCAGCGTCCCACCATGCGCCTTCGCAATCTGCTCAACGATCGCAAGGCCCATCCCGGTCCCCGGGATCCCGCGGGCGCGCGCGCCGCGATAGAATCGCTCGAATATGCGAGCCTGTTCCCGCTCCGGAATGGTCGACCCGGAATTGCGGAACGTGATGTCTACTGTGGCGTTGCTCTGCGCCTGAATCTCAATCGTGGACGAAGGTGGTGAATATTTCAACGCATTGTCGAGCAGCTGGCGAAGAGCGAGGGCGACCAGCTCCCGATCCGCGTCGAGCGTCGAGTCCGGAGGAACTCGCGTCACGAGATCGTGACCGTCGAGGCGGCGCTCGAACCGACAGAGTGTGTCACCGATGATGTCGGCAACGCGCAGCCGGTCGAGGTGTACGGCAAAATCGCCGGCATCAATCCGCAACATCTGAACGGCGTCGGTCACCAGGACCTGAAACCGGTCCAGCTCTTCGTCGACGATTGCGGCAAGCTCGCGATCGCGTGAACTGATGGCCGCGCTTTCCAGCAGGTCGCCCGCCGCAGCCTTCATCGAGGTGAGCGGCGTCTTGAATTCGTGCGCGAGCGCATCCAGCACCGTCGCGCGCAATTCGCTGCTCTGGCGCGCAGCCTCGGCCCGGGCGGTTGCCTCCTCGCCGCGCGATCGTTCGAGCCCGATCGCAGCGAGATTCAGAATCGAGTGGACGACGGTGTCGCTCAATTGCGCGCCGATCATCGCCACGCTGCCGATTGGGACGCCGCCAAGCTGAATCGCGACGATCCTCACGCCGCCGGGCGCATCGAGCGCGGCCCCGCGTCGGGCAATGTCCCGAAGGGTGTTGTCGCTGACCGCCAATTCCGCCGAGCCAGCCCACGCCACGACGTCGGTGCGCTGATCGTAGACGCCGACGGTCTGCAACTCGAAGGCGTCGGCAATATGGCGGGCGATCACGCCGGGCATCGCGGTGCCGCTTTCGGACAGAAGCAGCGCCCGGCTCAGCGCATAGAGCCGCTCCAGATCGCGCTGCCGGGCCAGCGCCTCGATGTGCCGCTGCCGTGCGCGTCCCGACAGCTGGCTCACGATGATCGCCGTCAGCATGAACACGAGGAACGCGACCCAGTTCTGCGTATCTGCAATCGTCCAGGTGAAATACGGGGGCAGGAAAAAGAAATTGAAGCAGCCGACGGCGCCGACCGAGGCGACGGTCGATTCTGCGATTCCCCAACGGGTTGCAATTGTCAGCACGACCACAACGTAGGTCAGCGCCACGGTGGTCGGGTTCACCGGCACGAAGACGTAATAGATCGCCGTGACTAGGCCGACCGCGGCGAGTGACGCGGTAATACGTGCGGCACGACGCGTGCGCTGATCCCTCACGGCTGACATTCGAGCGTACCTCACCACCCCGGTTCAGGCTCCGGATGTCGGCCCGGCCATGGCGGTCGGCTCGAGGTTACTGCCGAGACAGCGCCAGGCTGAAAACCTGCCAGACAGCTAAGGACTTTTTAATGAAACGCCGGATATCGTCAAACGAAGACGTCCATCGGTGCGCCGCGTTTCGGCGGCACAACCGGCCAGCCTGGACGGACCGGGAAAGGATGCGCGTGGCGATGCGTTTCTTCAGTTCAGTCAATCGTACGAAATCAGGTCTTCGCTTGGCCGCAATAGGATTGGCCGTCGTTTTTCAATTCGCAGTCGATTTGCGCGCTCAGGATCGTACCCCCGCGAACAACGGTAGCGATGCGGATCACGATCAGACCGGCCAGTCCGCGGCGGACGTCCCCGGGTGGCAGTACGGTGCATTTGTCGATCTCGGGTACTTGAACAGCTTCAACGATCCGTCGAATCATCTCTTTCGCGGACGAGGAACGACCCCGCGTGTGGACGAGTGGGACGTCAACATGGCCGCCGTGTATCTGAAAAGGGCGGCATCCGAAGCGTCGCGATTCGGCCTGGAGTTGACCGCTCATGCCGGCGAGGATTCAAAAGCCTTCGGGTTCTCAGCAACCGCGCCAAACATCGGCGGCGCCGATTCTCTTCTTCATTTGGGTCCCGTCAACGCGTCGTATCTCGCTCCGGTCGGCCAGGGGCTCACCATGCAGGGCGGCATCTTCAGCAGCCTGATCGGCTACGACTCGCTGTATGCCAAGGACAATCTGACGTATACGCGCCCCTGGGGCGCGGATTACACCGCGTACCTGATGCTCGGCGTCAATGCCAGCTACCCGATAACCGGGAAGCTGACCGGCACGTTCGCCATCGTCAACGGCTACTTTCACCTCGCGCATGCGAACGATGCGCCGAGCGTCTGCGGACAGCTGGCGTACAAACCGAGCGACGGCGTCACCGTGAAAGAGGCGGTGCTGTACGGCTCACATCAGGTCAACACAGCGCTCGAGTTCTGGCGCGTCCTCTCGGACACCATCGTCGAGCGAAAGGCCGGTCCGATCACGGCAGCGGCGGAGTATCAGCTCTCGTCCGAAAAGATGGATGCCCCGGGAGGCCCCCGTGCGCTGTGGATGTCGGCGCAAGTGCCGGTGCACTGGGCAATCGCCGGGCCGTGGAGCGTCACCGTGCGGCCGGAGTTCGCATGGGACCGTGACGGCCGCTGGATAACGGGGCAACTCGGAGCCGGGCGATCGGTCAAGGCGATCACGACCACGCTCGACTACCGTGTTCCGTACCCGGCCGGCCAGGGAATCCTCAGGCTCGAGTACCGGTATGACGACTCGCGCGGTCCAGCAGGCGGTTTTTTCGACGATGGCGAAGTGCGCCCCGACGCGATCGGTCTGACGCCAGGCCAGCACCTGCTTACGGTCGGCGTGATCCTGACGTGGGATTCGTCCGCTGACCGGTAATCCTGAGACCTGAGAGCGATGACTGATCAGCGCACGTTGGAGATATGGAAGGCGGCGGAGCGGGCGGTGGTTGACGGCGATGCCGCCGCGTTGGACGCGCTGCTTCGGGAGCATGGCGACATGTTGCGGGCCGGCCCCGTGCAATCGACCTGGTGGGGAGGTCTGGCGCCAGATTACCGCCCGGCTGACGCGCGTTCCATCATCGCGAGGGAGCACCATTTCGAGCGCTGGGATCAGTTCGCTGCACATGCCGAAACGTTGAAGGACCGGAGCTCGCCGGCCGCACAGTTCGAGGCAGCCGTGGACGCCGTGATCACGGGTGACGTGCCGGCGCTCGAACGCCTGCTTCGGGCCAATGCCGGGCTCGTTCACGCGCGGTCCACGCGCACCCACCACTCGACGCTTCTTCACTACGTCGGCGCGAACGGCGTTGAAGGGTTCCGGCAGCGCACGCCGAAGAACGCCGTCCAGGTCGCGGCGGTCCTGCTCGACGCAGGCGCCGACATCGACGCGATCGCGGACATGTACGGCGGGTCGAACACGCTGGGTCTAGTGGCCACCAGCATTCATCCCGTCACCGCGGGTGTGCAGGAGGAACTGATGGCGTTCCTGCTCGGCCGCGGCGCATCCGTCGGCAAGGTGAAAGGTGCGGCGGCGTGGTCGGTGTTGATCAACAGCTGTCACGCAAACGGCCGGCCGGCCGCGGCCGAATTCCTCGCCGGGCGCGCCGACATCTTGAACCTCGAGGCCGCCGCCGGCGTTGGACGGCTCGACATCGTCAGAAGTTTCTTCGACGCCAGCGGCAGACGGAAAGGTGATGCGACGGCGCAACAACTGAAGGACGGGTTCACGTGGGCGTGCGAGTACGGCCGGGCCGAGGTCGTCGATTTTCTGCTCGACAAGGGTATCGAGGTCACCGCCAAGCTCAGACATCACGGCCAGACCGGCCTGCACTGGGCGGCGTACGGTGGACACCTGGATACCGTCAACGTGCTGCTGAAACGCGGCGCACCCGTCGACGCAAAGGACGACAGCTTCGACGGGACGCCGCTCGGATGGGCGCTGTATGCGTGGGCCGGAGGCGGTCCTCATGCCGGCAGCAGCCGCTACTACGACGTGGTGCGAACGCTGGTGGCCGCCGGCGCAACCGTAGCCGACGAATGGCTCGCGGAATCCGAGCGCGGATTTCCGCTGGCGAAGAAGATCGGTGAGGACGCGCGCATGCAGGCGGCTTTGAGAAGGATCGAAAGGGACTCGGGAACACCTCGCTAATGACGCGTCCTCAAACGCGGCGCGGAGCCCATCGTCTGTGAGCCCGAAGTCAATGGCGTTTGCGGCTCCATCACCTTGGCGGGTGCCGTGATACACGTGTATCACAGTGAAAACAGCGACGGTTCGGGATTTGCGAAACCGGCCGACGCATCTCCAGGTGGCTGGAGACCGGTGAAACCGTCCAGGTGCTGAAGCGCGGAAGGCCCTTCGCGCGTGTGGTGCCCGAGCCGCAAGCGAGGACGTTCGTGGGCGCGTGCCCGAGCCCGATTCCCCTCAAGCGCTGACATCGAGCCGCGCCGGTGCGCTCTCGGTGGCGGGCCATGAAGCGCGCGGCCGCACCAACTCCACCATCGTCGCGTTGAACTTCTCGGGCTCATCGACGAATGCTTCGTGCCCGGAGTGGTCGAACCACACCAGTTGCTTCGACGGCGCGGTTAGCGCGTCGAGGTACGCCACGCTCGTCTCGGGCGGCACCCAGTGATCGCGGCGTCCGACGAAGATGATCACAGGCATCTTCAATGCCGGCACAAGTTTCAGAAGATTCAGCTTCGAGACTTCCGGCCACATGGCGTCGAGCGTAAACCCGAAGCCCCGCACGAGGTTTGGCAGATCGAAGATCGACGACTCCGGCCGGCCGAACAGCGCTCGTCCCGCTTTCCAGAGGATTCCCAGGCGCATCTGCCCATCCAGCCGATTGACGGCCGTGCGCTCGACAAACACGCTCTTGGCGGGATATGGCGGCGGACCGATCGTGCGCAGCTTCTTCAATGCTTTTTCATCGTGCCGGCGCTCCGCTTCGGCGAGTCCGAAGGAGTACGACAACGATTCGGCGGCCGCCCAGTCGCCAATCTGTGCGGCGCCGACGTAGACCGAGACTTTTTCCGGAAACCGCGCGGCGTAGATCGCGCCGAGCGCCGAGCCCCAGGAGTGGCCCAGGATCGCGACCTTCTCCGTCCCGAAGCGTCGGCGCACGATATCGACGAGCTCATCGAGATCGGCGACGAACTGATCTAGCGTCATCGAGGATCTCGGAATGTGGCGACCGAACGACTTGCCGGTACCGCGCTGATCCCACTGGACGACGGTGAAGTGTCGCTCGAGCGGCGCGTTGCAGTGCCGGAAGAAGCCCATCTCACTCATGCCCGGACCGCCGTGCAGAACGATCAACGGCGGATTGGCGACGTCCTCTCCGCGGATCATCACCCACTGATCGATCCCGCCGAGGCGTAGGAACTTGGTCTCCGCGATGCTGTTCGGCAGGACGTTGCCATCTGGCCCGCGGAAGGGTTCGGTGTGGCCAAGCCTCAGCCAGCCGTCGAGGACCGCGACCGCGCCGACGAGGAGCCACATCACGACTCCCGCGAGCCACACATTGGCCAGGAACAGCGCGCCGGTGGCGATGGGTGTGAACCAGAAGATCGAACTCGCCGTCAGCATTCCATGCATCAGCGTCGTCACGAGCAGGCTGCCGGTACGGTCGTACAGCCAGACCATGAGGACGCGGTACGCCGTCAGGTTCGAGACAGCGGCAAAGACGGACAGCGCCAGGAACGCAGGCAGCGGAACACCGCCGGCATACGTGCCGCTGACGAAGACCTGCTGCAGGAAGTGCCACAGTCCCCACAGGACGCCGACGATGAGGCCGGTCATCGGGACGCTGTGACGGCGCCTCAACCTGGGGACAACGAATCCCGTCCAGCCAGTCTCCTCGAGGATGGTCGTCGCCGCTGCCCCGAGACCGCCGAGCACGACGGCCGCCTTATGGTCGGCGGTGAAGAGCGGGGCCGTCATCGACAGCGTAAACAGGGTGCCCGCCGAGACGGTCGGCGCGGGCAGGATCGCGAAGGCATACCAGCCGATGCCCACGCGCCACTTGCGGAGTCGCAAGAGCAGGTCGTGATACCCCGCACGTCCATCGATAAGACCCGTCAGCAGCAAGCCCGAAATGCTCGGGCCCGCGAGCATGACGATGATCGCGGACAGGAACTCCCCCTCAGCCTGCCAGTTGGTGTTGACCAACGAGCTCGGCCCGACCACCAGCACGAAGCCGCCCCACGACAGCGCGAACGTCAAGAAGTAGTACGCGAGTAGCGGATGTCTTCTGATCAGAGTCGCCATGGGGGAGCCTCGTTCCTCAGTGAGTTCAATAACCAGACGGGAACAGCACGTGCTGTACCGGTCCGACAGAAACGCAGATCGCCCGCGAATCGAGGACGCTTGTCGGCTCTCTCGCGGCTGGCGTGCGGATCACCGTCGAAAATCCCGCGCCACTGCAGGATTTTTCTTCGCGCCGAATCTGCCCTCCGGCGTGGCATATGCACTATCTCTCCCGCTATCCCTGGAAACGGACGTGAATCGGCCGGATCCAGCGACGGCCGGCGCCAGCTGGCGGATTTCCGGCGACGCCGGAAGAGGAATGACGTGATCCCGGCAACCCAATCCTGGCGTGAGATCGCAACCCACAAAGGAGGACTAATGGCTTTTGAACTCAGCGCACATATGAGGGTCCGGCCTGGACAGTTGGAGGGGTTCAAGAAACAGGTGGCCGAGTGCATCCGGATCACCAAGGAGAAGGACACACACACGCTGCGCTATGACTGGTTCCTCAGCAGCGATGGAGAGTGCGAGGTCCGTGAGGCGTACACGGGTCCCGAAGGGCTGATCGAGCATAACAAGAACATCCTCGAAGCCCGAACCAAGCTGTTCAGGGACTACGCCGACAACCACTTCATGACGTTCTACTCAGAGCCAGTACCAGAGCTCGTGGACCTGGCGAAAAAACTACACATGGAAAACCAGTTCAAGTGGTTCTCGTTCGTCAAAGGACTTGATTCGTCGAGCAGCTGAGACATCTCCTGGTCCGCCGCCCGACCTTCGATAGTGACCCATGGCCAAAACTCCGGAATCAGTCGCTACGTTCTTCCGAGGAGGAGCCATGAGCAAACGACTGAGGCAGGCCGCCGTCGGCTTCATTGTCGTCTTCGCTGCCGCTCAACTCGTTCGTCCCGAGCGCATGAACCCGGCCACTGATGTCAGCCGCACGATTCAGGCACATGTGGGAACGGCGAGCGGACTGGCCGCCGTCCTCGATCGCTCGTGCCGCGACTGTCACTCGAACAACACCGTGTGGCCGTGGTACACGCAAATCGCGCCACTATCCTGGCTGATGGCGCGCGGCGTGGCGGAAGGGCGGAAAGCGGTCAACTTCTCCGAGTGGGCAGGGTATCCGCCGGAGGCGCAGCGAACGCTGCGGTCGGCGTCGTGCCAGGACGTCTCGAGCGCCAAGATGCCCGGACCCTACGCGCTCGTGCGTCCTGAAACCACGCTCTCGCCCCAGGACATCGAGACGATCTGCGCGGCGGCGCGGCAGGCCGAAGCGAACGCAGCCGACGGACGGAGGCATCGGTGACGGCGACTTATCTGCTCCGCAGCTGAGTCGAGTTCGCACGTTTCTGCTCTTTCTGTCTTCGGACACACGTGCATGCGGTGGTTCCTCAAGCTCACCGGCGGACTGCCCAAGTAAGGAGAAGGCCATGAAACGACTGCAACACGTCGCGTGGATTCTCATCCTCATTGTCGACCTCGGATACATCGCGTGGGGCGCGGGGGCCGCTGCATCGCCAGCTCACCTGCTCGGCCCAGGTGGCAAGGCGATCCTGCCGGCCGGGTACGAGGGCTACTCCGGCGGGTCCTGGTCGGAACTCGTGGGCGCGTCTCCGCTGGTGGCGGGGTACATGGCGGTGCTCTACCGGATGTACGGCATTTACAACGTCCTGTTCGGACTGCTGGGCAGCGTCATCGCGGTCACCGCATTCCGCCGCGGTGAACGGTGGGCGTGGTGGACACTGCTCGTCGGCAACACGGTCGCCTTGGTGTCGGCGATGACGTACGACAAGATGGTGCACGCCATCGGGCCGTTCGAGCTGACGGAATACCTCGGCCTCGCCATGGTCTGGGGAGCGCTTGCCGTCACCGCTCCATTCCGTGCAGCGGGACCGCCGGTTCGAGCGACTGTCTGACACTCTCCGCCAGAATCGGGCGTGGACTCCTCCGTGATGGTCGCCGCCGGGGACGTGTCGAACCCGACTCGGACTTCGACCAAAAACGGCCCTATTTCGAGGCTCGGCGGCAGGCGATACAATGGCAAGCGATCGCGCTGGCGTCGCAGTCGACGGCGATGACACTTGGAGTGCGGTTCTGGCCTACGCGCAGTTTGCGCGACTCGGCCAGAAGCGCAGGGCTACTCAACGGGCATGCTGTTGCGAAATCGCCAGTGCCCGAATCGCGCGAATAGTGGCGGGATTCTCACGTGCGGAGGGATGGCCGAGTGGTCGATGGCGGTGGTCTTGAAAACCACTGTAGGGGAAACTCTACCGGGGGTTCGAATCCCTCTCCCTCCGCCAAATCCTTCGTTGGGCTCTGCGCCGACTGCCGGCACACGGAACGCATCACGTCATCGCACGGCTCCACGTTCTACCTGTGCCGACTGTCCATGACCGACCCGCAGTTCGCGAAATACCCGCGTTTGCCTGTTCTCGCGTGCCCGGGATATCGGTCCGTTTGGAAAGCCGGCGAGGGTCCGGAGGACGCGTCAGGTGAACCACCCGCCGATGGACGACCGGACCGGAGTTAGAACTTTCCCAGACGCGACGTAACTGCCATCCCACGAGCCGGCGTGAAACGGTAAGAGTGGCGAGCAACCGTGATGCACCGTATCCTGCGGTTGCTGCGTTGATTGTTGTCCTCAGAAAAGCCAGCCGAACGTCATCGCATTTCTCCCGTCACGAAGGCCGTAGGCAAGGTCCACCCGGAGGATGCCGTCCCATCCCGGAACGCGCAGGCGGAGGCCGGCGCCGACATCCACGTTCGTCCCCGATCCGGCGGTGAATCCGCGCGAACCGCGGGCAACGTCAGCAAAGCCGGCCAGCCCGAGCCGCGGCAGCCGGGGACGTGCCAACCATCGCTGCGCTTCGGCCGACCCGAACATCAGCGTTCTCCCGAACGAGGCAGGAGTGCCGGCGTCGACGATGCCATCGATCAGCAGAGGGTGCGCCCGCAGCAAGCGATCGCGCGCACGCCCATCGCCCGCGCCGCTCCAGAGCGCGAACGGCGCGTCCGCAGAAGCCCAATCGATGCCCGACGCGATCCGGTAATCCCATCGGACGGCGTCCGGTGACGTTCGAACGGCCGCACGGATACCCAATGACGAGAACCCGCGATCGCCCGACAGCGGAACCCATCGTGTGCCGTCCGCGCCCACCAACACCCGATCGCGAATCCACCGATGCTCGATCGATGCGCCGACCGATGCATCGCGTCTCGCACCATTCCACGAGTCGACGCCGCCGGTGAACGCATAGCGGATTCCGCCGGTCAACCAGCCGCCGACGGTCAGGCTGCCGTGAGCGCGCGACTCGCGAACCTGACGCTCGGCCGCGGCCGATCCGAAGCCGTAGGTCTGGGTTTCCCAGCTGCCGTCGACTCGCCAGACTCCGGCGAGGCGGCGGGTTCCCGGCGCGGCGAACGAGATCGCGACGCGCGGCCTGTCAGCCCACCACCGCCAGTTCGCGGTCCAGAGCTCGCCTTGACCGGTGCCGCCGGGCACCACGACGCTCATCTCGCGATCGACGGCCGTCCGTGCCGAGACCGCGGCCCATTCGGCCCCGCCCTGGGGTCTGACTCCACGCTCCTGCACGACGACGTCGACGCTGGCGTAACCATCGGCCTCAGGCTTCAGCCTCAAGCGCGCGGCGCGACGATCCGGCAGATCGTCAAGCAGCCGTTGCGATCGTTCGAAGGCACCGGCGGTCAGCACTTCGCCCGGCACAATGGGGAGCGCACCGGCCACCGTCTGGTAACGCGTGCGGCGCAGGCCCTCGATCCGCACCAGATTCACGCGCGGCCGGCCGATGTGGTTCCAGGCACGCAGCGCCCCGGCGGCATCGTCCTGCATGAAGAGACTCGACCCGAGGACGTCCCAGGCATATGAATCCGCAGCATCGAGAGTGACCGCACGACGCGCGAGCGCGGCGGCATCGCTCCAGCGACGCTGCACGAAGCGCACGCCTGCAAGCTCCCGGACCGGCCCTGGTGTTCCCGGACATTCGGCGCTCACGCCGGCCAGGATGTCGTCGGCGCTCGCCAGGCCGGCGGTTTGTATCGATACGATCGCGTCGGCAAGCAGGGTGTCGCAACGGGATGTGTGCGCGGCCGCTTTCGGTTCGGGAGTTTGTGAGGTCCGGCCGGACGCTACCGAGCCCTCACCAGGCAGGACGAGCAACGACCAGAACTGAGTCGCTTGCCAGCGGTTCAGGAAATCCGCTGCTCGAAGCGATCGCGATGGCCCCCAGGCCGGATCGTGCACGACAATCCGATCGGCCGCAGCGCCAATCACGACCACGTAGTGATACCGGTTGCGACCGTCGGCGAGGAGCACGATCACCGGCCGACCGGCGGCAAGGTTCGCACGGAGCTGCGGCACCGATCCCTCGAAATGATCGGCCGTCCACCCGCGGCGCCTGACAGCCTGCACGAGCGTCACATCGGCAATGCCGCCGGCACGCCGATCGACCAGCGGCGCGAACTGCTTCACCTCCGCGTGCACGTCCCCCCAGTATCGATAGACCATTGCCACGGCCGCCCCGCCGCAGAGCGCGTCGGTCTGCGGCAGGTACGGCACGTCCAGCGCCAGCGAGCTCGCCAGGGTCGCCGCGGTGATGAGCGCGACGAACATCGCCTATTTGACCGCGACGACGAGCAGGATGAGCAGCAGCAGAATGATGATGAGGGTCGTCGTGGTGATCGTGATGCTGTCGCCGCCGACGAACCGCTCGTTCACCTTGCGCGCCGCGTCCGCAGCGCGCTCGAGATCGGGGCCGTCCAGGGTGTCGACCGCAGCGTCCGCGCGCACGAGATCGAGACCGACCTTCGCCGCGGCCTCGCGGACCTCCGGGCGTGCCAGCGCCTCGCGAACGGCGGCGCGATTGGCATCCTGCACCGCGACCCGCTCATCGAGTACCGCGGCGATCCGGCCCGGAGGGACGAGATGCTGCTGGCCGGCAAAGGCGGCAGTGGACGCCGCGAGCACGAGGACGGGGGCGATCAAATGGCGACCTGTCGACATCGGGACCTCCATCGAACGACATGCTGACAGTTGAGAGTCTCCAAACTCATCAAGACCGACGCAGTCTGCCGAACCCGGCAAGCATACGATGTTCGCGCGGTGAGTGACAGGTTTCACGAGTGGATGGACGCGCTGGAAGCGCGACATCTGGCCAACCTGACGTTCCCCGAGGTGACGCGCGCGTTGAGGGCGCTGTCATCTTCGTACGTCGAACGACGGCCGAGGCTCGCACACGGCACCGCGTTATCCGGTGCAGGAAAGCGCGCGGCGTTCGCGCTGTTTTACGGGCCTCTTCACTACCTGCTGGTCCGGCACGTCGTGCAGGTCCTGCCGAACGCACGCCATGGCGCGCCGGCGCTCATCGATCTCGGCTGCGGGACCGGTGGCGCCGGAGCCGCGTGGGCGGCAGCCTGCACGACGCCGCCGCACGTGACGGGCATCGATCGAAACCGGTGGGTCCTGGGGGAGGCGGCACGCACGTACCGCCAGTTCGATCTGCGGTCGCGCGTGCACCAGGCGGACCTGGTCGCGGCAAAACTGCCGCCGGGCCGCGCCATGATCCTGGCGGCATTTGCCCTGAACGAACTGTCCGATCAGTCACGCGACGTGTGTCTTCGCCGGCTTCTGGATCGCGTGGAGCAGGGCCATCGTGTGCTCATCGTCGAGCCGCTTGCGGGCTCCGTTGCGCCGTGGTGGCCACGCTGGCGGGAGACGTTTCAGGCTGTCGGAGGCCGGGCAGACGAGTGGAAGTTCCCCGCGGAGCTGCCGGCAATCGTCGCGAAGCTCGACCGCGCGGCGGGGCTCGATCATCGTGAGATTACGGGTCGAACGCTATGGTCCGGCTGAGGTCGTCACGCGGTTCTCACACGGTTCCTGTGTAACCACTCCATCAGCCGATCCAGGGGCCAGCAGTTCACCACGAGGTCGGCGGGCACGCCGGCGAGCCTCGCGTGAGCGATTGCGGTTTCGGCATAGCTCAATTCCGCGGTCGCGTGCGCATCGCTGTCCAGCGCGAACAGACAGCCCGCCCGGATCGCTCCGGCCGCGAGGTCGTAATCGATGTCCTGCCGGTGCGGGTCGCCGTCGATTTCGACGGCGACGCCGGCCCGCGCGGCCGCCTCGAAAACGCGCTTCCAGTTCGCCGATACGCCCGGCCGCACGCCGTACTTCCGGCCGCGCGGATGACCGAGGATGTGGACGCCGGGTGTCTGCACCGCTTTGATCATGCGCGTGGTCTGATCCGCGCTCGATCGCAGCCCGGAATGCGGCGCGGCAACGACCAGCTCCAGGCGGCGCAGCTCGGCGCCGGTCATATCGACGGATCCATCGGGACGAATGTTGGCCTCGATCCCCTTGATCAGGCGAAACCTGCCGGCGTGCTCGGCATTGAGACGATCGATCTCGAGATGCTGCTCGAGCAGCCTGTGCATCGACACACCGCGCGCAATCGGCAGTCCGTACGAATGATCGGTCACGGCGCAGAATTGATATCCGCGCTCGATTCCGGTGCGGACAATGTCGTCGAGCGTCTGGGTGCCGTCGCTCCAGGTCGAGTGCATCTGAAGATCGCCGCGGTAGTCGGCGAGGCGCGGTCCTTTCAAACGGCGATCTTTCAGCGCCGAGACCACCTGTGCGCGGCTGAGGAAGTGACCGCGGAGCCCGCGGCGCTGGTCGATGTCCGGAGCCTGACTGCTTCCGGCGATTGCCTCTTCGATTGTCGATGAGGTGCCGGTGTGCAGCACCTCGAGAATGATGCGGGTGGAAGACGGGCCGACATTGGGAATCTTCCGCAGGGTGCCGTCGGCCTGGAGCAGCTGCTCTATCGGCTCCTCGAGCGCGAGAATGGCGGCTGCGGCGCGACGGTATCCCCACATCTTCTGTCTGGACTTCTGGATCGCGGCAAAGTCGCGGAGCAGCGCCGCGATTTTTCCATTCAGGTCCATAGCGCTAGCCCTGCTGGCATGCCGTAAAGTGTACGAATGTGTCGAAAAAGGCGTGCAAGCACGGCTTAGGCGTGCGCAGCGCGCCTGCGAGCCGGGGCCCCCACGATGCGGTTTGTGCATCGTGGGGTGGGACGGAGCGGAGCGGGGCGGCGGGGTCACCGCGAGCGACCGAGCCGGGGTGTGGGGCGGAGCCCCACGTTAGCATTGTGCATGGTGGCCGGTCGCCCGCGTGAGCTGACGCCACGCCTTGCATCCACGGTGCTCGTGCTCCGCGATACCGACGGCGCTCCCGAAGTATTCATGGTCCGGCGGCACGAAGGCACCGCGTTCATGGCGGGAGCGCACGTGTTTCCGGGTGGAGCGGTCGATGCCTCCGACCACGACGCGGACGCCTCGTGGTGCGACGGTCTGGAACATGCGGTCTCGCAGCTGCCGGAGCTCCCGGATCACGAAGCCGTCGCTCATCACGTCGCCGCGGCGCGCGAGCTGTTCGAAGAAGCCGGCGTCCTGCTCGCACGTGATCGGCACGGTCGATTCGTCGCCCTCGCCAGCGCTGATGCGCACGCCCGGTTCACGAGCTATCGGCGCGGCGTGCACAGCGGCGAGCTGCGATTGCGCCCGATGCTGGAGCGCGAGCAGCTGAGACTCGCCCTCGATGCGCTCATCCACTTCGCGCACTGGGTGACGCCGCCGGTCGACACCCGCCGGTTCGACACGCGCTTCTTCGTTACACGCCTGCCGCCGGAGCAGGTTCCCGCCCACGACGAGCACGAAACGACGCACGGCGTCTGGCTGTCCGCCGCGTCGGCGCTGGCCGGCGCGCGTGCCAACGAGATCGTGCTTCCGCCTCCGACGTGGACGACGCTGCGCGAAATCGAGCCGTTCCGGTCGGTGGACGCCGCGCTGGCCTGGGCGCGCACGCGGCAGGTCGTGCGCCGCGAACCCAGAGTGTTCGACCGGGACGGGCGCCGGATGCTCGTCGCGCCGGGCGATCCGCTTCATCCGGAACCAGGCGACGACCATCCGTTGGCGGAAACGCGGTTCGTCCTGGTCGACGGCCGCTGGGTCGCGGAAGGCGGAGCGGGGCGGGATTGACATTGATGCAGCCACGAGGGTTCCCTGCGGGCAGCAGGCGAAACTCATGGCGTGAATGAAGAAGGGAACGACCGGGTCCGGCCGAGGCCGCCCGGGCACCACCGCTGATCGGCCGGGTTAAGATCCGACGCGATTGATGGCTGACACGACCCAGACGACGGGCCGGCTTCGCCGCGTCCTCGGCTTCCGCGATCTCCTGCTCTTTTACAGCGTCACCAGTTTCAGCCTGCGCTGGGTGGCGACAGCGGCCGCCGCCGGACCGAGCGCACTGGTGATCTGGGTGATCGCCGCCCTCGGCCTGTTCGTGCCGCTCGTATTCACCGTGCTGGAGCTGTCGTCGCGCTACCCGGAGGAAGGGGGCGTCTACGTCTGGAGCAAGCGAGCGTTCGGGCCGTTCGCCGCGTTCATCACCGGTTGGACTTACTGGGGATCCAACCTGCCCTATTTCCCGGGGCTCCTGTATTTCGCGGCAGCAAACGCCCTGTTCATCGGCGGCGCAGCCTGGCAGCCGCTCACCGCTCACGCCTCCTATTTCATCGTGTTCGCGCTCGTCGGTCTCACCATCGCCGTCACGATGAACGTCGCCGGCCTCGACGTGGGGAAATGGTTGAACAACGTCGGGGCGGTCGCGGGCTGGATTCCGGCTGTGCTCCTGATGCTGCTTGGCGCCATCTCGTGGAGCCGGTTCGGCGCGGCGACGCCGATCACGACGGAGACGGTCGTGCCGAGCACGAGCCTGAAGGACGTCATCTTCTGGTCGACGATTGCATTTGCGTTCGGCGGCGTCGAAAGCGGCTCGACCATGGGCGAGGAGATCCACGATGCGCGCCGCACCGTGCCGCGCGCCATCCTGACCGCGGGCGCCATCGTGACGTTTCTGTATCTCACCGCGACGCTCAGCATCCTGCTCGCGATTCCGCGCGAGCAGGTGTCGGGACTGCAGGGAGCGATGCAGGCGATCCAGGCGATGTGCGCGAGGACCGGCCTGATCTGGCTCGCGCCGCTGTGCGCGGTGCTGGTGACCACGAATGCGCTGGGCGGCGTCGGCGGCTGGTTCGCGGCAACCGCCCGCCTGCCGTTCGTTGCCGGCATCGACCGTTATCTGCCGGAAGCGTTCGGCCGGCTCCATCCGCGGTGGCGCACGCCGTACGTGGCGCTGCTGGTGCAAGCCGCAATCGCCGGCGTGTTCATCTTTCTCGGCCAGGCAAAGACGTCGGTGCACGGCGCATATGAAGCGCTGGTCAGCATGGGCGTCATCGCCTACTTCATTCCGTTCCTGTTCATGTTTGCGGCGATGATCGTGCTGCAGCGCGAGCCGGCCGGGCCCGACGTGATCCGCGTGCCCGGCGGACGGGCCGTCGCCACGGCGCTTGCGTCGCTCGGATTCGCGGTCACCGCGATTTCAATCGTCCTGTCGTGCGTCCCGCCCGACGAAGAACCGGACAAGGTCCTCTTCGTGGTGAAGGTGGTCGGCGCGTCGCTCGTCCTGGTCGGGGCAGGCGTCGTGGTGTACTTGCTGGGCCGGCGCAGAGCGCAGGGCCAGGGCGGGTAGGCCAGGTGGGTCACGTGGGTCGGGTAGGTCGAGTAGGTCGGGTAGGTCGGGTGGGTCGGGTAGGTCAGGTTGGGGGGTACGTTGGTCAGACGTTTGGTTCTTCTGCTGCTGATGTGGCATGCAACGGTGGCCGCTGCCGCCGCCGCGCCGGCGACGATGCGCGTCGACTACTATCACACGGGCAACGACCAGGAAGAGCGTTTCAGCCTCGATCGCGTTGTCGTCGAACCGTTGCCGTGGCCCGGAAACCCCGCGAAGCCAATCGATGCAACGAACCTCGGGAAATATTTGTTCGAAGTGTCGGACGCGGCAAGCGGGCAGGTGATCTACTCGCGCGGGTTCAGCTCGATTTACGGGGAATGGGAGACCACCGCGGAAGCGAAGCAGCTCAATCGCACCTTTTCCGAATCGCTGCGTTTTCCCGCGCCCACCGCTCCCGTTCGCATTGTCGTGAACAAGCGCGATCCACGGAACGCGTTTCGGGAGGTATGGACGCTCGCGGTGGATCCAGCCGACAAGTTCGTCGAGCGCGGCGTTGCCGCGCCTGCCGCGGGCGCGCTGATCAAGCTGCACGAGAGCGGCGATCCGTCGCAGAAGCTCGACCTGCTCGTACTGTGCGATGGCTACACGGCCGCCGAACGCGGCAAATTCGAACGTGACGCGCGCCGGCTCGTCGCCGTGCTCTTCGCCACCTCGCCATTCAAAGAACGCGAGCCTGACATCAACGTATGGGGCCTGTGTCCGGCCGCGGCGCAGTCCGGCATCTCCAGGCCGTCGCAGCGGATCTACCGGCGCTCGCCGATCGGCGCGACCTACGACGCGTTCGACTCCGAACGCTACGTCCTCACGTTCGAGAACAAAACCTTCCGCGACATCGCGGCGAACGCACCGTACGATGTGGTCGAAATCCTCGTGAACAGCGCGACCTACGGCGGCGGCGGAATTTTCGGGCTGTTCAGCACGGTGGCCGCCGACAGCGCGTGGGCGCCGTACATCTTCGTCCACGAATTCGGCCATCACATCGCGGCGCTGGCAGACGAGTACTACACGTCCGACGTCGCCTACCTGCCGGCCGCGGATCGCGTCGAGCCATGGGAGCCGAACGCGACGGCGCTTCTCGATCCCGCCGCGCTCAAGTGGGGGGATCTGGTCCCGGCGGGAACGCCGCTGCCCACGCCGTGGCCGAAGGAAGAGTTCGAGCAGTACACGAAAGATGTGCAGCAGAGGCGGCGTCAAATCCGCACGCAGAACCGCCCTGAACGCGACATGGATGCGTTGTTCCGCGAAGAACAGCGGCACGACAGCAGCCTGCTCCATACCGGCCCGCACGCCGGCGTGGTGGGCGCCTTCGAAGGCGCCAACTACGAAGCACGCGGATTCTACCGGCCGCAGGCCGACTGCATCATGTTCACACGCGATGAGGTGCCGTTCTGCGCGGTGTGCCGCCGCGCGATCGCGACGATTCTCGATCTCTACTCGCGTTGACGCGCGTACAATCATCAGCGCATACTTGACGCCGGCTCCGTGCATACAACAGACTAAGCGCCCGCGACAATCGGGGCGTGGACTGTGCGCCCGGGCGCGGCGTTCATGACTGCGAGGAGATCATGCAGGACGATTTCGACAATGGTATGGGAATGGGCGACGACGACCTGACCGGCGGATCGGCCGCGTCGGAGACCGGCGACATCGGCGGCGCCGGCGAGGGCGAAATGGAAGGCGAGACCATGGGTCGTCGGTCTGGCGGCGCGCGCGCACGGAAGTCTTCGACGGCCGCGAGGAAGGCGGCGGGCGGCAGGAAGGGGGGCGGCGGACGCAAGGTCGGACGCAAGGGCGGGCGAAAGGCCGCGAAGAAGGCTGCGGGCCGGAAAGCCGCGAAGCGCGCAGGCGGACGGAAAGGCGGACGGAAGACCGCACGAAAAGGCACAAAAAAGGCTGGCCGCCGCCGCCGCTGATCGGTCGGACGGCCGCATCTGCCCGATCGCTTCGGGCGGTCGGCGACGCTGCGTGAGCCAGACAACGGACACCAAGGACACAACGGATCGACCCTCCAGGCGTTTCCGGCTTTGTGTCCTTTGTGGTTCGTCCGCAGGTGGTCAGGCGCCCGGAAATTGCTGGTTTTAGGGCCTGTTTCGCGTCCAAATCGCCGTCAAGCGTACTCGGCGATGTCCGCTTCAGGTCAGGGACACTCGTTTCAATCGGCAGAGCGCAACCGGTCACGGACAGTTCGAGAATGCGAGCGGCTGCCAGCTGCGCCGCCTTTGCGGTGGTTCTTTCATGGAGACTATGTCTTTTCTAGGCTCTAGGCCCACGCCCGGGAAAGGCCGAACGAATCGGAACGCTGGAAGTGACCGCCTGAACGGCGCTCGGATTACTCTGGCACGTTTGGGCAGCCTACGGATTCGGCCTCTCGACTCATCGTTTTCCCCGTAATCCCTTCACTTCCAGCGATTTCCCCGATTTGGCGAGCCGGCCGGCGGCGGCACTGAAGCCGCTGTCTTGGGCGGCGCACGGCGAGTGCTCATCTTGATAAAAAGAAAGCGGGGCGCGGACCGTTGGCATTGCTGTGCTTGCGCCGTGCTGACGCGCCACTGCGAGTGTGGCTCCGTGACGAGATTGAATGCGCCGCACCCCCTAGGGCGCGACCTGCCGCCCGTCGTGTAATTTGCGGCCCGCACAGCGTCCCGGTGTGGTCAACCGGCCTCAGCTTTCAGCGGGGATCGAGTGGTGCTCGTGCGTCACGAGCCATTGACCATCAATCCTGCGCAGTCCAACCGTCAGTCGGAACTCCGCTCAATGTCTTCCCCGCTGGATTCCCGTCCCGCGCAACGCATCACGGCCGCGACAAACGCCACTTCATCGCCAGCCGTCACGCTCATCTCGACGATCTCAAACTTCACCGGCTCGCGCGCCCAGGAGAAAAACACATCCCACGTTCGTCTGTACGCGTCGATGCCCCTGGATTGCAGGGGCGGCGGGACATCGAACATCAGGATGTCTGAAGAATGGTTCCGCAGAATACCCACGAGAGTCGGCAAAAAGCGTGTTGTCTGCGGATACTGTTCACATGTGTGTGCATTCTCATCGTCTTCGATCTCCTCAGAGGACAGGCGCGCGCTTCCGCACGGCCGATTCCCAAAGTCCTGTCGCGCTTCCCAGGGCCTCTTCGCCCGCTACGCTGGCCACGTCTGAAACGAAAGAGAAGTCCGAGCAGCCCCAGCGGCATACGCCAGATTTGGCTGAACGGCAGAACCGGACGCCTCGCTCTTACCTGTCAGCTGTCGGTTGTGTGCGATCGACCTGGCGTTCGAGCATGCGCATCAGCGTCTGGTACTCGACCTTGGCGTTGTGTCGACGATCGAGGGGAATGCGGGGGACAAAGACCACATCCGCCAGTTGTGCCCACTCCAGGCGATCCAGCAGCTTGCGCCGTATGCTGCTCGCATCGCCCCCGATCTGGGCGACGAGCACACGGCGCGCGCGGTGCATGACGAACGCCGTTCGCACTACGCCGGGGACGTCACCCGCCGCGCATTCGACCGCGAAGGGATACAACACGCCGGCGTGGTCGCTGGCCTTGGCGGAACAGCGGCCCAGCAGCCAGAGTCGTCCTTCCGCGTCGAGATACCCGGCATCGCCCGTCCGATGCCACACGCGCCGGTCCACGCGGATCTTTGTTTCCTCGTCGCCGTGCCCATCGAGGTAGCCGGCCAGCACGTGGTCGCCGGTGACGACGATCTCCCCGATCGCGCCAGCGGTCAATGTTTCGCGCTCGAAGTCAGTGACTGTCCACGGGCCGACCGGCGTGCCCCAGCAGTCGGGCAGGATCCGCAGCGTGATTGAGGGGGCCGGCCGCCCCACCAGAAGTCCTGCGCCGCGCGCCATTGCCTCGCGATCCGCGGCAGTCACCTCACAACGATCGATCTCCGCGATCGGCTCCGCCTCGGTGGAGCCGTAAACCGCGACGACGGAAGCGTCCGGCGCGGCGCTGGCGATCGCATCCAGAACCCACGGAAACACCGGCGCGCCTCCCGTGTAGACGCGGCGAAACGTGTCAAGCGGCCGGCCACCTGCAACCGCATTTGCGGCCAGTCGGGTGAGAAACGCAGGCGAGGCGACGGTCCGAGTTGGCCGGGTGGTGCGAATCTGCGCGTCCACGCGAACCGGGTCGATCGCGGCTGGCGATCGCAGATCGGCATCGGGAATGACGCTCGTGACGCCTGACGCCAGGTTGGCAAGCAGAAAGATCGGCAGCGTGCATAGATCCACGTCACCGGGTGCGAGGTGCAGACTCTCAACCAGCGCACGATGCTGTGCGACGAGAAAGCCGTGCGTGCGCACCGCCGCTTTCGGCTCTCCGGTCGACCCGCTCGTAAACGTGATGATCGCGGGAGTATCGGCGTCGCAGGGATCGACGCGGCGCCTCCGGCGAGACCGGTCCCGCGCCACCGTCGTCGCAAACGGGACACCAGCGCCGATTGCCGCCTGGATGGGAATCGCGCGGATGGCGGACGAGGTCAGTCGGAGCCAGTGTGCGCAGGGCACCGCGACGAATGCGTCCGGCCTGACGCGAATGACGCACCTGTCGAGCCGTTCGCGGCCTGCCGACGGGTCCACGAATACGGCGGTCACCCGCAGGCGAAACAATCCGATCAGCGTCGTGTACAAGGCGATCGACATCGGGCTGAACACGAGCGCGCGCATGCCTGCGTCGAGACCTGCCGCCGCCAGATCGCCGGCTGCCGCGGCGGCGGCACGATCGAGCTCGCCGAACGTGATCGAGCGGTCGCGCTCGACGATGGCGGGCCGATCGCCGCAACGCCGGGCTTGTTCCTCGAGAATGGTGGCGATGTTCATCCCGCTAGTCGTCCGCAAAACCCGACGTCCGGGCCGTTGAAACAGAGTCTGCGGCGGCTCCGCGGCCGTCGCGTCACGAAGATTTGCTGCCCGGGCGCGTTTGTCACCCGGCGGTTTGAGGCGACGCGTTCGTGACTCGTCGCGAGAACAACGCGTAGCGCCTGATCGTGTGCGCAAAGCGGTCGCTCATCTTCCGCGACACGTTCGTCTCATGAATCAGCGCGTGGATCGCGCGCCGAAAGCCCCGTTCTCGAGCCGCGCGCTGGACGACGTCCATCAGGACGCTGCCGAGTCCCCTCTCGCCTACTGAGGGATGAACGGCGAGCGTCTTCATGATGAGCGTCTCCACAGGCTCACCGCGATGCGCCTGCAGCCTGTCGGGCAGCGCGAACATGAAGCCTACGAGCGCATCGTCCCGCTCGGCCAGCAGCACGAACTCGGGTTGCACGTACGGCAGAAGGGCCTGGTTCTGTGCCAGAAACTCCCCTTCAGAGATTGGCGTGTACAGGAAGTTGCGGCTGAATGCCGCTAACGACACGGCAAAAATCCGCCGCAGCTCGGCGTCGGCACGAGACGCGTCGAACGCGCGGATCGTGATGCCCGCCCGCGCCAGGCGGGTGCGCGCGTCGGCGGTCCGCGGATCTTCACGTTGCAGGTTGTCGTTGACGGCCGACGTGTAGGCGGCCACGGGCTCGAATCCGGCACCGGTCCAGTGATCCGGCCAGTCGGACGGATGATCCGGTTCGAGAAAGAAAGGCGGCTCGGCGCCGCGCTCGACGATGAACCGGTACCGGCGCCAGGTGTTCCCGTCCATCGGGCCGATGGCGACGGCACTGCCTCTGGCGGCAAGCGCACGGCACGCGGCCGACAGGAGCGCGATACCAGCCGCCCGGCCGGCCGCGGCGTAATGGCCGATCACGCCGACGCGCCGTCCTTCGTGCATTGCCGTGTCGGCCCACCAGCACGAACATCGCGCAACGAGCGAGCCACGATCCATCAGGACAATACTGCAACCCGGGGCATGGAGCTGGCGGTCGGCCGCCGGCACCAGGGAGATCCCGCGGTCACCTGCAACGGCGGGATCAGGATCGAGCGGCGACAGTTCGAGGATCTCGTACGCCATGTGGTCACATGATCGCGCGAGACACGATGCCGTGGAGCGCCCACGCCGCGCCCGAGGCAATCGAGGCGCCGCCCGCCTGATAGACCCAGCGCCGAGTGGTCTGTGGCGCATCGCGGATTTCCGGCAGCGTCCCGACGAAGACGCCGGCGCCGAGCGCGATGGCGGCAATCGCCGTGAGCGCGACCGCCAGCGTGGCGACGTCCGCTCCCGCCACCAGCACGAACGGCGCCATCACGACGATCCAGCTGGTGACGACCGCGCGCCAGAACAGGGGCGCCAGGGGCGTCTCCGGAAACTGACAGCCGAGACGCGACGTCCCAAACATCGCAAGGTGCGCGCCGAACACGATCGTGTAGGGAAACAACAGCGCCGGCTCACCGCTCGCGCGTGCGAGCGACAGCCAGACGAGCGCGGCCGCCCAGACCGACAGCACTGCCGGCACGTCGTGAATCCGGCGGCTGTTGTGCGGCGTAGGCGGCGAGAGCCACCGGTAGCCCAGCGCAATCGCCAGAGGGCCGACGAGCCATTGCCATCCCATCACTGCCCAGGCCACGTAACAGAGAAACGTCCCCGCCACCAGCGAATCGTCCGCCAGCGTCATCCGCCGTCGGGCGATGATGACGAGCACGAGAAGAATCACCGTGACCGCGAGCCGTGACGCGAGCGCGGTGGCGTCCAGTGACATGTACCTGCGCAGGAGAAAGTAGCCGCCAATCGGAATGAACAGATTGTCGAGGCCCTGCCAGGCGCTGCCCTCGAGCAACATCACCAGGAGCGCCAGCGTCGCGGCAATCAGCAGCGACTCCGAACGGCCGGCCGCGCTCCACACGAGCAGCGGCACATGGACACAGAAGAACGCAACGATGACGAAGGCTACCGAGCCTTCGAGACTCTTGTTCGCTCCCTGGTACGGTGTCATCCCGTACCGTTCGCCGACGAGCGCGCACGTGGCGTCGGCAAGCGTCAGCATCAACATCGGAATGACGAACAGCAGCGGATCTTCGGCGCGCGTCAGCCAGAAGAGCAGGGCCACGGCCACGGGGAAGTACAACTCGCCGAGCGTTGGCCGCTCCACGCGATTCGCGACCCGGCCGAGCCGCGCCTGCAACGCCGGCAGGAACTTGACCGACGCGATAAGCAGCGCACTGGCACCGGTCAGCAGCAGGACCGGCCATACGTCGCGGAAGAGAAACGGAAACGTGAGTGTCAGCGCGCCGGATCCGGCGTGAAACATCTTGCGCGTCGCCTCGGGTCGCGCGGCGGCCGTGCGTGCATAGACCTGGAGCGCGGCAAACAACAGCAGGAACGCGGCGAGCAGCACGGTGATCGCGATCCACGGATCGCCGGCAGGCGCGCTCAGCAAACCGCTCATGCGACTTCCTCCACGCGAAACGCGCTGTAGAAGAAGGCGCGGTCTGCGCCGTGCAGACGGCTCGCCAGGTCGTCCAGCGGACGCAGTCGATTGGCGAGATGCTCGGGCCGCCGACGCGGGGCGAGCATGTTCCAATACGCGAGTCGCGCACCGTGGCGGCTGCAGCGGATGATCGACTCGAGCAGGTGATGGTAATGATCGACGGAAACGTACTCAAAGAGGTCGCTGAGGTTGAAACGATCGAACGACTGCCCGCTCGACGTGTCCAAGAATTCCTCGACCGAGAGACAATGCCATTCCAGGCGATGCAGCCGGCTGCGGATGATTTCAAAATGTTCTGCGCGCAGCGCGCATGGCAGCGAGGCGCCGTGCGTCCCGGTGAGGATCCAATGCACATACGGGTTGTCGGACGGATCGAGCTCGGTCAGGGCGTGCCTCGTCCGTGCCAGGATTGACGCCGCGACGTCCGTCTCGACGTAGCGAAAGAACGCAGGGTCGCGGCCCAGACGACCCATGACAGAGCGGGAAAAGAACAGTCTGAACAGAAGGCGCCACCGCCATGTGTCCCAGTGATCGCAGTAGAACTGCCGCCGCTCGTCGAGCGTGTGAGGCGCCAGCAATTCGCGAACCCTGGCGCGCGAGTGAACGAGCGGCAGCACGCGGGTGCGGAAGAGCGCAAAATAGCGTTCGAATTTGCCGAGGCTGCCAATGCCCTGCTCGATACCGGCTCCGCGGGCGTCCCAGAACGCGCGGGTGGCAGCGCCCAGCGCCGACCGGCAGCGCCTGTACAGCTCGGTCCGTCTGGTCGACGGGCGCGATCCGACGAGCTCCAGCAGCTCGGCGCTGGCCAGGGTCTTGTATGCCGCGACTCGGAGCTCGAGACAGGCGAGCTGCGCAGGACTCAGGTCCAGAGCAACGACCCGCGACGGATCTTTCGTCAGCAGCGCCAGCGCGTTGTCGCCGGCCGACGCAATAGACACACAGACGTCGCCGGGACGGACGTCGAGGCCTTCGAGGAGGATGTCGGCGTCCTCCCAGACTTGCGCGTAGCGGATCGTGCTGAAATCGGCGCGCGCGGCCGCCTCGCTACGCATCGGTGCTCGCCGGTGGGGAGATGCGGCGGACGATTCCGGTGCTGCCGTCCATTTCGATCCAGTCATCGTCTTTGAGCCACCGGGTGATGCCCGGCAACGAGACGATGGCGGGAATGCCCAACTCGCGCGCGACGATCGCGGCATGCGAGAGGAGGCTGCCGCGCTCGACGAGGACGCCGCGTGCCGAGGGGAAGACCATGATCCAGCCCGGGTCCGTATGCTCCGCTACGAGAATGACCCGGTGACCCAGGTCGACAGCTGTCGGATCCGTGACCACGCGCACCGGCCCGGATACGATTCCCGGACAGCAGCCGAGCCCCTGCCTGTCATCGCCGGACGTCGGCGTAGGTGGCTCCGCGCCGCGAAAATCGTGTCCGTAGTACACGGCTCCGCGCGTTTCGAACCGATCGTCCGGTGGCGGGCCATCTGCATACTCGCGGAACTCGCGCTTGCGCAGCGCCGTCAGCGCGCGCAGGTCCGTCGCCGTGGATCGCCCCTCCACAAACGCGAGCACTTCGTCCACTTCCAGGAAGAAAATGTCGCGCGGCTCCTCGAGCCGTTCCACTGCGTGCAGCCGCCGGCCGATTTCCAGGAAGATGCGGCGGACACGTCCGAACAATCGTGTCCGCTCCAGGCGGAGATTCTCGCGATCGCGAACCCGTCGCTGCGCCTGCCGCAAGACCCAGCCGAAGAGGAGACGGCGTAGCGGATGGCCAGCCAGCGCCTCGCGGACCCGCCGTTTCGACTCCAGCCGCAGGCGATCGGCGGGCAAGATGGACGCGGCGTTTTCGACGACACGATTGGCGGCGGCATACTCACGGGCAAGCGCACCGACGGCCCGGAATAGCGGCCGCGGATCGTCGTGCAGCACCGCGCTTTCGAGCTTCAGCTCGTTCACCGTTCGATCGCCGAACTTCGTCAGGTACTCACGATATTGCCTCATGAACTCCGCGTGATCCCCTAACGCGTCGCAAATCTCGTCGACGCTCCCGCGCGTCAAGCAGTCAATCAACTGTGGATGCCCCGCGGCCAGGCGCGCGAGTCGTTGCATTCGCACGGCGGGCTCGGCACTGACGATTCCACCGGAGCCGCCGATGAGGTCGTTCTGCAGCGTGCCTCCGGGGTCGCCACACCATCGCATCACGAGATGCCGCAGCAACCCGTAGTAGATCATCGCGAAGAAGTCGTTGATGAGCGGAGCGTCCCAGGAGAGCAGCAAGCGTCCGCGCAGGTCGCGGTAATGCGCGACGAGCTCGTCGATGCGGCGGTCCTCGAGAGGCGGCATTGGCGGGGCGAGCGCGGCATCGAGTCGCGCGTAGAACGCGTCAACGCGCCGGTTGAGCGTCAGATGATTCACGATCAGCCCGCCCACCGTGCCCACCAGGTACAGCGCGTCGAGCGCACGCGTGCGGCTCGCACTGGCCACAATCTCGGCGGCGACGGCATCGGGCAGGGCCTCTTTGACGCCCATCATCTGTTCCATGAAACGCCGGTTGACCCGGAAGCCCGGAAGCATTGCCAGCACGCGATACCAGTTCAGCAGGTTGTAGAACAAGCGGCCGCGGACGAGACCGAGCATGTTCTGAAACGTTTCTTCGTGTTCGGTGAGGACGCGTTCGGGAACGCCCATCATTCGGCAGAACTCCCGATACACGTATTCGTAGACCTCGCGAGCGAAGGAAAAGGTCAGCGGCGTCACGACTCCGCTGTAACTTTCCACGATGTTGCTGTTGTCCCAGATGGCGCGGCGGCCGTCGGGGTCTGCCGTCGCGCGCAGCGACGTAATCGGACGCGATTGCAGGAGGAAAAGGCGATCCTCGAGTGCCCACTCGATATCCTGCGGCTGCCCGAACTGGCGGCCCGCCGCTCTGGCCAGGGCGGCGACCTCCACCACTTCGCTGTCGGAGAGCGCCGGCTGTTCCATCAGGGCCGGCGGAACGCCGGCGATGCGAACGCCGCCGGGGGCCGCCCGGTCTGCCACGTGCCGGTGACGCTTGGGCACGATGCGCCGCTCGAGGATCGCGCCGTTGCGATCCACGAGCCAGGTATCGGCGTCGGCGTCGCCGGAGACCACGGCCGAACCGAGCCCGGGCACGGCGCTGACCACGGCGACGCCGCGACGGCCCGACACGGGATCGGCGCCGAAGGCCACGCCGGCGGCCCGCGGCGCCAGCATGCGTTGAATGAGCACGGCCGGCGCCGACGGCAATGGGTTGAGGCCGCGCTCGCGGCGGTAGGCGAGAATCCTGTCGCTGAACCCGGATCGCCAGACCGCGCGAACCTTCTCGGCAACCTCCTCGGGCGCGACGTTGAGGAAGCTCTCGAGCTGACCCGCAAACGAGTGTTCGGTGCCGTCCTCGTCGCTGGCCGACGATCGCACGGCGACGAGCTCGCCATTCGGGGAGAGCTCGGCGACGGCGCCTGCGATCGCCGCCGCCACCGGCGGCACCACACTGACGCTGTCGAGGACCTGGGCGAACGACGAGCAGTCGATCGCCCCGTCGAGTGCGTGCCGTTGCTCCGGGGTGAGACTCTCGACGAAGGAGGCCGGCGTCAGCACGAACCAGGGCGGCACCGGCAGCCCTGCGTGCTGTGCGCGCGCGAGCGCCCGCGCCTTGCCGCCCGCCCGCGGCGAGTCGGCGGCTTCGGCCGCGTGCAGAATCCAGGCGCTCATCGCCGCCAACTGATCGCCCTTGGCGCGGCGCCAAGTCCGAGGTACATCACAATCGTCCAGACGCCCGACATGAGCTCGATGGACTTGCCGCTTCCGGGTGTCGCCCGGCGGAGCACGCGGATCGCGGCGGCCACGCACCCGGAGCCGAGCGCGGCGAGCACGATCAGCATCGGTCGCTCGGTGCCGATGCGCGTGGACGCCTGCCATGCCGCAGCGGCGGTGAGCAGCACGACGAACAGCCAGGCGCGGACGGCGCCGCCGGTCCCCCACAGCGCGCTGTAGGTCTCGACGCCCGCCTCTTCATCGGGTGGCACGCGCGTCTTGCGTCCGATCTCGATCACCAGACCATTGAGGTAGCTGACGATGAGAAACCAGTAGAGGCCTGTCGGTGGCAGACGAAGACCTGCCACCCACCAATCACACGCCGTGGCATACAGATCGACCAGCGGCATGATGACCATGTGAGACGTCATGTAGACGATCGGATGGCGCTTCAGCCACCGTGCCGCGAAGAACTCGCGCGTCATCAGTGCCAGGTAGGTCCACGCGATCAGCAGGAGCCACGTCAGTGACGGCTGCAAGACGATCGCGAGCACAAGCTGGATCCCGGCGGCGCCGATGCCAATCCACGCCAGCTCCCGCAGCGACACCAGGCCCCGCGGCACCGGCCGGTACGGCCGGTAACGGGCATCCTCTTCGAAGTCCTTGAACTCGTCGGCGATCCGCAGTTGCAGAAAGAACAGCAACGAGGTGACGAACGCGACCAGCAGCGAAGGGAGCGACGGAGGATCTGAACTGTCCCGAATCAACGACGAGAAGCACAGCGCGGACGTGCTGAACGCCGCCACCAGCGGACCATGACCCGCCAGGGGGAATCGCTCGCGCTGGTAGACGATCCAGCGGTTCATGCGGTGCGCGCCGCGGGCGACCGCCCGCGGGCCAACTGCTGATGCGCGCGCGTGAAATGCCCCGCAGTCAGCGCGCCGATAATCGACAGCTCGCCGGCCAGCGCCAGCGCCGCCGCCACCTCGGCGAACGCGCGCGCATGTCCAGAGCCCTTCAACCCGAGAATGTCCAGGCAGGCGTTCTGGCTTGGCAATCCCGTGCCGCCACCGACGGTCCCGACGATCAGATTGGGCAGCGTCACGGCCGCATAGAGGCCGCCGTCGTCGCGCGCCTCGAAGCGGGTCACGCCCACGGCCGCCTCCGCCACGCACGCGGCATCCTGACCGCAGGCGATGAACAGCGCTGCCAGTCCGTTGGCGTAATGTCCCTGGACGCCGATGCTGCCGCTCATCACGCCGCCGAGGACCGACATCAGCGCGTAGTCAGCCATTGCCCGCGCGGTGGTGTGGAGACGCGCTTCCAGCAGGGCGCCCGGCACCACGATCTCCGCGCTCACCTTCTTTCCCCGCACGGTCATGAATGAGTGCGTCGTGGCTTTCTTGTCTCCCGACATGTTCGCCTCGACGAACCAGTACCGTGCCGGCACAGGCGCGTGTTCCACGATGTAGCGACAGACGGCCTCACTGGCAATCGTCACCATGTTCTGACCGGCGGCGTCGCCGGTCATGAACTCGAGCCGAACATGGACGTGATTGCCTTCGACCGTCAGCTGCAGGTCGGCGAGCTCGCCGTGGCGCGTCGTTTCCCGGGCCACGGCCTTGAACACGTCGAAGGACGCCGCAGCCCACGCGACGAATTGTGCGGCGTCGCCCAGCGTCTTGAACGCGAACCCCGGCGCACGCGTGACGCCTTCGTTGAGCACGGCAGCGGTGCAGCCACCGGCTTCGGAGATGAGTTGAGCGCCGCGGGAATATGAGGCCACGAGTGCCGCCTCGCTCGTCGCGAGCGGCACGTAGTAATCGCCAAGCGCATGGGCACCGTTGACGCGCAGGGGACCGGCAAGGCCCACCGGCACCTTGACCGTGCCGACGAAATTCTCGACGTTGCGCGCGTACGACTCACGCTCGCCCAACGTGCGTGGATCGGCGAGCGCCTCACGCGCTGACGCGGGCAGCGCCGGCAGCGCCCATCGCGCGGCGATTGCGTTTTCCGTGATCACGCTGCCGCCGGGCACTCGCGGGGGCAACGGGTCATGGCGCGGCTGCAGCCGCGCGACATCTCCGAAGCCGCGCGCCCCAAACACCTCTCGCAGGTAATCGAGGATACGACGGTAATGAGTCGCCATGGGTGTCTCAATCGCTCCAGCGAAATGCGCTTCGACAAGTGGCGATCGCGCTCGTCCGCCACGACGGGCATCACTCGTCGCGATCGAGTTCTCGCTTTGAGCGTGCGTGGCAGCACACGACCACCAGTGTATCCAGCAGTGGAACGGCTTGAAGCATCACCTAATTTAGCGTATGCGTCGAGCTGTACAGAGCGAACGATAGCGCTGCAATTCCCACGTTTCTGCCACGATGAATCGTTGGTATTCCAAGCACAACGTGTCGAGTGTGGAAACAGAACAGGCACGCATCAAGCCTGAGCTGTGCTGGAGCCAAGTCGGGCGCCGGAGCTCTTGGATCGGCTCCGTTCGCCCAAGGGATCGATGCGTGCGGGCGCATCCGGATGTGAGGGCTTCGAGAGTCCTGGCGAGACATGGGCCGGCGGCGACCCGCGACCAGTCAGGAGCGGCAGCATCGAGGTGCTCATCGCCGGTAACCCGGGCACCGGCAAGCAGCCGCATGGCTGCGGCGAAGTCGAGGCCGTTGTCCGTCGCCACCTGCTCGACCGCGCGACACTCGTCGAGCATGCGGGCAAGCTTGGCGCGGTTCACGTCGACCCATCGGCCTCGGACGAGGTGCAGGCCGTCTGAAGCCGCGAGGAGCTCGTCGATCTCCGGAGCCGTCCGCGGTTCGCCATCGCGTGTCACTTCCATCCGGAAGTCAGCGCGTCCGTGCCAACTCCTTCTGGCGGCTTGGCGCTGACGATGGCACTTGTCATCAGCCCACGTTTTTCCTTGCGATTCGCCCGTGCAGGCAGTACGCTCCGCTGCGGTATCGAACATCGATACCGGTTGTCGATAACCGCAGCCATGGCCAGGCAGCAGACCGAGCTGCTGAAAGGCACGCTCGACCTCCTCATTCTGAAGACGCTCGCCCTCGAGCCGCGGCACGGCGTCGGCGTCGCCGATCGGATCGCGCAGATCACGCGCGGAACTTTTCAGATCAAGCCGGGCTCGTTGTTTCCTGCGCTGCACCGCCTCGAGCAGGACGGCTACATCAAAGGCGAGTGGGGCACGACGCCCGAGGGGCACCGTGCAAAGTACTACCGCATCACCACGGTGGGCCAGTGTCAGCTCGTCGCCGAGAAGAAGAACTGGGCGCGGATCGTCCTGGCGATTGGCCTGATCCTCGAAGCGGAGTAACGCATGGCGCTCCTGGCACGTGCGCGGAACCTTTGGAACACGATCCATCATCAGGAGCGGCTCGATCGCGAGTTGGACGACGAGCTGCGCGCCGCCATCGAGATGCTGATCGTCCGGTATACCGGCGAGGGGATGGATCCGGCCAGCGCCCACCGTGCGGCGGTGCGCGCCGTCGCCGGTCCGGACGGACTCGAGCTGGTTCGAGCCACGATTCGCGATCATCGCGTCGGCGCCGCCCTCGACGCGACGCTGCTCGACATCCGCCATGCCGTGCGCGCGGTGCGGAAGGCGCCGGGGCTGACAGCGACGATCGTGATCACGCTCGCGCTCGGCATCGGCGCCACCACGGCAATTTTTGCCCCTGTCCGCGCGATGCTGGTGAAGCCGTTGCCGTATCGCGATCCGGATCGCCTCGCATTCATCTGGCTCGATCGCACGGCCACCAGCGCGACGCTCAGCGGTCTCGGCTATCCGCGCGGACCCCTGTCAGGAGCCGATCTACGCAATCTCCGCGAGGGCGCACGGACGTTCGAGGACTTCGCCGGCATCTGGGCGAGCGGCACGATTGCGCTGACGGAAGGCGAGCCCGAGCAGCTCCGCGGCGCTCTCGTCACGACCAACTTCTTCCAGGTACTCGGCGTCGACGCGGCACTCGGACGCACGTTTCGGCCCGACGACATGGCCGATGCCGACGTGCAGGCGATCGTCATCAGCTGGGAGCTGTTCCAGCGGCGCTTCGGCGGCGACCGGACCCTCTTGGGCCGCCGCATCAAGGTCGACGACGGCTTCGCAACGGTCATCGGCGTGCTGCCGAAGGACTTTCGACTGCTGTTGCCCCCTGATGCGAGCACGCCGGATCGGCTGCAGGCATTCGCACCGTTCTGGCGGAACCTCGAGGATGGCCCGCGGGGGAATCTGTTCCTGCGCGTCATCGGCCGCATGCGGCCAGGCGTCACGATCCAGCAGGCGCGCGCCGAGGTGGACGCGATCTCGCGCAACCTCACACAGGAGCTCGGCACCCGCCGCGCGTTCACAACCGTCGCGCTGCACGACGACAACGTGCGCGAGATCCGCGGGCCGCTGCTGGCGCTGTTCGCCGGCGTTGCGCTTCTTCTGACGATTGCGTGCGTCAACGTGGCGGGCGTGTTGATCGCCCGCGCCGCGGCGCGAACGAAGGAAACGGCGCTCCGGCTGGCGCTCGGCGCGAGCCGCGGACGACTGCTGCGCCAATCACTCATCGAAGGGCTGCTGCTGTCGATGCTCGGAGCTGGAGGCGGCATCTTCGTCGGCTACGTGCTGCTGCGCGTGCTGCTCGCGTTCCTGCCCGAGTCGCTGAACCGGCTCGAGGCATCGCGGGTCGATGCGGGAGTTCTTGCGTTCACGCTCGGCATCTCGGTGATCTGGGGCGTGCTGCTGTCTCTGGCGCCGGCGCTCACGGGAGCGGTCTCGGCGAATCTGCTGACGGCCGGCCGGACAGCCGCGGCGCCGATCCGGTACCGCATGCGCGGCGCGCTTGCGGTCGGACAGATCGGACTCAGCGTCGTGCTGCTGGCGGGGGCGGGACTGCTGGTGCGTACGTTCCTCGAAGTGCTGCGCGTCGATCCGGGATTCCGCACCGACCAGCATCTGACGTTCAGGACACTGGTGCCCCGCGACACCTTCGTCCGGGAACTGCTCGAACAGGTGACGGCGCTGCCCGGCGTGACCGGTGCGGGGGCGTTCAGCCACCTGCCGTACGACGATCTGCCGAATTGGGCCCTGCCTTACAGCCTTGCTGCGCCGGTCCCCGCAGACGCCCCGATGGCCGACGCGCGCGCCATTTCGCCAGGCCTGCTCGAAGCGCTGGGCGTGCAGCTCGTCAACGGCCGCGTGTTCACCGAGCACGACAACAACCCGAAACGTCCGGTGGTGATCGTCGACGACAAGCTCGCGCGGCTGCTCTGGCCCGACCGCAGCGCGATCGGACAGAAGTTCTTCGCCAACATCGCCGGCGGACGAAGTCTGGACGGTCGATCGCGGCACCTCACGGTCGTGGGCGTCGTTCGCCACCTGCGCCTTCGCAGTCTGGTCGACGACCTCCTGCCGCAGATCTTCGTGCCCTGGCAGCTCGCGCAGCGTAATCCGATGGCGTTCGTCGTCAGGACCACCGGCGACCCGATGGCGCTCGTGCCCGGCGTACGGGACGTTGTGTCATCGCTCGACCGGCGGCTGTCGGTGTACGACCAGCGCCGGTTGAGCGATTACATGGACGCCGCGCGATCGGTGCGCCGGTTCACCGTGCTCCTAGGAGTAGCGTTCGCAGTGACCGCGTTGTTGCTCACCTGCGTCGGCGTGTACGGTGTCCTGGCGTACGTCGTCGTGCACCGGCGTCGTGAGATAGGCGTCCGCCGCGCGCTGGGCGCCGGCACGCCACGCGTGCTCTGCGACGTGCTCGGCGAAGGGCTCGCGTTGGCACTGGCCGGAAGTGCCGGCGGTGTCGCGGCCTCCTTCGCCGCTGGACGGTTGCTTCAGAGTCAGCTCTATGCCGTGCACCCCCGGGATCCTCTCAGCTATGGCGTCAGCGTGGCGTTGATCCTCATTGCCGCGATCGCCGCCTGCGGCATACCGGCGTACCGCGCGGCCATGATCAGCCCGATGGATGCTTTGCGAACGGAGTAGGGTCCGGCGGCCATGGGTGAGGCCTGACCGATTGGGTCAGCTGACGGTTCAACCGGCAGGCAAAGCCGCGGAGATGCAACCTGCCTGCGAGGGAGCGGCCCGCCTTCGCGCCGGAGGCGCTGCGGCGCGTCCGCCGGAGCTTTAGCGGAGGCGGAAGCGGGGCCATGAGGTCCCCGCGAGCGACCCCGGGGTCCCCACGGCGCGGACTGTGCGCGGTGGGGTGGTGTGAGCCGGGGTGTGGGGCAGAGCCCCGCGTAATGAAGGAGCGACGATCATGAAGATGCGAACACTGGCGGTTTTGTGTTGTCTCCTGCTGTTACAGACGTTCGTGATTTCACAGCCCGCGGACCCTGTGACCGGCAGCTGGGTCTCCGACGGCGCAACCTTCCTCGAGCTGAAATTCGACGGCCAGCGCGGGGTCGCAGGAACAGCGATCTGGCGCGGCAACGGCGAGGTCCTCCGGACGCCGGTCAAGACCGGCACGTACGACGTCAAGACGAAGAAACTGAGACTCGAAGGCGAGGGCAAGCGGCCCGACGGTGTCAGCGGAAGCTACTTGATCGAAGGCGTGATAGACGGCAACGTCGTATCGGGCACGTTCACGTTCGGCGACCGCAGCGGTACTTTCAAGTTCACCCGAGTGCCGCCTGGCGAGCGGACGCCGGAACAGATTGAAGCAGCGTTCGAGTCGCACAAAGGCGACTTCGACTACCTGCTCGGCGAATGGAAGTTCACGGCGGACAGCAAGGAGTTCGGCAAGCACGGCGGGTACTGGACCGCGGTGAAGCTCGCCGACGGGCAGATCCTGGACGAGTACCGCGTCGCCGGCGATAAGGGGGAGACGTACTACGTCACGACCTCGCTGCGGAACTACAACAAGTTCGCTGATCGCTGGGAGCTGATTGGCGCGGACGCCGGAACGGGCCTGCAGGACTTCGGAACGGCGCGCCGCGTCGGCAACGAAATGCACATCGAGCAGAGGTTCGGCGTGGCGAGCGGCACATCCGCCATCATGAGAATTCGGTATTACAACATCGAAAAGGACCGCTTTTCCTGGGTGGCCGATCGCTCCACCGACGGCGGTAAGACATGGGTAAAGAACCAGCTGCAGATTGAGGCCGCGCGCATTGGCCCGCCGCGCTCGCTCGAGCCGTTCGCGCCGGCCAGAGCCAGGTCGAGCGCGCCGTGACGCGGGGCCGGAGAGATCCGCAGATCCGCCGACACTGGTCAGCGCCGCTCTCGTGCTCATCGTCTCGGTGACGCTTCAGCCTTGTCGCGCGGTCGTGCGGCTCGCGCCAAGAAGTCGTTGTAGGGGATAAACTGTCGCTGACTTGGCCGCACGAACCGCGCGGCGGACGAGACGGGAAGACGGCTGCCGCACACATCACTCTTGCCGGAGCGCTGTCAGCGGATCAACGCGCACGGCCCGGCGAGCCGGCAGCCAGATGGGCACGGTCGCCACGAGACCGAGCAGAACGACGACGGCCGTGAGTGTCCGCGGATCCTGGGGGGTTACGCCGAACAAGAGTCCCGACAGCGACCTGTTAAGCGCCAGTGCCAGTGCAAAACCTGCAACAAGCCCAAGCACCACCAGGCGGATGCCCTGTCGAACGACCATCCCTGTCACCGCTGGCCCCGAGCGCCACGCGAACGCCGATCTCCCGCGTCCGCTGCAACGAGGTACGTGAGCACACCGTGGACGCCGATGGCGGCGAGCAGCACGGCGAGTGCGGCGAAGAGTCCGAGCAGCAGCATCATGAACCGTTGTTCTCCCAACGTATTCGAGAGCGTTTCCTTAAGCGGCTCGAGACCGAATACCGCCAGCTCCGGGTCGCTCTCTCGAATCGCCGCGCGAACGGCCGGCGGCAGATCCACAGGATCGGTAGTCGTCCAGTGCGAGCGTGAGCAGCGCTGCAATCGTGAACCCAGGCGTCCGGCGCAGCAGCCGCACGGCGTACCGGATGTCCTTCGAGAGATCGGTCACCAGACGCGTGCCGCTGAAGGCGGGCGGCACGGGTCCGGCCGGGCGCAAGCGATCGGCGCGGCGAACGGCGCGCGCAAGTTGCGCGCTGCTCCGCAGCTCGCCCGCCACTCGATCCAACGCGTCCGGCTCGGTGGCCCCGGCGCCGGAGATCTCATCGAAGCGGGACGCGAGATGCTGTGCGAGCTCTTCGATGATTTCGTCGTCGCGCGCCGAGTCGCCGGTTATGTCCGTCAGCTGTTGGCGAACATATTCGCGCCAGTCCATCGGCATCCTCACGCGCGGTTGATGCGGGCAACCCGGTCCACCGCCTGAACGAACTCGTTCCAAAAGCTGCGCTGCCTCTTGAGAACTTCCCGGCCCTCGCCCGTGAGCCTGTAGAAGCGACGGCGGCGCCCGCCGGCCTTCTCGACCCAACGGCCGTCGATGAGGCCACGCTTCTCGAGACGGTAGAGCATCGGGTAGAGCGACGCCACCTGAAAGCTGATCGTCACGAAAGTGGGCAGTCACTAGATGTGCATCTGTCGACGAACAGCTCCAGCGCCTCTCGGATGCGGCGGGTCTCGCTGCTCTACTCAGCCGGAATATCCGTGGGTGCCCGAGCGCTCGCAACGAACGCGTCACGCTTCGCACCACTCAGGTCAAGTACCGCGGACAGCGCGCGCACGGTCTCGACGTGGGGCCGGCGTCGTTCCCCACGCTCCAACGCGCTCACGGCATGGACCGAAAGGTCCGCAATCGTTGCGAGCGCTTCCTGCGTGTAACCGGCAGCCTCGCCGAGCGCCTTGAGTTTTGCGCCCCAAATGACCCGGAGCGCCAAGTGTCATGACTCGTTCATTTTACGGCTGCCGTACGAGCATCGTGCGGGCCTTGTGAGGGAGCTGTGGGTGGTCGCCTGAGCGCTCGCGCGCCACACTGCTCACATGACAGGCGACGCGAGGGCGACCAGCTTCGTCACGGGAGCGGCTGGATTCAAGTGGGATCCGGACAACTTCTTCCGACGAAACGTGAATATTCGGCCGCGGTCCGGGGAGGCCACCTAATGTCCGATACCAAGTTGGCTCGTGCAGCCACGCTCGATTGGTTCCGTGCTGTCGTGGAGGACATCGAGGGCGTACACCTGCGGCGTCTCCCGCCGTTCACGACTCTGCTCGTCCGGACCATGAACTCCGTCTACCGCGTGGTCCTTACTCAGGGGCCGGAGGTCTACGTTCAGGGGGGCGCCTTCTTTCCCAATCCGACATCGGCCTATTTCGATGGAGCCAGCACCGGGGGGTGCTGCCTCAGAGTCGGCTGGATTGGCATCGGCCTGTCAGTGGAGATTCGCGCGGGAGGCCGGCGCTTCATCACCTCCCCAGTCCGCGCCATTACCACCGAGCAGACATTGGGCTCGGTCGTGCATTAGCCGCCATGCGGCTCGACACGCGAATCGTGCATCGTTTTGAGGGTTAGGACTACATCATGTCGACGCGGATACGCAGCAATCGTCGCGGCTCTTCCTGTACAGCCGACCGCTTCGCGGAACGCACTGAGCTGCGCCCGAAAGGACTTCGGAACGCCAATTGTCATGACTCGATCGCCTTACCGCCGCCTGTCGGACGCCGTACGAGTACTGGGGGGGCGCTGTGGGTGGTCGCCAATCCGCCCGCACTTCACACTGATCACATGACAGGCACCACGACGGTGATCACGTTCGTCACGGGAGCGGCAGGATTCATGGCAGCGTGCTGCTCCTGGCGCTACCCCTTGTCGTCGCCCAGGCGCGCGAAACGGGGTGCGAGTGAGCGCCACCTGTATGTCGTTGCAGAAGTGGCGCCTGGTGCCGGCGGCTACAGTCCCGACAAGCCCGCCTGCGGGTTCGCCATCGAGAAGGCGACGGATGGGGGGCGGCAATGAGCGGAATCAAGCTTGTGCGGTCGATCAGATATTGGTCTGATCCGGGAATGAGGATGCGGCGTGCGAAGCTCGGGCCATACATGCCGGAGCAGATCGGAGAGTGGCTCAAGGCGGAGACGCGCAAGGTCGTGCGCGCAGGTCGTGCGCGCAGGCGTTCGCGGGCCGGCGGTCGCCTGTTTCAACGCAACGTCAACAACAGCCAGACCGTGGACGATCTGCGCCCCGCGCGCAAGAACGTCCGACGGCTGAGCGCGCTCTGGCTTGGCGACTACGAGGTTGGTGTGATCCTCGTTCCTTTCGCACGATGTGCTCGATGTCTGTCAGCAGCGCATCGATGGAGATCATGCGTCCCGCCGCATACGCCCGGTCCCACCGATCCGGCCCGAGGCGTAAACGCACCCCCTGTTCCGCTCGTTCCCGGAGGTCGTGCACCGATTGGTCAACGACCGTGGCGCCTGTCGATTCGGTGACGGCGTCCCGAGCGCCCAGAATCCGCGCCGCCCAGGCGTCGTCGCCCTTCAGTACCGCCGCCGCGGCGAGAGGGACCAGCGCGTACACGAACTCGAACTTGTCATGGAGCTCCCGGATGTGTGTGAGGCTTTCACGCACCACTGCGATCGCGTCATCGGGCTTCCTGCGCCTCACCGCCAGGACGGCGCGGACGTAAAGCGCCATCAGCTTGAACCAGGCCCCGGATTGTCGAAGCACCGATGTGGCCTCATCGAGCAGGCGTTCCGCCTGAGCCTCATCACCTGTCGCCAGGGCCACCCCCGCTAGCCCGCTCAGCGCATTCCCAGTGCCCCATGGGATCATCAGAGCCTGGAACCCCTCGACACTGCGGGTAAATCTGTCGCGGGCCGCGTCGAAATTGCCAACGGCGAGTTCGATGTAGCCGAACAGATTCTCAACCTGCACGACGATATCCATATCGCCGGCGCCGTGGGCGAGCGCAAGGGCGCGCGTGAGCCCGGTGCGTGCGCGCTCGAGTTCTCCCTGCGCGTACCACATAAAAGCGGTTCCGAGGAGTGTTCTCGACTCGGCAGCCGGCGGAAGAGAGGGTAGGGTCAGAATCTGTTCGTACCACCAGAGGCCTTCGGCTGCATGCCCCCGGATCAGCCAAAAGAAAT
>JBKPAI010000076.1:0-43846 GCA_046726355.1 Acidobacteriota bacterium | reverse complement strand
GTTCCGCCGTTGACACGATGATGACCTGTGAACCGAATCCCGCATTTCCCGACCCCCATCCCATCTCTTTACGCCATCGTCGACGCCGACGCCGCCCGCGGCGCAGGCTGGCTGCTGCTCGACCTCGCAAAGGCGTACCTGGACGGCGGCGCGAGGTTTCTGCAGCTCCGCGCAAAATTGATCGCGTCGGGGAAATTTCTCGACGTTGCCGCCGCGATCACGGAGCTCACGCGGAGTGCTGGCGGAACGCTGATCGTCAACGATCGCGCCGACATTGCCCATCTGGCTGGCGCCGATGGCGTCCATGTCGGCCAGGACGACCTCGCGCCGGCGGCGGCGCGCTCGATAATCGGCAGCGAGCGGCTGGTCGGCGTGTCGACGCACACCACGCGCCAGCTCCAGGCGGCCGTGCTGGAGCCGGTCGATTATCTGGCCGTCGGCCCGGTTTTTGTGACCGCGACGAAAGATACGGGATATTCGGCAATCGGATTGGATCAGGTACGTGCTGCGGCCGACATCGCGCGCAGCGCCGGGCTGCCGCTGGTCGCCATTGGCGGTATTACTCTCGAGCGCGCGCGCGAGGTCATCGATGCCGGGGCCGCCTCGGTTGCGGTCATCGCCGACCTCATCGCAACCGGAGACCCAGAGACACGCGTGCGGGAGTATCTGGTCCGGCTCGGCAGGGTATAATCGGCGCGGCTTCCTTCTTCAGGCAAAAGGATTGTTTCATGTCGATTTTCGCCACGAAATCGATTGAGCAGCTGAGAGCCGAAGCGGCCGCGACGGGGGAGCATTCGCTCAAGCGGGTGCTCGGGCCGATCAACCTCGTGACGCTCGGCATCGGCGCGATCATCGGCACCGGCATCTTCGTGCTGACCGGCCAGGCCGCGGCACAGTACACCGGGCCGGCCATCGTGTTGTCGATGGTGCTCGCCGGATTCGCGTCGGCGCTCGCCGGCCTGTGTTATTCCGAATTCGCGTCGACCGTGCCGATCGCCGGATCCGCGTATACCTACGGCTACGCGACGCTCGGCGAGTTCTTCGCCTGGGTCATCGGCTGGGATCTGATTCTCGAATATGCGCTCGGCGCCGCGACCGTCGCCGTCGGCTGGTCGGGACACCTGGTCAGCTTCCTGCATGATTTTGCCGGCATCGATATCCCGGCGTCGGTCGCGTCGGCGCCGTGCACGCTGGTCAACGCCTCCGGCTGCAATCCAGCGGCCGTGATCAATCTGCCGGCTGTGTTCATCACCGCTGCCGTGACCCTGCTGATCGTGATCGGCATCAAGGAGTCGGCCAACGTCAATACCGGGATTGTCATCGTCAAGGTGGCGGTCGTCCTGATTGTCATCCTCGGCGGCGCGGCCTACGTCAATGCCGCCAACTGGACGCCGTTCATTCCTGAGAACGCGGGTGCGTTCGGCCAGTACGGCTGGAGCGGGATTCTCCGCGGTGCGGGCGTGATCTTTTTCGCCTACATCGGCTTCGACGCCGTGTCGGTCGCGGCACAGGAGGCCCGGAACCCGCAAAAGGACATGCCCGTCGGCATCCTCGGATCGCTGGTGGTGTGCACCATCCTCTACATTCTCGTCTCGGGCATCATGGTGGGGCTGGTGCCGTACCAGCAGATGCTCGGCCAGGCCGCGCCGATGGTCGTGGCCATTCGTGCCGCCGAGGCCGCGTCGGGCGGCAGCGGGCTGCTCCGGCTGATGACGATGCTCGTCGAAGTGGGCGCGATTGCCGGTCTGAGCTCGGTCATGGTGGTCATGATGATGGCGCAGCCGCGGATCTTCTATTCGATGGCCAACGATGGTCTCTTGCCGCCGTTCGCGAAGCGGATCCATCCCCGGTTCCGCACACCGCACATCACGAGCCTGATCACGGGCGTTGCCGTGGCGGTCGCCGCCGGGTTCACGCCGATCGGCGCGCTGGGCGAGCTGGTCAGCATCGGCACCCTCCTCGCGTTCGTCATCGTGTCGGTCGGCGTGATCTTCCTGCGCCAGCAGCGTCCCGAGCTCGAGCGGCCGTTCAGGACCCCGTTCGTGCCGGTGATTCCTGCGCTGTCGGCGCTCGTCAGCCTGGCATTGATGGCGGGGCTGCCCCGCGACACCTGGCTGCGGCTGGTCATCTGGATGGCCCTCGGCATGGCGATCTACTTTTTGTACGGTTACAGCCACAGCGAAGTCCGGCGGAGGGACGAGGCGCTCGCCGCGGCGGGAGGGACGCGTCGGCGGTGACAGACGGGCAGCCGTCGTGGCTCGAACGCAAGGCGACCTGTGGCTGCGGGCGCAGGGCCCGGTTTTTGCGGTCGTCTTACTGCTTTCGATAACCGCTGGCGGCACGATCGGCTACATGCTGATCGAAGGGTGGAACGCGTGGGACGCGTTCTACATGACCGTCATCACCGTGACGACCGTCGGATACGGGGTAGTCCACCCCCTCTCTCGCGCCGGCGAGGTGTTCACCATCGTCCTGATCGTGGGCGGGGTGGGCTCGGCTCTTTACACGTTTACGCTGCTCGCCACGTTCGTCGTGGAAGGCGGTGTGCCCAAGGGGCTGGAGCGCCGGCGTCACGAACGCATGCTGGAAACGATCAAGGATCATTTCATTGTCTGCGGCTACGGCCGCATCGGCACCATTGTCTCGGCGCAGCTGCAGCGCCAGGGCGTGCCGTTCATCCTCGTCGAGCGCGACCCTGAGCGGCTGCTGCAGGCCGTTGAGCAGGGTGCGCTGGCCGTCGAAGCCGACGCGACACGGGAGGAGACCCTGAAGCGTGTCGGCATCGCGCGGGCGCGCGGCCTGGTTGCCGTCGCCGGTACCGACGCGGAAAACGTGTACATCGTCTTGAGCGCGCGCGTGCTGCGCCCTGACCTGTTCATCGTCGTCCGGGCCCAGACCGACGAGGCCACGGTGAAGCTGCAGCGGGCGGGCGCCGACCGGGTGATTTCGCCCTACCGGATTGGCGCCATGCAGATCGCTCAGACGGCCCTTCGACCCGCCGTGGTCGACTTTGTCACGCTGGCGACCAGCACCGATAATCTGGAGCTCGCGCTGGAGGAAATTCTGATCGCGCCCGATGCGATGATTGCGGACCAGTCGATTGTCGACGCGAACCTGCGCCAGCGGTACGGCGTGATCGTGGTCGGCATTCAACGCCACGACGGGCGGATGGAATTCAACCCCGAGCCCGCCACCTCCATTCACGCGGGCGACAAGCTCGTGGTACTGGGACGCCCCGACTCGCTGAAGCGGTTCGAAGCCGAGGTGGCGGGGTCGTGATCATGAGATGTCGGATTGCAAGCTGAAATCTCAAATCTGAAATCTGAACTCTCATGACCGCCCGCGTGCTCGACGGCGCCGCGGTCGCCGCCCGGATCCGAGCCGCGCTCGCGCCGGGCATAGCGGCGTTCGCCTCGCGCGCCGGCCGCCGCCCGGGCCTCGGCATCGTTCTCGTGGGCAACGATCCCGCGTCGGAGATCTATGTTCGTGGCAAATTGAAATCCGCGGGCGAGGCGGGCCTCCGCGCCGATCTCGAGCGCCTGCCGGAAACGGCGGCGCTCGCCGATCTGGTGGAGGTGGTCGATCGCCTGAATCGGAGCGAGGCGCACGACGGCATTCTGGTGCAGTCGCCCTTGCCCGCGGTCATGGGCGCGGACGCCGAGCACCGCATCTTCGACGCCATCGATCCAGCCAAGGACGTCGACGGCTTTCATCCCGTCAACGTCGGGCGTCTGGTCCAGAACCGCGCCGCGCTCGCCGCGTGTACGCCTTCTGGAGTCGTCGAGCTACTGGAACAGTCGAATGTACCGATCGCCGGTTCACGGGCGGTCGTCATCGGACGCAGCGACATCGTCGGCAAGCCGATGGCGCTCCTGCTCCTGCATCGCCACGCGACGGTGACGATCTGTCACTCGCGAACCACACATCTGGCGCAGGTCTGTGCCGAAGCGGACATCCTCGTCGCGGCCATTGGCCGGCCGGCGTTCGTGCGGCGCGAGTTCGTCAAGCCGGGCGCGGCGGTCATCGACATCGGCACGACGCCGGTGACGGACGCCAGGATTGTCGAAGCGCTCTTCGCGGCCGGGTCGCCCCGGCGCGAAGCGTTCGGCCGCCGCGGTTCGCTCGTCATCGGCGACGTGCACCCGGAGGTCGCCGAGGTCGCCGGCGCGCTCTCACCCGTGCCTGGAGGCGTCGGCCCGTTGACGGTCGCGATGCTGCTGAAGAACACGCTGATCGCGGCGGAGCAAAGGGCCGGAGGGGCAGGACGGGCGGGATAGGCAGGACCCTCCAATCTCACCACGAAGCCCCCCGGATTGAGTCAGAATTGCAACGCCTTCAGAACCTGATCGACCTGGCGATTGGTTTCCGCGAACGTGCCGTCGGTGCGAATCACGAAATCCGCCCGCGAGACTTTCTCATCGATCGGCCACTGCGCCGCGACACGCTGGCCGGCGGCGACTTCACTGAGACCTCGTCCGACAAGCCGCGCAATCTGCACCTCTGGCGGGCAGCTGGTCACGATGATCCGATCGAACTGCTTGTCCGCTCGGGTTTCGAACAGCAACGGGATGTCGGCGATCACCAACGGTGCCTCACCGGTTGATTCGAGCGCGCGAATGGCAGCGCTGAGCGCCCGGTACACGGCTGGGTGAACGATGGCCTCGAGCTCTGTGCGGGCGGCGGGATCCGCAAACACGATCGGTCCGAGTTTGACGCGATTCACCGATCCGTCAGGACCGAGGATGTCATCACCGAACCGGGCAGCGATGGCGGCCGTCGCGTCGGTGCCGGCCGAGGTCGCTTCATGTGCGAGCTCGTCGGCGTCGAGGCACGGTACGCCATGCTCGCGGAATCGACCGAGGACGTAGCTCTTGCCTGTCGCGATGCCGCCGGTCAGCGCGACTTTTAACATGGGCGGGGGGGAGAGGAAGGGCAGGAAGGGCAGGAAGGGCAGGAAGGGAGGGAAGGGATGCCACCCCTCCCGCCTCTCCTGCCTGTCCTGCCCGTCCTGCCCACTCTAGGCTTCCACTTCCGTCGTGTCCTGCGCCGGCGCGATCCGTTCTTCGACGAACGTGTTCCAGTCGTGACAATGCGGGCATTGCCACAGCAGCTCCGTACTGCGGTAGCGGCAGCGCACGCACACATGCGGGTCGAGGTAGAACACGGCGTGGTCCGTGAGCTCGCTGTAGCGGTTCACCAGCGACGTCGGATGGTGAAGCGTGCCCAGGGTGCGCCAGATCGCGCGGTGAATGCTGAGCGCGTGAGGATTCTGGACCAGCGCCGCGAACAGGAGATCGAGCGCATCGGCGGATCGGCCGGCTTCCGCCAGATGACGCGAGAGCGCCAGCCGTGCACGCCAGTCCTGCGGATTGTCCTCGATGAGGCGCCGGCAGAGGCGCGTAAATCGGTCGGGACCTCCAGTCCGGATCGCCAGCGCCTCGAGCCGGTCGAACGCGAGATAGGCCCGATCCGGCGCAATCTCGACGAGCTTTTCCCAGATTGCGGCAGCCTCACGCTCGTTTCCTTCCGCGAGGCGCACGTCGCCCAGGTTCAGATACGCCGGCACGGCGGTCGGATCGAGATCGATGGCTGATCGAAAGCGGCGCGCCGCCTCCGCGTACTCCCGGCGGCGGAGCGCTTCAAGGCCGATCTCGTTTTCGAGAAAAGCCAGAATGGCCTGGTTCTGCGGTCGGGAGTCGCCGTCGGCGAGCGCGGTGAGGCGCTGCCGGGTATCGTAGGCTGCGGTCCATTGATGCTGCTCCTCCTGGAGCTTCTGCAGGTTCACCAGCGCGTACTCGTTCTTCGGGTCGAGCCGCAGCACCTCGGTGAACGCCTCGTGCGCGCGGTCGACGAAGCCGCCACGTTTGTAGTCGAGACCGAGGCAGAGGAGCACGTACGCGTGCTCGAGCCTGCTCAGGCCAGGGCGCTGCAGGAGATGCTGATGGACCGGGATGGCCTTCCCGACCTGGCCTTTTTCGCGATACAGGTTGCCGAGAATCATATGCACCTCGAGCGCATCGGCGTCGAGGCTTGCGGCGCGGCTCAATTCTTCGATCGCCAGATCGATCTGGTTGGCGACGAGGAAGTTCAATCCGAGAATGTAATGCGGCGATTGACGCGCGCGCCGCCGATCGATCCATTTCCCGTCGCGCAGCTTGTAGCGCTCCCACGCTTTTCCGATCGTGAGACCGGCGAGAAGGGCGATCAAGGCGGCCAGCAGCGGCGCATACGAGCTCATGACGGCCTCTCGCCGCCGGCGCCGACCGGCGTCTCTGCCATGTATTCGCGCAGGATCGCCTCCCACTTCTCCTGTGCGCGCAGGACGACTTCAATCAGATCTCGCGCGGCGCCGTCGCCTCCCCGCGCGTGGCTCACCCAGTGTACCCGTGCCCGCACATCGTCCCTGGCGTCGGCGGGCGCGGCGGAAAGACCCGCCCTCGCGAGCACCGGCAGATCGACGACATCGTCGCCCATGTAGGCCACTTGTTCGTCGCCGATGTGCAGATCGGCGATGATCTGTTCGTAAGTGTCCAGCTTGCTCGCGACACCCTGATGGAGCAGCGCGACGCTGAGCTGCGCTGCGCGCCGCGCCGTCGACACGGAGCTCCGGGCCGACAGGAAACCGACGGTCAGCCCAGCGCGCTGGGCGAGCACAATCCCGGTGCCGTCCCTGATGTCGAACTGCTTGCTTTCGCTGCCGTCGGGGTGAAGCAGCACCTTCCCGTCCGTCAGCACGCCGTCGACGTCGAACAGCAGCAGCTTGATTCCTGCCGCTCTCGATTTGATCGGGTCGTCAGTCACTACGTCACCAGAGGCCCGGGCATATTCAGAACATCTGCAGGCGCCACAGATCGTGCAGGTGCACCACGCCGGCGACGCGTTTCGGGGAATCGCCGTCGACCACGACGATCGACGTAATCTTGCGCTGTTCCATGAGGTTGAGCGCCACGACGGCCAATGTGGAACGGGACACCGATACCGGATTGTGCGTCATCAGATCGCCCGCGGTGAGATCGAGAATATTGGGTGCCCGTTCCATGTGGCGCCGCAGGTCGCCGTCGGTGATGATGCCGAGGAGCGCCTCGGCCCCGGCGGCGTCAGCATCCCGGGCCACGCCGTCCTCGCCGACGACGCACGTCATGCCCAGGCCCTTGCGCGACATCTCGTAAATCACGTCGCGCGTGCGTGCGGTGCTGGGCACGATCGGGCAGTGCGCCCCGGCATGCATCAGCGCTTCCACCCGCATCAACCGCTTGCCGAGCCTGCCGCCTGGATGAAGCACGGCGAAGTCCTCTTCGCGAAATCCCTTTTCGACCAGCAGCATCATCGCCAGCGCGTCGCCGATGGCGAGCGCGGCGGTCGTGCTCGCCGTCGGGACCAGGTTCAACGGACAGGCTTCCCGGTTGACGCTGCAGTCGAGGACCACGTCGGCGGCCTGAGCGAGCGTCGATCGCGGGCCGCCGGTGATCACAATCAATTTTGCGCCCAGGCGCCGGATCGTTTCGAGCAACCGCAGCAGTTCGTCCGTCTCGCCGCTGTACGACAGGGCCATCACCACGTCGTCGGTCTGGATGGCGCCGAGATCGCCGTGCGTCGCATCGGCCGGATGGAGGTAGAAGGCGGCAGTCCCGGTGCTGGTGAGCGTCGCGGCAATTTTGCGGCAGATCAGACCCGACTTGCCCATGCCGGTCAGAATCACGCGGCCCTGACAGCGGCGGAGCAGCTCGACCGCGCAGGCGAACTTCCCGTCGAGGCGATCGACGAGCGCCAGAATTGCGGCCGCTTCCGTTTCGAGCACTCGCCGCGCCAGCGACAAGTCAGCCATGCAGCACCACTCCATGCGACTTGACGACGGTGTCGATCGCGAGCAGCCGGTGGAGAAGCGGTTCGAGCCGCTCCAGCCTCAGCGCGTTCTGCGCGTCGCTCCTGGCGCGTGAGGGCTCTTCATGCACCTCCAGAAAAATGCCGTCGATGCCGGCGCCGACACCCGCCGACGCGAGCGTCTCGATGAACTCCGCCTGACCGGCGGTGACGCCGTCGCCGGCACCGGGCAATTGAAGGCTGTGCGTCACATCGAATATCACCGGCACGCCGAACGCCCGCATCATCGGAAAAGCACGCATATCGACGACCAGGTTGTGATAGCCAAAGCTCACGCCGCGCTCGGTGACGAGCACGCGCCGATTGCCGGCGTCGACGACCTTGGCGATCGCATGTTTCATGTCATCGGGCGCAAGGAACTGTCCCTTCTTGATGTTCACGGCGCGCCCCGTCGCGGCGGCCGCGGTCAACAAATCAGTCTGGCGGGACAGGAACGCCGGCACCTGCAGGATGTCGGCGACATCCGCCGCGGGCGAAGCCTGTGAGGGTTCATGGATGTCCGTGAGGATCGGGACGCCGAAACGTGCCCTGATGCCGGCGAGTACGCGCAGGCCCTCGTCCAGGCCGGGCCCGCGGAACGAGTGCCCGGACGTGCGGTTCGCTTTGTCGTACGAAGCCTTGAAGACAAAGGGCACGCGCACGCGCCCGGTGATCTCGACCAGCTGGCCCGCGAGATCCGTCGCGTGCTGGTCGCTCTCGATCACACACGGCCCCGCGATCAGCGCAAACGGACGCCTGTGTCCAATCGCGACGTCACCGACCTGTACGGGGTTCACCGCGCCATTATAAAGGTCGCATGGAGGGAGTGAGGACGTGGGGCGGGCCGGCGCGGAGGGCAGCGCCGGCTACCGGACGCCGCTTACCTGCCCGACCTGGCCGACCTGGCCGACCAGCCCGTTCCCGGTTTTGTGCTCATAGGCCGCAGCGATGAACGCCGCAAACAGCGGGTGCGGCGAGGTCGGCCTCGATTTGAATTCCGGGTGAAACTGCACCGCCAGATACCACGGGTGGCCGGGCAGTTCGACGATTTCGACGAACTTTCCGTCCGGTGAACGGCCGGAGACGCGGAGACCGCGCTCGGTCAGCGCGCGCTCGTAGAGGCAATTGAACTCATAGCGGTGCCGATGCCGTTCGTGCACCAGGCTCGCGCCGTACACCCGTTGGGCCAGCGAACCCGGCGCGAGCTCACAGGCGTAGCTGCCGAGGCGCATTGTGCCGCCAAGATCGTCGACGCCGAGCAGATCGCGCAGCTTGTAAATGACCTTGGCGCCGGCGTCGGGATTGCACTCGGTCGAATCGGCGTCGGCCAGTCCGGCCACGTTGCGCGCGTACTCGACCGTCGCCCACTGGAATCCGTAGCAGATGCCGAAATACGGTACGCCCCTCTGGCGTGCGACCTGCGCCGCGAGCATCATGCCGCGTGTGCCGCGGTTGCCGAAGCCGCCAGGAACGAGGATGCCGTGCGCCCCTTCCAGCAGCTCAACGCCGTCCGGTTCTTCGAGCGCTTCGGCCTCAATCCACTTGATGTTCACCTTCAGGCGGTGGGGAAAGCCGCCATGGTACAACGCTTCGTTCAGGCTCTTGTAGGAATCCTCGTAGCCGACGTATTTGCCGACGACGTGGATCGTGAGATCGTCGACCGGATGCTTGATGCGGTTGACCAGGTCTTCCCACTGCTGCATCCGGCGGGCGGTTTCGGGCAGGTGCAGGTACTTCAACACGATGGTGTCGAGCCCCTCGGCCGCCAGCAAGAGCGGGACCTCGTAAATCGTCGCGACGTCTTTCGCCGTGATGACGGCTTCTTCCGCCACGTCGCAGAAGAGCGCGATCTTGCGCTTGATATCCGGATCCAGAATCCGATCGGTCCGGCACAGCAGGATGTCCGGCTGAATTCCGATCGACCGCAGGTCGCGGACGCTGTGCTGAGTCGGTTTCGTCTTGAGCTCGCCGGCGGTGCCGATGAACGGCACCAGCGTCAGGTGCACGTACAGCGTGTTGTCGCGGCCGACCTCCTGCCTGAACTGGCGGATCGCTTCGAGAAACGGCTGGCTTTCGATGTCGCCGACGGTGCCGCCGATCTCGACGAGGACGATGTCGGCGCCGTCGGCGACCGAACGAATCGCATCCTTGATTTCGTTCGTGATATGCGGGATGACCTGCACGGTGCGGCCGAGATAGTCGCCGCGCCGCTCCTTCTGGATCACGCTCTGATAGATTTTGCCCGTCGTCCAGTTCGAGCTCCGGGTGGTGGTGACGCTGGTAAAGCGCTCGTAGTGGCCGAGATCGAGGTCGGTCTCGGCGCCATCGTCGGTCACGTACACCTCGCCGTGCTGATACGGGCTCATCGTCCCCGGGTCGACGTTGATGTACGGATCGAATTTCTGCAGCGTGACGCGATACCCGTGGCCTTCGAGCAGACAGCCGATCGAGGCGGCGGCGAGGCCCTTTCCGAGCGACGACACCACACCACCGGTCACAAAGATGTACTTGGGGGTCCGTGCGTCCATGTGATCTCTCTCACGACCTGCTACAGAGAACGTAGAGGACGCGGAGGCTCAATCCTGCAGGATTTTTCCTCCTGTCCTCCGTGGTGGATTGTGTGAGTCAGACGTGCTCCTCGCTCCGCATCGCGCCTCGCTACGACGCCGGCGCCGACAGCAGTCGCCGCACCTGTTCGAGATCCTCCGGCGTATCGACGCCGAACGCATCGTACGCGCTTTCTACCGCCTTGATCCGGATGCCGTGCTCGAGCGCGCGCAGCTGCTCGAGCGATTCGGCGCGTTCGAGCGGCGTCTGCTCGAGCGTGGCCAGGACGAGGAGCGCGCTGCGCCGGTAGCCGTACAGGCCGATATGTTTGTAGAGCGGCGGCCAGCCGGCGCGCGGGTCGCGCTGGTGCGGAATCGGCGCGCGCGAGAAATACAGTGCAAATCCGCCGCGATCGACGACGACTTTCGTGATGTTGGGATTCAGCAGTTCGGGCGCATCGTGAATGCGGCGGTACAACGTCGTGACCTGCACCGACGGGTCGGTACGGAACGGCGCGACCAGCTCGTCGACCGTGCGCGGATCGATCAGCGGCTCGTCTCCCTGCACGTTGATCACGATGTCGCAATCGAGCGTCGCGGCCACTTCCGCCAGGCGGTCGGTGCCGGTCTCGTGCGTCGGCTTGGTGAGCCGCACCCGCCCGCCGAACTCGTTGACGCGCGTCGCGATTCGCAGATCGTCGGTCGCGACGATGACCTGGGACACGACCGGCGACGCCGAGACGCGGCGATAGACGTGCTCGATCATGGGGCGGCCCACGATGTCGGCGAGCGCTTTCCCGGGAAGCCGGGTCGAGGCGTATCGGGCGGGAATGACGGCGACAACGTTGAGGGGAGGAGCCGAATCGACTCTCGAGGCAGTCGAAACAGGGCGCACGGCGAATAATAGCACATGCGTGCGTTCCATAATGCCGAGCGCGGGCTCGCCGGCGTGGGCCGGCTGCGCGCAACGGGACGCCCCTCGCCGGACGCGCGGGCTCCGGCCGAACGGCGCTCGTGTTACGATACCTGGGCGCGGACAATGAATTTCAAGGGAACGGCGACGATGGTTGTCGTCGGGGCTGTGCTGCTCGCGTGGCTTGCCGGCGCCGCCACGTCGAAGCATTCGATCCCGCCGCTGATTGTCGCGCCTCCGCCGCCGATTGACGCGCGCGGCGCCGAACTGGCCGGCGAAATCGCGCGACTGCGCGACCGGCTGCGTCCCACCATCGTCCCGTCGCAGCCGCGGCGGAATCTCTTCACGTTCAAAGCGGCGGCCAGACCCACGGCTGCCACGGCAGGCGTGTCGTCGACGCCTGTTTCGGCCATCGAAGCCGCTGCCGCGCGAATGACGGAGCCGCCCTTGACGCTTTCCGGCATTGCCGAAGACGGGGGCCCCGATGGTCCCGACCGCACGGCGATCATCTCCGGCCAGGGACAGCTGTTCATGGTGAAGCAGGGAGACCAGGTGACTCCGCGCTATCGCGTCGCCAGGATCGGCAGCGACGCCGTCGAACTGACTGATGTCGATGCCGGCACCACCCGCCGCCTCGTACTGAAGTAAATAGTGTCCTGAAGTAGACATTGTCGGTCGCCATCATCATCAATCCGATTGCCGGCGGCGGCCGCCCATCGGTCGGCGCCCGCGTGGATCTCGCCCGGCGCATTGCCGCCGAATGCGGTGAGACGGCCGATGTGGCCATTACCGAAGCACGCGGCCACGCGCGGGCGCTGGCCCGTGCGGCGAGGGAGAACGGGGCCCGCGTGATCGTGGCGTGGGGCGGCGACGGAACCGTCAACGAGATTGCGTGCGAGGCTGCGTTCAATGACGTCCCGATTGGAATCGTGCCCGCCGGATCGGGAAACGGCCTTGCCGGCGCGCTCGGCCTGCACCGCGCGCCGCGCGCCGCGCTGCGCCGGGCATTGACCGGCACGGCGAGATCCATTGACGTCGGAGACGTGTCGGGCCGTCTGTTCGTGAATCTGGCCGGCGTCGGCTTCGACGCCCATGTCGCGGCTGAATTCAATGGGCTGTCGAGTACCGGGCGCGGCGCGCGCGGGTACGTGCTGCAGACCGCGCGCTCATTGCTGCGATATCGGCCTCGACAGTACGGACTGGCCATCGGCGGCATCCGCAGCAGTGTGCACGCGCTGCTCGTCGTCATCGCTAACGGCAGCGAGTTCGGCAACCGGATGCTGATTGCGCCAGGCGCCCGCATCGACGACGGCGCGCTGGACGTCGTCGTGGTGGAAGAACGGTCCCGCGCCGCCACGATCTGCCGGGTGCCGTGGCTGCTCTGCCGGGCGATCCATCGCGTCCCCGCCTGGTCGTCGCGGCGGACGCCGGAGGTGACCCTCACGTGCGACGAGCCGATGATGTTTCATGTCGACGGCGAAACCGTGCAGGGGGGGCACAAGCTCGAGGGACACGTCCATCCCGGGGCGCTCAAGGTGATGGTCTGAAGCGCACGATCCACGCTTTGCGGATCGCCGGCACGCGGCGGATCTCCTCGACTGCGTCATCCAGGCCGGTGGATCCCGGCGCCTCGTCCACGTTGACGACCCCCACCGCGCAACGCTCGCTGCGTCCCAGCGCGAAGTTGGCGATGTTGACGTGATGCCGGCCCAGGATCGTCCCGACTTCTCCGATCACCCCGGGCTGATCGTCGTTCTCGACGATGAGCATCGCCCCGGCGAGCGGCGCCTCGACCGCCACGCCTTGAAGCGACACCAGGCGCAGGCTGCCCGGCTCGAACACCGTGCCTTCCACCCAGCGCTCGCCGCCGTCGGTGTGAAGCTTAATCGACAGCAGGCTGGTGAAATCGCGCGTCCGCGTGCTCCGCGACTCGATGACGTCGATGCCGCGCTGGCGCGCGACCGCTCGCGCGTTGACGATTGACACGCCGCTCGAAAGAATCGGCCGCAGCACTCCGGCTGCCGCGCTCGAGGCGAGCACCTCGACGCCGCGGCTCTCGACCAGCTCTCCGTAGTAGCGCACGGCGACGGCTTCGATGCCTGCGCTTCCCAGTTGTGCGAGCAGGCCGCCGAGCTGATCGGCGAGCCGAATCCACGGTTGGAGCCGGTGGAGCTCATCCGGGTGAATCGACGGAAAGTTCACCGCATTTCGCACGAGACCGTTGCGGAGGAAGTCGCGGACCGTTGCGGCAGTCTCGATGCCGACGAGCTCCTGCGCCTCCTCGGTCGAGGCGGCGATGTGAGGTGTTGCGATCACCTGGGGCAACTGAGCCAGCGACCAGTCCGCCGGCGGCTCCTGCTCGAAGACGTCGAGCGCCGCACCCGCGACAATGCGCGCTGCGATAGCGCGTCGCAACGCCGCCTCGTCGATCAGCTCGCCCCGGGCCGTGTTCACGATTCTGAGGCCAGGTTTGCAGCGGGCAAATCGCTCGTCATCGAAGGTGTGCCGGGTCGCGGGCGTCGCCGGCAGGTGGAGGGAGATGTAGTCGGCGATCGAGCACAGCATATCGAGCGGCATCAGCTCGACGCCGGCGGCGGCGGCGATGTCTTTCGAGATGTACGGATCGTGGGCCACCACACGCATGCCGAATGCGCGCGCGCGCTGCGCCACCTCCTGTCCAATCCGGCCGAGACCGGCGATGCCGAGCACCTTGCCTCGCAGCTCGGTGCCGAGAAACCTTTTCTTGTCCCACCTGCCGTCCTTCATCGCGCGATCGGCGGCAGGCACGGACCGGGCGACCGCCAGCATGAGTGCACAGGCATGCTCGGCGACGCTGATGCTGTTGGCGCCCGGCGCATTCACCACGAGGATGCCGCGGGCGCTGGCGGCCTCGACGTCGACGTTGTCCACACCAGTGCCCGCACGCGCGACAATGCGCAGGTGCGGCGCGGCCTCGAGCAGCGCCGCATCGACTTTCGTGGCGCTGCGCACGAGCAGACCGTCGGCATCGGCCAGCGCGGCGGTGAGCGCCGCCGCCGTTCGCCCCGAACGTGCATCGACGGTCCAATCGACTTCGGCGCGAAGCAGTTCCAGGGCGGAGCCGGGTAGTTCGTCGGCGACGACGATTTTCAATGCGACTTGGCCGGGCGGAGAGTGCGGACGTAATTGATCACGTCCCAGATCTGGTGTGCTGTCAGTTTCTGGCGGAACGTTTTCATGCCGGTCCCCTTCGCGCCGTCGCGAATCACGAGGAAGAGCTCGCCGTCAGTCGATCCGTGCTTCCAATCGGCGTCCGTCAGATCTGACGGCTTGGGGTCGAGTTCGGTACCCATGGAACCGTCCCCTTTTCCTGTTTCGCCGTGGCAGCCGGCACAGTTTTTATCGTAGAGGTTCTTTCCCGCCGCAATCGATGTTGCGTCGGCCTGGACCGGATTCGTCATCTTCGCCGCTGCAGGATGTCTGTGCGCGCCGCCCGCCGGATGTGTCCCTGGCTGCGGATGCTGGTGTGTCGTCTGACCGAGAAGAACGGTGACCGCGCCGCTTGCGGTGAACATCAGCACGACGACAGCCGAAAGGATGCGGCGCAGGAAGTGGCGCATCGGATGAACTCTCCTGGCTACAGTATAATCCTGCGTTTTGGTTGCTGCGATCCGCCTGGCATCCCGTCCGAGTCACCGTGGACCGGCTTTCGGTAGGCGCGCTGCGCAATTTTGTTTGCATGTCCGCCCATTTGCCGGCGAAGCCAGCTTGCCAGGAGCGTGTGCACGTTACTCAAACACGTTCCTAGTCAGCGTGGTTCCCGTGGACGACGCGGCCTCCATTGCGCCCGGCGCATGCGGTCGCCCTGCTGTGGTGCAAACCGTAGAAACATTCGAATTGACGCGTGACAACCCGGTCAACCGGTTGTGTTTTCCACAGAGTTTTCCACAACTCTCGCGGAAATCTCGCGCGACGCAAGTGGTGTTGTGACCTAAAAGACGTGTCGGCTCTCGATAAAACGGCTGAGCATTCAACGCCGGCGGGACTCGACGAATCGCGAGGCGAGACATGGCGAACATCACGATGCCGAAAGTGCCGACCGAGGGCGCGGCGATTTCGCGGCGCGGCGGGCAACTCGTCGTGCCTGACAACCCGATCATTCCGTTCATCGAGGGCGACGGCACAGGCCCCGACATCTGGCGCGCGAGCGTGCGCGTCCTCGATGCCGCAGTGCAGAAGGCGTACGGCGGCGCGCGCAAGATTGCATGGATGGAGGTCTACGCCGGCGAGAAGAGCTTTTCCCAGTTCAACACGTGGCTCCCCGACGAAACCGTCGACGCGTTTCGCGAGTACTACGTCGGCATCAAGGGTCCGCTGACAACGCCGGTCGGCGGCGGCATTCGCTCACTGAACGTGGCGCTCCGGCAACTGCTCGACTTGTACGTCTGCCTGCGGCCGGTCCGATGGTACCGTGGCGTCCCGTCACCGGTGCGGCGTCCTGAAAAAGTCGACGTGCTCATCTTCCGTGAGAACACGGAAGACATCTACGCCGGGATCGAGTACGCCGCAGGCACGCCGGAGGCGCAGAAGCTGCTCGATTTTCTGGCCAGAGAATTTCCCACGGACTTCAAAAAGATTCGATTCGGGTCCGACGCCGCGATGCGCGGGTGGCAGGACCAGCTGGAGGGGATCGGCGCCCCCAAACGTAAGTTGAGCCTCGAGGTCGGCATCGGGGTGAAGCCGATCAGCCGGTTGGGCACCGAACGGCTCGTGCACAGCGCCATCGGTTACGCCGTCAAGTACGGGCGGAAGAGTGTGACGCTGGTGCACAAGGGCAACATCATGAAGTTCACCGAGGGCGCATTCCGGGACTGGGGGTATCAGGTTGCCCGCGAGTTCTACGGAGCCGTCGAAATCGACGGCGGTCCCTGGTGCCGCATCCCGGAAGGAAAACCCGGCGCAGGCCTGCTCATCAAGGACGCGATAGCCGACATCACGCTGCAGCAGGTCCTGACCCGGCCCGATGAATTCGACGTGATCGCCACACCGAACCTGAACGGCGACTACCTGTCGGACGCGCTGGCGGCGCAGGTCGGCGGCATCGGGATCGCGCCGGGCGGCAACATCAATTACGTGACCGGCCACGCGGTGTTCGAGGCGACCCATGGCACCGCCCCCAAGTACGCCAACCAGGACCGTGTCAATCCCGGTTCGGTCGTGTTGTCCGGCGAGATGATGTTGCGGCACCTTGGATGGATCGAGGCCGCCGACCTGGTGATCAAGGGAATGGATGGCGCCATCGCCACCAAACGGGTGACGTATGATTTCGCGCGCCTGATGGGTGGAGCGACGGAGCTGAAGACGTCGGAGTTCGGCGATGCCATCATCGCCAACATGTAGCTCGCTCTGGGCGCACGGCTTTCGGCTTTGGGCTAACTCTGGGTTGTGGCTCGCCCGGTCGGCTCATGGCTCCGGGCTTCAGGGGCGCCACAGGCGCTCGATTTTTGCGTGAGCAAGAGCCGAGAGCGTGGAGCGCAAAGCCCAAAGCCCGAATCCTGAAGCGCAGAGCCGAAGCTCGCTGAGGTGCGCCGATGAATCGTAAAGTGACCGTGGTGGGTGGTGCCGGCAACGTCGGCGCGACCGTGGCGCGCGGAGTGGCCGACAAGCAGCTCGCGGACGTCGTGGTCATCGACATCGCCGACAAAAAGGCGGCCGGCGTCGCGCTGGACATGCTGGAAGCCTGCCCGGTGTGGGGTTCCGACTCGAGGGTGCTGGGAACTGGCGACTACGCCGAGAGCGCCAACTCCGACATCGTCGTGGTGACCTCAGGAGTACCGCGCAAGCCGGGGATGAGTCGGGATGACCTGCTCAATATCAACTACAAGATCATGCAGCAGGTGACCGAGCAGGTCGTGAAGCATTCGCCGAACTGCATCATCATCGCGGTGGCCAACCCGCTCGACGCCATGTCGCAGGCCATCTACAGGCTCTCGAAATTTCCGCGCGCCCGCGTCATCGGCATGGCCGGTGTCCTCGATTCCGCACGCATGCGCACGTTCATCGCCAGGGAGCTGAATGTCTCGGTCGAGAACGTCCATGCGTTCGTCCTCGGCGGGCACGGCGACACGATGGTGCCCCTGCCTCGGTATTCGACGGTCGCCGGCATTCCCATCACCGATTTGCTGGAAAAGACCGCCATCGACCGCATCGTGGCACGTACGGCAGCCGGAGGCGCCGAGATCACCGAGCTGGTGGGGACCAGTGCCTGGTATGCACCGGGCGCGTCGGTTGTCGAAATGGTGGAAGCGATCCTGCTCGACAAGAAGAAGATTCTTCCGTGCTCGGTATTCCTGCAGGGCGAGTACGGCGTGCACGACCTGTTCGTCGGCGTTCCGTGCAAGCTCGGTGTGCATGGGCTTGAACAGGTCATCGAGATCAAACTGACGCCTGAGGAACAGACGGCCTTCAACAAGTCGGCGGCGGCGGTCAAGGAACTGGTGGCGGTTATCAAGGTCTAGGAAGTCACAAGTGGCCGAAGAAGGCGTTGTCTCCCAGTTCAAACGATTCCTGGTCGGTAAGCCCATCCCTTCGCATCTTGCGCATCATGAACGGCTCTCGCGCATCACCGGGCTGGCCGTTCTCTCGTCGGATCCGCTCTCGTCGGTCGCGTATGCGACCGAGGAAATCCTCCGCGTCCTGGTTCTCGTGGGAGCCAGCGCGCTGGCGCTGGCCACGCCGATCGCCTTCGTCATCGCCAGCATCCTGGCCATCGTCGTTTTCTCGTATCGGCAGACGCTGTACGCGTATCCGGGCGGCGGCGGCGCTTATATGGTCGCCAAGGAGAATCTCGGCGAAGTGCCGGCGCTGGTGGCTGCGGCGTCGTTGCTGATCGACTACATCCTGACGGTTGCCGTCAGCGTCGCGGCCGGCGTCGCCGCCCTGACGTCCGCCTTTCCGGCCTGGCACGTGAACCGGATTGAGATGACGCTCGGGTTCGTGGTGCTGCTCATGCTGGTCAATCTGCGCGGCCTCCGCGAGTCGGGACGGATTTTTGCCATCCCGACCTACTTCTTCATCCTGTGCATGCTGGTGTTGGTGTTGGTGGGGGTATGGCGGTGGATGTCGGGGGCCGTTGAACCGATCAAAACTGTCGCGCCGGTTCACTCCGCGCAGCAACCGATGACGCTGTTTCTGTTGCTGACAGCCTTCTCAAACGGCTGCACGGCCATGACCGGCGTCGAAGCGGTGTCGGACGGCGTTCCCGCCTTCAGACCCCCGGAGCCGAAGAATGCGGCGGCGACCCTGCTCATGATGGCGGTGCTGTCGATCACCATGTTCCTCGGAATTACGCTGCTGTCGCAGGCGTACCACGTTCTGCCGAGCGAGGAGGAGACGGTCGTCTCACAGCTGGCGCGCGCCGTGTTCGACGGCCGCGGAACGGCCTACTATGCGGTCCAGGCGGCGACGATGCTGATTCTGGTCCTGGCGGCGAACACGGCCTATGCCGACTTCCCGCGGCTCGCCTCGATTCTCGCGCGCGATAAATACGTGCCCCGCCAGTTCATGAATCAGGGCGATCGGCTGGCCTTCTCGAATGGCATTGTCGGCCTGAGTGTGTTCGCCGGCATTCTCCTCGTCTCATTCGGCGGCGATACGCACGCGCTGATTCCGCTGTACATGATTGGAGTGTTCGTGTCGTTCACGCTTTCCCAGGCGGGGATGGTCGTCCGCTGGCGCAAGGAACGCAGCTCGGGATGGAGGACCAGCGCCGCAATCAACGGCGTCGGCGCCATCGTCACCGGGGTCGTGCTGCTCGTGGTCGCGGTCACCAAAGGCCGCGAGGGAGCATGGATCATCATGCTGCTGATTCCGCTCAACGTCCTGCTCTTCAAAGTGACCAAGCGACACTACGAGGGCGTCGCCGATCAGCTGTCGATGCAGGGGTGGAGCGCTCCGGAGCGGCGCCGCAACACGGTCCTTGTTCCAATCAGCGGTGTGATTCGGCCGGTCGTGGAGGCGCTGGAATACGCCAAGACGCTCTCCGACGACGTCCGCGCCGTGTATGTCGCGATCGAACCCACGACCACGGAACACCTGCGTGGACAATGGGAGCATTACGGCAACGGTGTGCCTCTGGTCCTGCTGGGTTCGCCGTATCGTTCCCTGATGGAGCCGCTGCTCGAGTACATCGAGCAGATTGCGCGCGATCGTCCGAATGATTACGTCACGGTCGTACTGCCGGAATTCGTGCCGGCGCGGTGGTGGCATCACCTGTTTCACAACCAGCGTGCGCTGCTCATCAAAGGCGCGCTCTTGTTCAAACCAAACACGGTTGTGACGAGCGTGCCGTTTCATCTGCGACGATGAGGCGGCCCGAGAGCCGGAACAGGCAGCGCAGCACACACGGGTCGGGCCCGCCGCGATAACGCCGCAAGTCGTCCACAGACCCAGAGCACAGCTGATCCCGGCGAGTGCTGCCGCGTGACCGGCGCGCGGCCTCGAAGCCCCTCCGGGCGGCGGCGACTGGCTTGGGGCCACGGCTGCAAATGTTGCCGGCGGGGCCGGCATGTCGGATTAGGCTGTCAATGAACGAAGCGCCGCCTCCGACCGGCGCGTGCAGCGAGTTGAGGCGGACCGTCGTTAATAGAGGGGTCTCTCATCGCCAGATCGTTCGGATCCAATCGGGTGCCTGTGGTCCTCGCCTCGCGAGCCCTGGTGTCGTACGTCTCGGCCTGGCGTGCGACGGCCAGGGCGCTCGGGGAGTTGGGGGGGGCCGCTTTTTTCATCGTCGGCGTGGCATGGTCGGCGCTTGGCACCAGCGCGCCGTGGTTCGTGCTGGCCGTGGTCGCGTGCAGCGTGGCCGCGCGCGCCGCCGATATCGAAGCGCGCGCGTTGTTCATCCCCGGCGGCCTCTACGGCAAGGTCCGGGAGACGTTCGGCGGGTTCACGGCGAAGACAGCGGCTGCGGCGCTGCTGCTCGATCGCCTCATGCTGGGATCCCTGGCGGCGATTTTTGCCGGGCACTACGCCGCGGCGCTCGCCCAGGCTCTCTTTTACGCGCGCCTGACGAGTTTGAGGCTCTCGGCCGAGACGCTGCCGCTGCTGGTCAGCGTGTTCGTGATCGGGACCATCTGGTGGCTGCAGCGTCAAGGCCGGCCGGTGCCGGACCTCGCGGTGTCGCGCGCGATCGCCGTCATCGTGGCGGCGCTGGCGATGCTCGTGCTCTGGGGCGCCGTGACGATCCGGCTGCGAGCGTCCACCGTACCGTTGCTCTCGCCCTTGACGCAGCTCGCGGCCGGCCTCCCGGTGCTCTTTTCGCGATTCCCGTCGGCGATCGTCATGGCCGCATTGCTGGCCACAGGGTTCGGTCACGCATTGGCTGCGCTCGGCAGCACCGACACGCTGGGTCAGGTCACCGTCGATCTCGAGCAGCCTCGCATCCGCAATCTGCAGCGAACCGCCAGGCTCGTGGCCGCCTTCGGGCTGCTGATCACGGCCGGCCTTTCTTTCTGTTTCGTCATGCTCGTTCCCGCGAGCGAACTGGCCGTCTGGAGCGGCGCGCCGCTCGCCGGTGTGGCACTGTACTTGGCCGGACCGGAGTGGCTTCGGTTCCTCTGTTTTGCGGCGATCGCCATCACCGCGGTCGTGTTCCTGAGCGTGACGTGCCGATCGGCCACCGCCGGCGCGCAGACGGTGCTGGCCCGGCTTGTGGACGAAGGCGTGCTCGACGTCGAGTTCCGCCGGCTGCATTACCGGTTCGGCACGCCGTTTCGTCTGATTGACGTGGCCGCCGCCGCACAGATGGGAGTCGTGCTGGTGTCCGGGGGGCAGGGTCCGTGGCTGGCACGCGCGTATGCGATGGCCGTGATCTGGAGCACGGTGCTGAAAACCGCGGCGCTCGTCCGCCTGCGCTTCATCCGCCGCGAGAAGCGGGCCTATCGTGTGCCGTTGAACCTTCGCATCGGCCGGCATGAGCTGCCGGTTGGACTGCTGCTTCTCGGACTGGTGCTCTCACTCGCCGGCACCGGCCTTGTGGTCGCCCTCGACGCGCCCTCGATCGCCGCGCTGGCCGTCATCATCAGCGTCACCGCTCTCCTGATCGGCGCCGAGCGCATCACTGAAAACAAGCCTCGGACGGCGGCTGCGGGGCTCGACGAATTCCAGCTGCTGCCGTCGGCGGACGTCAATCTCCGCCAGGTCCATGCCCGGCCGGGCAACCTCCTCGTGCCGGTACGCAAGCCGCATTCCCTGACACACCTGCTGGCGGCGCTGCGCGAAGCGGGCGACCGCGACGTGGTCGCGATGACCGTGCGGCTGGTCGGCATCGATGTTCCGGACGATCAGACCATCGATCCGCACGCCACCGATGAAGAGCGCAAGCTGCTGTCGGCGGTGGTCGCGCTGGCCGAACGCGAACGGCGCGCGGTCAGCCTGCTCATCGTCCGCGGCGTGAACGTCTTCGACTCGGTGATCGAGACGGCGATGCGGCTCCGATCCGCCGACATCCACGTCGGCGAATCCGAGACGCTCTCGACCGACGATCAGGCACGGCTGCTCGGCGACGCGTGGGAACGCGCGCCCGACCCCAGGCCGGCCGATCTGCGCCTCATCGTTCATCATCCAAGCGGCAGGGCCGCGGCGTATCAGCTCGGCGTGCATGCCCCGGCGCTCCAGCCCCAAGACTTCGATCACATTCACCGGCTCTGGCTCGACGTGGTCAGGGCGGTAGGACCGCACGTCCACCATCGGGATGTGGTGCGCGCGGCGCTGAAACACATGGAACAAGAGCTGTCCGGCCCCAATCGTGACGAGGCGCTCCGGCTCGTGCGGCAGACGGCACGTCCTGCCGACGAGCTCGCGTCGGTGCTGAAGGCGCGCAACTTCGGCCGCCTGCGCGAAATGCTGCGCAATCGTCCGCCGAGCGACCTCGCCACCGTCCTGACCGACCTGCCGCTCGAAGATCAAGTGCTGCTGTTCAGAATCCTGCCGCGCCGGGCGGCTGCCGCGACGTTCGGGTACCTCGCCGTTGACGATCAGAACGCATTGATGAAGGCGATGGGATCGGAAGAGGTCGCCGCGCTGCTCAACGCGATGGCGCCGGACGACCGCACGATGTTCCTCGAAGAGCTGCCCGCCGAAGTGACGCGTCAACTGCTCGCCCTGCTGACGCCGGAAGAGCGCGCGGTGGCCGTGAATCTGTTGGGCTACCCGGAAGGGTCGATCGGCCGGTTGATGACGCCGGACTACGTCGCGGTGCGGGAAGATTGGACCGTCGCTCAAGTGCTGGACTACATTCGCACCCACGGGCAGGACAGCGAGACTCTCAACGTGATTTATGTCGTCGACGACAACGGCCAGTTGGTCGACGACATCCGCATCCGTGAATTCCTCCTGACGTCGCCGGCAAACATGGTCCGGTCATTGATGGACCGCCGGTTCGTGGCACTGAAGGCGACTGACGACCAGGAGACCGCGGTCGGTGTGTTTCGGGCCGAGGATCGTTCGGCGCTGCCCGTGACCGACACGGCCGGCGTCCTGATCGGCATCATTACCGTGGACGACGTGCTCGACGTCGCCGAAGCAGAGGCCACCGAAGACATCCAGCGTGTCGGCGGTATGGAGGCGCTCGACGAGCCGTATATGGAGATCCGGTTCGCGAAGATGATTCAAAAGCGCGCCGGCTGGCTGACCGCTCTGTTCCTGGGTGAAATGCTCACGGCCACGGCCATGGGCGTGTTCGAGCGGGAAATCGAGCGGGCGGTCGTGCTCGCGCTGTTCGTCCCGCTCATCATCTCGAGCGGCGGCAATTCTGGGTCGCAGGCTTCTATGCTCGTCATCCGCGCGCTGGCGCTGGGCGAGGTCGGGCTCACGGACTGGTGGCGTGTCATCCGCCGCGAATTCAGCGCAGGGCTGGTGCTCGGCGGAATCCTCGGGACCATTGGCTTTCTTCGTATTACCGTGTGGTCGGCGTTCTCGACCACGTACGGCGAGCACTGGATACTGATCGCGCTCACGGTCGGCATCACGCTGGTCGGGGTCGTCCTCTGGGGGACGGTCGTCGGATCACTCCTGCCCTTCATCCTGCGCCGGCTCGGATTCGATCCGGCGGCCTCCTCGGCGCCATTCGTGGCGACGCTGGTCGACGTCACCGGTCTGGTGATTTATTTTTCGGTGGGGGTGCTCGTCCTGCGGGGAACGTTGTTATGAAGCCCAGCGGAGTCAGTGATCGTGGTCGTTGGTCTTTGGTCGTCGGTCGTTAGTCGTCGGTCTTTGTCGCAAACGCCCCATGACCAACGACCAACACTAATGACCAACGACCAACGACGAATGACTATTGCGGACACCGGATGCCGAGCGGTTCCACTTTGGTCACCCGGAACTCGGGCAGCGTTGGCTGCGTCGTCCCGACGACATCCGTTCCGCCGGCCGGCCGTGTGACGCCGCTCGATGCCGCGCCGGCGGTTGCCGCAACGTTCGGCGTGGGGACGAGCACGCCGGTGACCTGCACGTTCTGACCCACATACGAACTGACGAACGTCCCCGAAAGCTGGTAGGTCGTCGGCGGAACGCCGGGAACTGCACCGACTGTTCCGACGGGCGAAGTTCCAGGGGCCGCGGTTCCCGCCGTCCCAGCGGTCGATGGTGTTCCGCCCGTCATCGTGCCGGTGGTCCCTGCCGTTCCCGCTGTTCCCGTCGTCACGCCTGGCACACCCGTGGGCGAGGCTCCCGGTGGCGGCGACACTGTACTCGGCTCAGGAACAGTCATCGGTCCAAATTGCACGGCGTTCGATAAGGTCACCGGGCCGGACGGCGTGGCGCCTGGACTGACACAGCCCATCATCGTGATGCTCTGCGGGGCTGAGCTCATCGGGGCGGGCGTCTGAGGTGCCTGCGCGGCCGGCGCGCTGGTCATGAGCCCGAGAAAGGCGCTGCTGATTAGTACCTGATACATGGCGAATCTCCAGTCTGAGATCACCGGTACCGGTTGCAAGCCTATCGCCAACGGATGCGGTAGTGTCCGGCGCCCGAGTGTCCGCCCGAAAGACGGCCGAGGTCTGACCGCGCAGGCTTCTCCAAGGCTCCTGGCTCTCGGCTTTAGCAGGATGCCAAAAAAGCACGAACACGCAGAACGCGCAGAGCCCGCAGAGTCGTGAGAATTCTCTGCGCTGCGTTTGAACGTCGGGTTTTTTCAGCAACCTGTCAGGTTGGCCGTTCGGGATCGCCTAAGCCCACGCCCAAAGCCCAGACCAAAAGCCCAGAACCGGTCATCGGCCCGCGAGCCAGAGTGCCTTGACATATTCGCGCGTCATGCGCGCAATGTTCGAGATCGGGATCTCTTTCGGACACACCGCCTCGCACTCGCCCTCGTTCGAGCAGCTTCCGAAGCCCTCCCGGTCGGCTTGATCGATCATCGAGAGCACCCGCCGGTACCGCTCCGCCTGCCCCTGCGGCAGCAGGGCCAACTGCGAGATCTTGGCGCTCATGAACAGGTGCGCCGACGCATTCTTGCAGGCGGCGACGCAGGCGCCGCAGCCGATGCACGCGGCAGAATCCATCGCGACTTCTGCGACCGGCTTGGGAACCGGCACGGCGTTGGCGTCTGGTGCGCCGCCGACATTAATCGAGATGTACCCTCCGGCGGCAATGATTCGATCAAAAGCGCTTCGGTCGACGACGAGGTCCTTCACGACCGGAAACGCCTTCGCCCGCCACGGTTCAACGGTGATTGTTTCGCCGTCTCGGAACCGCCGCATGTGGAGCTGGCACACGGTCGTCCCCCGATCCGGCCCGTGCGGGATACCGTTGACGACGAGGCTGCACATGCCGCAGATGCCTTCACGGCAGTCGGAATCGAAGGCGATCGCGTCTTCGCCTTTCTTGATCAATCCCTCGTTGACGACGTCGAGCATCTCGAGGAACGACATGTCGGGCGACACACGATCGGCGACGTAATCGGCGAGGCGCCCGGGGACGTCCGGGCCGGCCTGCCGCCAGATCTTGAGATTCAGCCGCATTTAAAGCCCTGCACTACAGCGGATGCGGCACGATCAGCCGGTTACGAGAACCGCCCACATCACTTGTAGCTCCTTTGCGTCGGGTGCACCTCCTCGAAATGCAGCGGTTCCTTGTGAAGGACCGGTTCCGATCCGACGCCTGTGAATTCCCAGGCCGCGACGTACGCGTACGCAGCATCGTCGCGCAGCGCCTCGCCGTCAGGGGTCTGGCTTTCCTCGCGGAAGTGGCCGCCGCAGGATTCTCGCCGGTGCAGCGCATCGAGCGCGAGCACTTCGGCGAACTCCAGATAATCGGCCACGCGTCCCGCGTACTCGAGGCTCTGATTCAGATTGTCCTGGGTTCCCGGCACGGACACGCTGTGCCAGAACTCCTCCCGCAGCTTCGGAATTTCAGACAGCGCGCGCCGGAGGCTCTGCTCGGAGCGCGACATGCCGACGAAGTCCCACATGATGCGCCCGAGTTCGCGATGGATTTCCCGGATGCCGCGGTTGCCCTTTACGGCGAGCAGGCGGTTGATGTGCTGCTGGACGCGATCGGACGACTCCCTGAACGCTTCATGATCGGTCGTCACCTTCGGCAGCGTGTGACTGGCGAGATAATGGCCGATGGTATAGGGAATCACGAAATAGCCGTCGGCCAGGCCCTGCATCAGCGCGCTCGCGCCAAGCCGGTTGGCCCCATGGTCGGAAAAGTTTGCTTCGCCGAGCACGTGCAGTCCGGGAACGTTGCTCATCAGGTTGTAGTCGACCCACAACCCGCCCATCGTGTAATGAATCGCCGGGTAGATGCGCATCGGAACCTTGTACGCATCTTCATCGGTGATCTTCTTGTACATGTGGAACAGGTTGCCGTATTTCTGCTCGATGGTCTCGACGCCGAGCCGCTGAATCGCGTCGCGGAAATCGAGGTACACCGCCAGGCCGCTGTCGCCGACGCCGCGGCCGTCGTCGCACACCTGCTTGGCATTTCTCGAGGCCACGTCCCGCGGCACCAGGTTGCCGAAGCTCGGGTACTTGCGTTCGAGGTAGTAATCCCGTTCCTCGTCCGGGATCTGCTCCGGCGGCCGCTTGTCGCCCTGTTTCTTCGGCACCCAGACGCGGCCGTCGTTGCGGAGGCTCTCGCTCATGAGCGTGAGCTTCGACTGGTGATCGCCGGTCACAGGAATGCAGGTGGGATGGATCTGCGTGAAACAGGGATTGGCGAAGAGGGCGCCGCGCTTGTGCGCGCGCCAGGACGCGGTCACGTTCGAGTTCACCGCGTTGGTCGAGAGATAGTACACCGTGCCGTAGCCGCCGGTCGCGAGGATGACCGCGTCGCCGGCGAAGCGCTCGATTGCGCCGGTGATCAGGTTGCGGCAGACAATGCCGCGCGCCTTGTCGTCGACCAGCACGAGATCGAGCATCTCGCGGCGGGGGAGGAGGCGGACGGTGCGCTCGTGGACCTGGCGCATCAACGACTGATACGCGCCGAGCAGAAGCTGCTGGCCGGTCTGGCCGCGCGCGTAAAACGTGCGCGACACCTGGGCGCCGCCGAACGAGCGGTTGTCGAGCAGGCCGCCGTATTCCCGGGCGAACGGCACACCCTGCGCGACGCACTGGTCGATGATGTTCACGCTCAGCTGCGCCAGGCGATAGACATTGGCTTCGCGGGACCGGTAGTCGCCGCCTTTTACCGTGTCGTAGAACAGCCGGTACACGCTGTCGCCGTCGTTCTGGTAGTTTTTCGCGGCGTTGATGCCGCCCTGTGCGGCGATGCTGTGCGCCCGCCGCGGGCTGTCCTGGATGCAGAAATTCAAGACGTTGTAGCCGAGCTCGCCGAGCGAAGCGGCGGCCGACGCGCCGGCCAGTCCGGTGCCCATCACGATGATCGTGTACTTGCGTTTGTTGGCCGGGTTGACCAGCTTCATCTCGAACTTGTGCCGGTCCCACTTGTCCGCAATCGGTCCGGAAGGAACCTGACCGTCCAGCGTCAGCGCCGCGGTTGTCCGCTCTGATGGAGATACGTCCACACTCGTCATGGCCGCGGTTGTCCGATCTGATGGAGATACGCCCACACCGCGATGATCACGAATCCACCGGCGATCGCGACGGCGATGATCTTGCCCGCGGAGAGGATGCGCGCCGTCCACCTGGGATGGTCGGCCCCGAGCGACTGAAAGGCGCTGGCGATGCCGTGCCAGAGGTGTGAGCCGACGATCACCATGCTGAGCACGTAAAAGCCCACCAGAAAAGGATTCGCGAAATTCTCCATCTCCAGTCGGTACAGGTCCCGGATCCCCTGAGCCTCGTATTCGGTTCCGTACTTGAATTGCCTGACGTGAACCACGACGAATATGAACAGCCACAAGCCAGACACGATCATCGTCGACGATGGGAGGCTCTTGCGGCTCGGCGCGCCGGCTGACTGCTTGCGGACATACGCGGCCGGCCGGGCCTGCTGGTTGGCCAGAAACATCCCGACCGTTTTGTAGATATGGATGACGAAGATGAGCAGCAGGCCGATTTCGATGACCGGAATCAGCGGGTTGCTCAGCAGCATGTGCGAATACTGGTTGAAGACCGCCGGCCCGAAGAACACGAGGGCGTTGCCGGCGATGTGAAGAACGAGGTACGCGAAAAGGGCGAGCCCGGTGAGGCCGATGAGAATTTTCGTACCGACGGACGAAGAGAACACACCCGATCGCGCCGACATCTCTTCGGAGTTTACTGTTGCGTCACGAGAACGTGCAAGTTAGCATCAGGAGTTTTGGTGCTGCTGCCGCAGGCGAGGCAGAGGATGTGTCGGGTCAGGTCGAGTCGGACTCCGCAAGGCGGGTCTTCAGCTCGAATGGCTGCCGCGTGGCTTAATAACGTGGGGCTCCGCCCCACACTCCGGCTCGGTCGCGCGCGGGGCCCCTCCGACCTGCTTCCGTCTCCGCTCAAGCTACGGCGGACGCGCCGTAGCGCCTCCGGCGCGAAGGCGGGCCGCTTCCTCGCAGGCGCGCTGTGCGCGCCCAGCGTGGCGGCTGGGCCGGCGCGCGAACGATCATGAAAATTCACGAGTACCAGGCGAAAACGATTCTCGCGAGCCACGGCGTACCGGTGCCGCGCGGCGAGGTGGCGTTCGAGCCTGCTGCCGCCGGCGACATCGCCCGCCGCCTTGGCAGCGCGGTCGTCGTGATCAAGGCGCAGATCCACGCGGGCGGTCGCGGCAAAGGCGGCGGTGTCAAGCTCGCGCGATCGCCGGACGAGGCGGAAAAGGTGGCACGCGACATCCTCGGGATGACGCTCGTCACCCCGCAAACGGGCAAGGAAGGGCGCATTGTCGGACGCGTCCTCGTCGAGGAGGGGCTGGACATCGCGCGAGAGCTGTATGTGAGCCTCCTGCTCGATCGCGCGGCCGGCAAACTCGTGCTGATGGCAAGCGCGGCCGGCGGGATGGACATCGAGGAAGTGGCCGCCACATCGCCCGAGAAGATCGTGCGGGTCCACATCGAGCCGGGCGTCGGGATCGTGCCCTTCGAAGCCCGCCAGATCGGGTTCGCCCTCGGGCTCGACGGCGCGCAGGTCAGCAAATTCGTCCGGCTGGCGACCGGGCTGTACGAGGCGTTTGTGGCGTCGGACGCGTCGCTCGTCGAAATCAATCCGCTGATCGTGACCGGCGCCGGCGATCTGCTCGCGCTCGACGCGAAGATGAACTTCGACGACAACGCGCTGTACCGTCAGCCCGCGATTCACGATCTCCGCGACCTCGCCGAGGAGGATCCGCTGGAGATCGAAGCGTCGCGCTATTCCCTCAACTACATCCACCTCGACGGCAACATCGGCTGCATGGTGAACGGCGCCGGCCTGGCGATGGCGACCATGGACATCATCAAGATCGCCGGCGGCGAGCCGGCGAACTTTCTCGACGTCGGTGGCGGCGCCAACGCCGAACAGATTCGCAACGCGTTCAAGATCCTGATGTCGGACAAGAAGGTCAGGGCGGTCTTGATCAACATCTTCGGCGGCATTCTACGGTGCGACGTGCTCGCGTACGGCGTCATCACGGCGGTGAAAGAGCTGGGCGTCGCGGTGCCGATCGTGATCCGGATGGAAGGAACGAACGTCGACGACGGAAAGCGGCTGCTCGGCGACAGCGGGATGAACTTCACGACCGCAGACTCGATGGACGAAGCGGCCGCCAGAGTCGTGGCGCTCGCAGCGAAATAGTCATGCGTCCGCTGGTCGGTCGTCGATGCTCAGTCCGGCCGTCCGGGAGCACCGACCACCGACCAACGACGAACGACCAGAGACCAAGAGATTATGTCCGTCTTGATCGACAAATCGACGCGCTTGATCGTTCAAGGGTTGACCGGCAGAGAAGGCACCTTTCATGCGCGGCAGGCCGCCGCGTACGGAACCAACGTGGTCGGCGGCGTCACGCCGGGGAAGGGCGGAACGGCGCACGAAGGCTGGCCCGTCTTCAACACCGTGCACGAGGCGGTGAGACAGACCGGCGCGAATGCCTCGGTCATCTTCGTCCCGCCCGCGTTCGCCGCTGACGCCATCATGGAATCGGCCGACGCCGGGCTCGCGCTGGTCGTCTGCATCACCGAAGGTATCCCCACGCGCGACATGCTGCGGGCGATGACGTTCCTGAAGGCCCGCCCGGGAACGCGCCTGGTCGGCCCGAACTGTCCCGGCGTCATTTCGCCCGGCAAGGCAAAGGCCGGCATCATTCCCGGTAATATCTGCAAGGAAGGGCGCATCGGCATTGTGTCGAGGAGCGGCACGCTCACCTACGAGGCCATCCATCAGCTCACGAAGCTGGGGCTCGGCCAGAGCACGTGCATCGGCATCGGCGGGGATCCGCTGATCGGCACGTCGCATATCGATGCGCTCGCCTTGTTCGCCGCCGACCGCGACACCGAAGCGGTAGTGATGATTGGCGAGATCGGCGGAACCGCAGAAGAAGAGGCGGCGCAGTGGATTCGCGCGAATCTGCGCAAACCGGTGGTCGGATTCATTGCCGGGCAGACGGCGCCGGAAGGCCGGCGGATGGGTCATGCGGGCGCGATCATCGCCGGCGGGAAGGGGACGGCTGCGGAGAAGATGGCGGCGCTGTCCGCCGCCGGCGTGATCGTGGTCAAGAGTCCCGCCGACATGGGAAAGGCGATCCGGGAAATGGTGCCGAAATCCGCGTGATATACTTTTTCAAGTACCTGTTCCTCTATCTTCATACAGTGTAAGGACTTGAGAAATGTCACCGACAGATCTTGAAGTGCAGGAGCAACAGGCCGCTGGACGCCACCAGCGCGTTGTCAACGATTTCAGCATCCAGGTCGCCACCGTCAACGGCTCCGGCAGCCAGACGGCGAATCTCGTTCTGCTCCGGTCGATTCTGCTGATGGGCGTCCCCGTGTCGGGCAAGAACATGTTCCCGTCCAACATTGCTGGGCTGCCCACGTGGTACACGATTCGAGCGAGCAAACGCGGCTATATCGGCCGGAAGAAGGAAGTGGACTTTCTCGTGGCGATGAACCCCGAGACGGCGAAAGAGGATGTGCTCACCCTCGACGCCGGCGCCGCCGTCGTCTATGACGAGCCGCTGAAGCTCAATGCGCTGCGCAAGGATCTGACCTTTTATCCGGTCCCGTTCGACAAGCTCGTTGCGCCGGTGTGCCCTGACGCCAAGCTGCGGCGGCTCGTGCGCAACATGATTTACGACGGGATCCTCGCGAAGCTGCTGGGGATCGACATGACCCTGATGCAGAAGGCGCTCGACAAGCAGCTTGGCAAGAAGGGGCGGGCCGTCGCGCTCAACGCCGGCGCATTGAAAGCAGGCTGGGACTACGCGGAAGCCAACTTTGCCAAACAGGATCCGTATGACATCGAGCCGATGAACGAGACCGCCGGCAAGATTCTGATCGAAGGGAACGCCGCGGCCGCGATCGGCTGCATGATGGCCGGTGTCACGGTCGTCGCCTGGTATCCAATCACCCCGTCGTCCTCGCTGTGCGAATCGTTGATCACGTACATGAAAAAGTACCGGGTCGACAAGCAGACAGGCAAGGCGACGTTCGCCATCATCCAGGCGGAAGACGAGATCGCGTCGCTCGGGATGGTGATCGGCGCCAGTTGGGCGGGCGCGCGGGCGATGACGGCGACGGCCGGCCCCGGCATCTCGCTCATGAGCGAGTTCGCCGGCCTCGCCTACTACGCAGAGGCCCCGGCAGTGATTTTCGACGTGCAGCGCGTCGGACCGTCCACCGGCCTGCCGACGCGCACGGCGCAGGGCGACCTGCTCTCGACGGCGTTTCTGTCCCACGGCGATACGAAGCACATCATGCTCATTCCTCATTCGGTGGAGGAGTGCTACACGATGGCGCAGGACGCCTTCGATCTGGCCGAGCGCTTTCAGACGCCGGTTTTCGTGATGATGGACCTCGACCTCGGCATGAACAACTGGATGTCGGACGCGTTCAAGTATCCGACCCGGCCGATCGACCGCGGCAAAGTGCTCACCGCGGAGACGCTCAAGAAGATCGGCGAGTGGGGCCGCTACAAGGACGTGGACGGCGACGGCATCGCCTACCGGTCGATTCCCGGCGACAGCATGCCCGCGTACTTTGCGCGCGGGTCCGGCCACAACGCTCGCGGCCAGTACAGCGAGCGGCCCGACGATTATGTCGAGAACGTCGATCGCCTCGCCCGGAAGTTCGAGACGGCGCGCACGCATGTGCCCAGGCCGGTCATCGACCGCAACCCGAAAGCCAGGATCGGGTTCATTGCCTACGGCACGTCGCATTACGCGACCGAGGAGAGCCGTGATCAGCTGCGGGAGGAAATGAACGTCGAGACGTCGTACTTCCGGCTGCGCGCGTACCCGTTCACCGAGGAGCTGACGGCGTTCGTCAACGCCCACGATCGCATCTACGTGATCGAGCAGAACCGCGACGCGCAGGTCCTGCAGTTGATGAAGCTCGAAATGGTCCCCGAGCACGTGGCGAAGCTGCGCAGCGTGCTCCACTATAACGGCCTCCCGATCGATGCGCGCAGCATCAGCGACGACGTGCTGGCGCAGGAAGGCTATGAGGTGGCGAGGAAGACCGTACGAACAGGGTCGGCCGGGATGACGGGAGGGGAGTAGGGAATCCTGCTGGTGGCCCCGCAGGGTCCGGAAGCCCGGCGAAAGTTGGAAGCGTCGAAATTTTGAGCGGAGCGCGAACCCAAGAGCCAAGAGTTCACATATGGCCACTCCTGCAAAAGTGAATCGAATCGGGCTGCAGCCGCAGGTGTACAAGGGCGGCAAAACGACGCTGTGCGCCGGGTGCGGCCACAACGCCATCTCGGAACGCATCATCGACGCGTTTTACGAGATGGGCATCGATCCCCGCCGCGTGATCAAGCTGTCGGGCATCGGCTGCTCGAGCAAGAGCCCGGCATACTTCCTGGGCGGCTCGCACGGGTTCAATGCCGTCCACGGCCGGATGCCGTCGGTCGGCACCGGTGCGATGCTGGCCAATAGCAAGCTGATTGCCATCGGCATCAGCGGCGACGGCGACACCGGCGCCATTGGCATCGGCCAGTTCGTCCACCTGATGCGCCGCAACCTGCCGATCATCTACATCATCGAAGACAACGGCTGCTACGGGCTGACCAAGGGGCAGTTTTCCCCCACGGCCGATCTCGGTTCGAAGCTCAAGACCGGCGTGATCAACGATCTGCCGCCGATCGACACGTGTGCGCTGGCGATCGAGCTTGGCGCCACGTTCGTGGCGCGATCGTTCTCGGGCGACAAGAAACAGCTGCTCGCGCTGCTGAAGGCGGCGCTCGCACACCGCGGCACCGTCATGCTGGACGTCCTGTCGCCGTGCGTCACGTTCAACGATCACGAGGGCTCGACCAAGAGCTATGCCTATGTGAAAGACCATGATGATCCGCTCGAGGAGGTGAGCTTCGTGCCGTTCTTCGAGGACATCACGGTGGATTACGAGCCGGGGTCGACGCAGGAAGTCCGGATGCACGACGGGTCGAGGCTGCTGCTCAAAAAGCTCGAAGAGGACTACGATCCGACCGACAAGATCGCCGCCCTCAAACGGCTCCAGGAAACGGCGCGCCGCGGCGAATTCGCGACCGGGCTCATTTTCATTGAACCCGACCGCGACGATTTCATCGAACAACTCAACCTGATTGACGACCCGCTGGCCACCCTTCCTCTGGACAAGGTCCGTCCCGGCAAGGAAGCGCTCGACGAAATTATGGAGAGCCTGCGGTAGGAGACAACCACGGAGGACGCGGGCGACGCGGAGGTCCAATCCTGAGAGCGTGCGCCTCCTGTCCTCCGCCTCCTCGGTGGTGAAAATCGTTATCCCTGCGATTCATCCTCGTTGGCGCCGAGCTCGTCCTCCGCGCTGGCGATGGGATCGTTCGGCCACCCCTCCTCGTCGAGGCCATCGCCATGCGGGTTCCCGTGCTGTTCGTCGAGTGGGGTGTCGCCTTCAATCGCACCCTTATGGATGTCGGGATCCTTGTGCTGCTTGATCGTCATTGAGACCACGGATGCCTCCCACGCAACGACACCGCGTCAGAATCGGCGGCTGAGGTGGCCGCTGCTATAATCGCCCGATGACCGAACGGACGCTGGCAATCATCAAGCCGGACGCTGTCGAACGGCACGTCGCGGGTACGATTATGCAGCGTATCGAGGACGAGGGGTTCCACATTCGTGCGATGCGCCGCGTTTGCCTCTCAAAGCGTGAAGCAGAAGGGTTTTACGCCGTCCACCGTGAACGCCCCTTTTTCAAGAGCCTGACGGATTTCATGGCATCAGGACCAGCCATCGTCCTGGTGCTGGAGGCGCCCGACGCGATCAGGAAATGGCGCACGCTGATGGGCGCGACCGATCCGGCCAAGGCTGAGGTCGGAACGCTGCGGAAGCAATTTGCGCAATCGATCGAACGCAACGCGACCCACGGATCCGACGCGCCCGACACCGCGGCGGTCGAGATCGGGTACTTTTTCGCCGGAGTCGAGCTGATTTGATGCTGCTTCTTTTTGGTCACGTTCACCACGGAGGAGGACAAGAGGAAGAATCCTGGTGGAGGACATCTCTCTGACCCTCGGCGTCCTCCGTGGTGAATAGCATGGGAAAGACTCTCGTCCTGATCGGCCTCGCCATCACTGGCCTCGGCCTCGTGATCATGCTGGGGCTTCCGCTGTTCCGGCTGCCCGGTGACTTCCAAGTCAAGCGCGGTAATTTCTCGTTCTACTTCCCGCTCGCGACATCGATCGTGCTGAGCATCCTGCTCACGCTGCTGTTCGCGCTGTTCCGGCGCTGACCGATGTCGATCAAATGCGACAAGTGGATCAGGCGCATGGCGGTCGAGCACGGGATGATCGAGCCGTTCGTCGACCATCAGGTGCGCGCCGGCGTGATCTCGTACGGCGTGTCGTCGTACGGCTACGACGTGCGGGTGGCCGACGAGTTCAAGGTGTTCACCAACGTTTTCAACACGGTCGTCGACCCCAAGTGCTTCGACCCGCGATCGTTCGTTGACATCAAGGCGGACGTCTGCATCATCCCGCCGAACTCGTTCGCGCTCGCGAGCACGGTCGAATACTTCCGCGTGCCCCGCGACATCCTGACCGTCTGTCTCGGCAAATCGACCTACGCGCGGTGCGGCATCATCGTCAACGTCACCCCCTTCGAGCCGGAGTGGGAAGGCCATGTGACGATCGAAATCTCGAACACGACGCCGCTGCCCGCTAAGATCTACGCCAACGAGGGTATTGCACAGGTCCTGTTCTTCCAGAGCGACGAGGTATGCGCGGTCTCGTACCGCGACAAGAAGGGCAAATATCAGGCGCAGCAGGGCGTGACGCTGCCGCGGATCTGAGAGGGCGTGTGGCTCTTGGCTTGGGCTCCTCTGGCCCCTTGCCGTCAAGTCCTGCGCCTTGCGCCTGCAGCCTCAAAGGCGGTGGCAAAACCACCTCTGATGTTGTGCGGACCTTCAGGTCCGCCCGGCCCGGAGCCGACAGGCCTGTCGCCGAGAGCCAGAATTCGTATCGCTTATTCACGAGTAAACATTATCAATTTGACTTCTAGGCGGTGCAGCAGGTTAAATGCGCTTGACAATGGTCGTGATGTCCCGGGTACCCGCTGTCGCCGTTCGCGGGATCGTCGCGGCGCTGAGCGCGCTGGGGGCGATGTCGATTTCGTTTATTCGCCTCGAACAGGACAGCGGATGATGCGACCCGGGCAGAGGAAAGACCGAGGCCATCATCCGCAGGGTGATGGCCTTTTTTCGTGTACCAAGTACGCGAAGGACACACAGGGTAGGAAGGACACAAAGGCGCCGAATTGACACGGTAAAGACAAGGCCTGACATCTATGAGAATCGCATACCAGGGCGAACCGGGCGCCTTCAGTGAGGCCGCCGCCCGGCGGGTCGATGCCGAGGCGCAGCTGGTGCCGTGCCGCAGCTTCGAGGAAGTGTTCGAATCGGTCAAGTCCGGCCCGGCCGGATACGGGGTGGTGCCGATCGAAAACTCGATCGGCGGCAGCATCCACCGCAACTACGATCTTCTCGTGACCCACGAGATTCCGATTGTTGCGGAAGTCGAGGTGCCGGTCGTGCACCATCTGCTGGCGCTGCCGGGGACGACGCTGGAGCAGTTGAAGAAGGTCTACTCGCATCCCCAGGCGTTGGCGCAGTGCGAGCGGTTCCTGCGCAAGTTGACCGGCGTGGAGATTGTCGCCACCTATGACACGGCCGGCAGCGCCAAGATGGTCGCCGACGAGCGGCTGACCGATGCCGCCGCTATCGCCTCATCGCGCGCCGGCGAGCTGTTCGGACTGCCGCCGCTCGCCTCGTCGATTCAGGATTTCGACGACAACATCACGCGTTTTCTCGTCATCGGCCGCCGGCCGTTGAAGAACGCCGTCGCCGACAAGACGTCGATCGTGTTCGCGCTGCCGAACGAGCCCGGCTCTCTGTTCAAGGCGCTCAGCGTCTTCGCCCTGCGCGGCGTCGATCTGACCAAGCTCGAATCGCGGCCGATCCCCGGCCGTCCGTGGGAGTACTTGTTCTATGCCGACCTGGCGGCGGCGCGCGACGAGCTGACGTGCGCCCGCGCGCTCGGCCATCTTGCCGAATTTGCCACGTCGTTGCGGACGCTCGGATCGTACGCGAGCTGGAAATCGCACCACTGCTGGCTGCCCGATCCGTTCGAGGTCGTGTCGTGAGCGGGCCCGGCAATCCACTCACCGCCGGGCCCGAGCGCGCCGGGGCGCGCGCGATGCTGAAGGCCGTCGGCTTCTCCGACGAGGATCTGAAAAAGCCGCTCATCGGCGTCGCAAACACGTGGATCGAAATCGGTCCGTGCAATTTTCATCTGCGCGATCTGGCCGTCCACGTGAAAGACGGGATCCGCGACGCCGGTGGCACGCCGATGGAGTTCAATACCGTTTCGATCTCCGACGGCATCACGATGGGCACCGAGGGGATGCGCGCGTCGCTGGTCAGCCGCGAGGTGATCACCGATTCGATCGAGCTCGTGACCCGCGGCAACGGCTTCGATGGGCTCGTCGTGCTGGTCGGGTGCGACAAGACGATTCCCGCCGGCGTCATGGCGCTGGCGCGTCTGAACGTCCCCGGCCTGGTGCTCTACGGTGGATCGATTGCGCCGGGTACGTGGAACGGCCGGAACGTCACGATTCAGGACGTGTACGAAGCGATCGGCGCGCACGCGGCCGGCCGTATCACCGAGGCCGATCTCTGCAGCCTCGAAGCGTCGGCCTGCCCCGGCGCCGGTGCCTGCGGCGGCCAGTTCACAGCCAACACGATGGCGATCGCCTGTGAGTTCCTCGGCATCGCCGGGCTCGGCAGCGGCAGCGTGCCGGCGACGGACCCGCAGAAGGGAAACGTCGCGCGTCACGCCGGGCGCGGGGTCATGGAGCTCGTCCGCCGCAGGGTCCGGCCGCGCGACGTCCTCACCCGCCACGCCCTCGAGAACGCCATCGCCGCGGTCGCCACGACCGGCGGGTCGACCAACGCCGTCCTCCACCTGATTGCGATTGCCCACGAGGCCGGCATCGAGTTGTCGCTCGCTGATTTCGACCGCATCAGCGCACGCGTGCCGCTGCTCGCGGATCTCAAGCCGTCGGGCCGTTTCGTGGCGACCGATTTGTACGCCGCGGGCGGCAGCCGCCTGGTCGCGAAGCGCCTCCTCGATGCGGGAATCCTTCACGGTTCCGCGCTGACGGTCAGCGGCCGCACGATTGGCGAGGAGGCGATGGCGGCGGTCGAAACGCCAGGACAGGAGGTCGTGCGCCCTCTCGATCGGGCGTTGAAGAGCAGCGGCGGCCTGGTCATCCTTCGCGGCAACCTCGCGCCGGACGGTGCGGTCATGAAAGTGTCCGGCACCAACCGTCTGGAACATCGCGGCCCGGCGCGCGTGTTCGACAGCGAGGAGGCGGCGTTCAACGCCGTTCAGCGGCAGGCGGTCAGGCCCAACGACGTCGTCATCATCCGGTACGAAGGGCCGAGCGGAGGACCCGGGATGCGGGAGATGCTCGCGGTGACGGCGGCGATGGTCGGAGCCGGGCTCGGCGATTCCGTCGCGCTCGTCACCGATGGCCGCTTCTCGGGCGCGACCCGCGGCCTGATGGTGGGGCATGTGGCGCCGGAAGCGTCACGTGGCGGCCCCATTGCAGCAATCCGGGACGGCGACGAGATTGTAATCGACGTACCGCAGCGCCGGATTCACGTCGACGTGCCCGAGAGCGTGCTGAAGCAGCGGCTCGACGCATGGCGCAGTCCGGCGCCGCGCTACGCTTCAGGCGTGCTGGCGAAGTATGCGCGTCTCGTCTCGTCCGCCGCAACGGGTGCGGTGACCGGATGAGGTGAATGAGATTGAACATTTCAGATCTCAGACTGGGATCAAGAACGTGCCTGCAGTCTCAAATCTGAAATCTGAAATCTGAAATCTCAGGGACCATTATGAAACTGACGGGTGCACAGATTCTCTGGGAGGCGCTGGTTCGCGAAGGCGTCACCGATGTGTTCGGCTATCCCGGCGGTGCAATTCTGCCGGCGTACGACGCCATGCTCGGCTACCCGATCCGCCATATCCTCGTCCGTCACGAACAGGGCGCGACTCATATGGCCGATGGCTATGCCAGAGCGAGCGGTCGCGTCGGCGTGGCGATCGCCACCTCCGGTCCCGGCGCGACCAACATGGTCACCGGCATCGCCACGGCGATGATGGATTCCTCGCCGATCGTCTGCATCACCGGACAGGTCGGCAGCAAACTGATCGGATCCGACGCGTTCCAGGAGTGCGACATCACCGGGATCACATTGCCGATCACCAAGCACAATTACCTGGTGACGCGCGCCGAAGATGTCGCCCCCGCGATCCTCGAGGCATTCGCCATCGCCCGCGACGGGCGTCCCGGACCGGTCCTGGTCGACATCACAAAGGACGCGCAGCAGGCAGGCTGCGAGGTCGACTGGGCCGCCGCCGCGCCGCATCTCATTGAGGCGTACGACGAGGCCCTTCCCGGTGACGGCGATTACCGGGAGGCGGTCGAACTGATCAACGCGGCCGAACGGCCGCTGATCCTGGCCGGCCACGGCGTGATGTTGTCGGGCGCCGAGCGCGCTGTGCTGGCGCTGGCCGAACGCGCGCACATTCCTGTTGCGGTCACGCTGCTCGGCATCGGCGGCATCCCCGCGTCGCATCCGCTCAACCTCGGCATGATGGGGATGCACGGCGAAGCCTGGGTCAACCACGCGATCCAGGAGGCCGACCTGCTGATCGCGCTCGGCATGCGCTTCGATGATCGGGTGACGGGCAATCTGAAGACGTACGCGCCGGCGGCGCGCAAAGTGCACGTCGACATCGATCGCGCGGAATTGAACAAGAACGTCCGCGTCGACGTGGCGATCGCGAAGGACCTCCGGCCCGCCGTGGAGGAGTGGCTCCCGCACGTGCAGAAACGCGACCGCACCGGCTGGCTGGCCCGCATCAACGCGCTGAAAGGCGATTCAGCCGTCCGCGACATCCAGAACCTGCCCGACGATGGTCATCTCTATGCGGCGCACGTGATCAACGACCTGTGGCGGCTGACCGACGGCCGCGCCGTCGTCGTCACCGATGTCGGACAGCACCAGATGTGGGAAGCCCAGTACTACAAGCACGATCGCTCGCGGTCGCTCATCACCTCCGGCGGCCTCGGCACGATGGGCTTCGCGCTCCCCGCCGCGATTGGCGCCAAGGTGGCCTGTCCCGACGCGGAAGTCTGGGTCGTGGTCGGCGACGGCGGGTTCCAGATGACGATGGCGGAACTGGCCACGGTCGCGCAGGAACAGCTCGATCTGAACATTGCCGTGATCAACAACGGCTACCTGGGCATGGTGCGCCAGTGGCAGGAGTTCTTCTACGACAAACGCTACGCGGCGACGCCGCTGCTCAACCCGAACTTTACGAAGCTGGCGGAGGCGTTCGGTATTGCTGCGACAGCCGTCACCAAGCGCAGTGAGGTGGCGGACGCGGTCACAGCCGCACGCCGTGTCAAGCGCGCGGCCTTGATTGATTTCCAGGTCGAGCAGGAAGACACGGTGTACCCGATGGTGCCCGCCGGCGCCGATCTGCACAAGATGATCCGCCGGCCGTCGCCGATCGTGGAGACCGCGGCGGATTAATGGGGATGGCTGTGGGCTTTGGGCTCTGGGCTTCAGGCTCTGGGCTTTAGACGCCGAACGCCTGGCGAATCGCCATCACCCGAGAGCCCTGAGGCAAGAGCCAAGAGCCAAGAGCCAAGAGCCAAGAGCCAAGAGAAATGATCCATACCTTCGCCGTTTACGTCGACAACAAACCCGGCGTCTTGAACCGCGTCGCGTCCCTGTTCCGCCGCCGCGCCTTCAATATCGAGTCGCTGACGGTCGGGCATACCGAAACCGAAGGCGTGTCGCGGATGACGGTGGTCCTCGACACCGACGAGCACGGCGCGCGGCGCCTCGAGGCACATCTGTACAAGCTGGTGCCGGTCCGGCGCGTCGAGGACATCACGAACGCTCCATCGATCTCGCGCGATCTCGCCTTGATCAAGGTCGCGGCCACCGGTGAGGCGCGCACGCACGTCATGCAGCTCGTCGACGTCTACCGCGCCCGGATCGTGGATGTCGGCCGGGAGTCGCTCGTGATCGAGACCACCGGGACCGAGGATAAGATCGACAGCCTCGTGGAGGTGCTCAGGCCCTACGGCGTCATCGAGCTCGTCCGGACCGGCCGCGTCTCGATGGTCCGCGGGATCGCCGCGGCGCGGCGCCGCCAGGGCGCCGCGCGGGACACGCCGCCCGCGGAAGTCAACGGAGATGTCAGCAGCTGCTCGGTGTGAGTGCCCACGTGCCAGGTTTCATCCCACCGGGTTCAGGCGGTCAGCTTCCGGCAGGCCCAATCCGTTTGGCGGCATCGGACCTTTGTGCACGTGGGCATAGAGAAGACCTGGTCTTCCGCTGAAAGAACTGCCGCACAAGGCCGCACAGCTGCGACTTTCAGTCGCGCGCAGAGTCGGCCTTTCGGGCGGTCGTTCTTTCAACACAACAAGGAGTCAGCATGGCGACGATGTATTACGACAGAGACGCAGACGTTTCGCTGATCCGCGGCCGGCAGGTGGGCATCATCGGGTACGGTTCACAGGGGCACGCGCACGCGTTGAACCTGAAGGACAGCGGCGTGAACGTTCGCGTCGGACTGCCGGCGACCAGCCGGTCGCGTCAGAAGGCGACGGCCGCCGGTCTCACGGTCGCGAGCGTCAGCGAGGTGGCCATGTGGGCCGACGTCGTGATGGTGCTGATTCCCGACACCGCGCAGCCGCGCGTCTACCGCGAAGAGATCGAGCCGCATCTGCGGCCCGGCAACGCGTTGATGTTCGCGCACGGCTTCAACATCCGTTTCGGCACGATCGCCGTCCGGCCGGACGTCGATGTCGCGATGGTCGCGCCCAAGTCACCGGGCCACCGGGTCAGGGAATTGTTCGTCGAAGGCGCCGGCACACCGGCGCTGTTTGCGATCCATCAGGACGCCAGCGGCCGCGCGCGGGCGCTGACACTGGCCTACGCGAAAGCGATCGGAGTGACCCGGGCCGGCGTCATCGAGACGACGTTTTCGGAAGAAACCGAAACAGATCTGTTCGGCGAGCAGGCGGTCCTCTGCGGTGGTGTCAGCGCGTTGATCAAGGCCGGATTCGACACGCTCGTCGAGGCGGGTTACCAGCCGGAAATCGCGTACTTCGAATGCCTTCATGAGCTGAAACTGATCGTCGATCTGATCTACCAGGGCGGACTGAATTACATGCGCTACTCGGTCAGCGACACGGCCGAGCACGGCGACTACACGGGCGGGCCGCGCATCGTCACCGAGGAAACGCGCCGCGTGATGAAGCAGATGCTCGACGACGTGCGCAGCGGCAAGTACGCGAAGGGATGGATCGAGGAAAACGAAAACGGCCGCCCCTGGTTCAACCAGAAACGCGAAGCGGAAAGAAATCTGCAGATCGAAGCAGTGGGCGCGCGGCTTCGCCGGATGATGCCCTTCCTGAAGCCGGTGACGACGGAGGAGACGGCGGCTGCGGTGAGATGAGCGGCGGCGCCGCCGGATGCCACCGCGGAGGACGTGGAGTTTGAATCCTGAGCCACGCGATTTTGACTCCGCCTCCTCAGCGTCCTCTGTGGTTGAGCCGTCGGTGATTCGGGAAGTGCTACCGACCGAGGTAAGTCTTCGCTCCAATCGCGAACGTCCAGAACGATCCGTCGGAAATTCGCAGCGGCGGCGCGATGACTTCTCCCACGTTGTGGTAGAGCAATTCCGCCGTCAGCGTCGAGCGGCGGGTGAAGAAATACTCGAAGCCAGCCCCGAGGTCGACGCCGGCGCTGCTGTCAGTCGCCGACGAGTCCTTCATGCGATAGCGGTAGTAGCCGAGACCGACCGTCACATACGGGTGCCACTCCCTGCCTTCCCAGTTGTAGACGATGTTGCCGTCGACAAATAACGGCCTGGCTGTGGCGTTCCCGCCCAGAAAGTCCAACCAGGCCGTGCCGAGCTGGCCGCGGATCGAGACCCGGGGCGTCAGATAGCCCTCAATATTTCCCGCGAGCTCGAGTCCGTTCTCGAGATTGTCTTCAGTCGGCAGCGCCGCGCCGACCGACGCGCCAATTCCGGCCATCCCGGTGGCTGGCGCCCGCCGCTGCGCCAGAGCTGAAGGCGCCCCGGCTAGCATGAAGACAAAAAGAAGGATTATGCTGATCCATCGCATGGACGAGACGCAAAGCAAGGTAAGTACCTTCCTGGCGCGCCTCGACGTCGCGCCGGCTCGATCGCGTGGAACCAGCGACTCGCTTGACCGTCACGGATTCGAATGATAAAAGATGGCAGCCATCTCAACTGTCTGATGCCACGCCATTTTCCCAATACATGGAAAAACTAATCGAGCGCGAACCCGCGGCTCGAAATCCTCTGGTCGCCGCGCCTGCCCTGGCCGTTCAGTTCTTTCTGATCCCGTTCGCGGTGATTGCCATCACGGTTTCCGTGTACTTCGGATTCCGTTCGCTGCTGGCAGATACGCGATCACCGCAGGACTACCTCACCGAGATTCGGAGCGGAGGCATGGCGCGGCAATGGCCCGCCGCGTACGAACTCTCGCAGCTGATGGACGACCCGAACGTGCGCAGCGACAAAAAGCTGGCGCTTGCGCTCGTGAAAACCTTCGACGAGTCGCTGGACGGCGATCCGCGCGTTCGAAAATATCTCGCGCTTGCGATCGGCCGCCTGGAGCCTCCGCTGCCGGCCGAGGCGATCGGTCTGCTGGTGAAGTCGCTCGATCTGCCGGAACGGCCGTGGACGCCCGACGTCTGGTCCCGCATCAACGGCTGGACTGCTGAGATGAACGAGGCGCACATCAGCACCATCTGGGCGCTCGGTGCATCCGGCGACGCGAGCGTCGTTCCCAGGCTGCAGCCGCTGTACGGATCGCCCGACGCCGGCATCCGCAAGATGGTCGTGTACGCGCTCGGGGCGCTGCCCGGCGAGGATCAAATGGTCACGCTGCGCACTGCGCTGCAGGATTCTGCCGCCGACGTGCGCTGGAATGCTGCGGCCGCGCTCGCGCGCAAGGGGAACAGCGACGGCGTCCCCGTTCTGCGCGAGATGCTCGATCGGCATTATGTGGAGCAGACGGTCAGGCGCGACGTGCGTCAGGATTCGGATCAGGATCCGGTCGCGGACGTGCTCATCAGCGGCCTGCGGGCGGCCGCCACATTGAAGCACGAGTCGCTGCGGCAGGCGGTCGCCACTCTCAGTCGGCAGGACCGGAGCATGAGAGTTCGGCAGGCTGCGATTGAAGCTCTGAAGATGATGGGACAGCATGGCTGACGACAACAAACCGGAGGAGAGACAGCCGAGTGCACCGCCGACCGGGGCGAATCCGGCGGCGACTCCGCACCACAAAATGGTTCCCGGCGCTGATGCGCCAGCGACGGCGGCCGCCGCGGCGGCCACGGCGGCGA
>JBKPAI010000075.1:0-33544 GCA_046726355.1 Acidobacteriota bacterium | reverse complement strand
CGTGCTCAAGCACTACCCGAATCGCCAGGCTTTCGCCGGCAATCCTGCGATCCGGCTCGGGCTCACGCGAGTCGGTTGAGTTCGCCTCCGGCAGCGGTTCATCGCATCCCGGTAGTTCTCGGCGAGGGAACTTAATCGTCGCCTAGTAGAGGGGGTTGTAATCGAGGTCGTACACACAGCTGCACGTCGCTTGGCCGTCATGAATCAGCAACTGTTCTTGCAGCTTCTCGGGCTGCGAGACAGATCGCGGTTCACCCGCATGAAATACCTTGTACGCCGTCAACCCCGAGCGCGCAAGATACAAATCTACGTCGAAATGTTTCCCTGTCACCCGAAGTACACACATGTGATTTTCCTCAAGCCGCTAGGCTAGTCCGCCTGCGCCGCATTGATCTCGATGACGTTTCGGTCGGGATCCAGGATGTAGATCTGTGGAAATCCCGCCTTTCCTGTGGGACTCAAACGCATCGGCAGCGGATTGTCGGCGTCGGGCTTGGGATTCGCGCCGTGGCTCTGGCGGTAGCCTTTCGATTGCAGGTGCTCGACCGCCTGCCTGTAGCTCCGTACGCGAATCGCAAAATGCGCATCGTGAGAGTCGATGGCCTTGTCCTGCCTGAACGTCGGCTCGTCGCCGGGTCCCGGGACGATCAGGTGAAGACTGCGGTCGCCAAGGCGGTACCAGGCTCCGTCGAACGGGAATTCCGGACGGTCCGTTTCCTCGAGGCCAAGCACTCCGCTGTAGAACGCTCTCGCCCGGTCGAGGTTCGTCACAACGAGACTGACGTGGTGAATCGTTTCGATGTCCAGCACCGTGAGCGCCTCAGTCTCGTCGGCAATCCGCCGCCTGGGCAGACTGGCTTCCACGAGAAGCTGTGACGGCCATGTCATACCGTTCGCGGTAACAGAGCAGACACCTACTGACGGTTGAACCGCTGCACCCGGCCGAATTTGCTGTACTCGGAGACCCACAGGTCGCCGCGTTCGTTGAGCGCGACGCCGTGTGGCGAAATCACGAACCCTGGGCGCCATTTCTCGGGCGGAACCCCGTTGGAACCGATTCCGGATTCCGTATTGGCGCCGAGCTGCGCGACAGAGCGGCCTGCCTTGTCGAGAATCGTGATGCGACCGTTCAGCTCGCCGACCACCGCATGATCGCCGTGAATCGCCACGGCGGCCGGCAGCAGGAGGTCTTTCGCCACCACGCCGAGGAACTCGCCGTCCAGCGAGACGTGAACGAGGCGGTTGTTCGCGCGGTCGCAGCCGATGATGCGCGCGGGCTGGAAGCGGGTATCGATCGCGACCTTGTGCAGCGTGTTGAAGTTGTACGGCGCTTGCTTCCCGCCGAACGACTTGAGGTACTGACCGGTACGGCTGAAGCGATGAATATAATCGGTCGCGTAGCCATCGGTGACGTACAGATCGCCGTTGGGCGCCACGTCGATTCCCGTCAGCGACATGGTCCGCTGCCCCGTCCGCTGACTCGTGTTCTTGAATTCATCGGGAACCGACGATGCGGGAATCGTGAGGACGACGCGACCGTCGAGCGCCATCTTCACGATGCTCTGATCGCGCAAGCGGGCACCGAAAATGAATTCGCCGTCCCCCTGCCGGCGAATGACGAACCCGTGAAAGTCGTCAGGCGCGCCGGGAACATTCCGCAGAAACCTGCCGTCCGGCGCGTACACCTGCAGTCCCGCCTCAGGATCCTGCACGCTGAGATACACCTCGCCGGCTGAACTGACGGCCACGTCGCCGTGCATGTCGCCGATCGCGGCGCGGCCGGCAGGGAGCCTGGGCCAGTCGGTCACTACGTTGAATTCCAGCGCGGCGCTGACGAGAAACGAAACGGCGGCTAGCAGTGTGAGGATGAACTGAGGCATGGACAGAGTTCTCGAGACAGGCTGCTCCCGTGACCCTGAATATCATACGTCGCGCGACGGCGTAGGAGTTGGGTTTGCCGAATTTGGCCGCCCCTGCGTGATCAAGGTGAAGCCGGCACGCCGGGCGGTGTCCTCCACGCCCTTGACCACATCCATGCTTCAGTTTCCAGCCACGACGCGTAAACGATTACACGTCGCCACCCACTGACCTCCAACCGGTCGAGGCCCGGCGACGACACGGTGACCTTCGCGCTCGCCGGCGCCGTACTTCGTCGTGTCCACGAGGCCTAGCGCGGCAGGATGGGCCGGAGGGGCAGGATAGCCGGGCCCTTCCTGCCCTTCACGCTGCGTTTTTCAGCAGCATGCAATGATCGGGATTCCTTAATGCGGTGGACCATTTGTGAGAAAGCGGCATTGCGGCCCCAGGCCGGGATGGAGTTCATGGAGTGCTCCCATCCGCCCCACGAACCCCTTCACTGGTCTACGATAGACGTCCTGGACGACGCAGCCGCGGTCTGTCCCTTGTTCCGGGACGCTCGCCTGACGGGTCTTGACGCTGTTGAGGCTCGCGGCTGGAGTCAGTTCCCACAGCGACAGCCACCGATGTGCTGCCCGCTTCTCTAGTATCCACGCGACCCGCGATCACCATCGCACTGTGCCATTGCTGGCTGAACGCTGCTGCGGTCAACCAGTGCATCGCAGATGGGCTTGCGGGGTGTGGATGTAGCGTCACCAACGGTATCAACGATGTTGCCGGGTTCAGCGATAGGCGCGGTTGGCGCGAGAGGCGTATTGTCGCCACATGCGACACTGAACGATGCAAGCAACAGAACGAATCCTGCGAGTGTAAGTTTCATGTGATCTTCTCTCCCAATGCGGTGCGATGACCGCGCGTGCAACGAAATTGCTGCGGTGAAACCTATGCGGTGGGCTGACAGGTTCCTTGCCTTAACGGCAATTGGCGTTCCCGTCGCGTGGTTGCCGGGAATTGCTTGGCGATGCGAACTTCGTCGCGGCGCGAAGTCCTGGGGCCGGCGGTCAAAAGTCCGGCCGACTGGCGTCATCGTCGCTACGGCGCTCTGGCGAAGAGAACGACCAAGGGGTGAGGAAGGGTATGCCGGGCTGCGCGAAGATCGGTGATGTCCTTCTCTGCTGACGGGTTCCTTTATCTCGGTGATCCCATCATCACGGCGGCCAGCGTCGGTGCCAGCGTGTACGTCTCTCTGGCGGCGAGATCGCGCGCGTCGCGCGGTTCGCCCGTGAGCGGGTCGTACACGTCAACGTGCACCGCCGATTTCGCGGTGAACGGCACCGCTGCCTGCGCGACGATCGGCATCACGAAGAACCGGCCATCGCCTGCGGTCGCGGCAAACGCACGCAGCAGTTGCCCTGACTCAATCAGCGGCACCAGGGGATCGACCTCGAAGGGATAGCCCGGAAAATTTCTGTTCGCATTCTACCGGGACCAGTTCGGACAGCGTGCGTGCCTGAAATCCGGGATAGGTGATGGTGAGGTCATAGTGGCCGGCGCCGAGCGTGGCCAGAAAATCGCCGCACGGATTGGTGACGCCGGCCCAGTCACCGTGGGGCTGGTTCCTTGCCGTGATGAGGGCGCCGCCAAGAGGGCGGCCCTGTGGATCCTGAACGTGAAAGGCGATCAGTGGCACGAACGACTCCTCCTCCCGCGACGCGGATGATTCACGAGACACCTCGAATGGCTCGGCTGACCGCTGAGCCGCACCGCGCACAACCGCGCTCGTCAACGCTTCAGCTGCGCAGCATTGCACCGTCAATGATGGATAATCATTGTTTCTATTCGGCGAGCTCCTCCGTCCTGGTGTCGCACCACGTCCGCACGATCGACACGGACCCTCGCATCCCGAGCACGCCGACGCCGGAGACGCGCGTGACCCTTCCTTTCGAACGCATCCTTCTGCTGTGTGGTTGCGTTTTGTGTGCGGGCGCGAGCCCGGCGCAGGAACGCGCAGCGCCTCAAACGATTCTCGATTTCAAGAAGCTGAGCGTCCAGGAGCTGATGGACATCGAGGTCACGTCGGTCTCGAAGACGCCAGAGTCGCTCGGCGGAGCTCCGGCGGCGGTGACGGTCCTGAGCAGCGAGGACATCAGGCGCTCAGGCGCCACCACCGTCCCTGACGCGCTTCGTGTGCTGCCGGGCATTTACGTGGCGCGGCAGACCTCCAACATCTGGGCGATCGGCTCCCGCGGGCTCGGCAGCGTCAGCTCCGAGAAGCTCCTGGTGCTCAGCGATACCCGCAGCATCTACACCCCGCTGTTCTCCGGCGTGTTCTGGGACGTTCAGGATTACCTGCTGCAGGATATCGATCGCATTGAAGTTATTCGCGGCCCGGGAGCCACCCTGTGGGGCTCGAACGCAGTCAATGGCGTGATCAATATCACGACCAAAAACGCCAGGGACACGCAGGGCCTGTACCTCACGACGAGCACGGGCACCGAAGAACACGGCTCGGTCGCTGCGCGGTTCGGCGGACGGATCGGCGATCGCGGCTACTATCGGGTATTCGGGAAGTACTTCGATCGTGGTGGCACGCTCAACACGAACCGGGTGAGCGCCGACGACTGGAATACGGGACATCTCGGCTTCCGTTCGGACTGGCAGGCAGGTGAGCGCGATATCCTGACCGTTCAAGGCGACGCATATCGCGCGAAGATTGGCCGCCTGTCGCCGTCGGTCGTCGTGAGCGGCCGTCCGGGTCCGGCCGGACCGCTCCGCGTGGTCGCCGAAGGCGGCAACGTCCTGGCGCGCTGGCGCCGCAAAACGTCCCGGGGTGCGGAGATCGAGGCCCGTATCTACTACGATCGAACCCACCGGAACGACCCGAGCTTCGTTGACGATCTCGACACCGTTGACGTCGACCTGCAGCACCGGTTTGCTCCGACGCCTCGCCATGAGGTGACCTGGAGCCTGAACTACCGGTTGACCGTCAATCGCAACCGCGGCCGCGGCGTTTTTGCCGTCGAACCCCCTTCATCGAACGACCAGATCGCAGGCGGGTTCATCCAGGATCAGATTCAACTGTCGAAATCGGTCCGGGTCACGCTGGGCACGAAGCTGGAACACAACGATTTCAGCGGCGCGGAACTGCAGCCGAGCGGCCGCGTCGCGTGGAACCTTACCTCCAACCAGGCGCTGTGGGCTGCCCTCTCGCGTGCCGTGCGGGTCCCCACACGGCTCGAACGCGATATCGCGATCGACGCCCCTAGTCCTCTGGGAACTCTGCGGCTGCTCGGAAACCATGCATTCGAGGCGGAGCGGCTGCTGGCCTACGAGGCAGGATATCGCTGGCAGGCGCTGAAATCGCTCTCGACGGATATCGCGCTGTTCCTCAACCGGTATCGTGGCCTGGCGTCGCTCGAGCTGGGCAGCCCATTCTTCGATTCTGAGATCGCCCGCACCGTCATCCCACTGCAGAATCAAAATCTGACCTCGGGTCGCACCGCCGGCGGCGAAGCGCTCATCACGTATAGCCCGTCTGCGCGGTCGCGATTGTCCGCGAGCTATTCCAATCTCGACATCGACATGCGCGCCGGAGGACGGGATCTCAATCACGGGATTTTTCTCGACGGCTCGACTCCACGCCACCAGCTCGGGCTCCGGTCGTCGACCGATCTGCCGGCGCACTTCCAGGCCGACGCGCTGTTCCGCCATCTCGGATCGCTACGGCGGCTTCCGACGATCGTCACCGGCGAAGGAGTCCCGGCCTACTCAGAACTGGACCTGCGCCTCGCCTGGATCGGATTGAAGAAAGCAGAGATCGCGCTCGTCGGCCAGAACCTGCTGCACCCGCATCATCCCGAGTTCGGTGCGCCAGATATGCGCGGCGAGATCGAGCGTGGCGCCTACGTCAGAATCTCATGGGGATTCTGAGACGCGCCCGCCGCGGGACGGCTGCTTCGAGGATTCAACCGGGCAGCGGCAGGCGCGCGGAGCGCGCCTGCGAGCCGGGGTCCCCACGATGCGGTTTGTGCATCGTGGGGTGGGATGGAGCGGAGCGGGGCGAACGGGTCCCCGCGAGCGACCGAGCCGGGGTCCGGGGCAGAGCCCCGGCTTGGATTGTCGCGCTCGCGCTGGCCGGCAGCGTGGCCGCGTCTGCAAAGGACGTCGCGCTCGAGTACCAGGTCAAGGCGGTCTATCTTTTCAATTTCGCCAAATTCATCGAGTGGCCGGCAGAAGCGCGATCCGGGCCGCTCACGATCTGCGTCGCCGGCCGGAATCCGTTCGGCGACGTGCTCGAACAGACGCTTCACGGAGAGGCAGTCAATGATCGACCGCTGACGATGCGTCTTATCGAGGCTCCCGAGCCAGGGTGCCACATTGTCTTCGTACCGCAGGGAACGGCAACGGCGGCGTACGTGCGGGCGATGCGCGGCACGCCCACATTGACGGTGGGCGAGTCGCCGGACTTCATCGCCCAGGGCGGAATCATCAATTTCGTGATCGAGGAGGGCAAGGTCCGCTTCCAGATCGACGCGAAGGCCGCCGAACGCGCGGATCTCCGCATCAGTTCGCATCTCTTGCGGCTGGCCCGGACCGTCGACAATCGGGGCGATCAATGATCCGCTTCGCCGATCTGCCGATCCGCCGCAAGCTGCTGCTGATGACGTTGACGTCGACCGCTGTCGCCCTGACGCTCGCGACCGGCGGGTACCTGGCCTGGGACATCGCGCAGTTCCGGTCGGAGGCGTGGCGCGACATGACCGCCCAGTCGGCGATCATCGCGGAAAACACCGGCGCGCCGCTGACGTTCGGCGACGATCGTGTGGCCGGCGAGATCCTCGGCACCCTCCGGGTCAGGCCTCGTGTGGAAATGGCATGCCTCTACCAGCGAGGCGGCGTGGTGCTGACCAGCTATCAGCGTGGCGGGAACGGCGCGTGCCCGCCGGGGGCGCCTCACGCTTCCGCGTTCGGCTGGCGCGCATTCGACGTCGTCACGCCCGTGACCATCGGCCGCGAGCCGGTCGGGACTCTGTACATCCGCCGCGATCTGGGGGACATGTATGCCCGCCTGCGCGTGGCCGGCGCGACCGTGCTCGGCCTGCTGGCGCTGGCGATCGGTGCCGCCTTCCTGACGAGCGCGCGGATGCAGCGGTCCATTGCCTCGCCGCTGCTGGAGCTCGCGGCGACCGCGCAGGCGATCTCCTCGACGCGGAACTACTCGCTCCGTGCCGCGCCGGCATCGAACGACGAAATCGGCGTCGTGATGCGCGCGTTCAACGAGATGCTCGATCGCATTGCCGAAGCGCTGGAGCGCGAACGACAGGCAGGGCGGCTGAAAGACGAGTTCCTGGCCACGCTGTCGCACGAGCTCAGGACGCCTCTGACCGCCATGCTCGGATGGACGCGCATGCTGCGCTCGTCGCGCCTCGATCCGGAGATGCACTCGAAGGCGCTGGAAATCATCGAGCGCAACGCCCGCGCCCAGTCGATGCTCGTGGAGGACCTGCTCGACATGTCGCGGATTGCCAGCGGCCGGCCGCGCCTGCAGGTCCGCGAAGCCGATCTCGCCGCCATCATCGACGCGGCCATCGAAGTCGTCCAGCCCGCGGCGGCTGCCAAGCAGCTGCGGCTGAACGTCGAAATCGGCGCACGGCCGGCCCCCACCTACGGCGATCCCGATCGTCTGCAGCAGGTCGTCTGGAATCTGCTCTCGAATGCGGTCAAGTTCTCGCGGCCACAAGGCCAGGTGTCGGTTCGACTCGAGTCCCGGGACGGCTACCATGTCTCGGTGCAGGACACGGGCTCCGGAATCGAACCGAGATTCCTGCCGCGCGTGTTCGATCCCTTCCGGCAGGCCGATGCGACTTCCAGCCGTGAATACGGCGGCCTCGGCCTCGGCCTTGCCATCGCGAAGCAGCTGGTCGAGCTCCACGGCGGCACCATCGAGGCGCGGAGCGAGGGACGGGACAAGGGCGCGACCTTCGAGGTCCATCTCCCGTCGATCGTGCTGGCGTCGGAAGAGCGGCCCGGGCATGAGCGGTCGGCGGCCGAGCCGCGCCCTGTGGCGACCGTCGACGGCTCGCTCCTGCGCGGGCTTCGCGTTCTCGTCGTCGACGACGAGGAGGACGCGCGCGGTCTGCTCGAAACGGCGCTCAAGCAGTATGGCGCGTCCGTGATCACTGCCGCGAGCGCCACGGAGGCGCTGGCCGAGATCGACCGGCGCCCGCCCGATGTTCTCCTCAGTGACATCAGCATGCCGAACGAGGACGGCCACTCGCTCATCCGGCGCGTCCGCTCCCGCCCGGCGTCGCAGGGCGGGCTGATCCCGGCCGTCGCCATTACCGCGTGCGCGTCGATCACCGGCGGCCGCGATGCAGAGGCCGCGGGCTTTCAGGCGTACGTCGCCAAGCCGTTTGAACTGGCGGAGGTCGCAAGCCTCACGGCGCTTCTTGGCCGGCGTTCAGCCGATCCCTCGCTCACCAGTCAGGTCCAGTAGCACAGGTCCACCGCATTTCCGACCTCCGGCGTGCTCTTTCACCAGAATAGAGGATGGTGTATTATTTCATGAGAAAGGACTGGATGTTTTTCCCCGGGGAAGGACGTGGGACATGGCCCGTGCGGTCCTGAAACGCCCGTCGATCAGTGAAAGCGCGGTCGCCACCAAGGCGGTGATGCGCGCCGCCGGCCGCCTTCGCATTTCCAACAAGGCCCTGGCACGAATCATCGGCTTGTCGCAGGCCACCGTCTCGCGCATGGGATCGGGCTCTTACACCCTGACGCCCGGCGATAAGGCGTTCGAGCTGTCGCTCCTGTTCGTCCGCCTCTTTCGCGCGCTGGACACCCTCGCCGGTGGCGACGAAGCGGTTGCCTGTGCGTGGCTGAGAAACGAGAACGCCGCGCTCGGCGGGACGCCGCTCGCGCTCATTCAGTCGGTGTCGGGGCTGAATCATGTCCTCGGATACCTGGACGCCCGGCGCGCTCTGGCCTGAACGCCGCCGGCTGTCCGGTCCCTGCTGGCGCGTGGTCGAGGCCCAGCACCGGGTCTCGACGATGAAGCTGGTCGACACGCTGGCGGAGCAGGAATTGCTCGAAGTGCTCATCGACAATACGAAGCCGGCGGTTCCTCCGGAATGCCGCCAGCTGCACTACCTCCTGTTCACACCCTTCCGCTACGGCGCACCGTACCCGGCCGGGTCGCGGTTCCGGCGCGCCGGCTTTACCCCCGGCGTGTTCTACGGATCGCAGACGCCGGCCACCGCCATCGCCGAGATGGCATTTCATCGGCTGCTCTTCTTCGCCGACTCGCCGGCGACGCCCTGGCCGGTGAATGCCGTGGAATTGACAGTGTTCGCGGTCACGTTCAGGACATCTGCGGCGCTCGATCTGATGCGACCGCCGCTCGATCGCGAACGCGCCGTGTGGACGGCGCGGACGGACTACACCGCGTGTCAACACCTCGCGGACCAGGCGCGCACGGCCGGCATCGAGGTCCTGCGCTACGAATCGGCGCGAGATCCGGCTCCCGCCCGCGGCGTCAATCTTGCGCTGCTGACCTGCCGCGCGTTCGCGTCGCGCGCGCCGCTCGAGCGCCAGACGTGGCGCATTCACCTCGGGCCCCACGGCGTCCGTGCGCTCTGCGAGTTTCCGGACCAGCGCCTCGGCTTCGATCGCCGCGCGTTCGCGCAAGATGCGCGCATCGCCCGGCTGCAGTGGCAGCGGTAATCGATCAATCGCGGCAGGTACATCCAACCCGTGCTGCGCAGCCAACGCAAAGGGAGCCCCGCAGGGTACTGTTACCTGCCCGGTTCTGTGGGTCTGACAGGACGATGGGTTCGTCCTGCTGACCCATCACCTTCTCGCCGGGCCGTACAGCACCTTCCCCGGCCGGGCGCTGGTGATCTTTCCGTCCTCGAACACGACCTGGCCGTTGACGATGACGATCGCGACGCCTTCGGCATACTGATGCGGCTGCTCGAATGTCGCGGTATCGCGGATGGTGTTCGGATCGAAAACCAGAAGATCGGCTTTCAACCCTTCCCGCAGCACGCCGCGATCGCTCAGCCCGAGGCGCTGCGCCGGGAAGGCTGACATCTTGTGCACGGCATCCTCGAGGGTGATGGTCTTCAGGTCGCGCACGTAGCGGCCGAGCACGCGGACGAACGTACCGTAGCTGCGCGGATGCGGACTGGCGGCCCCGAAGATTGGAATCTCGCCGTCCGACCCGATCATCGTTGCAGGATGCTTCAGGATTCGTTGCAGATCGTCTTCATTGATGGCGTGAAAGATACCCTGGCAGCCCCCCTGCTCGACGATCCAGAGCACCGTGTCGGCGGCGTTCTCCACTGTCGGCTCGAGGCCCCGGCCTTTCGTCACATCGCCCAGCCGCCTGCCGGCCAGGGCCGGGTCCCAGTCGCAGCGGGCGAGCTGGACGTTCTGCGGATCACCGCCGCCGCGTTCTTCGCGAATGAGGCGGACGATCTCGGCGCGGATCTCGGATCGCGTCGACGGCGTGCCGATTCGCTTCAAGACGCTGTCGCGGCCGCCTTCAAGCGCCCAGGACGGCAGCAGCGCTGCCTGAACGCTCGTCGACGATGCCGTGTACGGGTACTGATCGATCGTCGCGTCGACGCCGCGGCGGCGCGCCTCGTCGACGAGCCTCAGCGTATCGACACTCTTGCCCCAGTTCTTCGATCCGATAATTTTGTGATGCGTGACCTGCGCCGGCAGGTTGCCCTTCTCGCCAATCTCGATCGTCTCGCGAACACTGTCAAGCACGTGTGACGCTTCGTCGCGCATGTGCGAGATGTAGATCCCGCCCAGGCCTCCGGCGACCTTCGCCAGCTCGATCACTTCCGCAGTCGGGGTGAACGTCCCCGGCACGTAGAACAGGCCCGAGCTCAATCCGAAGGCGCCGTCCTCCATGCCCTGACGGACGAGCGTACGCATCTGGTCGAGCTCGGCCGCGGTGGACTTGCGGTCGACCGGGCCCATGACGTGGTCGCGGATCGAGCCCTGCCCCACGAAGCTGGCGAAGTTCGGGGTGATCCGCGTCGCCGCGACGCGTTCCAGAAACGGGCGCAGCGGAATGGGCGACGAACCATCAGGTCCTTCGACGAGCGTCGTCACACCCTGGCGCACGTAGTTGTCGGCGGTGGGAACGTCAAAAATGCCGCGGCGAGCATGCGTATGAATGTCGATGAACCCCGGCGCGACCGTTTTGCCCCCCGCATCAATCGTGCGCGTCGCGGGTGCATCGATTCGCGGTGCGATGCGCGCGATGGTATCGCCCCGGACGGCCACGTCGCCCCGGTACCACGGGCTGCCGGTCCCGTCGATGATGCGGCCGTGTCTGAGAACAAGGTCGTACGCCGGTGATTGACCGTGAGCCCCGAGTGCTGAGAAGGCGACGACTGCGACTGCCGGCGCCAGGAACCGTACCGTCATGCGACGCAATATACCGCGGTTCACCTCCTGAAGAGGCTCAGTTCATGGACCCCCCAGAACCACCGATGGGTGCGGCCAGTCTGCCGCAGGCGCAGAACCTGCGTGTGGTTGGGCGCAAGCTCCAGCTCGATCGGCGCACGGCGATCGTTACCCGCCAGCGACTCTATGAGGGGGGCCAGCACGCTGCCCTCGTACAGGCGGCGCGCGGCTCCGCTGTCGTCGATCGATTCGACAACAAGCTGCCGGGGATAGTCGATCAGCCCGCGCGGTGACGTTTCGATTCGAAGAGAACCGATGTCAGCCGGCTGTGGCAGTCGAATCGCGAGCCATTCGCCGCCTGCCTGCCGGGTTCCTGTAATCCAGCGCGTTTCGACGTTGCCGTCGAAGATGTAGTGCAGGCGCTCGGGCACATGGGAGGCCGTCACCGTCAATGATGCCGGATCGATCCTCTCCCTCGACGCGGCCGCCCGCCCGGGCGCCTGGGGCGCGCGGTCCGCGAGGCGCCACACCAGTGTGTGGTCGAACCGCCGCTCTTCAATGGTCTGGTCCGGGACCGCTCGAATCGCGGCCGCAATCCGCGCCGGCTGGTCCGGATCGGTGTAGGTCCACTCGTGCAGGAGCAGGTAGCGGACGCCGATGGCGCGCAGCGCGCGCAACACGTCCGGTATCGCCGCCGGGTCGTCCAAGGGCGCCGCCGGCCCGCCGAGAAACTCCTGCAGCACGGATGGCCACCCGCTGTAGCCATTGACGATCCGGTGACGGTGAATCAGGGTATTGAACTGGTAGAACAGCGTGAAGGGATGAAAGTCGTTCAGCTGCGTGATGCGCAGCTCGATAGCGGCGCCCGGCGGACTGTCGCGCAGCCATTCATACGCCTCGCGGTCCAGGCGGCGTTCAACCGGAGGAAACGGATCGACAGACAGCGCCGCGTGACCCTCGACGAGAATGACCGCACCGAGACCGACGGCAGTCATGAGCGCGAACCGTCGGGGCAAGCGGCCCAGCAGGCGCGCCGCACCGGCTCCGGCGAGCACAATGAGCGCCAGATGAACGATGATTCCGGCCCGCGCCGGCACCCGCATTCCGCTGAAGCCCGGAACGATTCGAAGGAGCAGTCCGTATGGCCGCCACGCACCTGGACCGAGGGAAATGGACAGCGCCATCAGCGCGACCAGCGCATACGTCACGATTGAACGGGTCCAGGCCGAGCGGCTCTGAGGTGGCGCGGCAGCGGCGCGACTGCTGAATCCGGTCGCCAAGCCGATGACGGCACAAGCGACCGCGAAGAGGCCCGGGTACAACTGGCGCTCCGGTTCACCCGGACGCAGCAGACCGCTCCACGTCCAGCCGTCCGGCGGCACGCTGACATAATCCACGAGGCGTGCCGCGTAGTGGAACAGATCGTCAGCCCCGCGCTCGAAGGCATTCTGCCGCTGCACCCGCAGGTACGTCCAGGCGAACGGGGACAGCAGAACGCCGACCAGCACCAATGCTGCCGCGAGCTCGCCCAGGAGCCGCCGCGGTGGCAGCCGGGGACGCATCAGTTCAACGACGACAACGACCGATACGGCAAGCGAAAAGAAGAACAGGTAGTAGCCGTTCGACAGCGCCTGCAGGAGGAAAGCCGCGGCAAAGGCGGCCAGCGCCCGGCGCGATCCGCCGGCCAGATAGTCGTGCAGCGCCCAGAGTGAAAGCGGCATCCAGCCGGCCATCAGGACTTGCAGGTGTGTGACCTGCCCCGTACGATACGGGCTGAGCATGAAGGCCAGGCCGGCCAGCCAGGCCGCGTCGCTCCGACCCCACAGCAGGCGCGTCAGCAGATAGACTCCGAGGCCGGCGAGCACATACGACCCGAGAAAGGCAACGTTGTAGACGAGCACCGGATTTCGCGTCGCCCACTGCAGCGGCGCCGTGAACACGGCGACGCCGAGCATGTGCTCCGAATACGCGAGCGTGTCGGAGTGCGGGAAGAGGTACGGCGCCTGCCAGAAATGGCGGAAGCCGTGCGCGATCCGTTCGGCGTCCCAGGCCAGGACAAATGTCACGAGCGCGGGATCGCCAAGGCCGGCGGGAAGCGCGGAACCGATGTGTGCGACCAGCGGCCAGGTCATCGCGACCGCGATCGCGGTGAAGACCACCACGACGCGTGCGATCTCCCGTCCGCGATGCGGGGTCACCAACGACACAACGGTTAAATCTCGTCCGGCTGGTGCGCCTCATCGAGGAACTGCGCCAGGTGCTGTGCGCGGATGCGCGATCCACGCCGGTGCAGGCCGCCCTCGAGGTGCAGCAGACAGCCCAGATCACAGCTCACGACGCGTTCCGCGCCCGAGGCCTCGAGCGCGGCGATCTTCCGTTCGAGCATGCCGCTCGAGATGCCGGCGTTCTTTACCGAGAAGAGGCCCCCGAAGCCGCAGCACTCGTCCTGCTCCCGCACGTCGGCGCGCCGGACGCCCGTGACCGCATTGATGAGGGCGGCGGGCTCGCGGCTGATGCCGAGTCCGCGCAGCAGATGGCACGACGGATGGTACGCGATGCACGCGGGCAGCCGGCCCCCGACGCCCTTCGGTGCGACTTCGATGAGGTACTGACTGAACTCACGGCAACGCTTCGCCACGGTCCGTGCGGTTTCGAGCAGATGGGGATCGTCTTGAAACAGCACGGCGTATTGGTGAACGAGCATGTCGGCGCACGATCCGGATGGAATGACGATCGGCCCGTGCGTCTGCGAGAGGAACTGCAGGGTATGGCGCGCCACCTGGCGAGCCTCGTCGTGAAACCCGGCGTTGTATGCAGGCTGACCGCAGCACGTCTGGTCGGCGGGCACATTCACCGTCACGCCGGCGCGCTCGAGCACGCGCACCACGGCCATCCCGACCTCGGGATCGATCTCGTTGACCAGACACGTGTGGAACAGGTGGACGGACTTCGAAACCGGCGGATCGCTCATGCGAACGGCACGACCCGCTGGCGCGACTCGCCGAGACCTTCGATGCCCAGCGCCACTTCGTCGCCGGGTTTGAGGTACACCGGCGAGGGCTTCATTCCGAGTCCGACGCCGGAAGGGGTACCGGTGCTGATAACGTCGCCGGGCAGCAGGGTCATGAACCGGCTGATGTAGCCGATCAGTTCGGTCACGCTGAAGATCATATTCGCGGTCGTGCTCTGCTGGCGGATTTCACCGTTGACGGTCAGCCACATCGGCAGTCGGCCGATGTCGGCCACTTCGTCGGGCGTCGCAAGGTAGGGCCCCAGCGGGGCGAACGTATCCGCGCTCTTGCCCTTCACCCATTGACCGCCCCGTTCGAGCTGAAACGCACGCTCGGAATAATCGTTGTGCAGCATGTAGCCGGCCACATGCCCAGCCGCCTCCTCAGCGGAGACATGCGAGGCGCGACGGCCGACGACGACGGCAAGCTCCACCTCCCAGTCGACCTTGGCTGCACCGGGAGGGATGATCACATCGTCGTTGGGTCCGACAATGGAGCTGGTCGCCTTGCAGAACAGCACTGGTTCCTTCGGGATATCCACCCCGGTCTCCACGGCGTGGTCGCGGAAGTTCAGGCCGACACAGACAATTTTACTGGGGCGGCAGATCGGCGGGCCAAGACGGACGCCAGAGGGCACGCGGGGAGCGCCGGCGGCCTCGTGCGCCGCCCACTCACGCAGCCGGCGAAGACCATCGCCACCGAAGAACGCTTCGTCGTAATCGGAGCCGAACGCCGACGCATCGACTCGTGAGCCGTCGCGAAGTTGCAGGCCCGGACGTTCGTGGCCGGCCTCGCCAAACCGAATCAGCTTCATGCGAGGCTTACTAGCGAGACGACGACTGCACCGGTTCGCTCAGCAGCCGCTCGATCCGGGCGGTGATTTCCGCCTTGGCCTCGTCGTGGAACTTGCCGCTGGCCTTGCCGGGAAACCCCGCGGTGACACCGCGCACCCGTCCGTCACGCCCCACGAAGAACGTCGTCGGGAACGAGTTCAAATTCACCGCCTGTGGAAGCTTCTCAGGGGCTTCTTTCGGCTCGCCCGCGAGCAGCACCATGTACTCGACGCCGTACCGCTTCATGAAGGCTTTCAAACGGGTCGGGTTCTTCAGCTGCGCCGCTTCTTCGAACGACAGCCCGACAATCTCGAGCCCGCGACTGCGATACTGACGATACAGCTCGACCAGGAATGGTACTTCGTCGTGGCAGTTCGGGCACCAGCTGCCGCTGATGTTGACGAGGACGACCTTACCGCGAAAGCGTTCATCCGTGTTCGCGACGAGCCGCCCGTTGAGATCGGGAAAGCTGAAACGGAGCGGCTCGGTCGGATCCTTCACACTGGTGAACTTCGACGGATCGCTTGGCTCGGGAAGCCCTTTCGCTCGTGCGACGTCGGACCTGACTGCGACCAGCGGGGCATCGGTGTTCTGAACAACGGTGAGCGTCCCGTCCGCCTGCGGCGTCAATTCCAGCCGCAGCGGCCGCGCGCCGGAGAAGTGGCTGAGGACGAACCTGCCGTCGGCGTATCTTCCGGTCAGCGTTCCCGTATCGCCGTCGACGCGCAGAATGGCGGCCGATGCTTCCGTGCCCGACTGCTTCACGATCAACTGCCACGCCGATTCGCCCTTCGAGCTCTTCACCTGCACGTTCCAGAGCCCGGCGATCGCCGGCACGTTTGCGGCATCGGCACTGGCCGGCGTAAACCGTTTCGCTCTGAACGGGTACGGCGCCCCGCGCGTCCCCCGCAGGTACTGACCCTCGAGCGCGCCGTCGGTCAACTTCGCTTCGAGCGTGGTTCCATACTCGTCGAAGCTCAGGACGATGGCACCGTGATCGATCGTGCCGCGCGTGGAAGTCACCCGCTCGTCGCCGTTGAAGAACGCGCCTTTCAACGTATTGCCGCTTCCGGAGAGCTCCAGCCGGAACGGCACTTCCACGTTGTTGACCGTGACAACCGCGTCCCACAGGCCGGTGACCGATTGTGCGGTCACGGGGGATGGGCGCGCGACAAGAACGGTGAACACCACGAGCGCGACAGACATCGGAACCACCAGCTTGTGTCTCATAGCGTAGTCTCTCGGTTCAGGCTCTTGCGTTCCGGCTCTCGGGTTCGGGCTCCTGGTTTCAGGCTCCTGGCTTCGCAAACCGAACCCGAAGCCTGAATCCCAGAGCCCAAGGTCCAGCAACGAAAAAAAGGCCCGGAAGACTTGACGCCTCCCGGGCCCTGGGTGTCGGCTGGCTCTGTGAATCGGTGCTGACTTAGGTCAGCCCGTACGGGAACCGAGCAGCACGCAGGCCGGAGGCAACTCCGGCCGGACAACACGAGCACGCGTACCCGCAACACACAACCATACGCGATAGTTTCGTCGCCGCGTGGCCGAAAGTCAACTCAGACGCACAACGCACAGAAGAACGCCCGTACGCTCTTGCCGGTGTGCCGGAGGTTGGTGGTCGCTGTCGTGATCGCGGGTGAATGTCGCGATCTCACTGACGGCAGGCGTGCGTATTCCACGGAGTTGGCGGGGCGTGAGATTCGCGGGGCGTGAGAGCGGGTGATGAGAAACGTGGTGCGGGCGAGCGGGCCGCACCACTGGAGTCCAACGCTACTGGGAGCAGCTGGAAGAAATCGTCTTGACGGACGAGACGCGAACGTGCTGCCCGCCCATCGATGACGATGACGCGCCGGCACTGGGTGTTGAGGACGTGCCGGACGTACCCGAGGTCGATGAACTAGTCGATGAACCAGACGAGCTGCTGCTCGCCAAGGTCCCGGTGATCTCGACCTTCTCACCGACGTGCTTGCTCAGCTCACTCTCCTGGCCATCCAGGATGTAGCGGCTGCTGCTCGACGATGAACTGGTTCCACTCGTGCTGGTTCCGCTGGTGCTCGTGCCGCTCGTGCCGCTCGTGCTCGAACGGGAAGAGCTTCCGCTGCCCATCTGGGCGTTCGTCAGGATGAACTGACCGCCGGATGATGAGCTGCTGCTGCTTGGTGTGCTGCTCGGTGTGCTGCTTGGCGTGCTTGTCGACGTGCCGGACGTGCCGGCCGTGCTGCCGCTGCTGCTGCCCTTCTGGAGACAGCCCGTCAGCGTGACGCTTCCGCTTGCACTTTGCTCGCGACTGCCCGAGGTACCGGCTGTCTGCGCCGCAAGGGTCGCTGTTGTAAGCGCGACCGTTACGAACGCGACAACCCACATCTGCCTGTTCATGCTTGCCTCCTCAACTTCAATTGACCGCATGGGTGCCGTGCAATCCTGGCACCGCAATGAGCCGTCTGTTAGAGTGCAATCCGGACACCGGCTCGCCGCGCGGGTGCCGCCGTGGGGAAAATGACGCGCCCGTCGACGTCACTTTTTATGGTCCTGCAATGATTTACGTCGCGCCTTGTCATTTCTACCGGCTTGCGACACGCCGTCGAGTTGCGCGGATCGAAATAGCTGATCCACCGGACCCAAGCTCGTCGAGGAGTCCCCAGGCTGCTGATGAGAAAGCTGAAGAGCGAAAAGTGGAAACGAAGGCCTCACAGATGTGAAGCCGGTTATCCGACATATCAGTTCTGAGCTGTGAGTGGTGAGTTCTGAGCTGCGACTGGTGGGAACCCTGGTCCGGGGCCGAGCCCCGGTTGACGTCCAGCTCGCGTCAGAACCCTGGCCGGAAATTGACTGCGTAGGTCCAGCCTTGGAACGAGCGGTCGAGCGGACGAACGGCGTCGAGCTCGAAGACGAAGCCGCCGGCGTTCAGGCGGACTCCGGCACCGACGCTCCGGAGCATCGTGCGGTGACGCGTTCCGGAGGAACCGAGCCGGTCGAAGCCGCCCGCATCCGCGAACACAAGCGCGTCAATCGGCAGGGCGCTCATACGGGAGACGGGACCGAATGTGCCCGTGACCGGCACACGCAGTTCTGCATTAACGACCATCAATCGGGACGTCGTGAGCACATCGCGCGGATCGTACCCGCGGACCAGATCGCGGAGCGTCCAGACGAGTGGCAGCAGACGATCGTCGCCGGCGTCAGTCCCGTAGCGGCCGACGTGCTGTGCGCGAAGCGCGAGCGTGACCGGACGCACCGGCATCAGGTAGCGCCGGTAGTCGGCGGTCATCGTGATGAAGGAGAGGTCGCCGCCCGTCGGCGACGCTTCGAGCCGGTACCTCGTTCCGAGCACCGGTGCCGTGGCGCCGAATACCGCCGTGTCATAGACGAGCGCGGCGGCGCTTTCGACGAGCGCGACCGGGGCGCCGGCGGGGCCATGGTCTTCGCCTTCGCGCAGGAGCCGGCCGGTATCGCCCGCATACACCTCCGTGGCGGTTTGTCGATCGAACGAAATCGCGTGCACGCCGGCGGCGAGCTCGATCCGCCGCGCAGCGCTAAAGGGATACGACGCCACTCCTGTGACCTGCCGGTGGATCTGGCGCAACAGCTGCGTCTCCCGCGTGATCGTGGAGGCCGCGGCGGCACCGGACGCAAAGAACTGTGAGCTCCCAATCAGGATCGGCAGCTGGCCGCCGACGACGCCCCAGTTCCAGCGCGATTGCCGGTTGATATAGGCCGTCTCCGAGGCGAAATCGTTGATGCTCGACCCGAACTGGACGGCCGTCTGGAGCTGCTGATCTTCGAGCAGGTCGGAAAACGCGAACGAGATCCCGGCGCGAAAATAGCCGCCGAGGATCCCGCTCCCTGCGCTCACGTACGGCTGCCCGACGCCGCGGAGGGTCAGTTTCCTGTCGTACGGTTTCGAGTCGACTGCCGGGAGCTCCGGAGCCGGCGTGTCGGCGAACAGCCGGTCCGTGTCAGCCGGCGCGTGCCCGTCCTGCGCGCCTGCCGATGCCGCCGACTCGGTCGACGTGATGTGGATTTCGTAGGCACCGGCGCGGTATTCGGTGAACGCGAGACGGCGCCCGCGCGCGGCGACGGACAGGGCGGGGCTGAGCGCAGTGATCCCGCTCACTCCCTCGGACGCCGCGGTGACCTGGTGGAATGCTCCCGATTCCAGCTCGAGCCGGAATACGTTGCTCGTGCCTCTGTAGTCGGACAGGAAGAACAGCGATTGCCCGACCCATTGCGGATCGATGTGCTTGCCTTTGCCGAGGGACGGCAACGACCGGACCGCCCCGCTGGCGACGTCGAGGAGCGCGAGCCGGTATTCGCCAAACGTGAGATCGTCGATCGAGGACGTGAAGCGATCCGTGACGAAGGCGAGGGCGCCGCCATCGGGCGACCAGGCCGGCTGCAGATCGGCGTACGCGTCCCTGGTCAGGCGGTGCAGCGCGTCAGCGTCGAGATCGTACGCGTACAGGTCGCTCATGCCGCCGCACAGAGCAGAAAAGGCGATCCGCCGGCCATCGGGCGACCAGGTCGGCGAGAAGATCTGATCGAGACCTGCGAAGGCGCGCTCACGGCGAAGGGATCCGTCTGGCATGTTCAGAATCGTGAGGACCGCGCTGCCGCGCTGAAGCGTCGCCAGAGCAAACCGATGTCCCTCCGGGTCCCATGCCCCGGCCGACTCGAGGAACTGAAGGCTTTCGAAATGCGGGTCGGCGGCAGTGCTTACGAGCTTGCGCAGGACCAGACCGGTCGCGGCGTCGGCAAGAAAGACGTCGATGGAATAGCCGTCGCGTTCGGACAGGAAGACGATTTGAGACCCGTCGGGGCTGAGCGCGGGCGAGACATTCATGCGGCCGCTGCGTGGCGCACCGCCGATGACGACTCGCCGGCTCTCGTCGCGGTTCGACAACGCCGGCCCGTTATTGACGTCCGCGAGCTCAGCACGAAGGGCGGCATGCCAGTCGCGCGACAACGTCCCGGCATCGACGCCGGTGGTCTGCGTCAGGCGTTCGATGGCACCGCCCTTTGCCTGCGAGGCGAGGGCGCGGCCCGCCAGATCGGCGCCGAATCGCGCGCTCAGGTACGCCCACAACGCCTGGCCGTAGCGATACGGGAACCATTTCGGATCGTCGAGTTGTTTGAGCGTCGGGAGATGGTCGTGATGGACCGCGTCGCTCAGCCACATGCGGGTATTGGCGTCCACGCGCCCCACCGAGAGGTACTCGGCCATCCCCTCGGAAAACCAGAGTGGCAGCAGGGTCAACGAGCGGCGCGCCTGCCGGAGGATGTCGCGCTGAAAAGCGTGGACGAGCTCATGGCCGAGCACATGATCGGTCTCGCCGAGTCCCGCGCCGAACGGGAGCACGACGCGGCCGCGGTCGTGATCCGTGAAGCCGCCGATACCCTCCGGCAGCAGATCGGGAACGACCGTCGTCTGCGTGAACTGTGCGTGGCTGGCATAGAGCACGATGGGCGGACGCGTCGTGAGGCTGTGCTGCAGGATCTTTGAGAGACGGGCGTACCAGCGTTCGGCCAGCCGTGCCGCGAGCCCGGCGGCCTCTCGCTCCTCAGGGTAGTAATAAACATCGAAGTGTGGCGTCGAGAGCACGCGGAACGCAAACGGCTTGGCCTGGACTTTATTGCGGCCGAAGTACTGGGCTCGCGCAGCGGGGGCGGCACAGACCACACAGAACAGGGCAGCGAGCGTCACGGACAGCGCTCTCATCACGGTAGGTCCTTCCGTGGAACCGCGCCGACTGTTCAGGGAAAAAAGGAACCGGCGGGTTTTTCTTCGGAACACCTTACTTCTGCCGCGATGGAGCGGGCAACAGAAAAGTGAAAGGATTCAGCAGAGCACGACCTCCCAGTGGACGGCGCGCGACTCGTACGAGCTAAGCAGGGCCGCGGCGGCAGGAGGCACGACCGCCGCCTCGGCGTCGTCGCCCGCAAACTCGCGGATAGATGCCAGTGAATCCCACAGCGTCATGACAGTGAATTCGACCTGGCTGCCGGACGAGCGCTGCAGCACGTAGGCCCCCCGGTGCCCGGCAATCGAGCCCAGTTGTGGAAGCGTCTGGTCGCGCAGGTGGGCAGCGTATGCGCCGGCGTGTGCGGTAGCCGTGGTTCCGTGCCAGATGCGTGCGATCACGAGCGCCTCCTGTGTGCGGATATGCTATCGAAATGCCCTATTTTGTGCTGTTCTACGACACCGTCGACAATTTCATCGAGCGCCGGGTGCCGCACCGGCAGGCCCACCTCGCGCTGGTGGACGATGCTTACCGGGCCGGATCCCTGGTGCTCGCCGGCGCGCTGAAGCCCGATGGGGGCGCGTTGCTTCTGTTCCGGACCGACGACGCCGCGGTCGTGGACTCGTTTGCGCGCCGCGATCCATACGTCGTGAACGGCCTGGTCACCGGCTGGCGTGTCCGGGAGTGGGCCTCGGTCGTCGGAGAGGGCGCAGTTTCGCGGTCACCGTAGCCGTGTCCGCCTTCGCGCGAAGCGCTACGGCGAGATCTCGACGAAGCTCGAAGGGCGGAGTCGGGCGCGAAGGTTGGCAGGGTTCGTGGTAGTCCGCACCCGCTTTTGCGAGTACCATGACGGGCGTGCGCCGGCGGGCCCTGTTTGCCGCTGTGCTGTCTCTCGCGATTGCCTCGCTGCGGGCACAGGCGCCGCTCGTCCGCGTCGATCGCCCGTACCGATCAGGGATCGAGCTGACGAGCATCACGGCGACGGTGACCGATGCGGAGGGGCATCTGATCACCGGTCTTGATCGCGGCGCCTTCGAGGTGTACGAAGACGGCAGCCGCCAGGAAGTCACGCAGTTCACGCGCGAACGTGTGCCGGTCGGACTCGGCCTCCTGCTCGACATCAGCGACAGCATGTTCGGACAGCGCATTGAGGACGCGCGCGCGGCCGTGCATCGGTTTCTGTTCGAGCTGCTCGATGCATCGGACGAGTTCTTCATCATGGCGTTCAATCACACGCCAAAGGCGCTGACCGGCTGGACGCACGCCCCCGAAGAAGTGCGCCGCGTGCTCGCCGGCCTGCGTCCTTTCGGCGGCACCTCCGCCTACGACGCCGTTGTCGAGTCGCTGCCGATGATCGAGCGGCGGTCGCGGCAGCGCGCCGCGCTGCTGATCGTGTCCGACGGCGCCGACACCGCCAGCAACGCGTCGATCCGCGAGGTGAAATCGGCGCTGCTGCGCAGCGACGCGTTCGTGTACGCCATCGCCATCGACTCGCCCGATCGCCAGACGATCAACACCCGCGTGAATCCCGAGGCGCTCCGTGAGCTCACCAGCCAGAGCGGCGGGCGCACCGAAATTGTTCACAGTTCCGCGGACCTTTCCGCGGCGTCCGCACGGATCGCCGACGAACTGAACCATCAGTACGTGCTGGGGTACACGTCTACGCACGGCGCGGACGGTCAATATCACAGCATTCGCGTCCGCGTGGCCGGGTCCGAATACCGAGTGCGGGCCCGCAACGGGTATGTTGCGACCCCACTCCGCGGCCGCAGCGAGTGAATCGGCTGGAGGGCAGGATGGGCCGGAATCTTCGGATCGGCCGACCGTCCTGCCCCTCCTGCCCCGTCCTGCCCCTACCGTTTGACCTCGCTCATGAGTGCGAGCACGTTACGATCCGGATCGCGCAGGAACGCCATCCACAGATCCGCATGCGGCAACCGCGCGACGACGTGCGGCGCACCTTCGAACGCGACACCGCGCGACTCGAGCGCCGCCGCGGCCGCCTGGATATCATCCACGGTGTAGTAGATGACTGACGCGGGGTGGTCGAAGTCGGCGCTTTCGGGCAGCGACAGCATCAACCGGATGCCGCTGCAGTCGAAGAACGCCATTTTCGGCGGGGCGTCGAACAGGAAGGTCATCCCCAGAGTGTCCCGATAGAATGCGGTCGCGCGCGCCAGATCGTGGACGACCACTGCGATCTGCCCGATGCGGCCGAGTCCGGAAAAGGTGCCGGCGGCTGCGGTCATTTCGCGCCTCCCTTCGTGATGCGGGCCGGGATAATGTTAGCTACGCTAAATATATACTTAGCATATGCAATTATCTGACGTCAACCGCTCGCTCGCCGATCGCCTGCACTCCTCCGCCATCCATCTGCTCCGCCGCCTCCGCCGCCACGACCTGGCGATGGGGCTCTCCCCGGCGCGCGCCTCGGCGCTCTCGGTCGTCGTCTTCGGCGGGCCGGTCACCATCGGTCAGCTGGCGCAGGCCGAACAGGTCAGCGCGCCGACGATGACGAGGCTCATCGTGGGAATGGAGCGGGATCGACTCGTGCGCCGCGAGCCGGACGCCGACGACGGCCGGATTGTCTGGCTGCACCCCACCCCCCGGGGCTCGCGCCTTCTTCAGGCGGGCCGGCGCCGCCGCGTCGCCGCGCTCGCCGAGGACCTGGGCACGCTCTCGAACGAGGAGCGCCGTACGCTCAGCGCCGCGGCAGACATCCTCGAACGGCTGGTCCGCCCGGCGCTGCGAATCGATCACGCTCGACCGGCCGGGCCAGCGCCGCGCTCCGTCGCTCGCGGTGATCGCCTGAAGGCGTAAGATGTTCAACGAAGGTTGGTCGCAATCCGATCAGTGAAAACGGCGGGAAGGCGGCGGACCTCTGCAATCCTCTTGCGCGCTGTCATCGGCATTGCCTGTGTCGTCTGCGGTCTGCTGACTGGCCGCGTCGCGACGCCTTCACCGGCGGCTCAGCGCGGCCTGGCGCGTACGACGGACGCAACCGCGGCGGGCCAGATTCGTATCGCCGCCCGGTCGAGGTCGGTGGCTCCAGGCGAGATCGTGGTGCTCACGATTACGTTGCCGCGCCCTGCAGATCGTCTGCTCGTCCACGCCTTCGATCGCGACATCGCGGCGTTCCGAGCCGGCACCCGGACCTGGCGGGCCATCGTCGGCATCGATCTGGACGTCGCGCCCGGCGTGCATGCGGTCGCGGTCGATGCCGGCGCTGGTCTCCACGCGGCGCACGATCTGGACGTCAGGTCGCGTCAGTACCCGACGCGGCGGCTCACCGTGGATGAATCGTTCGTGAACCCGCCGCCGTCGGTGCTGGCGCGCATCGAGCAGGAAACGGCGCGGCTGAGCGCGATCTGGCAGGCGTCGGCTTCCGATCGTCTCTGGACCGCGCCCTTCGTCCGTCCGGTGCCTCAACGCGCCAACAGCCGCTTCGGCACGCGCAGCGTGTTCAACGGGGAACCGCGCAACCCTCATGGCGGCGCCGACTTCCTGAGCCCGCTCGGTACGCCCGTTCGCGCCCCGAACGCCGGACAGGTCGTGCTCGCAGACGAGCTCTATTTTTCAGGCAATACCGTCATTATCGATCACGGCCTCGGCCTGTTTTCGCTGCTCGCGCACTTGTCCTCGATCGCCGTTCACGAGGGCGATCGGATTCCGGCCGGCACGATCGTCGGCCGCGTCGGCGCCACCGGCCGCGTCACAGGTCCGCACCTGCACTGGGCGGTCAGGGCGAACGACGCGCGCGTCGACCCGATCGCGATCCTGACGCTGCTCGGACGGCGGTGACTGGCTGGCGAACCCACACGACTACAACGCAGAACGCGCAGATACGATCCTTGTGTGTGGCTTTCTCCGCGGGTTCTGCGTTGATCGTTGTTTCAATCAGCTCAAAACCTGACAATCGCCAGCAGCGGAAAGTGGTCCGATCCGAACCGGCCGGCGAGACGCTGGACGTGAAGCGACAGCTCACCGCGCGCGAACAGGTAATCCAGCGTGGCGCGCGTGCCGAGCGGCCCGATCCAGGTCGGCCTGAGGACCGGGGCCGCATCGGGATACGCGCGGCGCAAGGCGCCAATCGCCGGTTCCCGCTCGCCCAGCCAGGTATTGAAGTCGCCGGCCACGAGGACGGGGCCGAACGAGCCGGACAACGCCCTGATCAATCCTTCGGCCTGGCGGGCGCGCGCCCGGAACGGACCACCACGCGTCATCGCGAGCGCCGTATCGAGATGCACGTTCGCGAGCCGCAGCCGCCACGTCCTGCCTGCAGACGTCTGCCCGCCGATCGACGCAGCGAGCGCCACGCGCCGCTGCCGCTCGAACGGCAGCTCGATCACTGCGGGATCCGAAAGCGGGAGCGTGGAGAGAATCGCGTTACCGCGGTCCTCCGGATCCTCGCGCACGAAACCGTTGCGCATCGACGGCGCGTAAAAAACGGCCATGCCGCTGGTGCGCGCGGCACGACCAATGTCGCGTTCGTGTGTCCGGTGCTGACCCTCGGCAATGCGACCCGGGATCGCCGCGTGCAGTGTTGGTTCACCGGGCACGCCCTCACCGCTCCGGTACGTCTCCTGGAGCAGGAGCACGACGTGCTCGAATCCCTCGCCCCCGGTGAACGCGCCCGCCCGGACACGCGCGACGACATCGTCGAGATTGCCGGCGCCGACATGCATGTTCCAGCTCACAATCGCGAGCCGATCGAGAGGATGCGCGCCGGCGCCTGAGCCCGACGCGGGCAGCGGCTCGTACAGCACCGGGCCGACAGCCGCACACCATTCCGCCAGCCGGATGCGGTCGCGATCAGCCTCAGGCGCGATCCAAGAGACGGCCTGATCGGGATCCGGCGTAATGCGGCGACACGCGAGCGAACGCGGATCCAGCGCCGGCCGATGGACCGTCACACAGGACGCAAGCAACAACAGGAGCAGCGGTGCCGACATGGAAAGTGATGCACGTCGTCTTTGTGGCCTTTGTGACCTTCGTGGTTCTTCTTGGTGGGCTTTGTGAGCTTTGTGGTTCATTTTTGTGGGCTTGAAACGCTCGGTTCAAATCTGCAGGATCGTCGCGTCCGCCGGCAGCCCGGTCGCCGCGGCGATCCCGTCGGCGTACAGTCGCACCTGCCGCATGTACTCGGACCGTCGTGCGCTCAAATCGAGGTCCGTCTTGAAATCGACGACGATCCAGCGCCCGGCCTCTTCGAACGCGAGGTCGACGATGCCTTCAATGAGTGTGCCGCCGGGGTGGGGCAGCGCAATCGGGGTCTCGCGACGGCACGCGCCTCGCGCCGCCGCCGCGCGCGCGCGCTCGAGAAGCGGATGCATCAACACGCGCCTCGCCGTGGTCGCCGCTTGATCGACATCTTCGGCGGTGGCGCCGAGCGCGCGGCCCTGTGCGCGTGCAATCGCCTCGACGGTCGCCGCCGAGGCGTCGAGCGGAACGTCGGCCAGCACCGCGTGCACGAGAAGCCCGAACGCCGGGCCCGCCGGGCGCGTCCCGTCGCGATCGCCCGCAATCGCAACGATCACGACCCCTGCCGGGTCGAAATCCACCTCCGCTGCCGCCCAGTGGTGCGCGGTCTGGACGGTCAGCGACGGCTTGCCACCCGCCTCGCGGGCGGCGTTCCTGGCGGCGCGCCATTCCTCATACACCTGCCGGCGCCCGGCCACGATTTCACGCGGCGCCTCCTTGGCGATGAGCTCCTGCCGCCGGATGCCCGACGCCGGCTTGAGGTTGAGCGTCAGCCACCGCGGATCCCACCAGACAATGGAGAAGTCCCCGAGCTCGTGCCGTCCGGGCGCGACGGTGCGGTTGTCGGGCAGACAATCGTCGGGACGCACCAGGATGGCGTCTCTCGATTTGATTGGCGGACAGGCAGGACCGCGCGTCGACGTCTGACGCGAGCCCACCGGCGGATAGAGCACACGATTGAGTGCGCCGAGCCAGCCGCCCTCCCATGGCTCGTCAGCGATGGCAGGCACGACGAGCAGATCGCGCGCACGTGTGGCGGCCACATACGCCAGCCGCACGCCCTCGGCGCGGTCGCGCTGCAGCTCTTCATGCTCGTGTTCGTACAAGTCGTGCGGGGCCCAGCCGCCGAGCCTGACCGCGCACAGGCGCCGGTCCGCGTCCAGATGGCGGCTCGCGACATCCCGGCTGACCAGACAGGTCGGGTCCGCGAGGATCACAACCGGGAACTCGAGCCCTTTCGCCTTGTGAACCGTCATCAGGCGCACGCCGCCGCTGCCCTCCTCGACGATCGGCGCCTCGGTCGCATCGGTGTTCTCCGCAGCCCGGCGGAGCTCCTCGATGAAGCCGCGGAAGGAGAGGCCGCCATTGGCCTCGTAGAGCCGGGCGAGCTCCGCCACGTGCAGTACGTTCGCGAGCGCCTGTTCGCCGCCGGGGCGCAGGATGAATCCGACGTGCGCGCGCGTGGCCGCGAGAAGCTGCGCGATCGTGTCGGCGACGGGACGGTAATTCCGCCGCCGATGCAGCTCCTGCAGGAGGCGGAGCGCGTCCGCAATCGGCAGCAGCTGCGCGGTCGGCGTCCCGCTGAGCGCGAGCTCGGATCCGGAATTGCCGCCGAGCTCACGCGGCACGCGGTAGGGATGAAATGATCCGAACCGGTGGCGAAACTCGAGCAGCTGCTCGTCGTCGATGGCGAAGAGCGAACCTTTCAAGGTCGCAAACACCGACAGCTCGTCGTCGGGCCACTCGATGGCGGCGAGCGCGGCACGAATGGTTTCGACTTCCTCGCGGCCGTGAAACGTCTTGCCCCCGACCAGCAGGTGCGGGATCGCGCGGGCCTCGATCGCCTCGAGGTACGGCCGCGTCATGTCCTGGTTGTAGCTCACGAAGCGCCGGAACAGCACGGCGATGTGCTGCGGCCGGATCGGCACCCGGCGCTCCGGTCCGTTCGCGGGCCGCTCGCAGATCGTCCACCCGCTCCCGTTCACCAGCCAGTCGATGAACGCGCCGACCGCGTCAGGCAACGACGCCTCGATGGCGCGGGCCGTGACCGAATTGCGGCTGCGGCCGGATGAATACGGCTCCGGCACCGAGAGCGCCACAACCGCCGGCTGGCCGGCGTTGCCTGGCCGCTGCTCCGCAAGAGGGACGTATTCAGCCTGGAGCGCGGCCCGATCGGCGGTCATTTCAGCGGCGAATGCGCGATTCACGAACCGCTGGATTTCCGGCACGCTGCGGAAGTTGGTCCTGAGCTGGACGATCCGGGCGCCGCACACAGTGAGCCGCTCGCGCACGATCCAGTAGGTGCCGACGTCGGCGCCGCGAAACCGGTAGATGGCCTGTTTCGGATCGCCGACGATGAACAGCTTGCCGGGTTGGGGCCGCGACTCCCGCCAGTCGTCCACCGCGGGGTCGTCGGCGGCGAGCAGCAGGAGGATCTCGGCCTGCAGCGGATCGGTATCCTGAAATTCATCGACGAATATCCGGATGAAGCGCTGCTGCAGAAGGGCCCGCACGGCGCGATCACTGCGGAGGAGGTCGCGCGTCCGGGTGAGCAGATCGACGAAGTCGAGGGCGCCCTGTCGATTCTTCAGGGACTGGTAGCGCTCGATCGGCGGCGCGAGCTCCTGCTGCAGCAGCGCTGCCAGATCGGCGTCGGCATCGGTGCGGAACTGCAGGAGGTTCGTGAAGAACGTATCGCGGGCGCCAAGCACTTCCGTCCGCGAGGCCGTTCCATATTTCGCACCGTACCCCTTCCGCGTTTTCGCCAGTCCCTGATCGCGGGCGAGATCGATCAGCCGTGCTTCCCACGCGTCGAGATCCCGCTGTCCCAGCGACTCTTCGAGACGGAGCTGCCGGCTCAGACGACGCACACCGTCGAGCGATTTGTACAGGTTGTCGCTCTGAGATCCCTTGTCGCTCAAGTCTGCCAGCGCGTGCAATCCTTCGATAATCGCCTCGAGCCGGCGGACGCGATCGAACGCAGGGCGCATCCAGGCATGAGTGAAATCGCGAAGGCCGGCCAGCGTCCAGCCCGCCGTGCGGAGGCGGTCGATCGGGCCGGCGTCGAGCCCGCCGAACCACGGAGCGCTGGTCCGGCGCAGTGCGCGGCGAACCCCCTCGGGCGGATCCGCCAGCGCGTCCTGCAGCCATCCGTTGAAGGCCTGCTCGTACAATGCCCCCGCCTGCGTCTCGGTCAGAACGGTGAACAGCGGATCGACGCACGCCTCGACCGGCTGTTCCCGCAGCAGCTCCGCACAGAAGCCGTGGATGGTATTGACGTGCGCCTCCTCGAGGGTCTTCAGCGCTTCTTCCAGGCGCGCAGCATCCACATCGGTCCCGTTCTCGCGTTCGAGCTCGAGCGCCTCTCGCAGCCGCAGCTTCAGTTCGCCGGCGGCTTTTTCAGTGAACGTCACGGCGACAATCTGGTCCATCGTCGCGCGCCCGGTCCTCAGGATCCGCACGATGCGCGTCACCAGCTCGGTCGTCTTGCCGGTACCTGCAGCCGCCTCCACAACGAGGGTGTCGTCGAGTGCGTCCGCAATCGTGAGGCGCGCGTCGGCATCGGCGGGCAAATCGAGGGTGCGCGTCGTCATCGACTGGTCCTCAGCTTGTGAAGATCGTCAAGCAACGGCGCCGGTTTTCTCATCACTCGCCGCTCCTCGTCGGGCCCGCACACCGGCCGAAAGTCGCACCAGCGACAGGCGTCGCGGCCGGGCGCCGCCGGCAGCCGCCCCAGCTCCATCGCCCGGTCCACAATCGTGAGCGCGAGCAGGCCCTGCGAGCGTGCGTAATCATCGATGACAATCCCCTTTTCACCGAAGCCGCCGGCCGTCGTGCAGTAGTACAGGCGCCCGATCTCCACGCGCGTCTTCAGACCGCGTTCAATCGCGACGCTGTACAACACCGGCTGCAGGACGGCGCCCCCGCCGATAATCAAATCGGGGGTCGACCGGTTCCTGCCTGTTTTGTGATCGGTCACCCGCAACGCCGATCCGTCCGCCCGCCGTTCGATCAAGTCGACCGACCCGCGCAGCATGAACCCTGATTCGAGAACGACAGGATCGGGCAGGCTGCGCGGATCGCGTCCTTCGTCGTGCAGCCCGAAGCTGAGCTCGAAGTATTCGGGAATCCACGTGCGCTCGTCGGCAAGCCGCCGTGCCCAGATGCTCAGATCACGGCGGATGTCCTCGACCTCGTCATTCCAGACGCGCGCGATGGCCGGCGCCAGATCGTCTTCGTACTTCGCCGCCACGCGATCGGTCACCGCGTGCAGCGTCCGAATGGCTGCCGGCAGCGTTGCGGCCGTGATCGGCAGGGCGCCCGAGTTGCGCAGCTCGCGAAGGAACTCGGCCTGGATGCGGTGGAACAGGCTGCCTCGCGTCAGCGGATCCATGCGGACGAGCGGCTCCGGTTCCTCACGCGGCTCGAGACGATGAATCGCGGCGAGCAGAAACTGGTAGGGGCACGTCGCAAAGCGCTGCAACGCCGACAGGGAATACGGGCGGTTGCGGAGCCGATGGTGCGCAAGCGCCGGCGCAGTGTCTGGGGTCACCTGAATCAGCCCGTCGCTGGTCGACCAGCGCCCGTGCATGCGCGCCCAGCGGCTGATCACCGATCGGCGCAGCGCCGGGTTCAGCTCCAGCAGGTAGCGCGCGTGTCCTTTCACGCTGCCGATATCACGTGTGTCCAGCAGCGGCCCGAGCACCGCCAGGTCGTGCTCGAGATTGTCGACCGCGCGCGCCGGATCGCGCGGTGCCGGCCAGGCGAGGTTCACGTCGGCCGCTTCGGCCGCCTCGAGCGCCAGCGCGCGGTGGTCGGGCAGCCGTCCTGTCATCGCGCGCATGACATCCAGCGCATAAAACGACGGGACGCGGGGCCGCATGTCTCCCATCTCAGCGCCGAGGCGCGGATAGGACAGATAGAGCCGCTCGGTGGCGGCGCCGATGGCCAGCCGCAGCAGCAGCCGCTCCGCCGCTGTGCGATCGGGCCGCGTCACCAGGCCGGCGCCGGCCACGCGCCGGGCGGTGTCCGGCAGCAGCGGGTCCTCTCTCACCCGTTGCGGAAAGACGCGCTCGGCGAGACCGGGCACGAAAACGACCTTGAAAGCGCGGCCGCGAAGCTGGTGCGGCGTCCCGACGAACAGGCGGCCGTAGCGGCTGTCAGGTGCGTCGCGGTCGAGTGTCAGCAGCCGCGTCTGAAGCAGGTCGCGTACCTCTTCGAGCGGGACCGGTCCAATCGACGCCATCGGTCGCAGATCGGCGAGCACTCGGAGGACCCGTCCCGGCCGCCGAAGCACGCGCGGCGCGAGCTCCGCGAAGCGATCGAGCCAGTCACCCCACGTGGCTTCGACCGGCCAGCCGCCGAGCATGTCGATGATGGGAAGCGCAAACTCGCGCAGGTGGCGCAGGTTCCGCTCGTCGCGCGCCAGAGCGTTGAGCCGGGGCGATTCCGCCTCTTCACGCTGAAGCTCCGTCATCCGCAGGCGGTATTCGGCCGCCAGACCGTCGAGGCGCCGCCGCCAGCGCTGTCGGCCCTGCGCGCGATCGCTGCCGCCAATGACGGCCGACTCGACGATCAACTGTTCCCATTTCCACGGCGCTCGAAGCGCACCAGCGACAATGGCCTCGTCTTCGCTGTCCGCGAGCACCGGCGCGTCACCAGGGTCATCGTTGCGATGCGGCTGATCGAACCGCGCGTAAATCTCATCCTCGGGTATCGCCGGCGTCGCGACAGGTCGAGGAACGAGAGCCGGCACTTCGCCGAGCGACAGGTACTCGTCGAACCGTTTCGCCGACAGCTTTTCGCACGCGCACGACAGCAGCGCGACGAACGCGCGCCCGGACGGGTCCGGACGCCGGGTGCCGCGTTCGAAATACGCGGGGATGCCGGCGCGTTCGAAGGCATGTTCGAGCAGGCCGAGATACTGTCCCGGCGTGCGCAGGCATACGGCCATCTCGTCGAAACGAACACCCGCCGCCGCCTCGTCCAGCGCCTGGCGCGCGATTTCGAGAGCCTCGCGCGCCTCGCCCGGCGCGGAAAAGAATTGAACGTCGCCGGCCCGCGGGCGCTCGGGAGGCGGTTCGGGTGTGAAGATATGGCGTCGCAGCCGGCCGAGGTCGCCGGCGGCCGCCGCATCGTCATCGAGTACGTCGATCCTGACGCCGGCATCGGTGAACGCACGGACCGTCGCCTCGTCGCCGGCGGCGATGGTTGCCAGCGCCGCTTCGGCACGCCTGCACACCGAGAGCGCAAAGCGGCGTTCTGCCGCGGCGGCGAGCGGCACGTCGAGCATGAGCACCGGATAGCCCGCCCAGCGGACGTGCGGCCACGCCGCAACGGCCACGTCGAACAGCGCGGCGCGGTCCGCGACACCGGCAGATCTGAGCTGGACGTCGATCCGTTCCAGCAGGCGCGCGAGATCCGTCAGAGAATCCCGGTGCGTTGGCAGCGAAGCGGCGGACGCGGCCTGGACCTCGGCCAGCAATCGCGAACCGACGCCGGCAAGGCGCAGTTCGTGCAGCGTCCGGGCGAGCGCCAGGGGAAAGCCGGGCATCCCTGCGACAGCGGCGAAGTACGCGAGCTCCCCGCCATGGAGCGCGTCGAATGCGGCTCGCGCCGCCATGGCTTCCGCGTTTGCGGAGGTGCCTGCGACCTGACCGGTCTCGCTGATTCGCAGCAGTGCGGCGCGCGCCGCGAGCTCGGTCAGGCCGAACCGGTGCACGCCGAAGGTCGCCCGATCGCGTGCCATGCCGCGCGCAAAATCGTCGGCGGCGCCGCGGGTGGCGCCGATGATGAGGAGCTCAGTATCCGGAGAGAAACAATCGAGGAAGGCGCGGGCAGCATTCGTGCGCGCCTGAGCGGAGGATGACTGGATCGCATGCATGTGAACCCTCCGGCGCCATGCCGGGCCATGGAGATACGGCGGCGCCGCGCCGCCGTGAATGGGCTGAGCATAGCATGCCGAGCTCATGGGCGGACAGACGCGATTTTCTCCAGAATCCTGGCACTGCCCGCGGCAGGATCCCGGATTGCAGGGCTCGAAAAGCGGTCACCAGCCCTTCGGCCGGCGGACTTGGCACTGTTCCAGGAGAGCACTGATGAATCGCAGCTCGGACGAGATACGGTCTCAAATCACCAGGACGCGCGCCTCACTCAATCGCAAGGTCGACCATCTGGCCGCCAGGCTCGATCCGCGGACGCGGTTAGGCCCTGAACCGCTCAAGCGGCTCGGAGCGATGGCAGCGGTTGGAACCGGCGTCGTGATGTTGGTCAAAAACGTCATAACGCTGAGGCGGCGCGGCGCAATCAGACGCCGCACGGCAATCCCGGTCCTTTAGCGGGGGCTATCGCTGTAAGGTGCTGGGGGCCTGTCGCTGCATCGTGCTGGGCCTCTATCGCTGAAAGGTGCTGGGGGCCTGTCGCTGCATCGTGCTGGGCTTCTATCGCTGCAAGGTGCTGGGGGCCTGTCGCTGCAAGGTGCTGGGCTTCTATCGCTGCAAGGTGCTGGGGCCTGTCGCTGCATCGTGCTGGGCCTCTATCGCTGCAAGGTGCTGGGGGCCTGTCGCTGCAAGGTGCTGGGGGCCTGTCGCTGCAAGGTGCTGGGGGCCTGTCGCTGCATCGTGCTGGGCCTCTATCGCTGCAAGGTGCTGGGGCCTTTCGCTGCATCGGGCTGGGCCTCTATCGCTGAAAGGCACTGAGGGCCTGT
>JBKPAI010000074.1:0-48321 GCA_046726355.1 Acidobacteriota bacterium | reverse complement strand
CTCCCAGCACCTTGCAGCGTCAGACTCCCAGCACCTTGCAGCGTCAGACTCCCAGCACCTTGCAGCGTCAGACTCCCAGCACCTTGCAGCGTCAGACTCCCAGCACCTTGCAGCGTCAGACTCCCAGCACCTTGCAGCGTCAGACTCCCAGCACCTTACAGCGTCAGACTCCCAGCACCTTGCACGTCAGACCCCCCTTACCAGGCCACGCGCAGTCCAAGCTGCATGCTCCGTCCGTCGTCGGCCGTCGTGATCGTGCCGACCGTCGAGTTCGAAATGTTGGCGTCGGGGTTGCCGAAGTTGTTGTGGTTCAACAGATTGAAGATCTCACCGCGGAATTCGACTCGCGCATGACTGACCGGGAACCGTTTGCTGACCGAAAAATTCACCTGCTGGGTCCCCGGTCCGCGAATCGTGTTGCGCCCTGCGTTACCCTGCGTGCCGGGGGCGGGAGCTGAATACGCCGTCTGGTCGAACCATTGGTTCGGCGACGGATTGTCGAGAATCCCGAAGTTGCCCGGCGACACCAGGTTCACACGCTGGGGCACGTAATTGCCGCACTGGCACACGTTCGTCGAAGTGACGCTCAACGGAAACCCGCTGCCGACGCGAATGATCCCCTGCACCTGCCAGCCGCCGAACACGTACGCGACCGGCCCGCCGCTCGACAGCAGCGGCTTGCCCGGACCGAACGGCAGCTCGTATCCGAAGCTGATCGCGGCGCGGTGCCGCTGGTCGTACCGCGCATAGCCCTCGTCGGCATTCAGGTCCCACGCGTAGGCCGTGTCGTTCGCTTCGATCTCGCCGGAACCGTTGTCGATGCTCTTCGAGATCTGGTAGTTGCCGAGAAAGAACAGGCCGTCCGCGTAGCGCTTCTCGAGGCGGAACGACACGCCGTTGAAATGAGCCCATCCCGCGTCGGATGAATACAGAATCGCGGACTGGAAGGCGGGGTAGGGGACTCGCGTCGCGATCGGCGTCGTTCCCGGCGTCGCCTGGTTGATGTTGTAGCGCTTGTGTTCGTTGTAGCTGCGGCTGCCGGTGTAGGCAACCTCGAAGAGATACTGATTGCCCAGCGAACGCTGGACGTTGCCGTTCCACTGCACGGTGTACGCCGATCGGTTGTCCGGATCCATCGAGAACGGCGCCGGGAACTGCGGGATGTTGTTGAGCGACGGGAACAGGGTGTCGGCGTTCAAGCTCAGATCGGTCCGTGTGGGCTGCAGCGAGTATTGACCGTACATCGGCGGCACGAGACGCGAGAACTGCAGCTCGTTCAGGTTCAGGTTGTCGTAATAGACGCCGAATCCGGTGCGTACCACCATTTTCTCGGTCGCGTTGTAGGCGAGACCGACCCGTGGGCCCCAGTTGTTGAGATCCTTTCGCAGGATCCCTGCAGGAAAGAAGTTGTCCTGGTCGATGACGAGCGGAACAAGCTGGGCGGGCAGGTTCGAGGGGACCTTGTGAAACGCGATTTTGCCGGTCCCCGCGTCGAAGGATCCTTCGAGATCGTTGATCTCGTGCCAGGGCGCGAGATATTCCCAGCGCAGCCCCATCTGCAGCGTCAGGCTCCTCGAGATCTGCCAGTTGTCGTCGATGAACGGCGCGAGCGTCGGCGAATGATAGGTCGACCGCGAGCTGCCGAACGCTCCGGTACACGTCGAGCAATAGCCGAGCAGAAAATCGGCGATCGGATTGCCGGTGAACTGGCCGTTGAAGGTGAACCCGCCCCGCGGCGGCACCTCGGTTAGATGTTCGAAGATGCGGTATTGCGCCTGCAGCCCGAAGCGCAGGTTATGGCTCCCTTTGACCCAACTCGTGGCATTGGACACGCTGATCATGTTTTCGGTCGCGCCCTGCGTGATGCCGCCCTCGCCGTTGCCGCTGAAGCCGCTGATTGTGAATCCCGGACGGCCGTAGTCGAGCGGATCGGTGGCGCCCGCCAGGTTCTTCAGTCCGATGTCAGCGACCCAGTTGCGCCCGTCGAGGCTGACCGGGGCGTTCAGGTGATACGCGTAGTTATAACCGACGCGGATCTCGTTGACGATGCGCTGCGAGATGACCCAGGTTTCGCCGACCGCGAGGTTCCTGCCCTTCTGCGGAAAGTCGGTGTAGGTGAAGGCGCCAGGGTTCAGCTGCGATCCCTTGTAATACATGAACCGCTCGAACAGGTTGTGCTTTGCCGACAGCACTTGATCGCCCCGTCCGGTCGCGGTATCCGCGTCGTCGGTGAAATCGCGAATCGCGAGGTAATTGTTGACGCCGGTGTTGTTCGGTGCGGGAATGGTCGGCGCCAGCACTCTGGCGAAGTTCGAGAAGCGGCTCGAGGGGATGATGTTGCCCGGGAACGGCTGGCCGGTGAGCGGATCGGTGATGGCCGCCGACAGGCTCGAGAAGTTGCCGGCGACCAATGCCGGAGGCGGCACGCTGGCGAACAACGATTTTGCCTGTTTCGTCCGCAGCCCCTCATAGGCCCCGAACACAAAGACCTTGTTCTTGATGGCCGGACCGCCGAGCGTAAATCCCGCCTGCTTGCGGTCGCCGGGCTTCTGTCCGAAGTAGTTCTCGGCCTCGAGGTCCGTGTTGCGGAAATAGCCGTAGCCGGAGCCGGAGAAGCTGTTCGTGCCGGACTTGGTCACAATCGACACGACCGCCTGCCCCTGCCCGTACTCCGTCGTGAACGAGTTCCGCAGCACGTTGACTTCCTGCACGGCGTCGAGCGGCGGGGTCAACGACAGGTTGTTGAAGCGCAGCGATCGCACGTACACGCCGTCAATCGCGTAGTTGGTCGAGCTGTCGCGTCCGCCTTCGACGGTCACATAGAGGCTGCGGCTGCTGCCGGCGGCGCCGAACTGCGTGCCGCGCGTGAACGACTGCGGCGTGACGCCGGCCGACAACGCCGCGAACGACAGCAGGGTCCTGCCGGCGACCGGCAGGTCTTCGATCTGCTTCTGCGTGATGGTTTGCGTGACCGACGCGTTCGCGACCTGCAGCAGCGGCGACACCCCCTGGACCGTGACGTTCTCGGCCACGTTCGCCAGCGACATCGTCAGGGCCGGCTTGGCAATCTCTCCGTTCCGCAGAATGAAATCCTTGATTTCGACGGTGTTGAATCCCGCCAGCTCGATGCGGATGATGTAGGTCGCGGGTGGAAGGTTCGGCACGATGAATCGACCCTCCTCGTCGCTGACCGCGGTGCGCTGGGCATTCGTGCCCGCGTTGATCACCGTCACGGTGGCGCCAGGAAGGGCCGCATGCGTCGAATCGAGCACCTGGCCGGCAATCCCGGCAGACGCCGACTCCTGGGCATGGGCGCCGGCGCAGTACGAAAGCAGTGCGACAGTTGTCAGGCTGACCAGCCTGCGGGACATAGCGGATCCTCCCTTTCAGCGCACGCAGACACGACGGCTCGAGAACAGCTTCTAGGATTGTCCGGCGGGCGGGTCAAAGTAAATCGGGTGCAGCGGCCGCGTTTGCCAGTGCGAGACATGTCATCCAACGCGATGGATCGCGTAAGCTTCAGATCTGCCGCCAGGAGCCCATCCGAGTTGCTAACGCAAGAACGCCTCGGCCAACCCCCCATCCACCGGGATGATGTGCCCGGTCGTCTTCGCGCTCTGGTCGCCCGCCAACCAGCAAATCGCGCGCGCGCAGTCCTCCGGCAGAATCGGCTGCTGTGTGATGGTGCGGCGGGCATAGAACTCCGCCAGTTTCGCGCGCAGCACCTCGGTCGTCTCGTCTTCCTGAAAGGCGATATTGTACTTTTTGAGCGAGCCGATCACCCGGTCGCGCGGAAACATCGACGAGCCGGCGACGACGGTGGCCGGCGCGATGCCGTTGACGCGCACGAGCGGGCCCAGCGCAATCGCCAGTTCGCGAATCAGGTGGTTGATCGCGGCCTTGCTGACATCGTAGGGTTCGCTGCCGGCCTTCGGCACGACGGCGTTGGCAGAACTGGTCAGCACGATTGACGCCGGCAGGTTCTGCGCGGTGAGCACCCGCCGCGCCAGGTCGGCCAGCTCGTAGTTGCCCGTCACGTTGACCTGCAGCGTGCGGCCCCAGACCGAGTTCGCCGCGCCCGCGCCGGCCTCAGGCGTCGGATACACGGCCGCCGTGTTGACGATGATGTCGACGCCGCCGAACTCGAGAACGGCGGCGCGAAAGGCGGCCGCGATACTGGCTCTGGCCGACAGATCCAGCTCGATCGCCAGTCCGATCTCGGGCGACGAAAGCGTCCGCGCATCCTCCCATGTCGCCTGCGCCGCCGGCTGGTTCTGATCGGCGACGATCACGTGTCCGCCGCGTCGGGCGATCTCCAGCGCCACCTCGCGGCCGATGCCGCTGCCGCCTCCGACGACCAGCGCCACCCTCCGGCTGAGCTCGCGCTCGGGCGGCAGGCGCTGCAGCTTCGCCTCCTCGAGCGCCCAGTACTCGATGCGGAAGGCCTCCGACCGGGGCAGCGCCACGTAATTGTGGAAGCTCGTGAAGTCTCCCGCCTGCTCCGGCCGCCGCGCCTGCGGCAGCACGGGCGGCGGGCCGCCATCCCCTTCGAGCGCGGTGGCGCCGGCCATCACGTGGATCGCGTTGACGAAAAATTCAGTCGTAATCCGCGCTTCGCGCTTGTCCTTGCCGAACCCGAATACGCCGAGCGCCGGAACCACGACGACCGACGGATTGGAGCCGCGCAGCCGCGGCGAGTCCGGCTGCGCGTGGGCCCTGTAATAGGCGGTGTACGCCTCGCGGTAGCTCGCAAGCTGCACGCGGATACGCTGCTGGAGTGCCGGCACATCCTCACGCGCCGGATCCCAGGAGACGAACATCGGCGAGATGCGCGTGCGCAGAAAGTGATCGGGACAGCTCGTGCCGAGCCGGCACAAGGCCTCCGCCCACACGCTGTTGGCGAACGCGAGCGCTTCGTCGGAGCGTTCGAAATGCGCGATCGCGCGGCGATCCGCCGAGATGGCTCCGCGCAAGGCGGGAAGAATTTCGGCCGCGACTGCGTCGCGGTCGACCGTCGCTGAGATCGTGGCGCCGCCGAAACGCGAGCCGCCGCGGGCGTGCACGTGGACGTCGACGAACTCCCCCATCTGATCGATCGTCTTGATGCTGTTCAAATAGCAGTCGCGCTGGCTGTCTCCCCATGTGAAGAGACCATGGCTGCCGAGCAGGATGCCGTCGCATCCCGGGTGATCCGCGACCGCCTTCCGCAGCATCAGCCCCAGCTCGAACCCGGGCCGTTGCCACGGCAGCCACACGATCCGGCGGCCGTAGCGCCGGTTGAATTCATCGAGCTTTTCGCGGCCGTTCGCGCTGGCGGCCAGCGCGATCGCCCAGTCGGGATGGAGATGATCGACGTGATCGAACGGCAAAAACGCATGCAGCGGCGTGTCGATCGACGCCGCGACGCGGTTCTCTCCGAATGCGCACAGCGGGTAGAAACCCACCATCTCGTCTTCGTGCGGCTCGCCCCGGTAGCGCGCGATGAGCGCTTCGAGCTTGTCGAGATACAGGAGAGCGAAGCCGGAAACGGTGATGGATCGCAGGTCGCCGCCGCTGCCCTTCACCGCGAGTACACGGGCGGGGATCCCGTGAGGGGATCAGGCAGCTCGATCTTCGAGCTGGTGTTGCCGCCGCCGAAATTCGTGATGCGCAGATCGGCGCCCAGCAGGTTGGAGCGGTAGCACAGCACCTCGACCGGCTGCGCGGCCAGAGCGGCTGCCTCGGCGTCGTTCCAGAGATTCTGGAGAAACTTGGTCTCGATTGTCATCATTTCGGGCACAGTACATCCCAAGACGGCGGGGTGGACCTGGGCTCAGAGGCTCACGGCTCCAGGCTCTTCAGGCCGACTCACGCCCAGAGCCCAAAGCCCATTGCCGAAAGCCCGGAGTCTTCAGAGTGCTGTTTTATCACTTCCTCCGCAGTCTTCATAAGGAGCTTGAAATGAGGTCGATGCTTGGAGCCGTTCTCGCGTGCGGGGTCGTCGGCGCGCTCGCCGGCCAGGGGCTGCAACCCTCGACATACGTTCCGAAGCAGAGCGATCGGCCCGAACCCCTCGCCGGCGATGAGCCCGGATTCCGGCGCATCTTCGACGGGAAGACGCTCGCGGGCTGGGAAGGCAACCCAACCTACTGGCGCGTCGAGAACGGGGCGCTGATTGGTGAAATCACACCGGCGACCGTGATCAAGAGCAACACGTTCATCATCTGGCGCGGCGGCAGGCCGCGGGATTTCGAGTTGAAGCTCGAATATCGGATCACGGCCGACGGCAACAGCGGGATCAACTACCGTAGCTCGATTGTCGCGGATGCCGTGACCCCGGACAACCGCTTCGCCATGCGCGGCTACCAATGCGACCTCGACGGCGGGAAGCGATATCCCGGCAACAACTACGAAGAAAAGGGACGTCTGTTCCTGGCCGTCCGCGGACAGATGACGCATGTCGTCGGCGGACGCCCGCCCATCCTCGTGTCGACGATCGGCGACGCGGCCGAGCTGGCCCACATCGTCACCGACGACTGGAACGCCGTCCACCTGATCGCTCGCGGCACTGTGCTCACCCACATCATCAACAATCGCGTGATGACCATGGTCGTCGACGACGATGCCGCCAACCGGCCGGATGACGGGCTGATCGGAGTGCAGGTGCACGTCGGCCCGCCGATGAAGGTCGAGTACAGGAACATGAGGTTGAAGAACTGGTAGGAGGTGTTCACGTCCGGATGTCTACTGCCACACGTCGAGCCGGCACGGCTCTGCGGCGGCTGACTGCCGTCGCAGTCGTGATTGCGGCGGTCTTTCTGGCCTTCCATCTCTATATTTTTGGCGGCGATCCGCTGATCTCCGCACTCCTGGTGGTCCTAGCGGTTGTGGCCACCGGATTCGCGTTCTGAGTGGTAACCAGCCGGATCATTGACGCCGAGTCTTCACGGGTTCGTGATCCGACGCGCCGGCCCCGGGCCGGGCAACGTACTGCTGAAAGCGCGGGTACGGCGCCTCCCACCGATCGGTCTGCAACGGCTCGAACCGCTCGACCGGAAACGATCGATCGATGACCGCTCGCGCCTCGGCGAGAGTGCCGACGGCGCCGGTCGCCAGCATCTGCATGCCGATGTTGCCGAGGGCGGTGGCTTCGACCGGACCGGCCAGCACGGTTCGCCCGGTCGCGTCTGCAGTGAAGCGATTCAGCAGCTGGTTGTGCGAGCCGCCGCCCACGATCCGGATCTGTTCGATGCGCCGGCCGGTCAGCTCTTCCAGCGACTCGAGCACGAGGCGATACTTCAGCGCGAGGCTCTCGAGGATCGTCCGCACGTACGCGGCCGGTCGTGACGGTTCGGGCTGCGCTGTCTGGCGGCAGTACTGCGCGATGGCCGCGGGCATGTCCGAAGGATTGAGAAACGTGGGGTGGTCCGGATCGATGAGGGACCGAAACGACAGCCCGTCGTCGGCCGCCTCCGAGAGCAGGGTGTCGTAATCGAGCGCGTCGATTGAGTGTCCTGCGGCAGCGGCCCACGATCGGCGGCAGGCCTGCAGGAGCCACAGGCCGCCGATATTCTTCAGCAGCCGGATCGTGCCGCACACACCGCCTTCGTTGGTGAAATTCAAGTCGCGCGCTTTCGCGGTCATGACGGGCGCATCGAGTTCAGTCCCGAGCAGCGACCAGGTGCCGGAGCTGATAAACGCCGTCGACCCACCCGCCGGCACCGATGCGACGGCCGATCCGGTGTCGTGGCAGGCGGGCGCCACGACGGGGGTGCCGGCGAGCGCAGATGAGGCTTCAGGCTGTATTTGACCAATCACCGTGCCCGGCTGCACGATTTCCGCCAGCACCCGGGTCGGCAGACCGATGTCGGCGAGCAGACGCGTCGCCCAGGTCCGCGCCCGCGCGTCGAGGAACTGCGTCGTCGTCGCCACGGTGTACTCGGAGCATAGGCGGCCGCTCAGCCAGTAATTCAGAAGGTCGGGGATCGTCAGCAGCACCTGCGCCGCATCAACGACGCGCGGCGTCAGCCGGCACGCGGCAAAGAACTGGAACAACGTATTGATCTGCAGGAACTGAATGCCGGTGACCGCGTAGATCTCGTCGCGGCTCACACGCTCGAACACCGCGTCCATCATGCCTTCGGTGCGGACGTCGCGGTAGTGATGCGGATTCTCGAGAAGGTTCCCGCGCTCGCCGATGAAGGCGTAATCGACGCCCCAACCGTCGACGCCCACGCTGGCCGGCCGCGTTTCGGCGCCGCGTTCGAGCGCCTGTCCCATCTCGTGCCAGAGGCGCAGCACGTCCCAGTACAGCGAACCGCGCTGCCGCACCGGCTGGTTCGGAAAGCGCCGGATCTCGCGGATGTCCAGCACCCCCGCGTGCAGCCGGCCGAGGATCGCGCGTCCGCTTTCGGCGCCGAGGTCGAACGCGAGGTACGATTCGCTCAAAGCTTTTTGAGCCAGATGTTGCGGAGCTCCAGCTTCATCGGCGCGCCTTGGTGCATCTGAAAGCCGAGGAGGCCGCCGAGCGCGCGGTTCTTCGTATCGTCGTCGATCACGATGCTCGTGACCGCGCCGTTCACAATCTGGATAATCATGTTGCCGCGCACGATGAGGTGCACCTGGTTCCAGTCGTTGGTCTTGATGATGGCTTTCAGCTCGTCGGCGCTCTGCTGCAGGTTGCCGACAACCCTGGGACGGCCGCCGTCGGGCACGTAGACTGCCTGGCCGCGCATGGCGAGGAATCCGCGCCCGCGTTCTTCGTAGATCTGGCCGGTGTACTGGTTCGCGAAATCGATATCCGCCTGATACCCCTTCATCACCCACTTGCCGACATCGCCGCCCGGCGGCAGCTGCACGCTGCGGAACTGGATGCCGCTGTTGGTCGAATTCATCCGGAATTGGACCTTCAACTCGAAATCGGCCGGCTCGCCGCCGCGCCAGATCAGGAAGGTATTCTCCTTGAGCGGACTCTGCTCGGTGCTCTGCCCGACGAGGGCGCCGTTCTCGACCCGCCAGAGCGACGGATCGCCGTCCCACCCTTTCAGGGTCGTCCCATCGAAGATCGATTCGAACCCGGCGTGATCGTCCACGACGAGCGGGTCGGCGCCACGCGGCCCGTCGCCCCGTCCGCCGCGGCCGCCGCCCCTCTGCCCGCCGGGCGGCGTCGGCGGCTGCGCCGAAGCCGAGGTCAACAGAGCGGCCAGGACAGCGACGACAACCTTCTTCATACGGCACCCGCCTGCTGCCGGACAGCAACACTCTCCCAGCGGCCGCTCTGGGCGGATCTCAACACGGCGTCGGTCACGTAATCCGTGGCGAGGCCGTCGCGGAACGTCGGTGCCGGACTCCGGCCCTGGGCCGCGGCATCGAGAAAATCGGCGAACTGGTGGATGAACGTATGCTCGTAGCCGATCTGGAGGCCGGGCACCCACCAGTGCTTCATGTAGGGATGATCACCATCGGTGATGTGAATGCTTCGCCAGCCGCGCAGCTGTCCGTCGTCGCGGTGGTCGAACCACTGCAGGCGATGCAGGTCGTGCAGGTCCCATCGGGCGGACGCGTGCTCGCCGTTGATTTCGAGCGTGTACAGCGCCTTGTGGCCGCGCGCGTACCGGGTCGCTTCGAACAGCGCGAGCGATCCATTCTGGAACCGCGCCAGGAACGCGCTGGCGTCGTCGATGCCGACCGGTTCGACGCGGCCCGTGAGCGTGTGCTTGCGTTCCTTGATGAACGTTTCGGTCATCGCCGTGACGTCGCTGATTGCGCCGTTCAACCAGAGCGCCGTGTCGATGCAGTGAGCAAGCAGATCGCCGGTCACGCCGCTGCCGGCGACCGCGACGTCGAGGCGCCACAACCCTTCGCCGCCCTGGGGCAGGTCTCTCGAGATTGTCCAGTCCTGCAGGAACTGGGCGCGGTAATGGAAGATACGGCCGAGTCTGCCGGCATCGACCAGCTGCTTCAGCAGCGTGACCGCCGGAACGCGCCGGTAGTTGTACCAGACCGAATTCGGCACGCGTGCCGACTCGACGGCGGCGACCATCTTTTCGGCCTCGGCGGCCGTGCGTCCCAGCGGCTTTTCGCACGTGACCATCTTGCCGGCCCGCGCCGCCGCGACGGCGATTTCCAGATGCGTGTCGTTCGGGCTGGCAATGTCGATCAGGTCGATGTCTTTCCGATCGACGAGCGCCCGCCAGTCGGTCTCAATCGATTCGTAGCCCCAGGTGGACGCGAAGGCTTTCACGCGATCGGCGTTGCGCGCGCAGACGGCCTTCAGGACCGGCTCGTACGGGACGTCGAAAAAGCGCGGCGCCTGCAGGAACGCGTTCGAATGCGTGCGGCCCATGAAGCCATAGCCGACGAGCCCGATATTGAGCTTCTTCTTGGTCATGACATCACCGCAGCTGAATTGATACGAAGGACACAAAGGGTACAAAGGACACAAAGGATCGGCCCTGCACAGGATTTTGCCTTTGTGTCCTTTGTTTCCTTTGTGTCCTTGTTAACATTTCACACCGCCGCCGGGACCGGCGCGTCCCAGCCGTGCGCGCTCCGTACATTGATCAGCAGGGCAAGCACGTCGTTCCACGTCCTGGCCTGCATCATCGTCTCGTTCGGAAACATGCAGCCGTCCCAGCAGATGTGCTCGAACGCTCTCGTCAGCTGCCCGCGTTCGTCGCGCATCCAGAGCCCGGCGTGCCGCACGACGTCCAGCTTGCCGTTGGGATCCGTCGGCAGACAGTGACGGCCCGTCTTGTCATGCGTGCCCGAGCCGAACACGCTGGCATCGTTCTGAGCGACGTGAAAATCGATCGTCCACGGCCGGAGCGCCTTCGTCACCACTCGCAGCGCTTCATCCAGTTTCCCCTTGTCTTTCCAGTCGTAGTTCTCAGGCAGGAGGCGATCCTCCGGCGCGTTGTACCCCATCGTGAACAGCAGCGTGTGCGCCATGTCGGCCTGAAACCCGAGCGTTTTCGGACGGTTCACCAGTTCGAGCAGGTGCACCATCCGCTTCCAGCTGTGCATGCCGCCCCAGCAGATCTCGCCTTCGGCGGCGAGCCGCTCGCCGTAGCCGTCGGCGATGTCGCACGCCTGCCGGAACGTGTCGGCAATCCGTTTCGTGTTGCCCTCGGGATCCTTGGCCCAGTCGCTCGGACTCGCGGCGGAATCGATGCGGACGACGCCATATTTGCGAACGCCGAGATCGCGGAGCTTTCTGCCGATGGCGCAGGCCTTGCGCACCTGGGTCAGGAATCGGCTCCGCTCCTCGTCGCCGCCTATTGCCGACCCGCCGCCGGTCGGCGGCCAGACCGGCGCGACCAGCGACCCGACGACGAACTTCCGCGACGCGAGTTTATCGGCCAGGCGTTTCAGATCGGCATCGGTCGCGTCGATGCTCACGTGCGGATCGCACAAAAACAGGTCCACACCGTCGAACCTCGCGCCATCGACGGAGGCGTTCGCGGTGAGATCGAGCATCGTGTCGAGGTCAATCGCAGGCTCGGCGCCCGGGCTTCCCTTCCCGACCAGTCCGGGCCACATGGCGTTATGGATTTTCGGGTATGTGTGCTTCATGGATTCCTCCGAGCACCGAGGGAACGGAGGGAACGGAAGCGGAGGTTACGGAGGAAACGGAAACGGAGGTCACGGAGGAAACGGTAAAACACAGAGGAGCAGAGGAACGGAGGAGGAACGGAGAAGACATTTAAATTAGTCTTTCGTCTTTAGTCTTTACGTTAGTCTTTATAATCTTCTCTGCTCGTCTCTGCTTCTCCGTTCCTCTGTGGTTTACCGTTGTTTCCGTCTCCTCTGTTCGCTGTTGCCTCCGTCTCCTCTGCTCGTGTGCTCCGTCTCCTCTGTACCGTCCTCTCTGCTCTGTTACCGTTCTTTCCGTGAGCTTCGTTGCCGCAACGGCTCCGCATCGGGATTGCCCGGCCCGAAATGCTTCAACATCACGAGCGCGTCGGCATCACTCCTGTTTTCGATCCGCACGCCCGCCCGCGCTGCACCCTCGGTCACGAACAGCTCGTCCTCGGTGATTTGTCCGTATCGAATCATCGCCGGCGCCGACACCGGGAGCTTTCCGAACGTGCCGTGCCCCTGGACGACGATGAGACCGTAGGCGGCGGCATCTTTGATCACGACCGACCGCTTCGGCAGCACCGTGAGCTCCTTCGCCGAGTAGTATCCGGTGCCGTAACACACCCACTGCTCGCGGTACCCGTCCGGCTCGCCCTCAACGAACGGCCGCACCGGACACGGAAACACGCGGTTCGATTTCGCGAACTCCGGGTTGACGTTGGCGTCCCAATCGAGCATGTCCACCAGGTAATCGAGGTCGTGATGGTACGCTTTCGGCACGTCCTTGATCATCAGGTCCCACGACACGATGCGCCCGTCGACCTCGGATTGAAACATCGCGAACACGTCGCTGTTCACCTGCGGCTCGTAGGTGACGAGCGATCCCGGCGCGTGCAGGATGCGTGGATTGATCTGCCAGCCGGTCCCGGGCTCGAGCCGGAACGCCCGCGAGAGGTTGAGGATGCCGTTGTCGCCCTTGCCCCAGTTCTCGAGGCACCGGCGCACCTCGGCCCTGGTGGTGCCGGGCTCGAGACCCATGAACGTGTACGGGAAGTTGTTGAACACCTGGTTGTACTGCGGCGGGAAGTAGTACGCCTCGGGCTTGCCGCGCCGGCCGAGAATCTGTGCCTGTTCCTCGCTCTGGTGCATGTGATGAGGAATCGGTCCGAGATTGTCGAAGAACTTGCAGAGCAGATTCCATCCACCCTCGCGCGCCATCGTCGCCGCGCCAATGAGCAGGTCGCCGGCAGCCTCGACAGCTTCCTTCAGCAGAAAGCGGCGGCCGTCGGCCCGTACGTAGCTGAGGCCTTCGTCGGCCGGTGTCCCCGGGCCGTTATCCGCGTTGGTGGTCGAGGAGAACCAGCGTTCATTGATGCCGCCGCGGTGGCCGCCGAGCGCGTACACATCGTCGGGATGCAGCCGGAGCCGCCGCCCGGGGACCATGAAGGTCCGCGGCACCCATGCCGGTTCGAGGCGCAGGATTCCCGCGCCGGCGTCAATCGCGTCCTGAACTGTGCGTCGATCGATGGTTGCAACCGTCAAGTCAATGCTCCATCGGGATGCCGAAGCAATAAAGCGTGTTGTCGTAGGTGGTGAAGTAGACGCGGCCGTTGGCGATCGACAACGCCGCGAAGTGCGTGAACGACGTCACCTGGTTCCCGCTCGACCACAGCTCCTTGCCGGTCGCGGCATCGAGCGCATACAGCACGGCGTTCGCCGACTTCTGCGCGCGCGCGTCGGCCTGGTACAGTCCGCCCTCCCGGTCGTTCGCCTGACGCACCCACTCGCCGGTCGAAAGCGCGAACACGATCCCGTTCACGATGGCCGGCGGCGCCGGCGTGATCATGTTGCGCGAGATCCAGACGGGCGTGAGCGCGGGGCGGCCGTTCCGCTCTTCGACCTTGAACGCCGCAATGCTGCCGACGTTCGCTTCGCCGTTCGTGATCGGGAACGTGAACGCCGAATGCCTGGGTCCCCACACCGGCGCCAGGACCCAGCGCGTGCCCTGCGCGTCTTCCCAGCTCGCGAGGCTGCCCCACGTGCCGGCGCCGGCAAAATCGATAGCCTCGTTCGAGATCAGCTCGGATCGGAACAGCGGCGTCCGATGGTCGGGTCCGCCGAGCGACTGCGTGTCGAGCAGGAACAGGCGCCCTTCTTTGCCCGAGCCGACGAGCAGCTCACGCCCCTGGTATGGAAAAATCACCGGCGTGACGTTCATGTCGAGGTCGCGCTTCCACAGCCATTCCGCGTTCGACGGCGCGTACCAGTCTTTCAGCTTCAGGTCCTTTTCCGTCAGCGCGACGATCGAGTTGGCGTAGCGATGCCGCTCCGGATCGTACTGGCCGTCACCTGTCTCCGCGTACACCGTCCCGTCGGCACCGATCGCCGGACCCGCGATGCCCCACAGACCGCCGCTGCCGGAGCGCCAGTAGCGCACGGTTTTCGCGGGATCGTTCAGGTCGAGCGAGTAGACACTGTTCGGGTTTCCACCGCACCCCTGACCGGTAATCGTGTAGATGACGTTGTTATGGTAGGCCAGGCTATATGGCTTGCCGTTGGGCGGGAGGAACTTCATCGCCGGCACCATCTCTTCGCCGGTGTTGATGTTGACCTGATGGAGATTGCCGTCGCCGGTGAGCACGAAGATCGGCCGGATCGCAAATGGATTGTCGCCGCGCTGCGGTGTCCCGCGGCCGGTCTCCGGCCTCGGCGCCGGTACGCCCCGCTGCGCGGCCGGTCCCGGGGGTGGGGCCGCCGGACCGCGGCCCCGGGCTGGAGGCGGCGGCAGAACGGGCCACGCGGTCAGCCCGCCGGGACAGAGAAACGACGCCTGATCGGTTTCGGGCTCGTCCGCCTGCCAGGCGAAACGGGTCTTCCAGAAAACCCGGCCGAGATCGGCATCAATGGCGACGAGATCGTTCGTCGTCGTGGCGACGAAGGCGAGCTCTTTGAATCCCCGATCGGTGATCGCCCGCTCGATGATGAGCGGACCGAAGAGCGAGTAGACGGAACGCGGGGTCGTGTCGAGCGTGACTTTCCACAGCAGTTGGAGGTTCTGGAGCGTCTCTTTCGAAATCCTGGTTTCGTCGCGCTGCCAGCCGTCACGCTGGTTGTTCCCACTGTGCGTCGTCCAGTCTGCACTGCGCAGCGGTACGGCCAGAAGGCAGGCGACGAGGACGGTCCATTTGATCAGTGCGGGGAATTGCAGGCGCCTGGTTCGTCCTGTCCTCCCGCCTTCGCCGAAGCGCGGGGTCCCCACGGCGCGGCCTGTGCGCTGGGGGGTGCAGCTATGGCGGGCCACCGTAGCCTTGCGCGACGGTAACCACGTCCTGCGCGGTAGGATTGACATCGGTCGACGGGCTCCTTCGGCGAGACAATACTTCGGCGATCCCGGCCCAGCAAGCGGCAAAGCAGAGACGCCTGCGGACTTTGCCAGGCAAGACAGCGGGGTGGCCGGCGGATCAGGCGCAATTCGCTGAATACCAACGGTCTTTGCAGTCTCAGGCCCGAACCGGCGCGGCAGGCTGCCCGCGGTCGATCTCCCCGACGCCATTTTGCGATGCTAAGCCGAGGTTGCACGGCACCGTCGACACGTCCGGCCACAGACAGGCCGTGCAAGCACGGCTAGAACACGAACCGATCCTTGCGCGCCTCGAGCTTTTCCGCATCGAGCCCCGGGACTCTCTTGAGATCTTCGATGCTCGAAAAACTGCCGTGTTCCTCCCGGTACTTCACGACCGACTCGGCCGTTGCCTCAGGAACATCGAGCGTGTTTGCCAGTTGTTTGGCGTCGGCCTTGTTGATAAGGATCAGCGAGAAGTTCTTGTCCAGATAGTCGAGGATCTGGTTCCACTCCTCGTCGGTCCCCTGAGCGCCATTGGCCGCCATCTCGTCCAGCGTCTTGTTCCACTCGTCGCGCGTCTTCAATTGACCCACGGCCGCTTCGGGGCCGTGACAGTCGCTGCAGACCTTCAGCAGCGCCGCTTTTCCCGGTCCGTCAGGAAACCGCGAGCTTGTCTGCGCGGACACGACGGCAGCGAGCAGCGCGCTGATGATGACGACCGTGATCCGTGGAGCACACACCATACAGGGATGATACCGCATGCCCTGATGCATAATGACGCGCCGTGGCGGTCGACACGACCTACCGCGGGCGCCGCGCGGCGACGATTGAGAATGAAGCTCTTCGCGTCACGGTGCTGGTGGAAGGCGGCCACATCGCCGAGGTGTTTGACCACCACACCGGCACCAACCCGTTGTGGACGCCGCCATGGCCGTCGCTTGAGCCGTCGGCCTGGACCCCGGCCGTCCATCGCGGGACGTACGGGAGCGGAACCGACGCGCGCCTGCTCGCAGGAATCATGGGGCACAACATCTGCCTCGATATCTTCGGCGGACCGTCGCCAGACGAGGCCGCGGCGGGTTTGACCGCGCACGGCGACGGGCCGGTGGTCGCTTATGAGATCTCTCACTCGGATGCCGGCGGTCTGGCCATGCACGCGCTGCTGCCGCTGGCGCGCGTCCGGTTCGAACGCCGGCTCGAGCTGCGGGGACGAGCCGTGAACGTTCACGAACGGGTCGAATCGTTGTGCGGCGTCGATCGGCCCATCGGCTGGACCGAGCACGTGACACTCGGCCCGCCGTTTCTGGAGAAAGGCGCGACCGAGTTCCGCGCGTCGGCTACGCGCTCGCAGGTGTTCGAATCGGCTTTCGGCGCCGCCGACTACCTGCAGCCAGGGGCACTGTTCGAGTGGCCCGACGCTCCGCGGAAAGACGGTGAGGTCGCCGATCTGCGGGTGTTCACGAGCCAGCCGCGATCGAGCGCGTACACGGCGCATCTGATGGAGACGGATGGTCGGCCGGCGTTCTTCATCGCGTACTCACCCGCGGCGCGCCTCGCGTTCGGCTACCTCTGGCGGGCGGCGGATTTTCCGTGGATGGGCATCTGGGAGGAAAACTACAGCCGGACCGGACCGCCGTGGAACAGCCGCACCCTCGCGCGCGGCATGGAGTTCGGCGTGTCTCCGTTTCCGGAAACGCGCCGGGCGATGGTCGAGCGCGGCCGGCTGTTCGAAACGCCGACGTATCGCTGGTTGCCCGCGAACGGGGCCATCGAGGCCTCGTACTGGATCGTGCTGCAGAGTGCCGCGAGCGTCCCCGAATCGGTGGAAGCGTTTCTCGGTGACCGAGATCTCACCACGGAGGACGCGGAGGACAGGAGGGAGTATCCTCGGGATTGACCCCCTCCGCGTCCTCTGCGTCCTCCGTGGTTGCGCTATACGGCTAGACGAAGGAGCCGCGTGATGAAGACCTCGCAGACCGAGCGCATCGTCCAGAGGCTGGACTCCTTTCGGATCGAGCTGCCGTCGTGGGGGTTTGCGAACACCGGCACGCGGTTCGGTAAATTTCTACAGCCGGCGGCGGCGCTGACCATCGATGAAAAGTTCGCCGACGCGCAGCAGGTGCACCAGCTCACGGGCGTGTGTCCCACGCTGGCGCTGCACGTCCTGTGGGATCTCCCCAACGGCTCCGCAGATGCGGATCACATCGCAGCGCTGGCAGCGCGGCACGGCATCCAGCCCGGCTCGATCAACCCGAACCTCTTCGAAGATCAGTGCTACAAGTTCGGGTCGTTCGGCAATCCCGACGAGGGCGTCCGCCGGCGGGCGCTGCAGCACGCGCGCGACAGCGTGGCTATCGCCCGCCGGCTGAACAGCCGCGACATCGTGCTGTGGTTCGCCGACGGATCGAACTATCCTGGCACCGCGAACATCCGGCGCCGCAAACAGTGGTTCGAGCAGAACCTCAGAACGCTCCACGCCGACGTCGACGCACGACAGCGGCTGCTGATCGAGTACAAGCCGTTCGAGCCGGCCTTCTATCACACCGACGTCGCCGACTGGGGCATGGCGCTCGCATTTGCGCGGTCGGCCGGCCCCGGGGCGCGCGTGCTGGTCGACACCGGACATCATTATCAGTCGCAGAACATCGAGCAGATCGTCGCCTGGCTGCTCGCCGACGGCATGCTCGGCGGCTTTCACTTCAACGACCGGCGCTACGCCGACGATGACCTCACGCTCGGATCGATCGATCCGTATCAGGTGTTCCGCATCTTTCACGAGATCCTGTTTTTCGAATGGGAGTCGGCTGCGCGCGCCGACATTGCCTACATGATCGATCAGAGCCACAACCTGAAGGGCAAGATCGAGGCAATGATCCAGACCGTGATGCAGGCGCAGGAGCTGTACGCGAAGGCCGCACTCGTCGAGTACGAAAGGCTGGCGTCGGCGCAGGGCCGCTGTCACCTGGTCGAAGCCGAATCGGTGCTTCGCGACGCGTTCTCGAGCGATGTGCGCCCGGTGATCGCGGAATGGCGCGCGGCAAAGGGGCTACCGGTCGATCCGCTCGAGGCGTTCCGCCAGAGCGGCTACCTCGAACGGATCACCGCGGAGCGTGCCGGGCGGACGTCGGCGGCGTCGTCGTATGCATGACACCACGGAGGACGCAGAGGACATGAGGAAGAATCCGGCGTGCTCTCCAGGCGGCGACCAAGGTCTTGCAAAGCTGACGTCGTCGCTCGACGCTGACCGGCACGATGAGGCTGCTCGAAGGATCGCAGGACTGGAATGAACCTCCGCGTCCTCCGCGTCCTCCGTGGTTGACGAGGTACAGCACATGAACCGCCGTGATTTCCTCCAACTCGCGCTGACCGGGACCGCTGTGGCGCTCGCCCCGCGAAGCAGCCGCGCCGCCGACGCACACATCGAGGTGCTGCTCGGCGAACCGATCGGCCAGGTGACGCCGAACCTGTACGGACATTTCGTCGAGCATCTGGGCGGCGTCGTGTACGACGGCATCTGGGCCGGCGAAGGATCCCGGATTCCCAACACCGCCGGCATCCGGCGCGCGCTGGTCGAGCACATGCGGCGGCTGCCGCCCGGCGCGATCCGCTGGCCCGGCGGCTGCTTCGCCGACAGCTACGACTGGCGCGACGGCGTCGGCCCGCGCGAGGCACGGCCGCGGCGCACGAACTTCTGGGCGAACGACATGCGCGACCGGCCCGACGGTCCGGCGAAATTCGATCCCAACCAGTTCGGCACCGCCGAGTTCATCCGCTTCTGCCGGATGGCCGGCGGCGAGCCCTACCTCGCCGCGAACATGCGGAGCCTGCCGGCGCGCGACTTCTACCAGTGGATTGAGTTCTGCAACAGCCCCGCCGGCAGCACGACGCTCGCCGACCTCCGCGCCAAGAGCGGTGATCGCGAGCCGTTCGGCGTCCGCTATTGGGGCGTCGGCAACGAGACGTGGGGCTGCGGCGGCAATTTCACGGCGGAGGAATATGCCACCGAATACCGGCGCTACACGGCCTGGGTCCCGCAGTACGGCGCAAGGCCGTCCTTCATCGGCTCCGGACCGAACAGCGGCGACCTGTCGTGGACGCGCCGGTTTCTGACGACGCTCGTGGAGAAGGGGGAAGGGAGCCTCGGCAGCCTGTGGGGCTGGGCGCTGCACCACTATTCGTGGAACGTGAGCCGCGGCGCGACTACCGACTGGAACGCTGGAAAGGGCCACGCGGTCACGTTCACGAACGACGAGTGGTACGAGCTGCTCAACGAAGCCGACCGCATGGACACGTTGATCACCGGTCATTGGGCGGTGATGGGCGAGGTCGACCGGCGCCGCCGCGTGAAGCTCGTGGTCGACGAATGGGGCGCGTGGCATCGTCCCGGTACTGAGCTGGATCCCTCGCACCTGTTCGGACAGCAGTCAACGATGCGCGATGCTGCCCTCGCGGCGCTGACGCTCGATACCTTTCATCGCCACGCGGACAAGGTGGCGATGGCCAATGTCGCCCAGCTGGTGAACTGCCTGCATTCGCTCTTTCTCGCGCACGACGATCGCTTCGTGGTGACGCCGACGTTTCACGTCTTCGAGATGTACGGCGCGCACGTAGGCGGCCAGGCGGTTCGCAGCGTGTTCTCCGCGCCGCGGGTTTCCTACGATCGCGTCAACGCAATGGGCTCGATGTGGACGCTGGCCGGATCGGCATCGGTCAAAGAACGCACCCTGACCGTCACCGTTGTCAACGCCCACGTGGCCGAGCCTCACGAAGCCGAAGTCGCGCTGCGCGGCGCAACGGCCGCCAGCGTGCGCGCGGCCAGGATTTCAGCCGACGACATCCATGCCCACAACACGTTCGAGCATCCCGACGTTGTGCGCGCCGTCGATGTTCCGGTGACGCCGCCGCGCAATGGCGTCATCGTTCATACGTTTCCACCGGCATCGATTACGCGGTTGACGATCGAGCTCGCGTAATCCAAGGATACAAAGGACGCAAAGGATCAAACCTGTACAGGACTTACCCTTTGTGTCCTTTGCATCCTTTGTGTCCTTTGTATTTACTCCGCTTCGATGTGAAACACCTCACGGAGCTCGCGCGAGATCGGCCGGTCATCCGGATGGGCGGGCATGATCTCGCGCATGAACCGCCACCACCGGCGGCACACATCGGTGCTCGCGATAGCCGCCCATGCCGTCTCGCTCTCCACCTCCGCGTAGCCGAAGAGATCGTTCGTGCCGGCGTCGAGATAGATTGAATAGCTCCGGACACCGTGCTGAACGAGCGTGTCCTGGAGCTCCCGCCAGATCGGATTGTGGCGCCGCTCGTACTCCGGCGCCTGGCCGGCGTGCACCGACATGCGAAAGGCTTTTCGGATCACCGCAGACTCCTTCAGGAATCGCGACTCTCGTGCCCCGGGCGAATTCACCGCTATCCGATCGGCGCTCGACGGATTCGGCGACCACGCGCAGGACACGCAGGCGGAATACTGCCTGAAGCCACACGAGCCGGGCAGCGTCGGGGCCAGAGGCCCAGCGCCCTGAGCCCAGAGCCGAGAGCCCTCAGCCCTGTGCCGTGAAAATTTTCGCTAGACCGGCCATCCGATATCCGCGGCCATCTGCCGGAGCTCAGCCCACGGATCACGTGCCGCCACACGCGCCGTCGGACAAGGGCCGCCAAACGGTCCGGCCGGAACGCGGAACTGCCTTGCCCTCAGGTCGGGCCGCGAGAAGTCCAGGACCGCGGCGAGGTTGTTAGCCGTCTGATCCCGTACCGTCAGCGGCGCAAGACCCCAGCGCCATTCGATCATACGCAGGATCGACGTGTGATCGAGCTCAAGGCTCGTCACGTGGGCAGGCGCAAACGGCGAGACGACCAGGCAGACCGTCCGGAATCCGAGACGTCCGTCCATGTTGCCGGCGGCCAGATCGGCCGGCGGAATTGGCGCCGTCGGCGGCGGCACGTGATCGAAGAAGCCGCCCCACTCGTCGTAATTGATGACGAGCACCGTGTTGGGCCAGGCCGGACTGTTGGTGACGGCGGAGTACACGAGGTTGATGAACGCTTCGCCGTTGCGGATATCGTCGAAGGGATGATCGTCGTTCGACGACCCGCTGTCCTCGCCGAGGAACTGCGGCTCGACGAAGGCGACCTCGGGGAGAGTCCCGGCCGCGACATCCGCGAGAAATGCTCCGAACGGACGGGAGATCGGCAGATACCGCAGTCCCCAGAGGGCCAGGAAGGGCACGTCGCTGAAGTAATACCGGCCTCTGAGGCCCGCACTTGCGAGCCGATCCCAGATTGTCGGAAGAAAGCTGAACGCGAGCGAATTGGTCAGCCGGTCGGTCTGCGCCGCATGCTGGTACATCCGATTCGGATACGTCGGCGCCATGATCGAGGAGAAATAGCGATCGCAGACCGTCCATCGCTTCGTGGCATCGCCGAAAAACGACAGATCGTGCTTCGTGTAGTAGCCGATCGCGTAGTCGTCGTTGTCGCCGGCCCGCAGCCAGCCATCGCACGCACCGTTGTTGAATTCAGCGCGGCCGCCTGCATACGAATGATCCGGGTCCGGATGGCCGCAGCCCTGAAAGTCGGGGGCGAGACGGTGAGTGGCGTGCGGCGCGCCCGTCGCATCGACGTACGTCAGCCCACGCTGGCGGCCGTCCGCGCCTGGCAGCCATCCAAGAAAGTGGTCGAATGACCGGTTCTCCATCATCAGCACGATGATGTGCTCGATGCCTGACGCTTCCGGCGGCGGAAGGGTCGCGTGTCTCGCCGCGGCTCGCAACCCGCTCAGACCGCCGAACGCAACCAGTCCTGCCGTTGCCGCCGCGCCGTGCATGAATTCACGGCGGCTGACACCCGTGATCGGGACACCGAACCGATTGTCAGACCTTGCCATTCGCGCCTCCAGCGGGCTGGCCGTCTGCGGCGGTGGAAGTCGAACGCGCACGTCACCTCTGCGGCCCAGCCCGGCGGGACGGTCGCTGTGCAAGGCGCACGCCATTAGGAATTTGGAATTTGGACGCTGCGCCGGCCATCACAGACGCTGCGCGGCCATCACAATTGTGGTTTGCGCCGCAGAGATGTTCGCAATCTCCGAATTGGGAATTAATTTACTTCAGTTGGGGTAGGAGACGCGCAGCGAGTACGCGGCCAGCCCGACACCCGACATGATGATCCGCACTTCGTACACGTCCCCGCCCGATACGGTGCCGGCCATCCCCTGGCGTCCCTCGTTGATCGGGGTCGACTGGATGAGCGGTGCCGCCCCGTCCCGCGCAAACAAGAGCAGATTCAGAACGGCCTGACCACCCTGCCAGCTCACTGTGGCGTCGATCGATCCGGAGTTGTGGACGGGGAAGGCGACGATGTGACACGGCCGCGGCTGGACGCCGTCACTGCACGTGCCGTCGTGGTCGCCCAGACGATCGGAGAGTTCGACGCTCTTCGTCGATGGAACCGGCAGCAGTTGAAAGTCGCGCGTGGCCTCCGGCCCGACAATGACGTCGTCGGTCGCGCTCACGAAGCCGTCAGCCGAGACCGTGGCGCGAAACGTTCCGGCGTGCAGGTCGGAGATGGTGTACACGCCGCGGCCGACGCCGCCAATTGTGTTCGCCGACCGCCACGTCTTCACGCCATCGTCGAGCGTCACGGTCGCATCCCACACGCCGGTTGTGGACGTGGGCGGTGCTTCCGTCACGCGTCCAGTCAGCGTGAAGACTCCCGACGCAGGCGCTGTGGCGACGTCGTTCGCAGACGGTGTCGGCGTGGGCGCGGCAGGCGATGATCCTCGGCTGCAGCCGCCCGCTGCGGACGCTGCGGCGAGGACGATCGCGACGCGTGCAATCCAGCGGATCGCGCCCGGCGGCGGTCGAGCATCGGCCCGCTGGTCGTGCCAGCCCACGGGCAGAGCGGAGTGCAACCCTCAGGCCGTCGCCCACAGCCCGGCGGTACTTCCCGACAAGCGGCTATGAGATCAGGCCGTTGCGGGAAATGCCGGGCGCCCCTGAAGAGGTGTGCTGGCCGTGCCATGAGATGCAGGTAAGATGAAGGCCTCCCCGAATGTGACGACACGCATGGTTCAAAGGGGTCCGTTCGAAGTCCTCGAAGATCTCAGCCGCGAGGAACTGCGGCAGCGTCTGCAGACGCTGCAGGCGATCATCGCGCGGGCGCCGATCCCGATTGCGATCGCGCACGATCCGGAGTGCCGTTTCATCTTCGCGAACAGTGCGCTCGCGGCGCTGCTCCAGACGCCGATCGACTCCAACATCTCGCTGACGCCGCCGCCCGGCGCGCGGCCGCCGTACCGCATCCAGCAGGGCGGAATCGACGTGCCGAACGACCAGCTGCCGATGCAGTACGCCATTGCGCACCGCACCCCGGTCAGCAACGAGATCGAAATCGTGCGCGCGGACGGATCCCTCGTGTACGTCAAGAACGACGTGGAACCGCTCTACGACATGCACGGCAACATCTACGGATGCGTCAGCGTCTGTGTCGATCTCACTGACCGCAAGCTCGCCGAAATTACGCTGCGCGAGGCCGATCGGCGCAAGGACGAATTCCTGGCAACGCTGTCGCACGAACTGCGCAACCCGCTGGCGCCGATCCGGACCGCGGTCGAAGTGATGCGGCTGGCGCGGGACAACCCGGGGCTGGTCGAGCAGGCGCGGGCGACGCTGGAACGGCAGCTGCACCATCTGGTCCGCCTGACCGATGACCTGCTCGACATCTCGCGTATCACGCAGAACAAGGTCGAGCTGCGAAGGCGGCGCATCGATCTGCGCACGGTGCTGCACGGCGCGGTCGAGGCGACGCGGCCGCTCATCGACTCGCGCGCGCAGCACCTGACGCTCGCCGTACCCGACTGTCCGTTATGGGCCGAGGCCGACGCGACGCGGCTGGCGCAGGCGTTCTCGAACCTGCTCCACAACGCCGCCAAGTACACTGAAAGCGGAGGGGAGATCTCGATGACTGCGGACCGAACCTGGGCGGAGTCGGTGATCACCGTTTCCGACAGCGGCATCGGCATCCCGCCGGAAATGCTGCCGCGCATCTTCGACATGTTCACGCAGCTCCAGCCGCACCACGATCGCACGCTGGGCGGCCTTGGCCTCGGCCTGCCGCTGGCCAAGCGTCTCATCGAGCTGCACGGCGGCGCGATCGACGCCCGGAGCGACGGACCTGGCCGCGGCAGTACGTTCACGGTGCGATTGCCGTCGGCCGACGCCGCGCCGGACGACGAGGCGCCGCCCACGCCGGAGCACACGGAGCCGCCGACGCCCTGCCGCGTGCTCATCGCGGAGGACAACGCCGACGCCGCCGAGATGATGCGAATGATGCTGCAGTTCAAAGGCCATAACGTGCGGGTCGCCCGCGACGGCACCGACGCCGTGGCGATCGCCGCTGAGTTCGAGCCGCAGATCGCGTTCATCGATATCGGCATGCCGGTCATGGACGGCTACGAAGCGGCGCGCCGCATCCGCGAAATCCTCGGGACGCGGGTGCTGCTCGTCGCGCTCACCGGCTGGGGGCAGGACGAAGACAAGGTCCGTTCGCGCGAAGCCGGGTTCGACCACCACCTGACGAAACCACCCGAGCCCGAGATGATTGAGCGGCTCATTGCCGATTGCGCCAGATCCCGTCCGCCGCGGCCGTGAGCGGGCCGGAATCCAGCCTCGCCGGAACGTCTTGCGCTCACTCCGCTGGCGCGCTAAGCTGGGGCCGCTCCGTTTCCAATTGATCCGCGGTTCGTCACCAGCAGGGCCGCGCTGATGTGCCGGCTTCCGTCCGGCCAGGTGGTGCCTTCGACATGACTGCGCCGACGCCGCCGTTCGCGCCGCGGCCCGACACGTTCGCGTTGCTGGTCGATCGCAATGACGATACCCGGCACATGTACGCGGAGTATCTGCTGGCTCAGGGCTGCCGTGTTGAAGAAGCGGTTGACGGATGTGAGGCGCTCGTCAAGGCGCTCGCCGTTTCCCACAACGTGATCGTCACCGGCACGCAGCTGCCGGGTATCGACGGGTATCGGCTCTGCGAGCTGTTGCGCCGCGACGAGGCGACGAGCGCGACGCCGATTATCGTCGTCACCGCAACGGCGTTCACCGCCGACATCGACCGCGCGTATCGGTCGGGCGCTGACGTGGTTCTCACGAAGCCGTGTCTGCCGGACTTGCTGTGGTCGCAGATACAGGCGTTGCTCTACGGCGGCGCCGCCGAATCAGCGGCCGGTCATGCAGCGGTCGGACGAGCAAGCCGGCGTCCGGCGTTGAAGCGCCTTCATCAGCGCGGCGACGCGACCGCGCCGCCGAACGTGCCGCCGCGGCTCGTCTGTCCAGCTTGCGACGCGCTCCTCGTTTACCTTCGAAGCCAGGTCGGCGGTGTCAGCGAGCGCCATGCCGAGCAATGGGACTACTACGAGTGCCCGACCGGGTGCGGACCGTTCCAGTATCGTCACCGCACGCGCAAGCTTCGGCGGTCGGGCTGAGCCGGCTCTCCAGCTTCTCTGTCGGAGGTTGGCCCATCCGAGGGCCACGTCGCTTGCGCCTGTCCTTGTCCAAGCGCTAAGCTGATGGTTCCCTAACGACTGATCCTGGCAGTACTTGCAGCCGAGAGGCCCCGTTCGCGAGAGGTAGCCGGTTGGTGACAGCCGAATGACGAAGCAGAGCTCACAGCACCTGACGTATCGTGACGTTTTTGCCTTGCTCATTGATCGCGACGAGGACACGCGGCGCATGTATTCGGAATACCTGCGCGTTCACGAGTGTCTCGTCGAACAGGCCGCGGACGGGCGCGAGGCGCTGGCCAAGGCTCTTGCCCGTCATCATGACGTGATCGTCACTGAAACCCGGTTGCCCGGCATCGACGGCTATCAGCTCTGCGATCTGCTTCGCCGCGACGAAGCGACCGAGAAGACGCCGATCGTGGTGGTTTCCGGCGAGGCCTACGCGGCTGATGTCGAGCGCGCGTACCGGGTGGGCGCAAACGCCGTGCTCACCAAACCGTGCCTGCCCGACGTCCTGTGGTCTCATATCCGTCAGGTCCTCGACGCGCCGGCCGAATCGTTGCCCAGGCACGAGAGCCAGGGGTTGGGTGCCACCGAGGAGCGGCCGGCTGCCAACGGCGACACGCGCCGGCCGATCATGAGCCGCATGCACCAGCGCGGCGACACGACCGCTCCGCCCAAAGCGCCGCCGGTGCTTGTCTGTCCGCTGTGCGATACCCCGCTTGCGTACCAGTTCAGCTACGTCGGCGGCGTCAGTGTGCGCCATGCCGAGCAGTGGGACTACTTCGAGTGCCCGAACGGGTGCGGACCATTCCAGTACCGTCAGCGGACGCGCAAGCTTCGTCGCGCGGGATGAACGCGGACAATTAAGGAGATCCGGCCGGCGATTCGTCCCGTGCGAAAGGTAGCAGCGAAGCAATCATGGACGAAGGCGACCTTGTCAAAACCGGCATCGTCGGGCTCGATTCGATCCTGAGCGATGGAATCCCGCGCGGCAACGTGATCCTGGTCGAGGGCTCGGCCGGCACAGGCAAAACGACGCTCGGCCTCGAGTTCATCTACCGCGGCGCGACTGAGTTCGGCGAGCCGGGCCTGATCGTGCTGTTCGAAGTCTCGCCGTTGAAGATCATCCGCGACGCCGCCCAGTTCGGCTGGGACTTCCGTGAGCTCGAGCAGCAGGGCAAGATCAGAATCATCTTCACCACGCGATCCGTCCTGCTGCAGGAGCTGCAGCAACCCGACAGCCTGCTCCTGGCGGAAGTCGCCAAGATCCGCGCGCGGCGCATTCTCATCGACGCCCTGCCGCCGCTCGCGTCGCTGCGCCCGGACGAAACCAACGGCAACAGCGGCACGAACGGCGTCGGCCAGCGTGAAGTGTTCCACATGCTGGCGCAGGCGGTGCACCGTGAGAACCTGACCGCCATGCTCGCGGTCGAAGCGGCTGGATTGGAGCGCGTGCGCCAGGCCGTCCCGCCGGTCGAAGAGTTCATTGCCGATACCATTCTGGTCCTGCGGGTCGAGGAACGGCATCGCGCGGCCACGCGCTCCATCCAGGTGGTGAAGTCGCGCGGTCATCATTTCCAGATGGGCATGCATGCGTTCCAGATTACCGAAGGCCGCGGCATCGAGGTCTTCCGCCGCGTGCAGGCGCCGCGCGAATTGCAGCGGGAGAGCGCCGCGTCGTTCGATCCCGACACGCGGATTACGACCGGCGTGCCCGGTCTGGACGCGCTGGTCAACGGTGGGTATTTCCTCGGGAGCACGACGCTCGTCGTCGGGGCCTCCGGCGTGGGCAAAAGCGTCATGGGGCTGCAGTACATTGCCGAAGGAATGCGCCGCGGCGAGCGCAGCCTGATGTTCACCCTCGACGAGCCGCCGGCGCAAATCCTGCGGAACGCCACCTCGGTCGGGATCAACCTGGAGACCGGGATTGCGCGCGGGATGGTGCGGCTGCAATACGACACCCCGCAGGAGATCGAGGTCGACCGCCACTTCCACGCCATCGAACGGATCGTCGAGGAGTTCCAGCCGCGGCGCGTCGTCTTCGACAGCCTGTCCACGTACGGATCGACGCTGGGAGATTCGAGACGGCTCTTCCGCGACTTCTTTCACGCCCTGGTGGTGCTGATGAAACAGCACCAGATCGCCGCGATCTGCAACCACGAGAACCCCGAGATCCTCGGCATGTCGTCGGTCTCCGGCGAGAACGCCATGAGCTCGCTCGTCGACAACATTCTGCTGCTGAACTGGGTCGAGCTCGGCGACGAGTTCCGGCTCGCCTTGACCGTGGCGAAGATGCGTGCAAACCCCACCCACCGCGTCACGCACGAGTGTGAGGTCGTGAATGGCGAAGGAATGCGCGTCCTGCCGCGCCAGGTGCCGCCGGCCGCGCTGCCGTTCGCCAGTTACCTCGGCCTGCTGTCGCGCGCACCCGAACGCCGGCAAACCGGGACCACGAGAGAAAACCTCGAAGAACACACCTGAATGCTGCAAGTGGATTCGGCCGTCTTCGACGTCGAAGCGTGGACGTCGGCTCTGGAAAAATACGGGCGGGTCACCGGGCTCACCGTGTTCCTGCACCACGCAGGCGCACAGGCGATCTGCGGCCCAATCCACTCGACCGCCTTGTTCGATCTGTTGGCCGAAACGCGCTGCGACCCTGGTCTCCAGTCCGACTGCCTGCACCGCTGCCTGAGGCAGAGCGACCAGCGATCCGCGATCATCGTGGCCAGCCCGATGGGTCTGGCCGTCGGCGGGATCTCCCTGGTGCTGAACGGGACCGTCGTCGGGGCGGCTGTGGCCGGCTATCATCTTCTGGAATTTCCACAGGCCATTGCCATCGAACGACTGGCCCACGACACCGGGCTGCCGATCGAGCGCATCTGGGATGTCATGCGGCGCCAGCCTCCGGTCTCGCGGCAGCAGTTCGCGGTGCAGGTCGAGCTGCTGCAGGTGCTCGGCGACACCCTGCTCAAGGAAACGTTCCGCGCGCGGCAGCACGCCGAGCTGTCGGCGCGGCTGCAGGCCGCGGACAGGGCCAAGGATCAGTTCCTCGCGATGGTCTCGCACGAGCTGCGCGGACCCCTGAATACGATCATCGGCTGGGTGCGGCTGCTGCGAACGGAAACGATCGGCGACATGGCCCGCGAGCGGGCGCTGGAGACGATCGATCGAAATGCCCTGATACAAGTGCGTTTGATTGAAGATCTGCTGGCGATCTCCCGCATGATGACCGGCAGCCTGCCGATCGAACGGGAGCCGGTGGCGCTCGAGCCGATCGTCAAGGCGGAGGTCGAACAGATTTCGCGCGGTGCCGAATCGAACCGGATTCGGCTCGACGTTCGGGTCGATGAGATTCCCGGACGGGTTGCCGGCGATTCCGCGCAGCTGCAGCAGGTCGTCCGTCACCTGCTGTCGAACGCGATGAAGTTCACGCCGCCGTCAGGCGCGGTGTCGATTCGGCTCGTCGGCACCGAGCAAGAGGCCGAGCTTTCGGTGACCGACGACGGAGAAGGCATCAGGCCGGAATTTCTGCCCCATATTTTCGAGCCGTTCCGGCAGCAGGATTCGTCCGCGGCTCGCACGCACGGCGGGCTCGGTCTGGGGCTCACCATCGCGCGGCACCTCGTGGCCCTGCACGGCGGATCCATCCAGGCTGACAGCCCGGGGCCGGGACGCGGCAGCAACTTCACGGTGAAGCTGCCGCTGACGCTCGGGATGGCTGGCGCCGCTCGGTCACCACGACAACCGACCGATGACGGACCACGACCGGTCGAACGTCGTCTGAGGCTGGTCGACCACCACCCTCGCGTGCTCGTCGTGGAGGACGACACGGATACGGGGGACTTGATGCAGACCGTGCTCGAGGCTGCCGGTTTCACCGTCACCGTTGTGGCATCGGCGGCCAACGCGCTGACCATCGTCGACGAACTGCGGCCGGCGGTGCTCGTCAGCGACATCGCTTTGCCGGGCGAAGACGGCTACTCGCTGATCCGCAAGATCAGACAGGGTGAATCAGAGCGCGGGACACATCTTCCGGCCATCGCCGTGACCGCGTTGGCGACCGACGCCGACCGTACGCGCGCGTTTTCCGCCGGCTATCAGCTGCATCTGGCCAAACCTGTGGACGGGACCGAGCTCGTTCGGGCGATCGCGTCGCTGGTCGAGCCGGTCCCGCGAGCCGCGAGTGCGCCGCCCGGTAAAGACACCAGCCTGTAGTGCCCCGCGGCGGGCCCTTCTCATCACAGCCGACCCGATTTCCGGTCGATGCGTTACAATGCCGCGCCTTGTCTGTTCCGTGCAGAGCCAAAAGCCTCAAGGGTCTGTGAGAAAATCGGCCGGCGGCCTCTCGGTCGGGCAGGCCTTCAGGCCTGCATCACGGCCGCCGGGCAGCCCTGACCAGCCTCCGCTAAAGCGACGGCGGTCCGCCGAAGCCTTGGCGAAGGCGGAAGGGCTGCCCGACAAACGTTTTTTCACAGGCCGTCAAGCCGTAAGCCAGAAGCCCCGCCAGATCGAAGCGCCGTCCCCTGCTAACCCGATCACAACCGCGACTGTTTGCGTGCGCAACGTCAGCCCCGGCTCACGGCTCGCCGTGGTACTACTGTTCGTGTTGAGTTCACTGGCGACGGCACCGGCCAATCAGTCCACCCGCGCCGGCGCTTGTAGCGAATGGCACCAGTGCCGCCGTCTCGCGCTGGCGGCAGCGGACCGCCGGGAGTACGAGACCTTCCACGATCTGGCCTGGCGCGCGGTGCAGACCGGCCCGCGGAACGATCCCGACTTGATGTACCTCCTCGCGCGCGCGCAGGCGCTCAGCGGCCGCGCGCACGACGCCCTCGTCATGCTCCAGCGTCTGGCTGACATGGGCGTGGCTCCAGATGCGGCCACCAACGACGATTTCCGAAGTACCCGCGACCTTCCTGCGTGGCCCGAGCTGGCGGCGCGCATCGCGGGTCTCGCTCGCAGCGTGCCGTTGACGAGAGCCGAGACGCCGGCACCCAGCGCACCGCCGCCACCATCACCCGTGGCCACGGCACCGGCGCCGACAGCGTCGGCTTCTGCGCCGATTTCTGAGGCCATTCGTTTCTCGACGGGCCGGTTTACGGTTGGGGGCCTCGCCTACGATGCGGTGTCACAGCGGTTCCTGTTCGCAGACCGCCTTGGACGCAAGCTCATTGTTGTCAGCGAGGGCACGAATCGCCCTGTGGACCTCGTGCGAGCGGATTCGGCCGGATTCCAGGAGATCTCGGCCGTTGAAATCGACGCGCGGCGTGGGGATCTGTGGGTGGCCAGTACAGCGCCCGCCGCGGCCACCGGAAGCCTTCACCTGCTGCAGCTCGTCTCGGGCCGGCCGCTGAAAGTATTTCCGATAGACGCTGATCTCGAACCGGTCAAGCTCGTCGATCTGGCCGTCACTCCAGCTGGCGCCGTGCTCGTGCTCGATGCTCTCGGAGGCCAGGTGCTCGAGCTGCGTCCCGGGGCGACATCTCTCGAACGCGTTGCCAGAATCGACGCGGCAGAACCGGCCAGCATTGCTGTTGAAGACAGCGAACGGATTACCTACGTCGCCCATCGCGACGGCCTGTCCCGGATCGACATGCAGAGGCACACCGTCTCGCCGATGACCGCACCTAAGACCATCTCGCTGGCTCGCGTCGAGCGGATTCGCTCTTATCACCATGCGCTGATTGCGGTGCAAGTCGACGCCGGCGGCTCCCGTCGGATCGTCCGGTTCGACCTCAACGCCAGCGGAGCGACGATCATCCGGGCGGCCACGCTCGCGTCCTCCGTCCCGACGGCGGCCGACACCAATATGACGATTTCCGGAGACGAGGTTGTCTATCTGGCGGCGCCATCCAACGAGAATTCCTCCACGACCGAATTCGTGGCGTACCGAGTCAAAATCAGGAACTAGTGTCCGGTGTTCTCAGCGCTCCGGAATTTCGGAAGCGCGGTTCCGATAGGGAAACCAGTACGGCTTCTTTTCCGGCACGAAGTCCATGTGCACGTGTTTGGTTTCTCGGAACGCGTCCAGCCCCTCTTCGCCCAGCTCGCGGCCCATGCCGCTCTTTCGCATGCCGCCGAACGGTGCGGCGTCGTTGTCGGTGAGCGGATCGTTGATCCAGAAGGTCCCCGCTTTGATCTCCGTCATCGCTTTCATCGCCCACGTCAGGTTCGACGTGTAGATGTTCGCGCCCAGGCCATATTCGCTGCTCGCCGCGAGGGCAATCGCCTCGCCGGCATCCTTCACGACCTGGATTGACGCGATCGGCCCGAAGACCTCCTCACACACGGCGGTGTTCGCCGGCGTGACCTCGGTCAATACCGTCGGCGCGTAAAAGTATCCGGCGCCGGCTTCAGGCACACGGCGGCCGCCCTCCAGTACCTTCGCCCCGTCTGCCTGCGCCCGGACCACCTGCTCCTCCACCCGGTCCCGCGCGCGCGCGGACACCAGCGGTCCCATGTCGGTCTCGGGATTCATGCCGTGGCCGAGCCTCACGCTGCGCGCGTGCGCGACGAACCGGTCGATAAACGGCCGCGCGATTTTCTCGACGACGTAGATCCGTTTCGCGGAAGTACACACCTGCCCAGCGTTCAGGAATCGCGCCCAGGCGACACCCGGGACCGCAACATCCAGATCCGCATCTTCGAACACGATGCAGGGGTCGATGCCCCCAAGCTCGAGGTTGACGCGCGCAAGCCGCGCCGCGGTCTTGCCGGCGATCCGCGTCCCGACAGCCGTCGAGCCTGTGAACGCGATGCATGCGACCTCCGGATGATCCACGAGCGCTTCGCCGGCTTCGGCCCCGGTGCCGGTGATGACGCTGGCCACCCCGGGCGGCAAATGGGCCATGGCGACTTCCGCCATCCGCAGCGTCGCGAGCGGCGTGAGCTCGGACGGCTTCATGACGACCGCGTTCCCTGCGGCAATGGCGGGTGCAATCTTCCACGTCATGAGCAGCAGCGGATAGTTGAAGGGCGCGATGCATCCGACTACCCCCAGCGGCTCTTTGATCGTGAAGTTCACCTGGTGGGCGGCCACCGGCGGCACCGACGAGCCGTGCGAGTTCCGTGCAAGCTCCGCGTAATAGTCGAAGCACGCCGCGCACCATTCGACCTCGTCGAGGTTCTCGATCCGCGGCTTGCCCCCTTCGAGCGTGAGTACCTCCGACAACCGCGCCCGATCCTCGCGGAGCCCGCGAGCGGTGTGATGGAGAAAGTGCGCACGTTCGACTGCCGGGATGCGCCGCCAGCGCGCCTGTGCCGCGACGGCACTCGCCACCGCGCGGTGCACGTCTTCGGCTGTCGATTCGGGAACGGTATCGACCGGCTCGAGCGTGGCCGGATCTGCGATCACGCGCGTACGGGCCGAGTTGGATGCCGTGGCCTGGCCGTCGATCCAGAGTTGCGGCATGACTCGTACTGTACCACGTCTGAACTTGTAAACATCATGTGAACGCAGGGTATCGCGGCCAACGAATCCAACTCAGAACTCAAAGGCCAAGATGCGAATCTTGGAGAACACTCTACGTTCCCCTTCGATACACGACTGAAACGGTACAAGACAGCTGCGTTGCAAACGCCTCATACTCCTTTGTGCTCTTTAGTGACGATGCGTCTATCTGCTGACCCGATCCGCCCTTTCAAATCATTTCCTTCTCACGCGTGAGATTCCGATGTAAACGCGGCATCAACAGAAAGTTTCCCGGCGTGCGGTATGACGCTTGCTGTGCGGGTATCCGCGCGCGCGATCTGCAGACAACACTCAGCCGGCGAGGACCTGCCATCTGCGAGCGAGAACACTGGCGCGCCGATCGCGGAGGCAGAACACCCGCTGACCACGGAGCCTTGGGAGGAGTCACATGAGAAAGACGGCAGCCCTGAACATCGAGGTCCTCGAAGAGCGGATCGCCCCGTCGAGCGCGAACTTCGCGCCGGGACAGATGCCGTCCGGCAACCCCGCGCACGCGCCGGGCAAGAGCAACCCGAACGAGGTCCCGGCCACCAACCCGAGCAACGACTAGCACGCGGCGTCGGGAGCGTGTCTGAAACATCCGCACACGCTCCCGATGATCTATTCATCCACAGGCCGATCGACAAGCCGTCCGTCAAACAGATACAGCTGTCGCCGCGCCTGCGCGAGCCACCTCGGATCGTGGGTCGCGAGACAGACCGTCGCCCCGTCCGCGTGCAGCTCCCCGAACATCTGCATCAGCGCTTCCCCGCTTTTCGAATCCAGATTCCCGGTCGGCTCATCGGCCAGCAGAATCGCCGGGCGGCCGGTGATTGCCCGCGCGACAGCGACGAGCTGCTGGTGTCCGCCCGACAACGATCCGGGCCGCTGCCGCGCGCGTGCGGTCAGGCCGACGCGCTCCAGCGCCGCGTCCACACGCGCCTTGCGCGCCTCCGGGACGATGCCCCGCAGCGTCAGCGGATACTCGATGTTTTCGTACACCGTCAAATCGCCAATCAGATTGAAGCTCTGGAAAATCAGGCCGACGTCGAGGTTTCGGACGCGCGCCTTTTCCGCCGGCGAGAGCCGGTCGGTCGCGCGGCCATTCAGCCAATAGCGGCCGGAAGTTGGAGAGTCCAGCAGCGCGAGGATCGACAGGAATGTCGACTTGCCGCACCCGGATGGGCCGGACACCGAGATGTATTCGCCCCGCGCGATGTCCACCGTGACGTTGTCGAGCGCGCGGGTTTCCTCGCCGTCGTTTTTGAAGATCTTGCTGACCCGTTCGAGCCGCACGACGGGCATGTTCGAATCGGGAGGCGCCGTTCCATCGGCCGGCTGGTCCCGGCGCTTCCGCCACCACGGCATCTCGATCCTCCATGGGCGTGGGTCGGAGCGATCACAATCTCACCACGGAGGACACGGAGGAGAGGAGGAAAAATCCTGTGCTTTTCCCCGCCCGTTGACTTCGCCCCCTACCGTGCGAGGCGTCGAAGGGCAGGATTGACCTCCGCGTCCTCTGTGGTGGCTTGCCAGCCGGCCAGCCGACCGCTTCGTGCCAGCCAACAGGGGATTAGACGGAAGCCGCGGCGAATCGGCTCACAAGCGGAACAAATAACTCATCTTGACGAAGAACTGCCGGCCGGTGTTCAAGATCGACTCGGTCCGGCGGAGTGCGGGGTTCGTCATGGATTCAATGGCGAGGTTTTCCCGACGGTCCGTGTATCCGACATACACCGACGTACCGGGATGCAGCAGGTAGGTCAGCAGCAGGTCTCCCTGCAGGCGCTTTTCGCGTTCGAGTGACACGAGCGATGCGTTGGGAGCTACCGTCGCGTAATCGAGGATCCAGCGCAGCGATAACGGCCGCGTGAACTGGTAATTCAGCTTCCACCGCGCGATGCGGTTCACGAACGCATTGCGCGATGCGCTTCCCGCCGACAACACGAAATCCGGACGGGCATCCAGGCGGTTGTCGATGTACGTCTGCTCGATGACCAGGCGGGCCGAGGGCCGGAGCGCAAGAGTCAGATCTATCTCCCGCGCGTCTCCCAGAGCAGGTACAAGCCCCGGCGCCGGATCGAAGTTGATGACGGTCCCCTGCCGGTAGGTCGCGGCTCCGGCGAGCCAGTTGAGCCACTCGGTGGAAAAGGTCACGGTGGTCATCCGTTTGCGGAAACCGATATCTTCGAACAGCTCGAACGCCTGTTCGTGTCCGAACTCGAGCTTCGTCTCACGGATGAAGTCAATCTTGAACTGCGCGTCGGCGCCCCAGTCCTGCACCCGCCCTGCCCGATCCCGGTTCCACACCGTCTTTATCGTGGGACCGTATTTGACGACGGCGCGGTCACGCGGCCGCCAGCGATATTCCACTTCCTGTTCGAGCTGGCGGATATCCACCCGCTTGACATACCCGAGTTCGGACCGGAACTCCGGACTCAGGTCCGTATAACGGCCCACGTAATTGAAATGTCGTCCGTCGCGTGCGAGCTCCAGCACGGATCCTGTGCCCGCCGCCGTCTCGCCGTCGAGCGGCCGCGTGGCGCTGCGCATCGCCTGTCCCGCCAGGACCCAGTTCGAATTCAATTTGAAGCGCGCATCGACAGAGAGCACGCGATTGGAGGCCGGACCGAAGTCCCGCGTCGTGGCAAGAAAGCCAACGCTCGACTGCTCACCGAATTCGCGCCGCACGCTCATCACGCCGTCGAGCGTCCGGTCTCCATACCGGGAATCGCCCGGCGCGACGGCCAGGCCGGGCGCACGGTCATCCGACGCCAGCCCGCCGAGGGCCCACCGGCCGGCCTTGCCCGTGAGCCGGATCCCGAGCTGCGGGTCCGCAACACGCCGAGAGAAAAAGAGGTTCGTCGGCGTCTGGAAGAACCCGGCATTCTCGAGGAAAAACGGCCGGCGTTCCGGGAAGAAGACCTCGAACCGCTGGTTGATCGTCACTTGCGGCTCGTCGGACTCCACCTGACTGAAGTCGGGGTTCAGCGCGAGGTCGAGCGCGAACGCATCGCGCACCACGACCTTCGAGTCGAGGCCGCTGCGGACCTCGCCCTGCCGGGTGAAACCGGGCCCGCCCGGCGCCTCGGGGTCGAGATACCGCGCGCCCGTGGAAATTCCGTAGGGAATGAACTGCACGTTGCGTCCCGGTGAGATGTTTTCGAGGCCGCGCCCCCGCGCAAACTGCTGCACGAAGCCCTGCACGCGCTTGGTGATGTAGGGCCAGTACGACTCCTCATTGTTGCGCTGGATGATCCGGCCCAGCGCGATTCCCCAGCTCTGTTCGGCGGCGTTCGAAAACCGGAGGCTTTTGAATGGAATCCGCATCCGGACCACATAGCCGGTCTCCGTGAGTTTTCCCTCCGACTCCCACAGGGTATCGAAGCTGTCGTCATCGTCCTGGCCCTCGGAGAAGATCCCGTCCCGCTGGACGCCCAGTGGATTGGCGGCAAAGAAATACGCCCGGTGACCATCGTGGAACGTATCGAGGTAGACGATCACGTGATCGTCGCCCGTGATGGCCTCGCGCCTGGTCAGGTGCGCGCGGACCTCCTGCGGCTCGTCCTCACACACAAACGCAATCCACAGATTCTTCTCGTCGTACGAGACGAAGGCCGTCGTGGTGCGGCTAACGGGCACGCCGTCGCCGGGATCGCGCTGTCGAAACTCGGCGACTCTTCCTTTCAGACCGACCCCCCCGGCTTTCAGCGCTTCCAGCTCCGGAGGCGGTGTCCGTGGGATTTCGAGCGTTTGCAATGTTTGCAGCGTTTGCAGCGTCTGCTGCGTTTGAGCGTGCGCTCGCTCGAGCGCGAGCAGCAGCGCGAACGCCGACGCGAGCAGAAAACGGAGCGGACCGAGCGAACGGTAACACACAGAGGAACAGAGCAACGGAGACGAAACGGAGACGACAGAAGGAGGTTCTCTCCTTACCTCCGTTCCTCTGTTTCTCTGTGAGTTACCGTTGCCTCCGTCGGCTCCGTCCCCTCTGATTGCTTGATGCCGTTGATCCATCATAAATGTCCGCTCACACGCGACGCGCTCATGACCGGAGGGCATTCCGCCTTGCGCGCCCTGATGACGGAGCCGATCAGCACCGTCGCGTAGATCTCGGTGACGAGAGCAAGCACGATCCGGACCGCCAGAACGACCGGGACACCCCAGATACTCCAGATCAAGCCGGCGACGATCGGCCCGCCGATCTCGCCGGCGTCCTCACCCATGCACATGAAACCGATCGTCCTGGCGCGGCGTTTCCGGTCAAGGTTGGACACATCGGCCATCAGGGCTCCCCACGCTGGCTTGAATGCCGCCTTGCCGACGTCGTCTACAGCCTTCCCGAGCGCGATGCCTGCGAGATTGGGGAGAGCGATGAAGAGGATCGATGAGAGCGTGTTGGCGACGCCCCGCACCATCAGCACCAGCTTCTGGCTGACGTTGTCCGACAGCCAGCCGAACAGCGGTCCGGCGAACAGCACCGCCAGCGTCGAGACCGTATAGATCACGCCTGTCTCGGCCTCGCTCAGACCTGCATACTGGGTCGCGAGAATCGGCAGAAGGCCCCGCAGCATCTGCGCGGTGCCGCTGATCAACGTGCCCAGCGCGATGTACGACACGATGGCCGTCCACGTCGTCCCGGCCGTCGACCTGTCTTCAGCGGACCGCTCGAGCGGCCCGGCTGGCTCACCGGAGGTGCTGGTCTCCTGGACGAAGAACCCGACAATGAAGACAGGCAGAAGCGAGAGGACGAACGCGACGCCGAACACGAGCGGATAGTTGGACGCCGTCAGCCCGAGCAGGATCCCGGCGGCCGCGCTGCCGAGCGATCCACCGACGCTTTTGGCCGTCGAATACCAGCCGAACGCCGCCGCAATTCGCTTCTGCCCGCCGTGCTCCGCGAGCAGCGCGTTGAGCGCGGGATCGCGCAGCGACTGCGAAACGCCGTAGACCGATCGCACGGCGAGCAGCTGCCACGGTGCGGCGACGAATCCCAGCGCGAGCGAGACGACGCTGCGCAGGAAAGTTGCGGCCGCGAAGCTGCGTTTCAGACCGAAGCGGTCCGCCACCACGCCCATCGCCGGTTTGAGCGCCAACGCCACGATCAGATTGATTGACGAGAGGATCCCGATCTCCGACAGCTTCATGCCCAGGTGGTAGGCGTACAGTGGCAGGGCGAAACTGATCACGCCAAAGCTGAGACGCGAGAGAAAGCCCTCGGCGACGATGGCGATGAGGGCGAGATCGGCGGAACGCGGTCCGGGCTTCATGAGGCAGCGGCTTCGCTCACTTCGCTCGCGACAAACCTCGGGAAATCGTTTGCGAGGTACGCCTCGATGTAATCGGCGATGAGAGGCGCGGCGTCACCGACGCCGCGATAACTGGGAAAGTAATTCAGATCGACGACGACCGGTCCGCCGAAGCCCTCAATCATGTCCAGCCCGTAGAGGCTGAGGCCGCAGACCTCGCCGCAACGCAGCGCAATCCGGCGAACGTCGGCGCTGACCGGGCACGGGATCCGCTGCGGCGTCTTGCCGTTGGTCGCGGGCGGTTGACGCACGGCGAATACCTCGGTGCCGATGACCGACACTTTCAATTCCTCCGCCCGGCCGGTGACGAACTCCTGTACGAGCACCGGTCGGCGTGGCAGTGGAACGGACGCCAGTTCACCCGCCTCACTCACGATGTGGACGCCGTTGCCCCGCCGGCCGTCGAACGGTTTCATGACCAAAGGCTTCCCCGAGGCGACACCGTTCAACAGGTTCAGGTTGCCCGTGACCCAGGAGCGCGGGATGGGAACCCCCGCCGCGTGCAGCCGGCGCGCCGTCATGATCTTGTTCTGCGTGGCGATGCAGGAGAGATAAGGATTGAGAAGTCGCGCGCCCTGCTGGTGCAGCACCCCGGCGAGGCTCAGCCACAGGTCGGTGTGCGACTTCAGAATATAGAGGTCGTGCTTCACCGAAAGCTCTTCCGGCCGAAGCAACATCTGTTCGGCGATGCCGATGTCGACCTGATAGCCGCGTCCCTTGAGAATATCGAACACTCTGACAAGCGCCGGATTGGGAGAGCGGGCGTTGTTTCGGAACGCCAGCATGAAATACAGTCTCGCGCGTCGCATTGTTGTTTTCACTTTCATGCGTACCCGCGATTAAACCGCTTGCGGGAGCGTGAGTTCACCGCGCCGAGCGCGCGTTGCCGCTCCAACCAGGTAGTCGGCAAGCAGACGAGGGGCGTCCTGGACCCCCATGTAGCTTCCCAGCTTCTGCACGTCCACGACGTACGGCTGCCCGCCGCTCATGACGGTGTCCAGGCCGTACAGATCGATTCCGAACACGCGGCCGCAACGGAGGGCGATGTCTTCGAGCTCCCGCGAGATCGTGAACGGCTGGCCCACTTTGTCCTCGTAGCGCTGTATCGGCCAGATCCGCCGGACGCCGAACAGGCGCCCTCCGATGCAGTAAATCTTGCAGTCGGGGCCGTCCGGTTCGTGATAGCGCTGGGCCAGCATCAGGCCGCCGGGAGCGAGCCGATCGAGATCCCCGGCGCTGCGAACGATGTGGATGCCCGCGCCGCGAGACCCGCGGTACGGCTTGAGAATCAGCGGGCCGGAATCGAGCAGCGGCCGGAACTCGCGCGGATCGCTCGCGATGAAGGTGTCCGGCGTGGGCAGTCCGGCCGCCTGGAGCATCCGGGTCACGATGATCTTGTTTCGCATCATCGCGACGGTGGGATACGGGTTCAGCGTCGCCGCGCCGAGCGCATGGAGCGCGCCGGCCACGCTGAGCGCCAGCTCGGTGCCTGACTTGAGCACGTACAGATCGTTCTCGACGCGCAGTTTGTTCAGATCGATCGTCCGGTCTTCAGGACGGAGGAGATCGAGCGTGACGCCCCGATCGGCGAGAATGCGGAAGGTCTCGGCGATCGTAGGGTTGGTCCAGTCAAGGATGACGCCGATTCTCACAACGACTCCTCCGGCCCGGGCAGGCCTCTCCCGTACGCGCTCTCAAGAGCGCCGTCGGGATCGAAATGACGAACAGGTATCAGCGAAGCTGCGTGTTGCCACTCACGAGAAGACGCGACGTGGTGCACCTTCGCAGGACGGCTTTGCAGGCGATGACGGCGGCGCTCGCCGTGGCGGCGAGATCGGGCGTCGTTGCGACCCTGAATCCGTCATGTAAATTCCGGGTAAACGACGAGCAAACCAAGTGCCACGCAAAGCGCGTCCGTCATCACTGTCGTGACGGGCGGGCGAATGACCCCGACACCGTGCGTGCAGCAGGTGATGTTCGGGTGAATTCCCCGGGCGCTTTCGGGTGATTCGTTGATCGCGGTGTCCCGTATGGGTCGCTGGCGCGATTGATCAGAACACGGACACACCACTCGCACCAACGGCAGTCAACGCACGCGATCAGTTCTGCTCGACGCGATGGATCGGGTTCAAAGTCAGGCGGTCGTGCATTGTGTAATGTTTGCTGATCACTCGTGTATGCTTTTCGGGCTTTTTATTTCGAGCAGATCTGCTTCTGTTGCAGCGTCGGGCTAAAAGCCGGACGCTAGCCGTGTTGCACGGCCTGCATGTGTACGACCGTGTCAAATTCGCCGTCCAACCACGGCTTGGCCGCGGACGCGCCGTAGCGTGGCCGCGGACCTATTAACGAAGATCCGCCTCAAGGATTGCACTCGTCGGTTGAGGCGGAGCTTCGTTAATATTTACCGCATCTTTATACACACGACACAATGGACGCGGTGAATCAGCACGTTTCCACAAACGCCGGGGCGGCGACAACCGCAACCACGGAGCTGATCGTCCAGCGCTTCGACCGGTCCATCGTCGAAGGGCCGATCGGTGCGGCGGTGTGGCGGCTCGCGTGGCCGACGATGCTGCAGAACGCGATCGCCGGTCTGCAGGGAATCATCGATCACGTGATGGTCGGCCACTTTGTCGGCTACACCGGCAACGCCGCCATCGGCGTCAGCTGGCAGATCATCGTCGTCGTCATCGTCTTTATCAGTTCCGTATTCACCGGCATGGGAGTGTTCGTCGCCCGCTTCGCGGGCGCGAACCAGCCCGAGAAGGTCAATCGCGTCGTCTATCAAGCGTTTCTCACGTCGATCGCGTTCTCCGCGTTGATGGCGGTGGTCGGCTATCTGTCGGCGCCGATCCTGCTGAACATCGTCAACGCCGCGCCGGAGGTGCAGCGCGAGGCGATGCCGTTCCTGCGCGCCATCCTTCTCGGCATCTTCGGTCTGGTCATGTTCTTTATGCTCAGCGGCGCCTTCCGCGCGGCCGGGGATCCGCAGACGCCGCTGCGGCTTGGCGCTGCGATGACCGTGCTGACGGTCTGTTTCAACCTCGCGCTGATTCCCGCGCTCGGCACCGTCGGCGCCGCAGTGGGGACAATCGCGAGCAGTACGATTGTCTCGGTCTACGGTATAAGGAAGTTGTTCGCGCCCGGATCGGTGATCCGGTTCCACCGCGGCATGGCCGTCGCGCCCGACTTCGGAATCATCCGTTCGCTGTTCCGTTTCGGTTTGCCAACCGGCGTCCAGGGCATTGCGATGAACATCGCCGGCGTCCTGCTGCTGCGGTTCATCGGATCGCTCCAGCACAGCGCCGCGGCCCAGGCGGCGTACGCCGTCGGCTATACCGAGCTCTTTTCTCTGATCACGTGGACGTCCGTCGGGCTGATGGGCGCGTCGGCGACGATTGCCGGACAGAACCTCGGCGCCGGCAATCCCGACCGGGCGATGCACGGCGTCGCCGTCGCATCGCGATTCGGCCTGGGCGTCGCCGCAGCAGTAGGGGCGCTGTTTCTGGCCGTTCCCGGCTATCTGCTGGCCGTGTTCGGCATGACCGAACCGATGGTCACCGCCATCGGCGAACAGTTGTTGACGTATTTGAGCGTGTCCGGCTTCTTCATCACGGTGGCGCTCAGCTACACCGGCGGCCTCCAGGGAACCGGGGACACGCGGAGCCCGCTGTACATCTCAATCATCTCGCAAATCGGCGTGCCCATTGGCCTGTGCACGACGATCCAGGCGAGCCGGCCGCTCCAACCAGGCGACATCTGGCTGGCAATCGTGCTGGGCCACCTCACCCGCGCGTCGCTGAGCGTGCTGCGATTCCGGCAGGGCCGATGGCGCCATCTTTCGGTCGATATCGACAGGTAGTCGGGTAGGTCGCGTGGGGCGGCTTGAGATCTGCGCTACCCGCCCCACCTGACCCACCCGCCCCACCTGACCCACTTGACCCACTTGACCCACCTGACCCACGTTACCTGGCCTACCTGACCTGCCTGGCCCATAATGCGCGACATGAAGAATGTGCTGACACGCCGGCAGATGCTCTCTTCGATCCCGATCCTCGGTGTCGTTTCGCGGTCGATCGCCCTGGCGGCGCCGCGACGGCAAGCGACGAGAGGCCAGATGCGCGTCCGCTCGATCAACCACTTCGGCCTGGCTGTCTCCGATCCGAAGCGTTCGGTCGACTTCTATCAGGGCTTGTTCGGCTTGCCCGTTCGCGCGCGGTACGGCACGACCACGTTGATGATGGTGGGCAAGGGACCGCAGTTCATCTCCATCGCCGCGGCCCGGAGAGGCGTCTCATCGAGCATCACGCACTTCTGTCTTGGTGTCGAGGATTTCAAGATCGATCGCGTCCTGTCGACGTTGAGCGAACATGGAGTGGTGAAAGCCGATGCCCCGGCGCCGATGAAAGTGCATGTCGAGCTTCGCCGGGCCGAAAACGGCGGTGCGAAGGAAGGCACGCCCGACCTGCTGTTCGGGGATCCGGACGGCATCATCGTCCAGCTGCAAGATGCCGGGTACTGCGGCGGGGGCGGTGCACGGGGGACCGCGTGCGGCGCTCCGGAGCCGCCAAAACGGGCGCTGATTGCGGTGCGTGATCTCAGCCACGTGACCGTGTTTTCGACCGACGCGCAGCGCTCGAACAAGTTCTATCAGGATCTCTTCGGCTTCGCGGTCCGCTCGTATCAGGGGCCGGGTGCGCCGACGCTCGCGGTCGGCCCGGCGGCGCAGTTCCTGATGTTCACCGGTGGCGGCGGCGGGCGCCCGCCGATGCCGCCCCGCCCGGCCAGCATCAATCACGCGTGCCTCACCATGGATGGCTTCGAACTCGAGAAGGTGTTGAAGACGCTCGAAACATATGGCATCAGCCCAAGAGGAGACAATCCCGGGCCTGCCGGACCGATGAAGTCGTACGTCACGATGAGAATGGAGAACCGCGGCGGTGCCCCGGGTGGAACGCCGGAGCTGTACTTCACTGATCCCGACGGGCTGCTGATCCAGCTTCAGGATTCGAAATACTGTGGCGGAAGCGGATTTCTGGGCGACGTCTGCTAGCTGCGCGCGGCGCGGCGCGCCCGCCGGAGCGGAGCGGGGCTTGTGGGGTCCCCGCGAGCGACGGCGTTGGGGGGTCTGGCGGGGCAAAGCCCCCCAGTCTAAGTTGACATCTCACGGCGAATGTGGGTATAAGGCCTGTCACCCAGATCTCTCTTTCGAAAGGAATCCGTCATGCGCAAGATGTTCGCCGGACTCGTCGCTGCGGCCTTCGTCATCGCCCTCGGGGCGCCCGCCTTCGCCAAGACTGAAACGGTCAAGGGCCAGATCGTTGACGTCACCTGTTACAAGATGGACAAGTCGAACAACGCCGTCGATCACAAAATGCCGAAGGGCGACACCAAGGACTGCGCGATCGGCTGCGCCAAGGCCGGCAAGCCGATGGGGATTCTGACTGCGGACGGCAAGGTGTACGAGCTCGGCGGCGGGCTCGCGGCCGACAAGAACGCCAAAATCGTGCCGCATGTCGGGCACACCGTCGAAGTGACCGGCGACGTCATGGATCACGACGGCAAGATGATGATCACGGCCGACACTCTCAAGATGATCAGCAAGTAGAGGTCATTGCCGGTGGCGGATGGTGATCTTTTACCACCGAGAACGCTGAGGACGCGGAGGGACAATCCTGAGGATTTTTCCTCTCCGCCTCCTCCGTGGTGAAATCAACAACCGCAATCCGGCGTTCGTCATTCCCCAATCCGCAATCCTCGCCTCCACAATCAGTTATCCTGACGCGCATGGCCGAGACCGTCGAGTTTCCCAGCAACGGAGGCATCGCCTCGGGCTATCTGGTCAAGCCGGCGGCCGGATCCGGTCCAGGAGTGCTGGTCATCCAGGAATGGTGGGGACTCGATTCGGGCATTAAGGAAATGACCGACCGGCTCGGCGCCGGTGGGTTCGTGGCGCTGGCACCGGATCTTTTTCACGGGGAAGTGGCACGGCATGACGAGATGGACAAGGCGGCGCATCTGATGCAGACGCTGCCGCCCGACCGCGCGGCCCGCGACATGAGCGCGGCCGTCGACTTTCTTTCGGGTCATCCGGCGGTGGCCGGCACGGGCGTCGGCGTGGTGGGCTTCTGCATGGGCGGGATGCTCGCACTGATGATCGCGGCTAATCGGCCCGACAAAATCAAGGCAGTCGTGCCGTTTTACGGGTACCCTCAAGGCAGCATGGAGCCGGACTGGGCGAAGCTGGCAGCGTCGGTCAGGGGACACATGGCGGAGCACGACACCTATTTCACTCCCGCCGGTGCGCGAGCGCTCGAAGCGAAGCTTCGCGGCATGGGCAAGGACGTGACGATGACCGTCCACCCGGGCACCGGACACGCCTTCATGGGACCGCACAATGCGCTGGGGACGCTGAACGAAGCCCTCGCCGCGCAGCTCTGGCCGCAGGTCACGTCGTTCCTGAACGAGACGCTGCGCTGACGATCGGAGCTCGAGTAGCGCTCCAGCTCGACGCTCCGGGCTCTCGGCTCTGACGATGTTCAGCGTGGCGTGTCAGCCTCACGCAAAGAGGCGAGAGCCATGAGCAGAGAGCCGTACGCCGGCTCCAAAGCCGGGCCTATCACTCGCGAAGACGCGCTCGCGATGGTCCAGGACCTGCTGGATGCGGCCGTCCGCCACGATGTGTCCGACATCATCAAATGGTACGCCGACGATGCCGTTGCGGTGAGCCCGGTATTCGGCGTGGTCAGCGGCCGCGCGCGCATTGCCGCAGCATGGGAGACGCAGTTTGCCACCTTTGCGGACCTCAGGTTGGACGTGGCGGATGTCCTCGTCGACGGCGACCGCGTCGCGATCCTCGGCACGGTCCATACGATCGATCGCGGCGGCTGGTTCGGCCGGCCGGCGACGGGCGGGCCGATCAACTATCGCCTCGTTCTCCTGCTGACTGTCCTCGACGGCAGGATCGTCCGCGACGAGCGCATCTACGACAGCGTCGGGGTGCTGGAGCGCCTGGAGAAGGCACGCCTCGACAAGGAACTGCGCACTGCCGCCGAAGTGCAGCGCGCGCTGCTGACACGCACCGCGGACGTCGGCCGCTGCTGCGAGTCGGTCGGCAACTCCGTACCGTGCCGCGCCATCGGCGGCGACTTCTTCGAGTTCCTCGACCTGCCGTCCGGCGAGACCGGCATCGTGCTCGGCGATGTTGCCGGCAAGGGTCCGGCTGCCGCTCTGCTTGCGGCGATGGTCCAGGGAATGTTCGCCGTCGAGGCACCGGCCGGCCGTGGTCCGGCAGCTACGCTTTCGCGCATCAACGAGGGGTTGGTCGCGCGGCGGCTCGAGTCGCGGTTCGTGACGCTCGTTTACGCCACGCTGTCGTCCGACGGACGACTGGTCTATTCGAATGCCGGCCACAACCCGCCAGTGCTGTTGGCCCGCACCGGCACTGGCCGACTCACCACCGGCGGCCCGATCCTGGGCGCGTTCGGCAACGCAGTGTTCGAAGAAGAGACGCGGCGGCTGGATGATCATGACACGCTGGTGATGTTCACCGACGGCGTCACCGAAGCACGCAGCGCCAGTCAGGAAGAGTTCGGTGAAGATCGCTTGCTGGCGTGCCTGACTCGAGAGGCGGGATCCGCGCCGGCCGTGCTGCTGAATCGCATCTTCGATGCGGTGCGCAGCTTCTGCGGCGATGCGGAGCAGAGCGACGACATCACGGTGACGGTCACGCGCTTCAGAGTTGATAACTGAGGCCGGGCACAATCGGAATTCAGATCACCCGACGCACTGTTGTTGATTGTTTCCGCGGACGCCTTCGGCTCCTGCGCGCCTGATCGACAACAGTTGCCGCAAAGACGAGCCGGAGTTTCTGCGATTCCGCCGGTTTCTCCTGCCTCGGCCCGACGATCCACGCAATCACAATGCTCACGAGATAGAGGCCAATCATCGGCGCGGCGAAGACGGCCTGGTTCCACGCGTCAGGGGACGACGTCAGCACGGCGGCGACGATGAAGATGATGAGGATGGCGTACTTGATGTTGCGCCACAGGAAACGCGCCGTCACCATTCGCATCTTTGCCAGGAAGAACACCAGCGTCGGCATCTGGAACACCGCGATCATGCCGATCATCATCCCCTTGTACAGCTCGAATGTATCTTCAACGCGGGGCAGGAACCGCATCGCCGGCGAGTGGAATTTCGCAAGAAACGAAATCGTCGCGGGAAACATGATGAAGTGAGTGAACAGCGCCGCCGCCAGAGTTCCGGCAGTGGTCAGGACGACGAACGGAACGACGAACTTCTTCTCCCCGGCGTAGAGCCCCGGCGCGATGAAGCGCCAGACCTGATACATGACGAGCGGTGCCGCGAGCACGATGCCGCCGATGAACGCGATATCCAGATAGAAGGCAAATCCCTCGCCCGGCTTCGTGAAGACGAGCGCGTCGCCGGGCGGCAGCGTGGCGAGCGTCGGAGCGAGGATGAACTCGCCGATCTGATCGACGAAGAAGAAGGCGACAAGCATACCGGCGCCGATGGCGATGCACGACCGGATGATTCGGGTGCGAAGCTCGTCGAGGTGCTCCAGAAACCCCATCCTGCCCTCGCTCCGGTCATCGTCGCGTTCCTGGGACAGGAGTTGATATCGGGTGTTGTCGGCCATGATTTGACCTCGCAGGGTTGGTCAGTTCACCACCTGGACCTCTGCCCGGGATCGGACGCGAGCGACGACCGCCGCTCATCGGTGTTAGCCGGTTATGCTCCTCCATACGAGAACTTTGTACTCGTTTCCACGCAGGGAGGCGCATAACCGCTCAGGCGCGCGCCGCGCGTCCGCCGTAGCTTTAGCGGAGGCGGAAGCGGGGCAACGGGGGCCCCGCGAGCGACGGCGTTGGGGGCCGGCGGGGGCGAAGCCCCCGGTCTGAGTTAGACTCGGCGCCATGATCCTCGCCACACGGTTCATTCTGTTCGCGCTCGCCGCGGGCCTGCAGGCTGCCGCATCGACAGTCGAGCCCGGATTCACCAGCCTCTTCAACGGCAAGGACTTCACCGGATGGAAGATCGCCGGCCCGCCGGAAACCTTCACTATTCGGGAAGGCGCGATCGTGGCCAACGGCGCGACCAGCCACTGCTACTACGACGGCACTTTCCACAACCATGCGTTCCGCAACTTCGAGCTGAAGGTGGACATTATGACGCGTCCCGGCTCGAATGGCGGGGTCTACGTGTTGACCGAGTTTCAGGAAACGGGCGGGAATGTCCGCGCCACGGGCCGGTTCCCTTCGAAGGGGTTTGAGATCCAGGTGAACAACTCGCACACCGACCGGATCAGAACCGGCAGCTTGTATCACGTGACTGATATTCTCGACGAGTCGCCGGCGAAGGACGACGAATGGTTCACGGAGCACATCATCGTGAAGGGCGACACGATCACGGTCAACGTAAACGGGAAGCAAGTGGTGGAATGGACGCAGCCGCCGGACTGGGATGGAGGGCGGGAAGGCCCTGGCCGCCGGATCACGGGCCCTGGTACCATCGCCCTGCAGGGCCACGACCCGAAAAGCACCGTTTATTACCGGAACATCCGGATCAAGCCGCTCGATTAATCCGCCCGCAGCGTGACGGACGGATCGATCCGCGCCGCACGCAACGCCGGGATCCAGCACGCGATCGCCGATACGCCCAGCAGGAGCGCCACGACAGCGGCATACGTGGCCGGGTCGAGTGGTGACACGCCGAACAGCAGCGCGACCAGGCTGCGGCCCGCCGCCATCGCACCGCTCGCGCCGATGACGATGCCGAGTCCGGTGAGCGTCATGCCCTGGCGCACCACAAGTGCGACGATGTCGCGGCGCGAAGCCCCGAGCGCGGATCGAACACCGATCTCGCGCATCCGCTCGGCGACGCCGCCCGACAGCACGCTATAGAGACCGCTCGCCGCCAGTACCAGCGCGGCCAGCGCAAACGCCTGCAGCAGGATCATCACGAACCGGCGCTCGGCCGCCGACGCGGCGAGCATCTGATCCATCGTCGCGATCCGTGCAATCGGCTGATCCTTATCGACAGACCAGATCGCCCCCTTGATGGCGGCGACAAGGGCCTTCGCGTCGCCGCGCCCGCGCACCACCAGCGACAGGGTCTCGTCCACGAA
>JBKPAI010000073.1:0-67783 GCA_046726355.1 Acidobacteriota bacterium | reverse complement strand
CCGTGCTTGCACCACCTGACCGTGGACGAACGTGTCAAGTCTTGAGCGACAAGCACGGCTTCGGCGCGCGCAGCGCGCCCGCGAGGGAACGGAGCGGGGGGAAGGGGCCCCCGCGAGTGACCGAGCCGGGGTGTGGGGCGGAGCCCCACGTTAGAAGGACAGTAACTGCCGGTACACACCATCAATGTCGCGCACGAGCCGCTCGACACCGTACCGATCGAGCACGTGCGCCCGAGCTCGCGCACCCATCTGAAGGCGCGCCGCATCGTCGCGGAGAAGATCGCCAAGCGCACGGGCAAAGGCGTCCACGTCGCCCGCGGCGATCAGCACGCCGAGCTCCGGCCCGGTAATGACGTCGGGCACCCCGCCGACCGCGAAGCAGACCCCGGGCACTCCTGCCGCCATGCTCTCGATGAGCGCGACGGGTGTACCTTCGTTCCGGGACGTGATCGCCACGAGGTCGCTCGCCGCGTAAATCGGCACGACGTCCTTCTGCCAGCCGAGAAATCGGACGCGGTCACCGAGGGCGGACGCCGACGCCTCTGCGCGCAGCGCTTTGTCCAGGTCCCCGCCTCCGGCCATGAGGAACCGTGCGCGCGGGTCGGCCGCGGCGACGCGGGCCGCCGCTTGCAGAAACAGTCCGGGCTGCTTGACTGCCGTAAGACGTCCGACGAATGCCACCACGCGAGCGTCTTCGGCGAGACCGAAGGCCCGGCGGGCCATCGAACGCTCGGCCGGACCCGTGGCGGCGAGTGCGTCCAGATCGAAGCCGAGCGGTACCACTCGAAAACGGCGCTCCGCTCCAATGCGATGAGTGTGCAGCAGATCCTGCCGGACACGCGGCGAGACGGCGAGAAGTGCGTCCGAGCGTCGGCCGAGGAAGGTCTCGACGGCGGACAGCGCACGGACGGTCCACGAGCCGAAGTACCCCTCGAGGACGTGGCCGTGGTATGTGTGCACGATGCGCGCCGGCGTCGGGCGACGGGTGCCGGCGTTGTAGGCCAGGGCGGCGAGGCGGCCGAGGCTGCCGGCCTTCGCCATATGGGTATGGACGATCGCTGGCTGGAACCGTCGCAGCAGCTGGATGATGCGGGCAAGCGCCGCAGCATCGGCGGCAGGTGCGATCTCCCGGCGCAGGGTCGGCACGCACGCCATTTCAAAGGACCGATCGCGCGGCACGAGATAGTCCATCTCGCCTTCGCCGCGGCCGACGCGTCCGTGGATCAGCAGCGTGTGATACCCGGCAGATTCGAGCCGTGCGCTCAGCGTAATCGCTTGGATCGCCGGCCCTCCAATGTTCAATCGCGTGATGATGCGGGCAATGCGAACGGGTTCGGGCGCTGCCGGCAGACCGCCGTCCTTCATTAAGTTCACCGCCGAGGAGACGATGGACACACCGGAAACTTATACATCCTGCCGTGTGTCCTTTGTACCCCGTGTGCGGCAATGATTCCCATCGCGGCGCGGGCGTCAATGGAACTCTTCGCCCTCGACGGCGACGTCGCGATCGTCACGGGAGGGCTCGGGCGGCTCGGATCACAATACACGGCGACCCTGGCGGGGGCGGGCGCATCGGTCGCGGTCCTGGACCGCTCGGCCGACGTCGGACCGCTGGTCCAGTCGCTGATTGATGCCAATCTACCGGTGTCGGTCCACCAGGTCGATCTCCTCGACCGTGTCCGCGTCATGGCCGTCACCGAGGAAGTCGCAGCGCGGCTCGGCACGCCAACGATCCTCGTGAACAACGCCGGGCTCGGTTCGCCGCCCGACGCGGCGGCGACAGAGAACGGCGCGTTCGAGACGTATCCCGAGACGTCATGGGACGCGATGCTCGAGTCCCATTTGAAGACCGCGCTGTTCGCGTCGCAAGCGTTCATCGCGGCGTTTCGCCGCCCCGGTGGCCGGCGGCCGGCTGCAGGGGCGATCGTCAACGTCTCGTCTACTTACGGCGTTGTCAGCCCCGATCAGAGTCTGTACGCGTACCGGCGCACGGCCGGTGACGACTATTACAAGCCGGTCGGCTATTCGGTGGCGAAGTCCGGCGTCCTGAATTTCACGCGCTGGCTGGCCGAGTACTGCGCGCCGCTCGGCATCCGCGTGAACACGCTGGTTCCCGGCGGCGTCGAGGACTCCGGCCATTCCGAAGCGTTCGTGTCCGAATACGTCAAGCGCACACCGCTCGGGCGGATGGCGCGGCCCGACGACTACAACGGGGCGGTCTTGTTTCTCGCGGCGGCGCGCGCGTCCGGGTACATGACCGGCGCCACGCTGGTGATCGACGGCGGTTGGACGGCACGATAGTCATTAGTCATTGGTCGTTAGTCATGAGTCGCCGACCGCAGTCGCCGTCATGAGTGAAAGAGATCATTCCGATCGCACGCTGCAGGGTGCGCGCGGTCTTCCGTACGTGCCCCTCGAGACGATTCGGCGTGTACGCCGCAACGTGATCGATCCGGTTGAACGCGCATATCTGCTGGCGGACGTCTGCCGCGTCAATGTGCTCTACATGATCATGAATGCCGGGTCTGGCCACATCGGATCGAGCCTGAGCGCGCTCGACATGCTCGCGTGGCTCTGGACCGAAGGCCTGGCGAACCCGAACAGCGGCGAGCCGGATTCAGACATCTACTTTTCTTCGAAAGGCCACGACGCGCCCGCGCTCTATTCCCTGCTCATCGCGCTGGAGAAGCTCGACTTCGATTTGATCCACCGGCTGCGGCGTCTGCACGGCTTGCCGGGCCATCCGGATGTGGCGACGCCTTTTATCGCGGCGAATACCGGTTCACTGGGCATGGGGATCTCGAAGGCCTGCGGCATCGCCCGGGCGAGGCGCCTCGCCGGGCGCGGCGGCCGCATCGTCGTCATGACCGGCGATGGGGAGCTGCAGGAAGGCCAGATCTGGGAATCGCTGCAACCGGCAGCGAACGACAGGCTGGGTGAGATCACGGTCGTCGTCGACCACAACAAGTATCAGTCGGACGCCCCTGTTCGTGCGGTCAGCGATCTCGGGCTCGTGGAAGAAAAATTCCGGGCGTTCGGCTGGTCCGTGCGTCGCGTGAACGGACACGATCTGCGTGCGTTTCGCGCCGCGTTCCATGAGCTCGCCGCGATCGGCGATCGGCCGAAGGTCCTCATCGCCGACACGATCAAAGGACGCGGCGTCTCGTTCATGGAGGGCGTCGCCACCGGCGATCACACATATCGCTTCCACGCGGGCGCGCCGTCGCTGGACGACTACCTGGCAGCCATGGGCGAGCTGACCGCGGCAATCAATGCCCGCCTCGATGCGTGTGGTCTTGCGCCCGTGACGCTCGCCGAAGCGCCGCTGCCGGTCAGGACCGCGCCGTCCATGCCCGAGCGGCCCGTCGTGGCATACGGCGACGAGCTCATCCACATCGCGCGTCGCCGTCAGGACATCGTCGTGCTCGACGCCGATTTGCTCTCGGACTGCGGCATCGAGGGATTCAAGGCGGCGATGCCCGATCGGTTCATTGAATGCGGCATCGCCGAACAGCACATGGTCTCGGTGGCCGGCGGGCTGGCGCTCTCGGGCATGCTGCCGATCGTACATTCGTTCGCGGCCTTCCTTTCGACGCGCGCGAACGAGCAGATCTACAACAACGCAACCGAGCGCACCAAGATCATCTACGTCGCCACGTTAGCCGGGATTCTGCCCGGCGGACCTGGGCATTCGCATCAGTCGATTCGCGACATTTCGGCAATTGGTTCGGTGCCCGGGCTGATCGCCATCGAGCCGTGCAGCGAGCGCGAGGCGCGCCTCGCGATCCGATGGGCGGTCGACGAGAACCGCTCGAGCACATACCTGCGGTTCGTCAACGTGCCGCTCGATCTGCCGTACTCGCTGCCGACGGATTATTCGCTGCAAGTCGGTCGCGGCGCGATGCTCCGGGGCGGCAGCGACGTCGCGCTCGTCGGCTACGGTCCGGTGCTTCTTTCTAACGCATGCCGCGCGGCCGACGAGCTCGCAGCGACAGGATTCAGCGCCGCGGTCGTGAATCTGCCGTGGCTGAATCGTATCGATGAAGACTGGGTGCGCACGACGCTCGGCCGGTTTTCGCTCGTCGTCACGCTTGACAATCACGCCGTCGCGTTCGGTCAGGGAGAGATGATTGCGGCGGCGCTGGCGCGCACTCGCACGCGATCGGACGTCAGCTCCCTCGGTCTGGCCGACATCCCCGCCTGCGGGAGCAATGTCGAGGTACTCGCGCATCATGGTCTCGACGGGCCGTCAATCGCACGCTCCGTTTTGGCGGTCAGGCAGGTCGGGTGCGTCGGTCGGATAGGGGCAGGTCGGGCAGGGGGCAGTTAGGTCGGAACTGGCGTTGGTAATCCACCTCCATCAGGATTTTCTCGGCGTCCTCCCTAACGCGCGGCTTCGTCCCACGCCCCGGCTCACACCACCCCGCGGCGCAAAGTCCGCGCCGTGGGGCCCGCGGGGTCGCTCTCAGGGCCGCTGCGCCCCGCTCCGCTCCCTCGCATGCGTCCTCCGTGGTGTAGAGAGACATCTCGTTTGATCTATCCTCAGTACGTCACCCACTGGATTGACGATCGCGAGGTCGCGTCCGGCTTCGACCATTCCGGAGCACGCCTGCCGGACGGTGCCTGGTTCGAGAAGCGGTGTCCGATCGATGACCGCGTGATCGCGCACGTCACCTGTGGCGCGGCCGACGACGTCCGCCGGGCCGTGGACCTGGCCGTCGATGCGTCCGACTCGTGGGGCCGCGTGCCGGCGCCCAGACGCGGCGAAATCCTCGCGGTGGCGGCGACCCGGCTGCGCGGTGAAAGCAACGAATTCGCGGAAATCATCCGCTCGGAAACAGGCAAGCCGCTCAGACAGGCGGCCGCCGAAGTGTCATCGTCCGCAGATCTCGCCGTCTTCATGGCCAGCGAGGGCAGCCGCTGCTATGGCAAGACGATGACCAGCCCGATCCCGAACCGTTCGGTGAAGACATTGCGCGCGCCGGTCGGCATTTGCGCCGCAATCGTGCCGTTCAACAGTCCGCTCGCGGGCATCGCGTGGAAAGCGTTTCCGGCGCTCGTGTGCGGCAACGCGGTGGTCGCGAAATCGCACGAGCTGGCCCCTTATACGGCGGTCCGTTTCGCGCAGCTGCTGAAGCAGGCCGGGCTGCCGAAGAATGTGTTTTCGGTCGTGCAGGGCAGAGGGCCGGACGTGGGCGGCCCACTCGTGCAGGACCCGCGCGTCGGCCTCGTCAGCTTCACCGGTTCGGTGGCAACCGGCAAGCTGATTCAGCGGACGGTGAGCGATCGCGCGGTGCTGGCGAAAGTCTGTCTCGAGCTGGGCGGCAAGAACCCGCTTGTCGTCTGCGACGACGCCGATCTCACGCTTGCGGTTGAGCACGCGGTCGCCTCGGCGTTCATCGATGCCGGCCAGCGCTGCGCCGCAGGCAGCCGGGTGATCGTGTTCGATAGCGTGTACGACGCGTTCCGCGACGCGATGGTGACGCGGACGGCGCGGATCAGAGTCGGGTCGGATCCCGACGATGAATGCGGGCCGGTCATTTCGCTGCAGAGCCTCGAGCGGCTGCAGTGCGCGGTGCAGAGGGCGGTCGGACGTGGCGCACGCCTGCTCACCGGTGGCCGCCGCGTCGACGCGTTGGCGCCTGGTTACTACCTGGCGCCGACCGTGCTCGAAAACGTCGACCCTGCCGATGAGATCTCGCAGCAGGAACTGTTCGGGCCGGTGACCTGCCTGTACCGGGCAAGGGACTTCAACGAAGCCCTCGACCTGGCGAACGCGACCACGTTTGGTCTGACCGGTGCCATCCACACGTTCAACAGCAACCGTATCGAGGAATTCGTCACCCGGTATCGCGGCGGTCTGGTTGCCGTCAACGGCCCGAGCTACGGCGCCGGGCCGCACATGCCGTTCGGCGGCGTCAAGAATTCAGGGAACGGCTTCCGCGAGCCGGGCACCGAGGCCCTCGACGTCTATTCGGAGTGGAAGACGATCGTCGTCAACCACGATCCCGCGCGCGTCTGACCGTGACCACACTCTTTGCCTCGGCGGGTCGGAAGATTCCACGCGGCGGGAAGCGACGGATCTGCTTCCCGATTACCAGCCGCTCGTACTACGGACGCAGTCAGCTGCTGATCAGGAAGCTGCACGCCCATCCCGGGCTCGAGCTCGAGTTGATGCTGGGGGGCTCGATTCTGCTGGACAAGTACAGCCGGCACATCGCGGACGATATCGAGGCGGGCGGCTTCGCGATTGCCGCGTCCCTCTTCAACGTCATCGAGGGCGGGAACCACGTGGCGATGGCGAAGACAGCCTGTCTGACCGCGCTGGAGTTCACCAACGGGTTGCACGCTCAGGATCCCGATATCGTCCTCATCTGCGGCGACCGGTTCGAACAGCTGGCGATTGCCATGGCCGCCGCCTACTTGAACAAGACCATCGCCCACATCGAAGGCGGTGACGTCAGCGGCAGCATCGACGAGAGCGTTCGTCACGCCATTACAAAGCTTGCGCACGTCCACTTCGTCACGAACGCCGAGGCGGAGCGCCGCGTGCTCGCCATGGGCGAAGATCCGGATTATGTGTTCAACACGGGATCGCTCGACGTCGAGCTTGCGGCGTCTGTCGACATGCCGATCACGAACGCGGTCGTGAACGGCTACGGCGTCGGCCACACGGTGGACGTGACGCAGCCGTTTCTCATGGTGATTCAGCATCCGGTGACGACCGAACGCGACAACCGGCAGCATCTCGAAACGACGCTCCGGGCAGTCTCGATGCTCGACATGCCGGCGATCTGGTTCTGGCCCAACGTGGATGCCGGCACCGGCGAGATGGCCGAGCAGATTCGGCACTTTCGCGAGCACCCGGCGGCGGCGACGGCAAAGATCCGGTTCATCACCAATGTCCGCGGCGACGAGTTCATCGCGCTGCTCAAGGCGACCGCATGCGTCGTCGGCAACTCTTCGGCCGGCATCAAGGAGTGCTCGTACCTCGGCACGCCGGTCGTGAATGCCGGTGGACGCCAGCAGGGCCGTCTGCATGCCGGCAACGTCGTGCACGTCGGCCACGACGCGGACGAGATCTGCCGCGCGGTGGTTGAACAGGTCCGTCACGGCCGTTATCCGCCGTCCCTCATCTACTACCGTCCCGATGCCAGTCAGACAATCGTCGACGTCCTGGCCCGAATGCGCCTCTATACGCAGAAGCGCTTCCACGACAATCTGGCGGTGACGGTGCGGCCGTGAGCACAGCGAGTCTGCTCAGAATCGGCGACCGTGCAATCGGTGCCGGGCAGCCGTGCTTCGTGATCGCGGAGGCCGGCATCAACCACAACGGCGATGCGGCGCTGGCCGCGGAGCTCGTCCGCGCGGCGGCGGCCGCCGGCGCTGATGCAATCAAGTTCCAGACGCATTTTCCCGAGTGCGAGATGCTCCGCGACGGCGCAACCGCCGCGTACGTCGGCGAATCGTTGTTCGATTTGCTGACCCGCACCGCGCTGACGCGCACGGCCCACGTCGAGCTGCGCGACCTGGCGGCGAAGCACGGAATCGAGTTTCTATCGACACCGTTCTCGCGTGAAGCGGCCGACTTTCTCGAGACGATTGGTATTCGCGCCTTCAAGACCGGGTCGGGCGAGCTCACCAACCTGCCGCTGCAGCAGCACATCGCCCGCAAGGGCAAGCCGATGATCATTTCCACCGGCATGTCGACGACCGAAGAAATCGGGCGCACCATCGATCTCGTCCGCAGAGCAGGGACGGCGTTCGCGTTGATGCACTGCACCTCGACCTATCCGACGCCGTACGAGCACGTGCAGCTTGACTGCATTGCCTGGCTGCGCGATCGGTACGGCGTTCCCGTCGGTTTCTCCGACCACACGATCGGCAGCTATATGACGTTCGCGGCGGTCGCGACCGGCGCGAACCTCGTCGAGAAACATTTCACGACGTCGCGCAGTTTGCCGGGACCGGATCAACAGGGTTCGATCGAGCCGGCTGAGCTCGCCGATCTCGTTCGCGGCATCCGCGCCATCGAACGAGCGCGCGGATCGACCAAGACGATTCAGCCGGGCGAGCAGGAGGTTCGCGCCATGGCCCACCACAGCGTGGTGTCGCTGCGCGACATTCCGGCGGGCGCGACGATCGGCGTCGAGGACGTCTGGGCAAAACGACCGGGGACCGGCATTCCGGCGAGCCAGCTCGATGACGTGATCGGCCGCGTCGCGAAGCAGTTGATCGAAAAAGATCGCCTGATTCGATGGAACGATCTCGCCTGAGGATCCTCGGCGTCGTGACCGCACGGGCGGGATCGAAGGCGATTCCCGGCAAGAACACACGGCTGCTGGCGGGACAGCCGCTCATCACCTACACAATCGACGCGGCGCGAGCCTCGGGCGTCTTCGATCGCCTGATCTTGTCGACCGACGACCCGCGAGCATCAGCGATCGCCCGCGAGCGCGGGTGCGAGGTGCCGTTCATGCGTCCGCCCGCCCTCGCCGCTGATGACACGCCTCATCTGCCGGTGATGCAGCACGCCCTGACCTGGCTGCGCGATCACGAGCACTACGCGCCAGACTGGGTCATGATTCTGCAGCCGACATCGCCGCTGCGGCAGCCACGGCACATGTGCGAGGCGGTTGACCTCGGCGTGGCGGCCGGCGCCGATTCCGTCGTCAGCGTCGACGCGATCCCGGCGCACTTCAATCCGATGCGTGTCGTGACGATTGACGCAGACGGATGGGCGCGTCTGTTCGTCGGCGGCCTGCCGGTGAAGCGCCGGCCGGCACGGCGCCAGGACCTGCCGGCAGCGTGGGTTCTCAACGGCGCCATCTACCTGTTCAGGACGGCACTGCTGTTCGATCCGGTGGAGCCCAGTCTATATGGCGACAAGGTGGCCGCGTACCGCATGGCGCCGCCGTACGGGTTCAACATCGACGAGCCGGAAGACTGGACGACCGCCGAGCACCTGTTGGCGGGCGCAACAGCCCTGTGACGCGCCGCGCCGCCCCGCGCCTGCTCTGGAGTGTGCCGAACGGCAGCAGCGCAGGTAATGTGCTGCGCAGTGGCGTGCTCGCCGGCATCCTCGATTGCGTTCGCGATGCCACGGTCGTTCTGATGTCCCCGCTTGCCGCTGATCCGGCGTTCAGGAGCGAGTTCGCCAATCCCCGGGTGACGTTCGAGCCGTTGCTCCCGCACGTGCCCGCGGGGCTGGAAGCGCGCCTGCTGGGCATCATCCAGGCGCGGTATCTCGAGACGCGTACCACCGAGACGCTCCGCATCAAACTGGCGGCCAGTGACACCGGCAGGTCGCTGCGGCGCCGGCGGGTGAAAGCTGTCGCGGGACGGCTGATTGCGCCACATGGCGCGCGCGGGCGCTGGTACGAATGGACCGATCGGCTGGTTGCCGATCGGGCGATGGACGATGTCTTCGATCGCCATCGCCCAACCCTGCTGGCGGTCGCAACCCCCGGGCTGATCTTCGCGGAAATTCCCTTGCTGCGGACGGCGCGACGACGTGGCGTGCCCAGCATGGCCGTCGATCTGAGCTGGGACAATCTGACGAACAAGCTGCTCCCGCTCCGTCGCGTGGATCGGCTGATCGTGTGGAATTCGACAATGCGTCGCGAGGCGCACGAGCTGCACGGCTACCCGCTGGAACATATCGACATCGCCGGGCCGCCGCAATTCGACAGGTATTTCAATCCCGCCCTGCGGTCGACGCGGACCACGTTCTGCCGGCGAGTCGGCCTCGACCCGAGCCGCCGCATTCTGACGCTGACGACAATTCCGGCCGAGGCCTACCCGCGTCACGAGCTCGTCATCGATCGGCTGCTCGCGGCAATCCATTCCGGCGCGATCCAGCAGCCCTGCGACGTGCTGGTGCGTGTACATCCCCGCGACGATCTGCGGCAGTACGAGCGCTACGCGGGGGTGCCACACCTCGTGGTCGAGAAGCCGTTCCGCGCGACCACGCAGGCGGCCGACGGCCACAGCGTGGATGTGAGCGTGGACAACACTCTTCACCTCGCCGACACCATGTATCACAGCGACGTGGTCCTCAACGTCGCCTCGACGATCGCCATCGAGGCGGCGATTTTTGACACCCCTGTCGTCAATATCGCCTTTGACGAGGATGATGGCGAGGCGCGTCCATTTCTGAAGTCGCCGCTGAGGTACTACTCCTACACACACTATCAGCAGATCGTCCGCGCCGGTGGTGTCCGCATCGCGAAGTCCGGCAGCGAAATGATCGATCTGGTGAACGGGTATCTCGCCGACCCGTCGCGCGACCGGGAGGGCCGTCGTCGCATCGTGGCCGAGCAGTGCGAATTCACTGATGGGCGGTCGGCGCAGCGCCTGGCGCGTGTGATCGCCAGCGAGCTCACCGGGGACTGGCCTGCCTCCGCTGTCCCGGTCGCGCATGCCGCTGCGGTCCGATAACGGTCATTCGTTTCGCGCCAACTTGTGGCGGCTCGGTTTCGTGGTGGTGTGCGTTGGCTGGTGGCTCCAGAAACTGGATTGGTCGAACCCGGAGAATCAGTGGGACTTCAGGGTCTACTACCACGCTGCGCAGGCGTGGAGGGCCGGACTCGATCCATACGACAGCGGCTCGCTGCCTGCGACGCTGAGTACTCCGGGTCTCAGATTCAGCTATCCGCCGTACGCACTCGGTGTGTTTGCGCCCATCACGCTGGTGCCGCTGAAGCAGGCGGTCGTGGTGTATTTCGCGCTGAAGCTGCTTGTGCTCGGCTGGCTCGTCCGGATGTGGAGCCGATTGCTGCGCACCAGCATCACAGAACCGGCGTGGATTCTCTTTCTCATCTTCGGGTATTCGAGCACCCTCTTCGTCGATTTCGTCAGTGGCAGCGTGACCACGTTCGAGCACTTGCTGATATGGATCGGCGTGAGCTGGCTGCGGAAAGAGCGGTACTCGGCATACGTCGCCGCTATCGTCGGCGCCTCGCTTTTCAGGCTCACCCCAATCCTTCTCCTCCTGGCGTGCCTGGCGGTGCCGGGGCGGCGCGGCTATCGTCTTGTTGCCGGCGGCATCGCGGCGTTTGCGTGCATCCTCCTGCTGACGTACGCGGTGACTCCGAGGCTCAGTGTCGAGTTCCTGCAGTCGATTCAAAAAAACTATGGGGAACGGGGATTTCTCAATCCCGCGACACTGCCGCTCGTGGAAGACGTGGCCGCGCTCGCCAACGAAAGCTACGGCATTTCGTTGACGCCTGTTGTCCAGATGGCGATATACCTGGCGATTGCAGCGGCCATCCTGGTGCCGACGTTGATTGCGGTCAGGGGCGTGGCCAGAAGCCAGGCCGGCAACCGGATCGATGTGATCGTCTATCTGGTGTTCCTGGCGACTGCCCTGGTACTGCCGCGGTTCAAGAACTACAGCTACATGCTGCTGCTCGTGCCGACCTACTACATCGCCACGCGATCGACCCGACTGCAGCAGGCCGTTCCGCTGCTGCTCCTTGCCTGTCTGCCCGTGTACAGCTGGATCACACGTCCAGAGAACATCGACCTGCTCGCGAACTATTCCCAGTGGCTGATCGCGTTCGGAGCCTGGGGACTCTGCATGTACGAGGTCCACGGCGGAGCCCTGCTCGAGCAGAAGGGGATTGCGACGGGCAACGGACAGCACATCGCACCGGGCGCGGCTGTTTGGAGCAGCCATTGAACGTCTGACGCGACGGTTGCGGCGCAGCGACCCCTGAGCGATCGCGCGGAGCGCATCGACGCTGCCGCGTACCTCGAGCTCCTGATGAACCTGACCCGGCGCGAGGTGAAGGGCCGGTACAGTCAGTCGCTGTTCGGCATCGGCTGGGCCGTCGCGCAGCCGCTCGCAATGATGGCGGTGTTCACGCTGGTGTTCTCACGGCTGGGCAACATCTCGGCCGACGGTGTCCCTTACCCGATCTTCGCGTATGCCGGTCTCGTCCCGTGGTTCTTCTTCCTGAACAGCGTCACCTCCGGAACGGCGAGCCTGGTGCAGTACCGCAATATCGTCACGAAAACGTATTTCCCGCGCGAAATCATTCCACTGGCCCAGGTCTGTTCACGTCTCCTGGACTTGGCGGCGGCGGCGAGCCTGTTCGCGCTCTTGATGGCGTACGACGGGGTGGGGATCACCGGTTGGGCGCTCGTCGCGGTGCCGCTCATCGTTCTGCTGGTCGCGTTCACCACAGCGGTCACGCTGCTCACATCGGCGGCAAATGTTTTTTATCGGGACGTGACTCCGGTGGTGCAGATCGGGCTGCAGCTCTGGTTGTATCTGACTCCGATTGCGTACCCGCTGGCGAAAGTGCCGGCACGATGGCGTGGGTGGATCGCCGCCAACCCGCTGAGCGGCATCGTCGAGGGCTTGCGGTCGTCGCTCGTCTATGGCCGCGAGCCCGATTGGGGTCTGCTGGCGGCGTCTGCCTCTCTGACCGCGGTCGCGCTGGTCGGCGCATTCGCACTGTTCAAGACAGTCGACCGTTACTTCGCCGATGTTATCTAGGCCGACGGCCATTCGGCTCGAGCACGTCTCGAAGCGCTACCGCGCCGGGCGCTCGCGGACGATCGTTGACCTGATCGCGTCGACAGTCGATGCCCTGCGTGGCCACGAGCGCGAGGTCTACAGCCTTTCACGCGGCCGGATTGGCGCGACGGTCTTCGCGCTGCGGGACGTGAGCCTCGACGTCGCGGAGGGAACCGGTCTCGGGATTATCGGTTCGAACGGCGCGGGCAAGACCACGCTGCTCAGACTGATCTCACGCGTGACCTGGCCGACGAGCGGACGCGTTCAGGTCGCGGGCCGTGTGGTATCGCTGATCGAATTGGGCGCCGGGTTTCATCCCGAGCTCACCGGACGGGAAAACGTGTATCTCGGCGGCGGGCTGTTCGGCTTGCCGCGACGCGAAATTGACAGGCGATTCGACGAGATCGTCCAGTTCGCCGAGGTCGAGCCCCTCGTCGACATGCCGATGAAGCGGTACTCGTCAGGCCTGTACGCGCGGCTCGGGTTCAGCGTCGCGATTCACAGCAATCCTGACATCGTGCTCGTCGACGAGGTGCTGGCCGTTGGTGACGCGGCCTTCAGGCGCCGGGCGATTGACCGCCTCCGCCGGCTCATCGCCGAGGGCAAGACGATTCTCTTCATCTCGCATGACCTGTGGAACGTCCGCCGCTTGTGCGATCAGATCGTCTGGATGGAACAGGGCCGGATCAGAGCGTCGGGCGCCGCCGCCGAGATCGCCGATCGCTACGCGGAAGAAACGAACGCGAGCATGACGGCCAACCGGGAGACCCCGCTGCAGCGGCTTCGCGCCGGGACGGGTGAGATCCGGTACACCGACGTCGAGATCGTCGACCGCACCGGGCGGCCGGTCGACCGCATCCGTGAAGGCGAGACGCTCGTGGTGCGCGCCCGTTACGAGACATCGAGGCGAATCGCGCCGCCGGTGTTTCAGGTCGCGATCGTTGACGTCGATACCGGCCTGACCGTCGCAACCGCCACCTCGTCGCCGGCGGATGGCCCGGCGGCGCTCGAGAGCACCGGTGCGGTCGACTGCATTTTCGAATCGTTGCCGCTCCGGCCGCGCTACTACGTCCTGCGGATGACCATCACCGATGCGCATCAGCTCGAGTCCTACGACGTCGTGACGGCCGGGCCACGGTTCGCGGTCATGAGCGGAACTTCGGCCTCTCCCGCCGACGCCGGCGACGGCCTCGTGTCGTTGCGCTGCCGGTTCGAGTACCCCGTTCGAGTGTTGTCCTGATGTGCGGCATCGCCGGTTACGTGTCAACCGACGGGTCGCCCGTCGCGCCGGAGCCCGCGTGGGAAATGCTGGCCACGCTGCGGCATCGCGGCCCCGACGACGCCGGCGTGTCGGTGAACGGGCCGGCGGCCCTCGCGGCGGCACGCCTGAGCATCATCGACGTGGCCGGAGGGCATCAGCCGATGGCCGTTGATGGCGGCCGGATTACCGTCGTGCAGAACGGCGAGATCTACAACTACGTCGAGCTCCGCGACGAGCTCGTGAAACGAGGCCGCTCGTTCACGTCGTCATCGGATACGGAAGTCATTGGCGCGCTGTATGCCGAGGTCGGAGAGGCGGCGTTCGAACGGATGCGCGGCATGTTCGCGGTTGCCATCTGGGACCAGCCACGCGCGCGGCTCGTGCTGGCGCGGGACCGGGCCGGCAAAAAGCCGCTGTATTACATGCAGGACGGCAATCGTTTCCTGTTCGCGTCCGAACCGAAAGCGATACTGGCGCGGTTGCCGCGTGTGCCCGATGTCTCGATCGCCGCGTTGCTCGAGTTCCTGACGTTCGGGTACGTCGCGGGCGACGGCGCGATTTTCGCCGGTATGTCGCGGCTCCCGCCGGGCGCCATGCTGGTGCTCGAGCCGCCGCAGCCGCCGCGGCTCGCACGCTACTGGACCTGGCCCCGTTCCGGCGACGTGGAAGTCCCCGAACCGGAGTACCTCGAACGGCTTGCGGCAGAGCTCGAGGAGGCGGTGCGCATCCGGCTTCGATCGGACGTGCCGCTTGGCGCGTTCGTGAGCGGCGGCCTCGATTCGGCAACCGTACTCGCCCTCATGGCGAAGCACTCGCGCCGGCCGGTGCAGACCTTCTCGATCGGGTTCGGTGATCCCGAGTACGACGAGCTCGCCGCAGCGCGTGCGACGGCGCGCGCGTTCGGCGCCGATCATCACGAATGGCAGGTGACGCCCGACTGCGTCAGAGTTGCGGAAAGGCTGGCGGTTCACTGCGACGAACCGTTCGCCGATGCCTCGGCGATTCCAACCTTCTTCGTCGCCGAGCTGGCACGACGGAACGTCACGGTCTGTCTGACCGGCGATGGCGGCGACGAGCTGTTCGCCGGCTACGTTCCGTACGCGCAGGCCCTCGGCCGCTCGACGACGGCAGCCAGCCGCGGGCTGCGCGTCCTCGCCGGGCTCGGCGCGCGGTGGATGCCCGCGCACGCGCGCGGCAAAGGGCGGCTCACTACCTTCGCGCTCGAACCGGAAGCGTGGTTTGTCTGGCGGCGAACGGTCTTCCCGGGCTACCTCCTGCGCCGGGTCGTGATGCCCGATGTGATTCCGGCGAATGGCGCGATGCCCGAAGCGGATGCCGTCGCGGACCTGCTTGCGGACCAGGGGCCCCTCCTCGCGCGGCTGCAGCGATGGGATCAGCAGCACTATCTGCCCGGGGACATCCTGGTCAAAGTGGATCGCGCGACGATGGCGCATTCTCTCGAAGCCAGGTGCCCGCTGCTCGACGACCGCGTCATCGCGCTCGCGGCCGCGCAGCCGTCGTGGCGGCATGGGAGCGCGACATCCACCAAGCAGTTGTTCAAGCGTCTGGCGTCTCGCTGGCTGCCCGCCGAGATTGTGGCGCGTCCGAAAATGGGCTTCGGCGTCCCGCTGCGCCGCTGGCTGGCGAAGGGCATCATGGAATGGGTCAGGGACATCCTGCTCGACCGCCGCGCGTGCGAGCGGGGCTGGATCGACTCTCGGGAGGTCGGGCGGCTCCTCAGTCAGCACGAAAGCGGCGCGCGCGACCACGCGAAGCGGATCTGGGCGCTGGTGTCTCTGGAATTGTGGGCGAGGCAGCACGTCGACCGCGGCGGAGGCCGTGAGCGGGCATGCGCGTGACGATGCTGGTGCGCTGCCTCGCGATGATGCGTGGCGGTGGCGAAACCCGCCACCTCGCCTGGGCGCGCGAGCTGACATCCCTCGGCGTGCACATCGAGATGGTCACGGGTCGCCCGCTGCTCTTCGGCGGACCGCGTTATCGCATCGATGCCTGCCCGGTGACAGTACTGCGATCTCCCTACATGCGGGATTTCGTGTACCGGCATCAGCAGCGCCGCGGGTTCGGACGCCTGACGTCGATGGCCTTGCATGTCGACGAGGAGTGGTTCTGCCGCGCCGCGTGGCGGCGTATCGCCGCCAGCGCGCACAAGCCCGACGTCGTGCACGCGCACGCGCTTCATCAGGCCGCGCGTCTTCGAGCCGGCGACACGCCGGTTGTCATCAATCTGCCGGGTGAACCGAACCGCCGCTACCGGCAGGACCTGCGCCAGGCCGATGCGCTGGTTGCTGATGGCTGGGCAGCGGACCATCTGTCAGGCCAGCTCGAACGATCGGTTGACCGCGTCACGAAGGGGGTTGATGCCGAGCGATTCCGTCCTGACGGACCGACGCTCCGGGAGGCGCTACATCTGAAGGGCCGACGGGTGGTGATTGCGGTCGCGCGGCTGGTGCCGATCAAGAACGTTCGGCTGCTCATCGACGCCATGACCATATTGCGTGCCCGGCTGTCCGGGACCCATCTGCTCATCGTCGGCGACGGTCCGGCAGGCCGGGCGCTGCGGTCGCGCGCCATAGAGCTCGATCTCGCCGATTCCGTCACATTCGCAGGCTCAGTGCCGCACGGTCAGACGCCGGCGTTCTATCGGGCCGCTGACGTATTCGCGTTGTCGTCGGATTTCGACAATTCGCCGAACGCCGTCCTCGAGGCCATGGCGTGCGGGCTGCCGGTGGTGGCGACGGACGTCGGCGGGGTGCGCGAGTTCGTCGCCGAGCCGGACGGCGGCGCCATCGTGCCGCCCGGCGATGCGCAGGCGCTGGCGCAGGCGCTCGAGCGGTACCTCCGGCAGCCGGACGCGGCGCGGGCAGCGGGGATGCACAATCGCCTGAAAGTGTCGGGCGAATTTTCCTGGCGGGCGAGCGCCCTGCAGTTGCTCGACGTCTACCGCCGCGTCGTCGACGCCCGAAGGCTGCCCCAGCGCTCATCGGCATGAAGGTCGCGATCCGAGACGATGACACGAGCTATTTCACGACGCCGGAGGCGCTCGAACGTGTCTACGGTGACGTGTGGGACCGGGCGCCGATCTGCCTGGCGGTCGTCCCGTTCGCGGTGGGGTACGAACAGGCGGGCATTCCGCGGGCGTACTGGCATTCGGGTGAATCGTTTGCGCTCGAGCGCAACACGGCGCTGGTGGCGTTCCTCCGCGAATTGATCCGGTTGAGGCGAATCACGATCGCGCTTCACGGTTACACGCATCAGGACTACCGGGACGGCTACGAATTTCAGGCCGCGCCCGATCTCACCGATCGCGTGCGGCACGGACGGGCCTACCTCGAGGCGCTCCTCGGCTGTCGCATCTCGGTGTTCGTGCCGCCGCACAACGCCTTGTCCAAGTGCGGGATGGCCGCCGTGACCGCCGCCGGCCTCAATATCCTCGGCTCATTTTTGTCGTTCAGACCGTCGATGCGGGCGTGGGACCGCCGGACCGCGGCGAACTGGTGGGCGGTTCAGCGATACCGGTGGGCGACCGGTCGAACGCGGCGCGACCCGCTCATCTACCCGCACCCGTTGCGCTATACCCGGCACACCGAGCTCGGATGTCACAGCCTGGTGCCCGGCACCACGCTCGACGTGCTGTTGCGCAACCTCGACGAGGCGAAGAGATTCGGCGGCTGTTTCTGTCTCGCCACGCATCACTGGGAAATCGACGCGGCACTGAAGAACGTGATGAACAGTTTTCTCGAGTTCGCGGCGCGTCAGCCCGACCTGCAGTTCGTCTCGGTCGAGGAGCTGTTTGCGTCAGGGCGGCCCCGGTTGTCGAACGTGGTTCGAGCGACCGAGCCGGAGTGTAGGACGGCGCCCCCACGCTAGGCGCGCGTCTGCGAGCCTCTCGGGTTTCTAGAGGTCTGTAGCGCAGCCCTTTAACAACCGGGTGCTGAAAAGCACGAAAACGCAGAACACGCAGAGACCGCAGAATCTTTTTCCTGAGGATTCTCTGCGGTTTCAGCGGGTTCTGCGTTGAATGTCGGGTTTTTCAGTGGACCTGTCAGGGCTGCCGGCGGCCGTGAGGCAGGCCTGAAGGCCTGCGCGACAAGAGGAGGCCGGGACGAACGCGGACGGGTCCCCACGAGCGACCGAGCCGGGGTGTGGGGCAGAGCCCCACGGTAATCATGGACATCGAAGATCGACGAGACCTGCGGCTGCTCGAAGCCGTCGAAGAGGATTCACGCGTCACCCAGCGAGGGCTGGCGACGAAGCTGGGGATCGCCCTCGGGCTGACGAATCTCTATCTGAAGCGGCTGGTGCGCAAAGGCTATGTCAAGTGCGTGAACGTGCAGTCGAACCGGCTCACGTACCTGATTACACCGCGCGGCATCGCCGAGAAGGCGCGGCTCACCTACGAATTCATCGACTATTCGCTCCATCTCTACGGCGAAGTACGCCAGCACCTCCGTGCGATGCTGCACGACTGCGCCTTGTCGGGCCGCCGCGTTGCGATTTACGGACGCGGCGAGGCGGCCGAGATCGCGTATTTGTCGCTGAAGGAATTCCGCCTCGAGCCGATCGCGATTTTCGACGAGAGCGGCGGGCGCGAGTTCCTCGGCATGCCGGTGCAGGCTATTTCCGAGCACGCGAAAGTTCCCTACGACCTGATCGTCGTCGCCACATTCGACAGCTCCGGTCAACAGTGGGCGAACTTGATCAAAGACGGCGTTCCGGCCGAGAAGCTGTTTCCGCTGCGGCGGACCCCCGGGATTGGCCGCCGAACGGCGGCGCCCGGCCGGCGCGCGAACGGAAGGTGAACGGCCAGAGGACAGAAGGAGTCCAGCACCGGACGATCAACGCAGAGCTCGCGGAACACGCAGAAAAGCGTGGCCTTGCTCCGCGGGTTCTGCGGTTTCTGTCGTATCCGTAGGTGGCATCCGAAGCACGGGTTATGAGTTGGTAATGTGGACGCTGGCGCTGGCGGCGGCGGTGTTGTGGCCGGGACGGATGTTGTCTCCGCTCGATGGCATTCCATTGACCGGCCATGCCGAGGCGGTTCTGTTGGGCGTCGTTCTCCCGGTGTTGTGGTCGATCGATCGCAGGTTTCTGCACCGCCGGCCCGCGCAGGCAGCCATCGCCGCGCTGCTCGCGTTGAAGATCACGGCGTCCCTCGCGTTGCCGCAGCACGGCCTGTGCGGTCGTTTTTCCACGGCGGCGCCGTTTGCGGGCGTCATCAGCACGATTCAGGTCGACGAGCCTGCGGGGCTGCTTCGCAGCTGGGACGTGCGCGCCGATTGGCGGGACGCGACACCGCGCTGCACCGCGATTCTTGACCGACCGTACCGCGCCAGGTCGGAGTTTCCAGCGTGGTTCTTGAACCTGCTGAACGCGATCCGGCCAGATGCGAACGATCTCGCGCTCGACGTCGAGGGCCACGTGGCGGTCGATCACGCGGGAACGTTCGTGATTGAGACCGGGCCGGATATGGCGGTTGACGGCGAGATCGGTGGCGCGAGCGTGGTCGCAGCGAAAGGGGCGCCGATCCTCGCGCCCCTGGCCGTTGGGTCACACGCGATCGCTCTCCACGTCGCAATCAAGGGTGAACGATGGCGGTTCGTGCCCCTCTGGAATGGGCGCGACGCGTGGACCTCCACACGACTGACCTCATCGCCGTCGACCCGGTTCGATGCTGTGGTGTCCCGACCCGCCGGCGTTGCGACGACTGCTCTCGTGTTGCTGCTGGTGGCCACCTGGTCGCTCTCCTGCCTGACGGGCCGACGCCGGCACGGCACGCGTGCGGCTCAAGCGCCCGGGATCGTCGAGCTCAGGGCAGGATTGTGCCGCCCGGCGCTCATCTGGAGCGTCACGGCGACCGGTGTGTTTCTGCTGCTCGGCGCCATTGGACGACTGGAGCGGCTGGTGCCCCTGTTCCTCGTAGCGAGCGCGCTCGTGCCCGTCGCCACACGTGAAAAAAATGCACGCACCGCCCTCATCCTGATCGGTCTGCCATGGATGGCGTTATTTGTTGGACGCACCGGGGCCGATATCGGCCGAATCACGATGTACTCGCTGGGAGACGACTGGCAGATGTACCAGACCGGGGCCTACCGGATTTTTCTGAACGGTTATTGGATCCAGGGCGGCAGTTCGACCTTTTATTTCCAACCGTTCTACCGGTGGATGGCTGGATCGCTCCACGTCGTGTTCGGCGATTCGAGCGTCGGCGAGACGTACTGGGATGCCGCGTGTATTCTGAGCGCGGCGCTCGTCTGCTTTGCGATCGTGAAGCGCCTCGCCGGATTCACCTCGGGCGTCATCGCCGCCGCGCTGACGCTCGCCACGTTCACGATCAGTCCGCTCTGGTACTTGATCGGGCGCGGGCTGTCGGAGATCACCGCCCTTGGCTGGATGTCGCTGGCGACGATTTTCCTCATGCGCGCGCGGCTCGGCCGGCCGACGGCAGCCCTCGCCGCCGGGACGTTCGCGGTCCTGATGTGGTACACGCGGCTCAATCACCTTCTCCTCGCTGGATGCCTCCTGACCTGGCTGCTGCCGCTCCGGGCGGCCTCCCGCTGGCGGGATATCCGGCGCGAGCTCCGCCGTGTCCACGTCACACCTGCCGTCGTCTACGTCGGCACGCTCGTGATCGGTGTGGTCCTGTTTGCGGCCCGCACGTGGTGGTATGCGGGACGGTTCAGTGTACTGTACGGAACGAGCTTCGGATTTGCGCAGACCGGGTGGCGCCCGTCGACCATCGGCTCGCTGCGGGCGTGGAAGGCGATCGCCGAGGCCATTGGCGCGCAGCTCTCGATGCGGGAGCCTCCCGCAATCGACCCGCGTTCGGTGCTCGTTGTCGCCGGCGCCGGTCTGTCGCTGCTGGCGTTGCTTCAAGTCGCTCATCTCAATCGTCTGCCCGCCGCATTGGCGCTGGTCACACTCGGAGCGATTGCGGGGTCGTTCATCGCACATACGCACGAGTACCCCGGACGCAGTTCCGTCCATCTGGTCCCGTTTGCCGTCGCAATGTCCGTGTGTGCGCTGTCACGGCTGGTTGCAGCACGCCGCAGGATTCGTTCCCCAGGTGCCGCGCCATGCATCGCGTCGTGAGGACGATTTGAAACCAGCGCATTCCAGCACCACGCCCGACACGACATGAGGAAACGCGCGTATTTTGGGATGGCGGATCGTGCCCCCCTTCCGGGCAGCGAGCGATCCTTCGGCCTGACGGTCGGCGCAGTCCTGTGCGTGCTGGCCGCCGTGTTGTTCTGGCGCGGCCGACCGGTACGGGCCGAGATCGTCGGCGCCGCCGGCGCGGTGCTGCTCTTGCTCGGCGCCGTCGCGCCCTCTCTTTTGAAACGGCCGCGCGCGTGGTGGTGGCGCGTCGCGCGTACGGTGGGCGACTTCAACGCGCGAGTGCTGTTGACGGTCATGTTCGTGGTGGTCTTTGTGCCGCTCGGCGTCATCTGGCGTCTCATCGGGAAGGATCCGCTCAGGCGGCGGACAGCCCGCCCGGAATGGGTGCCTTGCCCTGACCGGCATCGGGACCGGCATCACTATCTGCGCATGTCATGAGGACCGAATGAGTAAGGGGCGGGTCCTGGCCGAGCTCTGGTTCTTTCTCCGTCAGGAAAAGAAATACTGGCTCCTCCCGATCGTCATCGTGTTCGTCCTGTTCGGTCTGCTGATCGTCTTTTCGCAGTCGAGCGCTCTGGCGCCATTCATCTACACGCTGTTTTAGTCAACGGTCAGCACGTGCCCACTCGCATCCTGGGACTCTCGGCGTACTACCACGATGCGGCGGCGTGTCTCGTCGAAGACGGCCGCATCGTCGCGGCGGCGCAGGAGGAGCGTTTCACCCGCAAGAAGCACGACGCGAGCTTTCCCGCGCACGCGGTCCGGTATTGCTTGAGTGAAGCCGGCATTGATGCCGGCGATCTCGACCTGGTCGGCTTCTACGAGAAACCGCTGGTCAAGTTCGAACGGCTGCTCGAGACCTACATCGCTTGTGCGCCGAGAGGACTGAAGTCGTACCTGATGGCGATGCCGCTGTGGCTCGGCCACCGTCTGTGGATGGCCGACGAGATCAAGAGCCACGTCGAAGGATACAAAGGCGAGGTGCTGTTCGGCGACCATCACGAGTCGCACGCTGCCTCCGCGTTCTATCCATCGCCGTTCGAGCAGGCCGCCGTGATCACCGTCGACGGTGTCGGGGAATGGGCCACCTCCTCAATCGGCGTCGGGCGTGGCAGCGATCTCGACCTGCTGCGTGAGCTCAGGTTCCCGCACTCGCTCGGCCTGCTGTACTCCGCGTTCACCTACTTCACCGGCTTCAGGGTCAACTCGGGCGAGTACAAGCTGATGGGGCTGGCTCCGTACGGTGAGCCGAAGTACGTCGACACCATCAAGAACCATCTCCTCCAGATCGGCGACGATGGCAGCGTGTGGATGAACATGGAGTACTTCGAGTATCCGCACGCGCTGCGCATGACCGGCGCTGCGTTCGAGCGCTTGTTCGATGGCCCGGCGCGGGAACCCGAGACGCGGCTCACGCAGCGGGAGATGGATCTGGCGCGCTCGGTCCAGGACGTCACGGAAGAAGTCATGCTCAAGATGGCCAGGTTTGCGCGCCGTGAAACCGGCATGCGCGACCTCTGCCTGGCCGGCGGCGTGGCGCTCAACTGCGTGGCGAACGGACGGATCGCGCAGGAAGAGATCTTCGACCAGATCTGGATTCAGCCGGCCGCGGGCGACGCGGGCGGCGCCGTTGGCGTCGCGTTGAGCCTCTGGCACCGGCATCTGGGCAGACCGCGGCTCAGTCCCGAGGCGAGCGGCGCCTGGGAACGGCCGGCTGCGGCCCGGGCGCAGAACGCCATACCCCGGTACGCCGACGGCATGAGCGGCGCGTACCTCGGGCCTTGGTTCAGCGACCGCGATATCGAAGCCTTTCTCCAACAGCACGGCTGTGCCGGGCGGCGTCTCGAGCGGCCGGCGCTCGCGCAGGAGATCGCGGCGCTCTTGGCCGAGGAGAAAGTCGTCGGCCTTCTGCAGGGCCGCATGGAGTTCGGCCCGCGCGCGCTCGGCGGCCGCTCCATCATCGGCGATCCGCGATCGCCGCGGATGCAGTCGACGATGAACCTGAAGATCAAGTTCCGTGAATCGTTCCGCCCGTTCGCGCCGTCGGTCCTGCGCGAACAGGTGGCCTCGTGGTTCGAGCTCGACGGCGAGAGTCCCTACATGCTGCTCGTCGCGCCGGTCCATTCGACGCGGCGACTGCCGTCTTCGGACGAGAGCACGACTGCCTGGGGCATCGACCGGCTGAACGTGCCCCGCTCCACGGTTCCCGCCATTACCCATGTCGACTGCTCGGCGCGGATTCAGACCGTACGACGGGAAACGAATCCGTTCTACTACGACATCATCGACGCCTTCTACCGGCTCACCGGCTGCCCGATGATCGTGAACACCTCGTTCAACGTTCGCGGCGAGCCCATCGTCTGCACCCCGGAAGACGCGTACCGCTGTTTCATGCGCACGAACATCGACGCACTCGTCCTCGAAAATCACCTGCTGCTCAAACCGGAACAGGCGGCACGTGGTGTCGAAGACGATTCATGGCGGAAGGAATTCGTGCTCGATTGATACCGGGCCGGCTGAATCATGAAAATCCCACCACGGGGGACACGGAGGACAGGAGGAAGAATCCTGGTTTCAGGATTGATCCTCCGCGTCCTCCGCGGCAGGTGAACAGACGCGGCACGTGGTGTCGAAGACGATTCGTGGCGGAAGGAATTCGTGCTCCGGGCCGGCTGAATCATGAAATCCCACCACGGGGGACACGGAGGACAGGAGGAAGAATCCTGTTTTCAGAATTGAACCTCCGCGTCCTCCGCCTCCTCCGCGGTAGGTGAACACTGATGCAGTTCTATCAGGACTTCCTGCGGGGGCGCGACTTCACGCCTGAGGACCTGCCGCTCGGTGCGCATTTCCACACCTGGACACCCGAAACGATTGCCCGGATGTGGTCGATCTGGGCCAACAATCCGATCCTGCGGAAACAGTACTACCCGACGGAGTACTACGAAACGCTGCTGGCGGAGGCCGCGCCCCACCTCGGCGACACCACGGTCGTCGTCGATATCGGCTGCGGATCCGGCACCGTGCTGTCGCTGCTCCGGCAGAAGAAGATGGCGCATCGCCTGATTGGCGTCGACGTCTCGGAAGCCGTGCTCGCTGCATTGCGGGCGAGGTTTGACGGCGATTCGGCAGTCACTTTCCGTGCCGGTTCAATCGCCGCGACCGGCCTCGACAAGGCGTCGTGCGATCTGGTGATCTGCACGGAGACGCTCGAACACCTGTTTCCGCCGGACTTCAACGCCGGGCTCGCTGAGATCGCGCGCGTGTTGAAGCCGGGCGGCCGGCTGCTGGCCAGCGTGCCGCTCGAGGAACGCCCGAACTTCGTCGTCTGCCCCGAGTGCCACGCGATCTTCGCGCCGTATCAGCACATGCTGTTCAACTTCACCCTCAAGGGTCTGAGCGAGGCGTTCGGCCGGCACCAGCTCGAGATCTTGCGTGTGATTCAGCCAATCGACACCGGTGTTCCACGCCGGGCATGGAAGCGCTTCGTCAAAGATCGGGTGCTGCGTCCGTTCTTTCCGGATCTGACACGGCGGTTGTTCCGCGTCGCGGGCGTGAGCGGACTGGTGGCGCGCAAGCGATTATGAGATTGCAGATTGTAGATTGCAGATTGCAGATTGCAGATTGTCGATTGGATCAGCAATCGCCATTCAACAATCAGCAATCAAACAATCACCAATCTCAGTTACAAGCGATGACCGATCCCGATTCAGCCGCCGGAGGCCTCCGCGCGTCGCCGTCCGCGCGCGCGGCCGCCGTCCGCACGCGCTGGGGCGCACGCGCGGCCGCGTTGTACACGGAGGCGTACGCCGAGCAATATCGCGCGTACGACGAGGCGATTCGTCCGGGCCAGGCGGCTGAACGACTGGGCCGGTGGCTGCACGACGTCTGCGCCCGTTTCGACCGGCCGATTGACATCCTCGACCTGGGGTGCGGCACCGGCCGGTATTTCCATGCCGTGGCCAACGCGCGCCGCCTGGTCGGGATCGATGCATCGCGCGCGATGCTCGCTCAGGCCCGCCGCCCGGTCGGGAACCTCACGGCGGTCCCAGCCGTGACGCTTGTCGAAGCCGATTTCTTGACCTACGAATTTCAATCCGGCGAATTTGACCTGGTGTACTCGATCGGCGTCCTCGCCGAGCACTCGCCGTTCAACGAAGCGCTCGCGTCACGGGTGACGCGATGGCTGCGACCCGGGGGGTGCTTCGCGTTCACGACGGTACACCCGGAGTCGTCATCAGTGCCGCGGACGCTCAAGCGGCGGGTCGGCGGATGGGTCCTGCCGGTGGCGCGCAGGGCGCCCGCCCCGATACGGCGGGCTCTCCGCGCCCGGTTGATGAGCGATGGACTCTACGCCGATGAGGAGCGCGTGCGTGACGTGCTCGGCGCAGCGGGTCTCGCCGTTGAGTCGCTCCAGCCGTTCGAATCGGATGTGCACCTTCACGTACTCGCGGTCGGGCGGAAAGGTGCTCATGACCGCTGACCGCACGCGGGTCGTGTACCTGGCGCACACATTCGAAATCGGCGGTGCCGAAGACGTGGCGCTCAACCTGGTACGCCACCTGCCCGATCGTTTTGAGCCGATCGTCTGCTGCATCCACGATCCGGGCCCCATCGGTGAGGAGATCCGCGCGGCCGGCATCCCGGTCACCGCGCTCGGGCTCAATCCCGGGTTGCGCCGGCCGTGGGACGTCGCCCGCATTCACCGCTTTCTGCGCGCGACGCGGCCCCGGATCGTGCACACGTTTCTCCTGCCGGCAAGCCTGTACGGACGGCTGGCGGCGATGCTGGCACGGGTGCCGATCGTGATCGGCAGCGAAATGAACATCTACGAACGGAAGCGCCCGCGCCACGCGCTCGCCGAGCGCCTGCTCATGTCCGGCACCGCCCGCGTGGTCGTGGCTGCACACTCGGTCCGCGATTTTTACATCCGGCAGGTCCACGCCGATCCGGCCAAGGTCGATGTCATTTACAACGCGGTCGATTGGACCGCTCTCCAGCGCACGGCGGATCGCGACGAGACCCGGCGATCGTTGGGCATTCCCGTCGACGCCGCAACGCTTGCCGTGATCGGCCGGCTCACCGAGCAGAAGGGCCACCGATATCTTCTCGACGCGCTTGCCCGTACTCCTTCTTTGGCGCGAGTGCATCTCCTCGTCGCCGGCGACGGGGATCTTCGTGAGACGCTGCGTGACTACGCGGAGGCGCTTGGGCTCTCCTCGCGGGTGCATTTCGCCGGCATTCGGAGGGACGTCGGCAATCTCCTGGACGCGGTCGACGTGTTTGTGCTGCCCTCGCTCTGGGAAGGTCTGCCGCTCGCACTCGTCCTCGCGATGGGGGCCGGCGTGCCGGTAGTGTCTACCCGGGTCGGCGGCGTGCCTGAAATTGTCGACGATGGTCGTACCGGCCTGGTGGTGCCGCCTGGCGATGCGGCGGGGCTCGGACATGCGGTCGCGCGGCTGATCCGTGATCCGGCGCGGGCACGCGTGCTCGCCGAGGCCGCCCGCGCCGAAGTGCGGCCGAAGTTCGGCGTCGACGGTTACGTCGCGTCGATCGTGGGGCTGTACGATCGCCTGCTTCGTGAGCGTGCGGCGTGACGCTCGGCATCGTCTATCACATGCCGTTCTGGCGCGAGCCTGGCGGGACGCTGCGCGAAGTGGAAGGATCCTTTGCGCGCTATGTCGACTCCCTGGCGCCGTACTTCGACGAAGTGTCGCTGTGCGTGCCCGTTCTCGAAGAGGCGCGTGGGACAGGCACGCCGATTCGATCGTCCAACGTCACGCTGGCGCCGCTTCCGGCTTTCGACGGGCCGTTACAGTTCTACCCTCGCCTCGCCCGAATATTGCCGCGACTGGTGCGGTGGGGCAACCGGATCGATCTGCTGCACTGCCGCGTGCCGAGTCCGGCTGCGGTCTTCGCATTCGCCATTGCCCGACTCTGCCGCCGGCCGTCCTTTCTGCTCGTAGTGGGCGATCTGCGGGCGGCGCTGCCGTCGATGCCCTATCGGGGGTTCAAGCGGGCCCTGTGGCGCGCGTACACCGAGCTGGAAGAATGGAACGTCGACTGGATGGTCAGCCACGCCCTCACGTTTGCAAACGGTCCGGCGCTCGTGGCGAAGCACGCACGGAAGGGCCGGAGGGTCGTCGAGACGACCACCACGACCATCGCGGCGCGCGACATCACGAGTCGTCCCGACACGTGCACGCGCACGCCCGTGCGCGCGCTGGCCGTAAGCCGGATTGATCCGCGAAAAGGACTGCGCGTGCTGCCGGCCGTCGTGCGGCGGCTCGTCGACGCGGGCATCAACGTGACTCTCGACATCATCGGCCCGGTGGTGGGCCAGCCGGGGCGCGACGAGCGGGCCGCGATCGTGGACGGCGCCCGCGGACTCGGTGTTGCCGATCGCCTTTCCCTCATCGAGCCGATGCCGCTCGATCAGCTGCTGCCGGCGTACCGGAATTACGACGTGTTCGTGCTGCCGACGCTGCCCGGCGAAGGAATCCCGCGTGTGCTGCTCGAGGCCATGAGCGCCGGTCTCCCGGTCGTGACGACGCGCGTGGGGGGAATTCCGGGGCTGGTGGCGCACGAGGCGAATGGGCTGCTGGTCGATGAACCGACCGCGGACGCCGTCGCCGCCGGGCTGGCACGCATCGTTCGGAACGCGCCGCTCCGCCGGACATTGATCGCAAACGGGTACGAGACCGCGCGGAGATACACCCTCGAGGCACATGCGGCGGGAATGATGGAAAGCGTGTCCGCCGGCCTGCACCTGACGCTGCGACAGCCGTTGGTTCTGCCGGTGGCATGAGCGTGCCCGACGGCCGGCGGCGCAAGGTCTGTTTCGTCGTGCCGTCGCTCGCCGGCGGGGGAGCGGAGCGCGCGGCCGTTCAGGTCCTCAACGCGCTCGACGACGACCGCTGGGAACGATCGATGTACCTGTTCGCCCGCACCGGACCGTTCCTGGCCGACGTCTCGCCGTCGGTGCGGCTCGAGAGCGGCGACGTCTCGTCGCGTCTGGGACAGTGGCGCGGGTTGCGGCACTTCGTGCGCCGCGCCCGGCCCGACGTCATCGTCGCGTTTCTCAGCTACCTGTCCGTGCTGACCGCCGCACGCGCGGCCGCCGTCGGCACGCGCGTCATCTTCGACGTCGAGACGCCGGTCTCGGCGTTCCTGACCGATTCGGAGTACCGATGGGCGCGTCCCTGGAACCGGCCGCTCTTTACCGCCGCCATGCGCGCCGGCTGCGCGGGCTCGGATCTGATCGTCGCCGCGTCACACGGCGTGGCCGCGGACCTGGTGACGTCGTTCGGCGTCCGTTCGACGCGGGTTCACGTGGTGCCCAATCCGGTCGATGTCGCCGCCGTGGCCGCGGCGGCCGAGGCCCCGCTCGACGAAGTGCTCGGGGCTCGATGGAAGCATCCGGTCATCGTTGCGGTGGGCCGCCTTGCCGCAGCCAAGAATTACCCGCTCTTGATTGAAGCGTTCGCGCTGCTCCGGGAGCGGATGCCCGCCTCGCTGTTCATCCTGGGAACGGGTGGTGAGCAGACGGCGCTGCAGCAGATGATTCACAGCCGGGGTCTCGCCGACGCCGTGCATCTCTGCGGCTTTCAGCCCAATCCGTGGAAGTACATCGCGCGGGCGGACGTGTTCGCGCTGACTTCGCACTACGAGGGATTCGGCAACGTCGTTGTCGAAGCCATGGCGTGCGGTGTACCGGTCGTCGCGACCAGTACCCCCGGCACGCGCGACATCGTCAGTTCCGGTACCGACGGATTGCTCGTGGAACGCCACGAGCCGGCGGCGATGGCCGCCGCGCTGGCGCAGGTGATCGGCGACGGCGAGCTGCGCCACCGGATGGTTCACGCGGCCCGGCGTAAGGCCGAACGCTACGGGATCGAGTCGGTCGCCCTCACGTACGATCGAGTGCTGACCGGGGTCCTCGCGTGAAGCTGGTCCGTCTCTTTGGCATCGCCCTGCTCGGAATCGCGATCGGGGTCGCCTATGTGCTGTCGCCGCTGACGGTGTGGTTCGCGATCGCCGTCGTGCCGGTCATTCTTGGTTCTCTGCGGGGGTTGGATGACGGCGAGCGGCTCGCGGTGGCCACGATCGTGGTCTGCGCCGTCGCACTCCGTCTCCTGATCCTCGCCGGCCTCTTCCTCTGGACCGATCACTCCGTGGTGCCGTTCGGCAGCTTCTTCGCAGATGAAGACTATTTCATCAAGCGGTCGCTCTGGCTCGGCAACGTGGCGCGCGGCATGTCCGTCCATCCGATCGACCTCGAATACACATTCATGCCGTACGGCCGATCCGGACATGTGTATCTGCTCGCATTCGTGGAGACAATCGTCGGGCCGTCACCGTACGGACTGCGTCTTGTCGGCGTACTGTTCTATGTGCTTGCGGTAGTGATGCTGTATCGCACCGTGCGAACGACGCTGGGTCGCATGCCGGCGCTCTTCGGGCTGGCCGTGTTGCTGTTCCTGCCGAGTCTTCTGGCGTGGTCCATATCGGTGCTCAAAGAGCCGCCGTTCGTCTTGATCAGCGCACTCAGTCTCATCCTGGCTTGCAGGGTGGTTCAGACCATGCGGAGCGTCTGGCGGCGCGCGCTGGCGCTGGGCGGGATAGCAGCGCTTGCGGCCGTTCAGCAGGGCATCCGGCCGTACGGCGCGCTGTTCACCATTTCCAGTGTGGTCCTCGGCTTCGCCATCGCCTTCGTGGCGACGCGGCCGCGCATCCTTCTGGCCGCCCTCGTTGCTGCGCCGATTCTGTTTGGCGCGATCTTCAGCAACCCCGAAATTCAACTGAAGACGTACGTGGCGATTCAAAGCGCCGCGCGGCAGCATTGGGGCGCGGTGGCCGTCTCGCGCGGCCACGGGTACAAGTTGCTGGACGAGCGCTTTTATCCGGAGTTGAACGAAATCTCCGGTCTGGAGTTCGCAGAGACCATGCGGTTTCTGTTCCGCGCGGTTGCCGCATATGTGACCGTGCCGCGGCCACGGGAAGCACAGTCGCCGAGCGCTCTCGCCTATGTGCCAGAGCAGATCGTCTGCTACGCCCTTGCCGCGCTGGTACCCGCCGGTGTGTTGTTCGGGTTTCGGCGCAATGCCGTCGTCACCGGACTGCTTCTGGCGCACGCGCTTCTCATCGGCGCAGCGGCGGCATTCACTGACGGCAACGTCGGGACTCTCGTGCGCCATCGCGGCCTGGCACTGCCGTATCTGGTCTGGCTCAGCGGCGTCGGCGCCTGTGAGCTGCTCGTCAGGTTCGGGTCCTGGCAGCCGCAACACGCGCCGGGCGACGCGTTGTCACCGTGGGGGATCCGTCCCGCGTGACGGTCGTTGATGAGCGCGGTCGCGTCGGCGGCCGGGTCAATCTGGTTGACCTCGCCGCGGCGATCGTTCTTCTCGTGCTGATTCCCGTCGCCGTGGGCGCTTACCTGCTCTTCCGCACACCGGCGCCGACGCTCGTGAGTGTCTCGCCCGCGACCCTCTCCGAAGGACCGAACCAGCGGCTGGAGATCAACGGCACCAATCTCAGGCCGTTCATGCGCGTGTCGTTCGACACCATGCCGGCGAGGTCGTTCCTCATCGGCAGCACGAAGTACGCACTCGTCGACCTGCCGGACCTGAAACCAGGCGTGTACGACGTGGTTCTCTACGACTACATGAAGGAGGTCGTCCGGCTGCCAAAAGCGCTGACCATCGCGCCGATCGCCACCGACGTCGAACTGGAGGTCGTGGGTCGGTTCAAGGCGGCGCCCGAGTCCTTGGGCGCGCAATTGAAGATTGGGGACAAATTTCCATCTGTCGAGCAGCCGCTGGTCGAAGTGCGGAGCATTGGTCCTCTGACTCGAGGCGATCTGCGACTGCGGGTGGGCGAAGAGACGTTGACCGTGCCGCTCAGCCGCCAGGATCTTGCGGCGACGCTGCGCGTGAAGTGCGCCATCCTGCGGGCGCAGGACGGCTCGGTCCGCTGTACCATACCGCTTCCGGATCAGCACGTCGTCGTGGCACCCGACGCGGTGCTCCTGCTGATGATGCCGCAGGGCCCGGTCCCTTTCCAGATCGATTCAGCCCGCGCGCCGGCGACGACGCCTGCGGTTCGACCATGATCGGACGATTGCGGACGTGGTGGTCGCTTGCCGAAACCCTCTGCAGCGGTGTCGCGGCGCCGAAGACCGATATCGCGCGCGCCGATCGTGAGGTTGAAGCGATCTTTCGCGCCAGCTGGTTGTGGTCGTGCGGCGGGTCCTTCGTCGCCAAGGTTCACGCCGCCTGGCTCGATTCGCGGTGCCGCTGGTTGCTGTCGCGTCTGTGACAAGACAATCTCACCACGGAGGACACGGAGGACACGGAGGAAAAACCTGGTTGCTTTCAGGACTGAACCTCCGCGGCCTCCGCGGCCTCTGTGGTGGCTCGCTCAGGTCGCGTGTTGAACTCTGAGCCGGCGATTGTGAAGCCGAAGCCAATCCGCGTACTGGCGCTTTCGCCGATTCCGGAAGAGGGCGCCGGATGCCGGTTTCGAATCGCGCAGTTCATTCCGTATCTGCGATCGGTCGGCGTGGAGGTGACGCTGCGATCGTTGTTCGACGGTGCCTTCTTCCGGCAGGTGTACAAACCGGGTCGTTACCTCCGCAAAGCCGTGACCTTTGCCGGCCTGTCGCTCCAGTACCTCGGGTCGCTCGCTGACGCCGCCCGGTTCGACCTGATTCTCATCTACCGCGAAATGTTCCCGATAGGTCCGGCGGTCGTCGAGCGCCTGCTGGCGCTCGGACGGCGCCCGCCGGTCGTGTTCGATTTCGACGACGCGATTTTTCTTTCGCATGTCAGTGATGCCAACCGGTTCGTCCGCGCCTTGAAGGCACCGGGCAAGGTGGCGACGATCATCCGCCACAGCGACCACGTGATTGCCGGTAACGACTATCTCGCCGCCTACGCGCGGCGCTTCAGCGACGCGGTCACCGTCATTCCCACCTGCGTCGACACGACCAGGTTCGTCCCCTCGACGGATCCGGTGTCGAACAACGGTGCGGCGCGTGATCCGATCATCGGCTGGATCGGCAGCCCGACGACGGCGCCGTACGTGCGGGGGCTGGCGAACGTTCTACAGCGCGCCCGCCAGCATCATCGCTTCGTGCTGCGCGTCAGCGGAGCCGGCGAGCGGCTGGACATTCCCGGCGTCGCGACCGAACAGCCCGAGTGGGCTCTCGCCCGGGAAGTGCAGTTGTTCAACACCTGTGACATCGGCATCTATCCGCTCGCAGACGATGAATGGTCGAGAGGGAAGTGCGGGTTCAAAGCGATTGAGTTCATGGCGTGCGGCGTGCCGGTGGTGGCGGCCGCTCTCGGCGTCAACCGCGAGATCATCGAGGACGGCGTGAACGGGTTCCTGGCGTCGACCGAAGACGAGTGGGTGGACAAGCTCGGACGGCTGCTGGCGAGTCCGGCATTGCGGCGCCGCTTCGGAGAGGCCGGACGCCGCACCATCGAGGCGCGCTACTCATTGCGGGTCCACGCGCCGACGCTGGCGGCGACGCTGCGGGACGTTGTCGAGCGCCGGGGCGCCATCGATGGCCCTGAGCAATGAGCTGCCGGCGCCTGCCCGTGTACTCGACGGACGCCGTCTTAGCGGTCCTGGTGTTCGTCATCGCCGCGCTGTGGGGAGCGCATTACTGGCGCGCATCACGAGCCGCAGGTCGAGACGGTGACTTCTATCAGGAATACTTCGAGCCTGCTGTGATGAGTGCCTGCGGGCGCGGGTTCGTTGTGACCGCACCGTCGATTCCCGCGCTCGCCGATTTTCTCGCGCGCAGGCGCGATCGGTTCGACTGTCGGGACATTCCAAGCAACGTCGAGTACCGGTTCGCAGCGTTTCAGGGGACGTGGCGCTACCTGATGTTGGCGGTTGCCGCAACCTGGAAGATCCGCGGTATCGCCTGGAGTACCCTGGGAGCGCTGTCAGCCGTACTGTTTGGCGCGGCGGTCGCGGTCACATACGGGATCTTCAGGTTGGGCATGGGCCGTCTGTTCGCGCTGGGCGGAGCTTTCGCGTTCGCCGTCTCGCCCATTCACCTCATGGAGCTTCCGCACCTGCGCGATTATGCGAAGGCGCCTTTCGCGCTGGCGTGCATCCTCATCATCGGGGTCATCGTTGCGCGATCAGTCCGACCTCGAATTGCGCTCGCTCTTTCGGCTCTCTATGGTGTCGTCGCCGGCATCGGGTACGGCTTCAGGTCGGACCTGCTGATCTATTTGCCGCCGTTCTTCATCACGGTTGCCGCTTTCACGCCTGGTGGGCTCACGAAAAATCTGCGAGGGAAGGCGCTGAGCGTGACTGCGTGCCTCGCCGCGTTCATCGCTGCGGCTTGGCCCATTCTCTCAGTCGGCGCGCGGAACGGAACGTGTCTCTGGCACTTCATGTTGTTGGGTCTGACGAGTACATTCACGGAGAACCTCCGTGTCGTGCCCGGGCCCTACGACTGGGGCGATCGGTTCGCCGATCGCTGGGTGTACGGGACGCTCGCCGCGTTTGCCGAACGACGGCATCCCGAGCTCGGCCCGGTTCAGTACTGCTCGCCCGAGTACGACCTCATCGGTCGTGAGTACTACGCGCGCATCGTCTCAACCTTCCCGGCCGACATGATGACGCGGGCGCTCGCGTCAATCGACGGCATCCTTCGCCAACCGCTGTGGCGGCCGCCGCCGCTGCCGGACGTTGCCCCCACCTTGTACATCTGGCGGGACCGTTTCCTCAGGCATCTTCCGGGTAGTGCGCTCGTCTGGGTGGTAGGCGCGCTACTGGTTGCGGCAGCGTCGGACCTGCGCGTCGGTCTGTTTCTGGCGACCTTCCTGCTTTTCTTCGGTGGCTATCCGGCCATTCAGTTTCATCCGCGCCACAGCTTCCACCTCGAGTTCATGACCTGGTGGGCGATTGGCTTCGTCGTCTGGCAGGCCGGCCGTCGCGCGCGGATCGCCGCGCGAACGGGCCTTCCCTCGGTGATCGAATGGGCCGGCGTCCGCCGGGCGTGCATTCTGGCGATCACGGTGCCGGCCGCTCTCGTGGTCAGTCTGCTCTCACTGCGTCTGTTTCAAGAGCGGATGGTTCGACGCATGTTCGACGCCTATCTCGCCGCGCCGAAGCAGACGCTCGAGTACGTCGCCACGAAACCGGGCACTCTTCACCCGGTTGCGATGCCGCCTGATCAGATATATCCCGCGACGTTTCTCGAGATCGATATGCGCACGAGCGCGTGCGGTCCGTTACCGGCAATCACAATGCGCTACGAGCCGCGAACCGACGCCGAGTTGTCCCGCACCGTCGTGCTCGACGGCGCTCGCGATACGGCTGGAATGACGCGTGTGTTCGCGCCAGTCTACGAGTTCTTTCAGGGTCTCGAATTCTCAGACGAATCCGAGGGTTGCGTGGCCGCCGTCTACCGGACGGCCGACCTTCGGCCGTTTCCCCTGCTGATGAATGCGGTGTTGTCGCCGGCATGGGCCAGTGAGCCGCTCTTCCAGCGAGTGTCGTATTGGCATTGACAAGAGCCATGACAGTAGAAACCGTTCTTGCGCCCTCCCGGCCGCCGCCGAACAATCCCCATGCCGCCGACATCGCCATCCGGGCAGTGAACCTGAAGAAGATTTACCGGCTGTACGCGAAGCCGTCGTATCGCTTTCTGGACATTTTCGGGCTGCTGGGCAACCGGCCGGGCGCGTTCACCGAGCATTCCGCCCTCGACGGCATGACCCTCGAAATCCGCCGCGGCGAGAAGGTCGCCATCATCGGGCGGAACGGTGCCGGCAAGAGCACGTTTCTGAAGCTCGTGACGAACGTCATTCAGCCCACCGCCGGGTCGCTCGAGGTCAAAGGGGCTGTTCACGCGCTTCTGCAAATCGGGACCGGTTTTCATCCCGACTTCACCGGCCGCCAGAATGTACAGGCGTACCTGGCGCAGGTCGGTGTCACCGGCGCCGAGGCGGATCGGCGCTGCGCGGATGCCATTGCGTTTGCCGAGCTCGAGGAGTACATCGACCAGCCGGTCAAGACGTACTCCACGGGCATGGCCATGCGGCTGATGTTTTCGGCCTCGACGGCCATCTCACCTGATCTGCTGGTGCTCGACGAAGTCCTGGGCGTCGGTGACGCGTACTTTGCGCAGAAGAGCTACGAGCGGATGCGGGAGCTCTGCGAGCGAAATGAAGCCACGCTTCTGCTCGTGACGCACGATGTGTATTCCGCCGTGAGGATGTGCGAGCGCGTGATCTGGCTCGATCGGGGACGTGTGCTGCTCGACGGCAACGGCGCCGAAGTGGTGAAGGCGTACGAGGACTCCGTCCGTCGGCAGGAGGAGCACCGGCTCCGGCTGAAGAAGCAGCAGCGGCTGGAGCAGCTGAGACACAGGCCTTCGGCGGCACCGGCCGGCGATCGACTCGATCACGTTCTCCTCGAGATTTCGAGCACTGACGGCCGCCCGCAGCCCGGCATCCTCTACCTCGCCGACGTCGCCTTGCTCGCCGACGGTGAGCGCGTTGCCACCTGGCCGATGGACGCCGGCGCGTTCGATCCTGATCGCGAGACGCACCTCGAGCGCGAAGGCGGCAATTGGGGAGAGATGGTCATCTGGCGCGGGCGTGCGTGCTGGCCGATGCTCAACTACGGCTGTCCGTTTCACAAGGTGGCCGGCGTCTTTGCCCTCCCCGCCCGTCTGATCGACGTCGCGACGCTGGCGTGTTCGATCGAATACGCCTCACCGGAGCCGTGCGACGTGACCGTCCGGCTGTTCGTGCGCGGACGCGAGTTGTCGCTCGGACGGATTATCGGCGCCGGGGAGGAGTGGACGACATATGGGGCATCGGCCTCGGATCAGGCGATCGGGGCGGCGGCGCGCCCGCTCAACGTCTCCGGCGTTCATGGCACCGGTGCGGTCGCGGTGACAGGAGCGAGGTTCGTCTCCGATGACGGTCATGACGTGCACGTTCTCGAGCACGGACGGCCGGCGCGGCTCGAAATCGACTACACGATTTCCCAGCCGGATCTGTACGAGCGCTGCCAGGTCGTCCTGGCGCTGCACAAGGACGGCATCGAGGACGTGTGCCGCTACATCACACGCGATCTGCTGTTCGATGCGCGCCGCAAGCCGCGCGGGATCGTCCGTTTGACCATTCCCCGGCTGACGCTGACGAACGGATCGTATGCGGTCACGATCATGATCGCCCGCGAGGGGTACTACGACAGCGACCAGACCGTCTTCTATTCCATCAACCCATCGGTGTATTGCTGTGTCTCCCGGCTGTTTGAAGTCGCGGTCGTCGGGTTGGGACTGATTGGCGCCGGCACGCGGCACGTCCTGGACGGGGCGTGGAGTCTCGAGTGATGGAGCTGCAGGAAGAGCTGAATCTGGATTTTCCGCGCTGCCTGGAGGCCGATTTCCCGGACGATCTTCCCGGCGCGCGCGCCGCCTTCGATTCGATCGCCGGCGCCATCGAGGGCGCAGATTTCTCGTCGCTCTCGCGCCGCTCGCCCGCCTTGCAGACCTTCGACTGGCACAGTTACCTGCGCTGCAGCATCGCCCGGATGGTGCACGCGGCAGCAGCGCTGCGGCGTCGAGGTTTGACCGCCGGCCGCCTGCTCGACTACGGCTCCTACTTCGGGAATTTCTCCCTGATGTTTGCCCGCGCCGGCTTTTCCGTCGATGCCGTCGACAAGTATCGCGCCTACGAACACGCCTTCGACGGCCCGAAGCGGGTGCTCGCGCAGGCGGGTGTTCGTCTGCTCGACTTCGACGACCTGGGGTACGACCTCCCCTCACTCGAGGCGCGTTACGACGTCGTGTTGTGCATGGGGGTCATCGAGCACGTCCCGAGCTCGCCCCGCCTGCTCCTGGAAACCCTCAATCGCGTGCTGGTGGGCGGTGGCCTCCTCGTCATCGACACACCGAACCTCGTGCATCTGTACAACCGGCAGAAGTTTGCCCGCGGGGAGACGGTGATGGCCGACGTCCAGGCGCAATACGAGACCGAGCTGCCGTTCGAGGGACACCATCGCGAGTACACGATCCCGGAGCTGGTATGGCTGCTGCGTCGGATCGGTCACCATCGCATCTCGATCGAGGCCTTCAACTACAGCTCGTATGCCCTTGGCACGCTGTCGTCGCGTGACGTCTACAACCATTGGAACATGGTCCGCGATCCCACGATGCGGGAATATCTGATGAGCGTGTCGGCCAAGCCTGCGGCCCGCGAGACGCTGTCCGAGTCTGGGGACAGTGATTGGCGCGCGCTGATCGAGGATCCGGAACAGTCATGGTTGCGGTCCCTTCCCGCGGCAATGACGGACCAGCCCACCGAGGTCTCCTTTGAACACGAGCTGCAGCTCGTCAGGCTGCAAAAGAATTACGACGACGTCCAGCACGAAGTGAACGTGCGGGATGAGATGATCCGCGACCTTCACGAGCGCCTGGTCCGCGAAGTGCAGCTGCGCGATGAGATCATCGACGGCCTCCGCCGGGAGCAGGACTGGATGCGGTCGGGTTGGCGCCGGTTCATCATCCGTCCGCCAGTGCAGCAGCCATCCGGAAGCAATGTCCGCAGGTAGGCCGAGCGTCCTCAAGTCGGCGGTGCGCGTCGTCCGCAACCTCAGGACGATCGCCCGTGAATTCGACGACCCCCTTCGCTCCATGCTGGTTGGTCTTGCCGCGAACGGTGCCGATCTCGATCTGACGCGTCTGCGGCTGCTGAAGCCGTTCGATGCGCCGTTTCGGAACCAGTGCCTGGCGCTGCTCCTCGCGGTGCCCGGGTTCAACGTCGAGAAGGCGGTCGAACTGCTGCCGCTCGACGAACCGCTGCGTACCCAGTGTCTGACCCTGCTGGCATCGACACCGGGTCTCGACGTGCAGTCGGTGTTCGCGCTGTGCCACTTCGACGAGCCATTCCGCTCGCAGTGCATCGCCTGGCTGATAAAGGATCCGGATATCGATGTCGCCAAGCTCCGGTTGCTGCAGCCGTGCCAGGAACCGGTCCGGCAGCAGGCGGTCGCGGTCATTGCCGCGCATCCGGCTCTCGACGTCGACGCCGTGCGGCTCGAGATCTTCACGCGCTATCGGCCGGAGGTTCCCGGCCACGCTGATGTGTTCTTCAGAGACATCCTCGCTTCGCCGGAACGTGTGCTCGACGACGACGTGCACATGCGGGCGGCGGTCGACTGGCTGCTTCACAGCCAGGCGGTGACGGGCACGGGCGGGTTCGCCGCGGCTTACTCGTTCAAGGACGGCTGGCTGCCGCCGTACCCCGAGACGACGGGATACATCATCCCGACGCTGTTCGATGCGCACCCGGTCCTGGGCGATGCGCGCCTGTGCCGTGCGGCGCTCACCGCCGCGGGCTGGCTTCAGGACATTCAACTGCCGTCGGGCGCGATCCAATCCGGCTACTGGGGAACCGACCCGCAGGGGTTCTGGACCACACAGCCGGTGCCGGCCGTGTTCAATACCGGCCAGGTGGTGCTGGGCTGGAACCGGACATTTCAGGAGACCGGCGATCAGCGGTTCCTCGACGCCTCGATGCGGGCGTGCCGGTTTCTGGTCGAGTGCATCGACGAGGACGGCATCTTCCGGCGCGGGCTCTCGCCGGGACCGACCAACCCGACGCGCGCGTACTACACGCGCGTCGCCAGCGCAATGGCGTGGACGGCGCGGCTGACGGGCGAAGCGAGGTTCGAAACCGCCGCGCGCCGGCACCTGGACTGGGTGGTGGGGCAGCAGCAGCCGGACGGTTGGTTCCGGCACGCCAGCTTCCAGGACGACGACACGCCGTTGACGCACACGATGGCGTACACGGCGGAAGGGCTGCTGGACGCGGGCGAGCTGCTCGACGAGGGCCGCTACGTCGAGGCCTCGCAGCGGCACGTGATGGCGGCGGCGCAGGCCTGCGAGCAGCGGGGGGTATTTCTGCCGGCGCACTTCACGTCGGGGTGGAAGAGCACGGATCGGTATTGCTGTGTGCCGGGGAACGCGCAGTTCGCCACCTTGTGGTGCCGGCACGGGCGTCGTGCGGGCGACCTGCCGCTCGTCAACGCCGGCCTGAAGATGGTGGACTGGCTGAAGCAGCGCCAGGCGCTCGACAACGTGGAGCCGGGGATTCGCGGCGGTCTGTCGGGTGCCTGGCCGATCGACGGAGGGTACTCGGTCTATTGCTACGTCAACTGGGCGGCGAAGTACTTCGTCGATGCGCTGCTCGAGGCGCGCATCGTCCGTCCCGTGCTCGCCGACGGCAACGAAGCGTCGTCGGCACGTGTTGGCGATGCCCAATGACGGGATTTTTCCACGACCTCATCGAGTCTGGGTCCTGGGTACGTACGATCAGCCCGCCGAGGCGCTCTTCGAGGTCGATCTGATGCGGTGGCTCTCGGGTGTCGGCGTGCCGGTGGCCGGGGTCGTATTCAAGCGATCGATCGCTGACCGGAATCCGCGGATTCCTGCAGCGTGCGACCCCCACCGCGACGGACGTACGTGTCTGCACGTCAGAGATTTCAACGACGAAGGAACGGTTTCTCGCCTGCGGGCCTTCGAGCCGGACCTTCTTGTCTACGCAGGCGGCCGCGACATCCTGCGCCGGTTGCTGTTGGGGACGGCGCGGCTCGGCTGCATCGGCGGACACTACGGCCAGCTGCCGCAGATTCGCGGCATGGGCACGGTCGAGTGGAGCGTCATGCTGGGCGTTCCGCCGACCGTTGCAATTCAACGCATCGGCCCGGGCATCGACACGGGGGACATCCTCATGCAGGCACGGGTCCCGCTGGTCGCCGGCGATACGTTCGCGTCGATCCGGGACCGCAGCTACTTTCTGACAAAGACGATGCTCGCGGTCGCCGCGCGGCGGATGCTGGACGGCGATCTGACGGGTACGCCACAGCCGTTCGCTGCCGGCCGTCAGTACTACCGCCTTCATCCCGCGCTGCAGCAGCGGGCCGAAGAGGCGCTGAAACAGTTGCTGGCCAAAATGCATATTCCCGGTAGTGTCCGGCTTTAGCCGGACATGGCTTGGTCTGCGGAGACGGTTTGGTCCGCCTAAAAGCGGACACTACCGATGAATGATCAGGCCGAAAGCCGAAAGCAGAAAGCCCAGAGCCGAGAGCCGAGAGCCAAGAGCCGAGAGAATCTTTAAGATGTGCGGTATCGTCGGCGCGTTCCGTCCCGGCCAGTCGGCCTCGGGCTCGGATGTCATCGCGCGGATGCGTGACGAGATGGCCCATCGTGGTCCGGACGGCGCCGGGATCTGGCGCGCGGCCGATGAGAGCTGCGCGTTCGGACACCGCCGGCTGGCGATTATCGACGTCTCGACGAACGCGTCGCAGCCGATGGTGAACGACGACGAAACGGTGGCGCTCGTGTTCAACGGCGAGATTTACAACCACGCCGACATCCGGCGCGAGCTCGAAGCGCTCGGCACCTATCGGTGGCAGACCGATCACTCCGATACCGAAGTGCTCCTGCATGCGTACGAGGAGTGGGGACTTGACTGCGTGAACCGGTTCTACGGGATGTTCGGGTTTGCCATCTTTGACCAGCGCGATCGCGGCCGGCCGTGCCTTCACCTGGTCCGGGATCGCGTCGGCATCAAGCCGCTCTACCTGACGAAGACACGGTCGGGCGAATGGCTGTTCGCTTCGGAGATCCGCGCCTTGCTGGCCCATGGCGGCGTCTCGCCGGAGATGGACCGGACCGCCTTCTGGCATTACCTCACGTTCATCGTCGCGCCGGCGCCGCTGACGATGTTTCGCGGCATTTTCAAGATTCCGGCCGGCCACCGGGTGACGATTGACTGGCGCGGCGAGGCGACCGCGACGACCTGGTGGGATTGCCGGCCCGACCGATCCACCTTCTTCTCGGAGCGGGATCTCAGCGAGTCCGAGGCGGTCGGCGAGCTGACCCGGCTGCTCAAGCAGTCCATCGCGAGGCGGATGGTGTCCGACGTGCCGTTCGGCGTGCTGCTGTCGGGCGGCGTGGATTCGTCGTTGAACGTCGCGCTCATGAGCGAGCTGATGACGCGGCCGGTCACGACCTTCACCATCGGCTACGAGGGCAAGCAGGAGTACAACGAGTTTCAGTTCGCCCGCCGCGTCAGCGCGCGCTACCGGACCGATCACCACGAGACCTGCATCAACGCCCAGGAGGCGCAGGAATTCCTCCCGCTGCTGGTGCGGCTGCAGGATGAGCCGATCGCCGACAACGTCTGCATCCCGCTGTATTTCCTGGCACGCATGGTGAAGCAGAGCGGCACGACGGTCGTGCAGGTGGGCGAGGGCGCCGACGAGAACTTTCTCGGCTACTGGTGGTGCGAGCACTACCGGCAGAAGTACCTATCGGTCTATCGGGCGGCGCGGAGCGGCGCACAGCGCTGGCGGCGGTGGCTGCCCGCGGTGCGGGCGCGAACGGCCGGTGTCGCCGGCGAGGATCTGGAAATCCAGCGGCGCGCGGCAGCCGGCCAGGAGCTGTTCTGGGGTGGCGCCGTCTGCTGGTGGGGCGAGATGCGCAATCGGCTGACGCCCCGTCGTGAACCGTTCGTCCAGCCGGTCGCGTGTCCCGTCACCGGCCTGTTGCCCGAGGCGCTGACTGTCCTCGACAGTCACGACGTCGTGACCCACTACGTCGGCGCCATCGACGGCCGGTGCGGCGAGCCGGACGTCCTCTGGAAGATCCCGTACCTCGAAATGAAGCTGCGTCTGCCCGAGCACCTGTTGATGCGCGTCGACAAGCTGACGATGGCGCATGCCGTCGAAGCGCGGGTGCCATTTCTCGACCATGACGTTGTCGAGTTCGCGATGCGGCTGCCGCCCTCGTACAAGCTGCGCGACGGGATCGGCAAGCGGATCCTGAAGAAAGCCGCAGAGCCGTACATCGATCACGACCTGCTCTACCGCCGCAAGCAGGGGTTCGGCGCGCCGATGGAGGAATGGTTCCGGGAAGGGGATTTTGGACGGCGCAGCCTCGCGGCGTTCGAGCGTTCGGCAGTGGCGAAGGAGGGCTTCTTCGACGACGACTACGTCCGCCGGCTGCTGCATGCGCAGATGAACGGCGGCGGCCACAGCTTTCACCTCTGGACCGTCCTGAACGCAGTGTTGTGGCATGCGTCTTGGCTGGAAGGCCGTGAGGATTGCTTCTGACATCTGGCGATCGTCACAGCGGGCGATGTGGCGGAGCCCCACCTTAGGAGATCTGTCGGCGATCATCATTGCGGCGTCCGGCGTGTGGCTGTTCTGGTCGCAGTACGTCTACCTGTCCGGGCTGGCCCGCTGGTACAACGACGCCCAGCAACTACGCACGACCGGCGCCGGACCGAAGCCGGATTACGACCTGACCACGCTGCCGTGGCGCGTCGCCAGCGCGCGCGTCTTCGATATCAAGCCCGATCGAATCACGATCGTCACGAGCAGCGAGCCCTTCGGGTATCAGGCCGTCGCGACCGTCAGCGCCGGTGGCGCAGGTGCGGCGGAGATTCAGTTCGACGCGGAGGTCGAGCAGGGTGGCGTCACCATTGGACTGCTGCAGGGCGGAAAGTGGATTGCGGCCAACTCGTCCCGTCGTCGGGGCCCATTCGCCGACTGGAACTCGGCACAGCTCGGATATCGGCGATCGCTCACGCTGGCCGTCGCGAACGACAATCCGGCGGGTGAATCGCGTGTGACCATCACCGCGCTCCGGTTGTTCCTCCGAAAGTGATCAACTTCGGGTGGCTCTCTCCCGCACGGCTCGGGCCAGTCGCCCGGGTGCTCGTCTCCATCGAGCTTGCTGTGGTGGCGGGCGTACTCGTAGCCCTCGGCATTCACCTGTTCCGCGATGTCTTCGTTGGGTCGCCACCGCCGGTGCCGGTGCGCTTCGACGTCTCCTGCGTCAGCGAGGCACACGCCGCGCCGTGCCGGGCGTCAATGACCGAGCTGCACCGCGGCCGGTATCGCATCGTGACCGATGCGCCCACCGTGCGGCTGAACCTGAAGGTTGCGCCGGACACGGCTGGCGCGCGCGCGCGGGCGGTACTCGTCAGACTGACCCAGCCGAGCGAGGCCCGGCTCGAGTTCCAAACGGTCGATCCGGCGACGCCGTCCGCTGCCGCGGTCCGTCTGGAAGGGTCCGGCTTTCGCGGCGTGACCGCGCTGCCTGCGGGGGCCACATGTCTCTCGTTTTTCGCGGCGCCCGGCGCGGAACCGGTGCCGTTCGTCCTCGACGAAATCGGCCTCTATCCGGACGACCGCGGGCTGCTGAACGACGCGCGGCCCGTGTTCCCCTGGATTCCCGCGGTGCGTTTGTACGGAACGTTCGCGCCGAGGGCGCTCGTCCGCGTTTTCCTGTTCTGCGTCATCGCCTCGTTTGTGGTGCCGGGCGTGCTGCTCAAGCGAATCAATCCAGTGTTGCTGGCGATTGTCGGCTTTGCGTTGTGCATGCTGGATCTGGCCGTCCTGTACTCTCCCTACGGCTCACACGATCTCCGGCTGTTCTATGCCGCCGGGCCGCTGCAGGATCCTGCGGGAAACAATCTGAACGTCGGTCCGTGGCAGGGTTTCCGCCTGCTGCAGGGCCACGGTCTGACCTTTGCCAGCGGCGCGATCGCATGGTCGCGCATGCCTGGCTACGGCCTCTTCTGCGCTCTGGCAGGCGCGCTCTTCGGGCACAGCACGCTCCTCGACGTCACGATGGCGACGGTGCTCCTGCAGGTGCTGTTCTTCGCCGTCGCGCTCGGCTGCTTCGCGTGGGCGGCAGGTCTCTTGTGGCCGCCGCAGGCAGTCTTCGCGCTCGGCGTGCTGATTGCCTTCCTGCCCAAGCAGCTGGGACATGCGCAGGTGGACGCCGTCATCGCGGCGGTGGCGCTCCTCGTCATGGCGTCGCTCTGCCTCCGGATCAACGCCATTCGCGGCGGGCAGCGCGCCGACTGGTGGATCGACGCGCTCGTGCACCTCACCTTTGCGCTGTGGTTCACGATGCGCCCCGACGTGCTGCCCGGATGGCTGGCCGTCTCTCTCGCGTTGCACTGGCCGCAGGTGCCGCGCCTCCTCGTTCCCGCCGCGTTGTTCGTGGCGATCGGATTCAGCTGGGGCGCCTACAAGATGCGCTACACGCACGAATTCGGCCTCACCACCTCGAGTGCGGGCGCATCGCTCTTCTGCGGTCTGTGGGAGGTGCCGAGCCGATTCGCGCTGACCTGCTCCGACGCCAGTTACTTCGCGTGGATCCGCCAGCACACGTCATTCGATCCGCAATCGAGGCGGGCGAACGACTTTGCCGTTCGCGAAGTTGTCAGATTCTGGCTGACGTTCCCAGGCCACGTCGCGATCATGATCGACGACAAGCTGATGCAGTGTCTCGGCGGGCGATGCTGGCCAGGACTTCGCACGTACCTGCACGAGGCCCTCTTCTACCTCGTGGCCTGGCCGCCGCGGATGATCGGTGGACTGTTGACCGTCATCGGCCTGTGTATCGCGGTCGGCCACGAACGTGGCCGCACGCTGCTGCTCGGATGGCCGCTGTTTTTCAATGCTCCGCTGTTCTGGATCATGTTCGAGAGCGAGGGGAGGTTCTACGGCGCCATCCCGATCGCCCTCCTCGTCGCGGCCGTTCCTCCGCTGTTCGAGCGCGAGTTCTACCTGCGGCTCGCCGCCCGTCCGCGGCGCGCGGCGTCAGTCCTCGCCGGCATCGGTTTTCTCGCCCTCTCCGCCTGGCCGTTCCACGACTGGCTGATGCGCGCCGATGCGTTTCATTACTGGACGCCGTTTCTCGACCCTTCGCATTCGGCGCTGAGCGGATTCAAATGATGCGCGATGCACAACTGATGTTGGAGACGAAATGGTTTCGCGTGGTCGCGCGGACGCAGGCGGACGACGAGCCGTACTACATGCTGGAGCTGAACGACTACGTCACGGTTGTGGCGCTCACGCCTGCCCGCCGGGTCCTGCTCGTGCGTCAGTTCCGTCCCGTCGTTCAGCGCCAGACGCTGGAGCTGCCAGGCGGCCACATTGAGTCCGACGAGTCGCCCGAACACGCGGCGCGGCGTGAGCTCCTCGAAGAGACCGGGTTCGACGCGCCGTCGCTGGAGCACCTCGGCACGCTGGTGCCCGACGTGGGCCGGCTGGCGAACCGGATGTGGTGTTATTTTGCGCCCGGGGTCACGCCGAATCGCGTCCGGCCGATCGGTGAGCCGGGTGTAAGCGTGGTCGAGCTGCCGGACCGCGAAGTCCTGCAACGCGTGTCGGACGGAACCATCGATCACGCGTTGAACCTCGCCGCCCTGCTGCTGGCGGCGACGGCGGGCAGGCTACGGCTTGGCTCGCCGGCGGGAATCTAGGAACGCGAGAGGGCCTGCACAATGTTTCCGTACGTACGGCTGCCTTGAGAGCATTCACATGCCTGTGACGCGCAACGTCGACATCTGCATCATCGGAGGCGCCGGCCATGTCGGTTTGCCGCTCGCGCTCGTCTTCGCCCGGGCGGGGAAGCGCGTGTTGATTCACGACCTGAACCAGGCCGCGATCGAGACCATCAAGGACGGCCGGATGCCGTTCGTCGAATACGATGCCGAGCCGCTCCTGGCCGCGGCACTTCGCGACAATCTTTTCGTGTTCTCCTCGGACGCGGGTGACATCGGGCGCGCGCGGGATGTGATCATTGCCGTCGGCACGCCGGTCGACGAATACCTGAATCCAAAGCTGCGGGCGCTGCTGGACCTGGTCGCCAACATCCGCCCGTACCTCGATCCCGAGCAGACCATCATCATCCGCAGCACTGTCTTTCCCCGGACCTGCCGCCACGTGCTGCGGCTGCTGTCGCGGAGCGGGGAGGACTGGCACGTCGCCTACTGTCCGGAACGGATCGCTCAAGGCCATGCCATTCGCGAGCTGAACGAGCTGCCGCAGATCGTGTCGGGCTCGTCGGCGGAGGCGGTCCGGCGTGCCAGCGCTCTGTTCTCGCTGGTCGCGCCGCAGGTGATCCCGCTCGAGCTCGAGGAAGCCGAGCTGACTAAGCTGTTCAGCAACGCATGGCGTTACATCCAGTTCGCGGCAGCCAACCAGTTCTACATGATCGCGGAGACGATCGGCGTCGACTTTAACCGGGTGCGCAAGGCGATGGTCGATGGATACGGTCGCGCCGCGAGCCTGCCGTCGGCAGGCTTTGCCGCGGGACCCTGCCTGCTCAAGGACACGATGCAGCTCGCGGCGTTCAACGCGAATGCGTTCTCGCTCGGCCAGGCCGCGGTCGCCGTCAACGAAGGGCTGCCCAGCTTCCTCGTCGAGAGCCTGAGCCGGCGCTACCAGCTCGATGAGACGAAAGTCGGCATCCTCGGCATGGCATTCAAGGCGGATATCGACGACATCCGCGATTCGCTCTCATACAAGCTGGGAAAGGTGCTCCGCTTCTACGGCGCCGACGTCGCGTACTCGGACGAGTTCGCGAAGGATCCCACGTTCATCTCCAAGGAGCAGCTCGTCGAGCGCAGCGACGTCGTCATCGTCGGCGTGCCGCACAGTGCTTACCGCACCCTGGCCATCCCGGCCGGGGTCGAGGTTATCGATCTCTGGGGCGTCGTTCCGGTTCACACTGCGGTGCCCGTCTAACACGCTATCAGCAAGGCCAGGCTCCCGGCTCAGGTCTCCGGGCTCGAGCGGCCTGCCCGCGTAATGTCCCACCGTCCAAACCAGATCGACAGCAACGGATCGTCCGAACCAGATCAACGGATCGAGCGGCTACAGCTTTCTGCTCTGGACGGTGCTGAATGCGGTGCTGTGGCCAGCCTCGTGGATTGAGGGACGAGAGGACTGCTTTTGACCGGTTTCGTCGGCGAGGCGGAAAGATCCGATCCGGCGCGCTCACTGTTCCGGCGCGTCGACCATTCGCGTCTGATTTCCATCGTCCTGGCGCTCGGGTTTCCGTTGGTCATGATTCGTGGAGAGCAGCTCCTCAGCTATAGATCCCTGCGAGAGACGTTCGGGATGCCAATGTACCGGTTCGGCCGATTCAGTCCGCCGATTGTCGGCCTCGCCCATCGGCGAGCGCTGGAGGTTTGCCCATCGACTGATGAAGAATACGCGCGACATACCGCCTCACAGCCGCAGCGGACTCCGCGTGGCCTCGTACGGCTCGTGCAGTTTGCGGCCGACTATCACCGGACATCACGCGGGATCATCATGGGGTCTTGCTCAGGAGGCTGGATCTGGCAGCCCGGCTCCTCGAGTGGTCATCTGTACGCGCAGTTCGCGCGTGACGCGCCTATCGCCTGGATGTTCGGGCGGCTCGGCGGCAGCGAGGTATTGATCGGGCTTTTCGTGCTGGGGTCGGCACTGCTTGGCGCATTCGGCGTTGGCCGCGTTCTGTTCTATCTCTCCGATTCGAACCTCGTTGTTGTCGCAGGCCTCGGCGCCTTCGCGTGGGCGGTGACCGTGCTCTTCGGCATTTTCCATCTCAACGTTCTGTATGCCGCGTACGGCCTCCTGACCTGCTGGTTGATCGCGTGGTGGAATCGTCGATCGCCACACCGATCGGGTGTCACGGCCGTCCTGCGGTCAGGGGCGATTGCGCTTCACTTGTGCGGCTACATGGTCGTCGCGTATTCCGCCGCCCTCGGCGCAATTGCCGTCGCGCTGTTCGCAATGGCGTGCTCGTTCGTCATGAGGCCCGCGCGCGCGCGCGCGCTGGAACTGGCAGCTGTCGCACTGATCGTATGGATCGCGTTCGCGGACTGCGCCGCGTTTTCGACGAAGCAGCTCGCGCCGATCAGCGCGCTGAACTTTGCCGGCAGCGGGTCGTTCAGCGAGTTTGCATTATCGACGGGATTTTGGACCGAGCGGCCCAACCCGGTCTCGTTTCCGCTCGGCGATCCGGGCGTGTACGCTGCATATCGTGCCGAGCCGCTGGTACGTGATTACGCGAACATGCTGTTCGAGTACCAGGGATTCAAAGCGTTCGGACAAGCGCTCTTTCGCGCGACGGTGGTGCGGCACCCCGTGACTGCTCTCGGAAGCCTGTGCAGGCGGCTGTTCATCCTGATTGTCAGGCTTCCGGTGCTGGCGCAGCCGCTCATGACGATCAGTCCAATCTTCATCAGAACGTCGCAGATCGGTGCCGTCGTCACGTTGTTGTTGACGCTCGCGGTGGTGTGCTGCCGCACCAGCTGGCACGTGGAGCTCCCGCTGGTTGCGGTGCCGCTCTGGAACACATTCGGAATCGAATCGCTCACACACTTCGTGCACACGCACCCGTCATACCACGTTTACGGGATGATGCAGATCGCGTTGCTGGCGCCGGCCCTTCTCCTGGTCGCCGTCCGTTCGCGATTGTCGGTGTGGAACTGGATGTCGGTGTTGCGACGTCCTCGGGTGTTGTTGGCGGTTTCCGGTGCTCTCGCAGTGCTTGCGATGTCGTCTTACCCGGTCATGCGGCGCGAGCTGCTCACGTTCGACATCTTGTATCCGGCGTGGATTGGGATGTATCGAACGCCGCTTGATGCGCAGGCGATTGAGCCGGCTGTCGTTCGCGACAAGCTCGAGCAGCTTCGATTGCGAGGCGAAGAGGCGCCTGGAAGCATTTCGACTTTCGGCGCGTGGATGATGTCGCGACTTGCCGACAACGTCTGGGTGCCCGACTCGGGTGTTGGCGAGAAGCTGCATCTGTCCGGCGATGCCGTCACGGTCCGCCGCGACGAGGCGCGCGCACTCGCTGCCGCGTACTTTCGGCAGGCGGCGTCGGAGGCGCCGGACAATCCCTGGATCCAGACATTTGCCGACCTGTGGGATCAGGGAGCCGTGGTGCGTTCCTACACGGACATGCTCGCCCGCCACCCCGACCATCCGTTCGCCACCTGGTGGGCCTATGTCCTCGCTGCGCGAACGAGCGGTCCCGCGCAGGTCCGGTACGCCGACCAGTTCGAGCAGTTGACGCACAAGCAGCTGGTTGCGACCGCCGCCCTTCGCCCCGGGTTTGTCACGATGCCCGCTGGTGGCCAGCCAATCGCCAGTGGATCGGATACGGGATGGACGGAAGTGCGATTGACGGCACAGCAATCCGCGGTCGTTGGCGCGACAGAGGCATTTCGATCGGATCGGGTCCGTCTCATTGTCGCTATTCGCGTCGTCTCAGGCCGCGCGCGTGCGACACTTGTCGCCGACACTGACCAGGGCACGGTTGCGTCGCCCGAGGAACAACCGATCCGCGATGTGGATGTCAATCACTATCGGGTGTTTCGCTGGACAGGCGCTTCGCCGGCGCGGCGGATGGCGCTGCAACTCCGGGCTGCGGAAGAGACTGCCATCGTTCGCATCAGAGATTTCTACCCGGTAATCGAAAATCCGCATGTCGACTCGCTGGACTAAGAACGAAGCGGGGTGTCGGACCGCCGTTCCTGGCGTGTGGTTTTTCTGGTCGGAATATCCAACGTTCTCGACGTTGTCCTCGTGGGACCGCGTGGCCGTCGCAATGAGCCCGCGTTCTGAAGCTGGGCAGAGGCCGTCCTGAAGCCGATTGTGTCGCCGCACGTGCGCATCCGCCATCCCGAGCACTTCGAGATCGGCGAATATTCCATTGTCGATGATTTCTCGTACTTCTCGACCCGCGTGCGGATTGGCCGGTGCTCGCACATCGCCTCCGGCTGTTCGATTGCGGGGGGCAGCGATCGCGAATTCGTCCTCGGCGATTTCTGCAGCCTTTCGTCGGGCGTGAAAATCTGGTGCACGAGCGACGATTTCGCCAACGATCTGGTCACGATCGTGCCCGTGGGCGCCGGTGCCATCAAGCAACAGCTCATCACCGGCGACGTGATCTTCGAGAACTGCACGGCGGTGGGCGCCAACGCCGTCGTCATGCCCGGCAATCACGTCCCCGAAGGGACCGTTATCGGTGCCCTGAGCTTCGTGCCGGCGCGTTTCCGGTTCGAGCCGTGGGCCGTGTACGCGGGTATTCCGATTCGCAGAATCGGCGACCGCAATCGTGATCAGGTCCAGGCGCAGGCCGACCAGTTGCGCGAGCGGCTCGATGCGCTGATGAAGGATCGATGACGACCGCCATCAGACAGATTCCGTGGTGGCGGCCGGATACCGGCGACGCCGAGCGCGCGGAGGTGAATCGCGTCCTCGACAGCAATTATCTCAACGACGGCGACGTCACCACCGAGTTCGAGCGCCGCCTGGCGGCGATGCTCGGTTCCCGTCACGGCGTCGCCGTCACCAGCGGCACCGCCGCGCTCTTCGCCAGCCTCGCCGCGCTCGGCACGGGGCATGGTGATGAGGTCATCGTCCCGGACATCACGTTTATTGCCACCGCAAACGCCGTCACGCTCGCTGGCGCAACGCCGGTCCTGGTCGACGTCGATCCGGGCACGCTCGGTCTGGCGCCCGAGGCCGTGGCCCGTGCCATCACGCCGCGGACCAGAGCGGTGATACCGGTGCACGTCAGCGGGCGTGCCGCTGCGATCGAGCGCATCCTGGACATCGCCAAGGAGCACGGGATCGCGGTCATCGAGGATGCCGCCGAGGCGCTCGGATCGCGCCGCCGCGGACGGTATCTCGGCACGTTCGGCCAGGCCGGCTGTTTCTCGTTTTCGCCGAACAAGACGATCACGACCGGACAGGGGGGCCTGATCGTCACCGACGACGATGCCGTGGCCGTCCGGCTCCGCGAGTTGAAGGACCAGGGGCGTCCGCTGCGGGGCACCGGCGGCAACGACGTTCATGGCAGTGTCGGATTCAATTTCAAGCTGACCAACCTGCAGGCAGCAGTCGGACTCGGCCAGCTCGCCCGGCTCGATGCCCGGAGCGGCCGGCTCAGAGACATCTACCGTGCGTACCGTCTCGCGCTGGCCGGCATCGAGCAGGTGCAACTGCTGCCGTTCGATGTCGATGCCGGCGAGACGCCGCAATGGGTTGACGCGCTCGTCGAGAATCGCGACGCGCTCGTCGAGCACCTGAAGAACGCCGGCATCGACTGCCGGCCGTTCTGGTTCCCGATCCACACACAGCGGCCGTATCGGCAGCCCGATCGCGGGTTTCCGCACGCGATGCAGGTCGCGCCGCGCGGGTTGTGGCTGCCGTCGGCGTTTTCGATGACCGATGACGATGTCGGGACCGTGTGTCAGCGAATCCGTGAGTTCTACCGGTGACGAGCGCGTGAGCGTCGACGCGACGTCGCCGGTCCTGAGCATCCTGCTGCCGGTCAGGAACGAAGGCCTGAATCTCACGATCATGCTGAAGATTCTCAAGGCGGTCGTCGATGTGCCGCACGAGGTTCTGGTGGTGTTCGACGACGAGCGCGACGGCAGCCGCAGCGTCGTCGACCGGATGGCACCCACGGATTCCACGATCCGCGCCGTGCACAACCTGTTCGGCCGCGGCATTCCCAATGCCCTCCGAGCGGGAGTCGAGCGTGCCCGCGGTAAGTACGTGCTGATTTTCGCGGCCGACGAAATCGGGCCGGTGCTGGCGATCGACGACATGATCGACTTGATGGAGCACGGATGCGACTTCGTCAGCTGCACGCGCTACGCGCACGGCGGCCGCCGTCTCGGCGGATCGTTCATCGGCGGCGTGCTGTCGCGGCTCGCCAACCGGCTGTTCTGCCGTCTGTCCGGCTGTCAGCTTACCGACGCGACGACGGGGATCAAGATGTTCAGACCGGAGTTGTTCGAGCGGCTGCAGCTGCAGGCCCGCCCGGTTGGCTGGGCCGTCGCGTTCGAGATGGCGATCAAGGCCCAGCTCGCCGGTCTGAAGCTGGGCGAGGTGCCGATCGTCTCGATCGATCGCCTGTACGGTGGCCGCTCCACGTTTGCGCTGGGAGCGTGGACGGCGGAGTACCTCCGCTGGTTCGTGTGGGGACTGCGCCGCTCGCGGCAGCGCCGGCGGGCTTCGTTCCCCGCCGTAACGGTGCGGATCCCCGCGGCGACGGCGGCCATGGGCGGAAAGACACGCATGTGAGCGACCGCCTCTTTCTCGTCACCGGCGGAACCGGCTTTCTCGGCAGCGCGCTCACGCGGCGGCTGGTGAGCCAGGGCGTTCGCGTCCGCGTCTTCGATGATGATTCGCGCGGTCGAGCGGGACGCCTCGGCGATCTCCGCGATCGGCTCGAATACGTGAACGGCGATGTCCGCGACGCGTCCGCACTCGACCGGGCGTGTGAAGGGGTGGATGTCATCTGTCATCTCGCCTTCGTCAATGGGACCGAGTTCTTTTACACGAAGCCGGATCTCGTGCTCGACGTCGCCGTCAAGGGCATCAGCAACGTCATCGACGGCGCGCTGCGCCATCACGTGCCGGAACTGCTGTTGATGTCGAGCTCCGAGGTGTATCAGGAGCCGTCCCGTATTCCCACCGACGAAACCGTGACCCTGTCGATCCCGGACCCGTTGAATCCCCGTTATTCATACGGCGCCGGCAAGCTGATCAGCGAGATCATGGCCGTCAACTTCGGGCGCCGTTATTTCCGTCGGGTGACGATCGTCAGACCGCACAACGTCTACGGGATCGACATGGGGGCCGAGCACGTGATCCCGCAGTTCGTCGCCCGGATGAAGGCGTTGCAGTCGTATCCGACGGATCCGATCCCGTTCGAGATTCAAGGCACCGGGCAGCAGACGCGATCCTTCGTCTTCATCGACGACTTCATCGACGGCGTGATGCTGGTGCTCGCGCGCGGCGAGCACCTCGGCATCTATCACATCGGGACGCTCGAAGAGGTGTCGATCGAGACGCTCGCTCGCCTGGTGGCGGAGCATTTCGGCCGGCCCATCAAAATCGTTCCCGGCCCGCCGGCCGACGGCGGCGCGACCCGGCGCTGCCCGGACATCACGAAGATGATGAAGCTCGGGTATCGGCCCAACTTCACGCTGCGTGAATCACTGCCCGGCGTCGTCCGCTGGTATGACGAGCATCTCGAGGGCACCTCTGTGGAGCAGCGCGCGTGACGGCCCTGCGCCGGACGTGGCCCGACCTCGCCCGGGCAGCCGGAACCGGCGGCAGCCTCGTCGTCAATCGCTGTCAGGTCTGCGGCGCGAAGGACCTCGAATCGGCATTGTTCCTCGGGTATCTGCCGCCCGTGAACCAGATGCGCCCGCTGGGGCAGCGTCCCCACGAGCAGCCGGCGTATCCGGCCGAACTCCTGCATTGCCGGCGCTGCCAGCTCGTTCAACTCGGTCTGATTGTCGATCCGGCCATTCTGTTCCCTCCGGAATACCCGTATACGAGCGGCACGACGCAGATCCTCCGCGAGAATTTCGCGGGGCTCCAGCGCGAGGCGACCGAACTCCTCGGGCTGCGCGGGTCCGAGCTGATCGTGGACATCGGGTCGAACGACGGCACGCTGCTCGCGAACTTCAGGGGAGCGGGCCATCCGGTGTGCGGGATCGAGCCGACCCTGATGGCGAACGTTGCCAACGAGCGTGGCATCCGGACCGTCAGCGCATTTTTCGGTCCGCCGGCGGCGGCGCGCGTCGTGCAGGAGTGCGGCCGGGCACACGTGGTCACCGCGACCAACGTCTTTGCCCACATCGAGGGCGTCCACGACATCGTCGAGGACGTGCTCGCGATGATGCGCGATGACGGGGTGTTCATCACCGAGTCACACTACCTGGGTGCGCTCATCGAGACGCTGCAGTACGACACCATCTATCACGAGCACCTGCGCTACTACTCGCTCGAAAGTCTCGCCTACCTCCTCGACATGCACGGGATGGAGGTGTTTCACGCCCGGCGGATTCCGACGCACGGCGGCTCGATCCGCGCTTACGCGGCGCGGCGGGGCGCCAGGAGCGTGCTGCCCAGCGCGAGGCAGCTGCTCGGCGAAGAGCGCGCAGCCGGTCCGCTGGCGGAGCGGCTGCAAGCGTTCAGGCGGCGCGTGGCGCGGTCGAAACTGCAGCTGCACAGCCTTCTCGGCGAAGCGGTCGCGAACGGATCGCGGGTCTACGGCGTCGGCGCGCCCTCACGTGCGAGCACGCTCATCAACTACGTGGCGCTCGACCGCGAGATCCTCGAGTGCGTCGTCGAGGTGAAGGGATCGTACAAGATCGGCAAGTACATGCCGGGTACGCTCGTACCCGTCGTGGACGAAGCACGTTTGTTCGACGATCAACCTGACTTCGCTCTGCTGCTGTCCTGGCACATTGCCGACGAGCTGATGCCGAAGTTGACGGCGCGTGGATTCAGGGGCAGCTACATCGTGCCGCTCCCCGACGCGCGGATCGTTCCCGCCTCAGGGATTCAGCCGGTTCAACGGCCGGACAAGAGCCCGCAGCCGTGATCGAGTATCGAACTCATGTTCAAGACCGTCGCGATCGTCCAATCCAGCTATATTCCCTGGAAAGGATATTTCGATCTGATTTCGCGCTGCGACGAGTTCATCCTCTACGACGATGTGCAGTACACCAAGAGAGACTGGCGAAATCGGAACCGGATCAAGACGCGACATGGGCTGCACTGGCTGTCGATTCCGGTCAATGTGAGCGGACGCCGCCTCCAGGCGATCAAGGATGTCACCATCGCCGAGCCGGGCTGGAACGAGAGACACTGGAAAACGATCGCGGCCAGCTACGCGCAGGCGGCTCACTATCGCGAGTACCGCGAGCGAATGGAAGATCTGTTTCGCGGAGCCACCGACACTTCGCTGAGCCGGGTGAACCACCGGTTGATCGTGGGACTCTGCAGCATCATCGGCATCAACACCGCCATCACGTGGTCGATGGACTATCGGCTGGTTGAGGGCAGGACCGAGCGGCTTGTCGACTTGTGCCGGCAGGCTGGGGCGACGCGGTACCTCTCCGGACCGAGCGCCAGGGCGTACATCAATCCGCGGCTCTTCGAGGTCGCCGGCATCGAGCTGCAGTACATGGAGTATGCAGGCTACCGCGAGTACGACCAGCTCTTTCCACCGTTCGAGCATCACGTCAGCGTGATCGACACGATCTTCAATGTCGGATCGGCCGCCCGCGATCACGTCGTTCGATGCCGGTGAAGCTTTCCATCGTCACGACGCTCTACAAGTCATCGCCCTATGTGCGTGAGTTTCACCGCCGGGTCAGCGAGGCAGCCGTGGCGGTGACGTCCGACTACGAAGTGATTTTCGTCAACGACGGCTCTCCCGACGACTCGCTGGACATCGCGTTGTCGCTGTATCGCGACGATCCGCGCGTACGCGTGATTGATCTGTCGAGAAACTTCGGCCATCATAAGGCAATCATGACGGGGCTCGCCCGGGCGCGCGGCGACCTCGTCTTTCTCATCGACTCCGATCTGGAAGAAGAACCTTCGTGGCTGGCACAGTTTCACGACGTGCTGGTGCGGACGCGGGCGGACGTCGTGTACGGCGTGCAGCGGCGCCGCAAGGGCGGCCTGATCGAGCGCACGACCGGCGCACTCTATTACATGTCGTTCAATCTGCTGCTGGAGATGCCGATTCCGCGCAACGTCGTGACCGCGCGGCTGATGACGCGCCGCTATGTCGCGAGTCTCGTGCAGCATCGCGATCGCGAAATCAACCTGGCGGCGCTGTGGATGAGTACGGGGTTTCTTCAGGTCCCCGTCGCGGTCTGCAAACGCAGCCGCGCCAGCACCACCTACACGCTGCGGAGACGTGCGTCCGTTCTGATCAACGCGATCACGTCCTTCAGCAACCGGCCGCTGATTTACATTTTTTACCTCGGCGGCACGATCATCCTGACATCGTTCGTGTATGGCACGTACCTCGTGTGGACGGCCCTTCACGGCGGCGTCGGAATTCCCGGCTGGGCGTCGCTCATCGTGTCGATCTGGTTTCTTGGCGGCGTCACGATCTTTTGCCTCGGGGTGATCGGGATCTATCTGGCCAAAGTGTTCATGGAAACGAAGCCTCGGCCCTATACCATCGTTCGCGCGACTTATGGCCTGGAAGGCCGGGACGGAGAGTGAGTTTGCGATCGCACAGTCAACCCGCAATCGGCGCGCCGACGTTCAACGTCGGCGCGGAGACCTGGCTCGGGGAGTGTCTGGAGAGCGTGCGCCACGTCGGCTACGCCATCGTTGAAGGCGTGCTGAACGAGCAGTTCCTGTCCCGGACCCGGGAGGCGATGTATCGGTGTCAGGCGGCAATTACGCGGGATATCGGCGACGATCGGCTGGCGCGTGCCGGCGAGCTCGGCGTGCTGCGGTTGATGATGAAGTACGAGCCGCATTTTCTGGAATTCCTCGCCCTGCCGGAGCTGCTCGCCGTTGTCGATGCCACCGTATCGGCGACGGCGATTCTCCATCTCCAGAACGGGTTCATTCTGCCGTCGCGTCAGACTCCCGGGGCGCGGGGCCGGTTCCAGTCGACCTATCATCGCGATTTTCCCAGGCTGCTGGGCGGCTATCTGGCCTCGATCAACGTGTTGTTCGCGATCGACGCGTTCAACGAGAGGAACGGCGCCACCTGGGTGATTCCGGGAACGCACCAGCGTGACGTCACTCCGGCTGCCGAGGCCGACGAGGCGCAGGGCGTCAGTCTCGTCTGCCCGCCGGGTTCAATGATCGTGTTCGACTCTACGTTGTGGCACGCAGCCGGCCGGAACGGCTCGGGCCAGGATCGCCTCGCGATCAACCATCAATTCACGCGCTCGTTTTTCAAGCAGCAGATCGACTACGTGCGCGCGCTGGGGGACGAGGTCGTCACGACCCTTCCGCCCCGCACCCAGCAACTGCTCGGCTGGTACACGCGCGTGGTGACGAGCCTCGACGAATACTACCGCCCATCCGACCAGCGTCTCTATCGGTCGGGCCAGGGTTAGCGGGCGGCTGAAAGAACGCAGTCTGACGCGACAGTCAACACGGAACGCACAGGATGGCGTCAAGCCCGCTGCTGGCACGGGTCGCGGCCTACTACGAAAGCAAGTTGACCGCGCACGGTGCGACTCCCGCAGGCGTGGATTGGAATTCCGAAGCCTCCCAGCTGTTGCGTTTTCAGCAGCTGCTCCGGATCATCCCGCCGACCGAGCGCGCGGGAACGCTGAACGATTTCGGGTGCGGCTACGGCGCGCTCGCCGACTACATCGGCGCGTATCATCCGGGCTGGACCTATTGCGGGTTCGACGTGTCACCCCGGATGATCGAAGCCGCTCGGAGCCTGCACGCCGCATACCCCGGCCGACGGTTCACGGCGGAACTGACCGGCATGCGCAAGGCTGCCTACACCGTGGCGAGCGGTATTTTCAATGTCAAGCTCGACACGCCTGAAGACGCGTGGACCGACTACATGCTGGCCACGCTCGAGACCCTGGGCTCGTTCAGCGAAGCCGGCTTCGCGTTCAACGTGCTGACCGGCTACGCCGACCCGGATCGGCGGCGCCAGCACCTGTATTACGCGGACCCCGTCGAAGTGTTCCACCATTGTCGGACCCGCTTCTCTCCGCGGGTGGCGCTGCTGCACGACTATCCGCTGTTCGAATTCACGATCCTCGTGAGGCTGTAGACGCAATGGCTGACATCGTCATTTTCGGCGCCGGCGACATTGCCCGTCTCGCGCACCGGTACTTCGAACGAGACAGCCCGCACACGGTCGTCGCCTTCACCGTCGACAAGGAGTTTCGCCGTGCTGACGAGTTCGGCGGCCTGCCGCTGGTCGATTTCGACACGGTGGTGGACCGGTTTCCCCCGTCCCGGTTCAGCATGTTCGTGGCTCTCAGCTACGCGCGCATGAACCGCGTGCGCGCCGCGAAGTACTTCCGCGCCAAGGAGCTGGGCTACACGCTGCCCAGCTACGTGAGCAGCCGCTGCAGCTACCTGACGGACACGCCGGTCGGCGAGAACTGCTTCGTCCTCGAGGACAACACTGTTCAGCCATTCGTCCGGATCGGCAACAACGTCACGTTGTGGAGCGGCAACCATATCGGCCATGACTCGGTCATCGAGGACCACTGTTTCGTGACCTCCCACGTCGTGGTTTCGGGGAACGTGACGATCGGGCCATACTGCTTCCTCGGCGTCAATGCGACGCTCAGGAATTCGATCGTGGTGGCGGCCGAGACGCTGGTGGGAGCCGGAGCGGCCATCATGAAGAACACGCAGCCGAAAGGCGTCTATCTCGCACCGCGCGCCGAGCTCTTCAGCAAGACGAGCGACGCAATCGAGTTGTGACGAAAGCTGTGAGGTTCGCTGCGCCAGCGGTGGAACCGGTCGCCTGGCACTGGGAGAAACGCGGGCTGCTGATTCCCGAGCCCGCCGGATCCGCGTGGGCCAAAAGCCACGCCGCGCTGCCGATTGTCGATCCACTCGGCGGCGGCCGCGTGCGCGTCTACGTCAGCGCGCGCGACGATGGCGGCCGCGCGCAGATTGGGTACTGCGACTGCGATCTCGATCGCCCGTCGAACGGCGCGCGCTTTTCCGCCCAGCCGATCCTCGGCGCAGGGGAGCTCGGGGCCTTCGACGACAGCGGCGTCACCTCGTCGTGCATCGTGACGCATCAGGGGCGCAAGTTTCTGTACTACACCGGCTGGACGCGCGGCGTGACCGTCCCGTTCTACCTGTTCACCGGTCTCGCCGTCAGCGACGATGGCGGGGCTTCATTCCGGCGTGTGTCCCGGGCGCCGATTCTCGAGCGCAACGACGTTGACCCGTTCCTGACGGCGTCGCCGTACGTGCTCGTCGAAAACGGCGTGTGGCGCATGTGGTATGTGTCGGGCGCGGACTGGAGGACGTGGAACGGACAGCCGCGTCACTACTATCACATCCGTTATGCCGAATCGCGCGATGGCGTCGCCTGGGACCGCGACGGCACCGTCTGTATCGACTTCGAACATCCAGATGAACACGCGATTGCGCGTCCGTGCGTGATCCGCGACGGCGACACGTACCGAATGTGGTACGCGTGGCGCGGCGCGCAGTACCGGATCGGGTATGCCGAGTCGAGGGATGGCATCGCGTGGATCCGGATGGACCATCGGGCCGGCATCGGCGTGTCGGACAGCGGCTGGGATTCAGAAATGATCGAATACCCGTTCGTGTTCATGCATCGCGCTCAACTGATGATGCTGTACAACGGGAACGGGTACGGCAGAAGCGGCTGCGGCCTCGCCGTTCACGTCGCGCGCCCGCGGTAGTACCGGCTTGAGAATCTGTCCCGCCTGTGACGCCAATCATCACGCGCACGACTGGACGTGCCCGTCATGGGGTACCAGCCGGAACGCCGCGACGGTGTCATCGACTTTGCTCCGGCGTTCAGCCATGTCGCCAACGTGGCGTTGGAGAATGCGCTCGACCTGGAACGATTGATGATTCGGGCCGGTGTGTTGTTGCCGATCGGCAGCTCCCTGCTGATCGTCGCAAGACGTCCGAGGATTTGACATGGTTCACATTCCATTCAACCTCCCTGTCGTCAGCGAGCGCGAACTGGATTACATCCGGCAGGCGATCGCGAATCGACATCTGGCGGGCAACGGCCCGTTTACGGCCAGGTGCCATGCGTGGCTGGAAAGTCACCTTGGCGTCGGGAAAGCGCTGCTGACGCACTCATGCACGGCAGCGCTCGAGATGGCGGCGATCCTCGTTGAGGTCGGGCCCGGTGACGAGGTGATCATGCCGTCGTTCACATTTGTCTCGACCGCGAACGCGTTCGTGCTCCGCGGAGCGACACCGGTGTTCGTCGACATTCGCGAGGATACCTGTAATCTCGATGAGACCCTGATCGAGGCGGCCATCACGCCGCGCACCAGGGCCATCGTCGTCGTGCATTATGGGGGCGTCGCCTGCAACATGGATCCGATTCTCGACGTGGTGCAGCGGCACGGGCTCCTGCTGATCGAGGACGCTGCGCAGGCGTTCCATTCGACGTATCGCGACCGTCCTCTCGGCAGCTTCGGGCACCTGGCCGCGCTCAGCTTCCACGAGACCAAAAACGTGATCGCGGGTGAAGGCGGGGCCTTGCTTGTCGGCGATGGGAAGTGGGCGCGCCGGTCGGAGATCGTCTGGGAAAAAGGGACCAACCGGAGTGAGTTCTTCAGGGGCGCCGTCGACGCGTACACGTGGGTTGACGTCGGTTCGTCGTACCTGCCAAGCGAGATAAATGCTGCATTTCTTCTGGCCCAGCTCGAGGCCGCCGACGCGATCACAGCTGCGCGCCGTCGTGTCTGGAGCCGTTACCATCAGGCGTTTGAGCCGTGGGAACGCAACGGCGCCGTGCGCCGCCCGTCGATTCCCGCCGAGTGCCGTCACAACGGGCATCTCTACTATCTGCAGTTCGCCGATGCCGCGCACCGCTCGGCCGTCCAATCATTCATGCGCGGCCAGGATGTCGATGCCGTGATTCACTACGTCCCGCTGCACTCATCGCCGGCCGGTCGCAAGTTCGGCCGCGGCGCCGGTCCGTTGCGGGTGACGGAGCGCACGGCCGAGTGTCTTCTGCGGCTGCCGCTGTGGGCCGGGATGACCGACGCTGAGATCGGCGCGGTGACGGAATGCGTCGCCCGCGCGCTCGTCGAGGCGTATGCCGGATAGCGACCTGTTCACTCGCCTCTGCGAGCACGGATGGGTGCTGCTCCCCTCCATCGTCGGTGCTGAATTCGTGGACCGACTCGCGCGGGAGCTGGACCGCGCCTGCGCAGACCAGCGCGAAGTGCAGCTCCGCAACGGCGTCGGCAACGGGACCCGCGGCACCGTCCACCACCTGCCGTGTGCCGGCGGCCCCTTTCTCGAGTTGCTCGAGCACGATCATGGGCAGCCTCTGCTCGAGCAGTACTTTCAAGGTCCGTACATCCTGAACACGTTCGGCGGCCTGCTCAATCTGCCTCACGATCCTTCCTACGTGATCCGGATTCATCGTGATCAGCGGACGTTCTCGGGCGACCTGCATCTGATGGCGCAGCTGCTGGTGATGCTCGATGATTTCACCGAGGACAACGGCGCCACGTACCTGCTGACCGGTTCGCACCGTCTCCGCGAGAAACCGTCCGACGATGTGTTCTTCGCCCGGGCCGCGCGTGCGGTCGGTCCAGCCGGCTCGATCGTCGTGTTCGATTCGAATCTGTGGCACGCGGCCGGCGTGAACCGGACCGACCGGCCGCGGCGGGCGCTGACGCTCGCGTTCACGCGTCCTTTCATCAAGCAGCAGCTCGACTACCCGCGGACGCTCGGCTACGAGCGCCGCGAGTCGTTTTCGCCGGCGTTGCGCCAGCTGCTCGGGTACAACGCGCGCGTTCCCGCGTCCCTCGACGAATGGTACCAGCCGCCGTCGAAGCGGATGTATCAGCGCGACCAAGGGTAACAGCCACTCCCATGACGTCAATCAAGAGAGTATTGGTAACCGGCGGCGCCGGCTACGTGGGTGCCGTTCTCGTGCCTCGGTTGCTCCAATGCGGCTACGCGGTACGGGTTCTCGATCTCTACATCTACGGCGCGGAGGTGCTGAGTCCGGTTGCGGCCCATCCGTCATTGGAACAGATCAAGGGCGACATCCGCGATATCCGGCTGCTGCAGCAGGTCATGCCGGGATGCGACGCCGTCGTCCATCTCGCCTGCATCTCCAACGATCCGAGCTTCGAGCTGAATCCCGAGCTCGGAAAGTCGATCAACTACGACGCATTCTTCGATCTGGTTGCGATCGCGAAAGATTCCGGCGTCCGGCGCTTCATCTACGCCTCGTCATCGAGCGTCTACGGCGTCCGATCGGAGGACAACGTCACCGAGGAGCTTGGCTTGCGGCCGCTGACCGACTACTCGAAATACAAGGCGCTGTGTGAAGAGGTCCTGCTCAGAGCACAGTCGCCGGATTTCACCACCGTCGTGGTCCGACCCGCGACGGTCTGCGGCTATTCGCCGCGCCTGCGGCTCGATCTGACGGTGAACATCCTCACCAACTACGCGGTGAACGAGCGCCGGATCACGGTCTTCGGCGGCCACCAGAAACGTCCCAACATCCATATCGACGACATGACGGCGGTGTACTTGCGTCTGCTCGACGCGCCTGCGCTCGCCGTGGCCGGCAAGGTCTTCAACGCCGGTTATCAGAATCATACGGTCATGGAGCTGGCGGAGAAGGTTCGATCGGTCGTCGGCCGCTCGACCGAGATCGTCGCGTCGCCGAGCGACGACAACCGCTCGTATCACATCTCGTCCGAGAAGATCCGCCGGGAGCTCGGCTTCGCGCCGGCCCGCACTATCGAAGATGCGGTCCGCGGTCTGGTCGACAGCTTCGCGGCCGGCAGGATTCCGAATCCGATGACCGACATTTGCTACTACAACATCAAGACGATGCAGGCACTGCAACTGATCTAGGGTGGCGAGGTCAACCACGGTGTGCGCCCTTATCATCGGCGGACTTGCACTCTTTGTTTTGTCGCTGGCGATCCACGTGATTGTCTGGCGAATCCGCCGGCCCGAATCGTATCGAGGGTGGCTGCCGGCGCTCATCATGATCTTCGGACCCGTCGCCGGCGGTTTGGCGTGGCTCACGGTGCCGGCGCCGCTGCCGCTCGCTGCCGTGCTGCTGCTGCACGGATCGCTCGCGGCCGTCTACATCATCGGATACACGCTGGTCACCGCCTTCAGTCCGTCAGTTGAGCTGTTGAAGCTGCTCGACCGGACGCCGGGAGGAACGCCGATCTCGGCGCTGCGCCTTCCCGGCCTTGCCGGCGCCCTGACCAACGATCGCCTCGACAACCTCGCCGGCGCCGGTCTGATCCGGCAGGCCGGAGGGCAGGTGCAGCTCGACGATCGCGGAGTGCAGCTCACGCGGCTGGTGCTCTTGTATCGCCATGCCATCGGCTTGCGCGACGGTGAAGGAGGCTGACGTGCCGTGGCTCGCGCCATTGCTCGTCCTCCTCGTCTCGACGCCGCTCCTCATGTTCGTGGCGCATGCCGCGGCGTTTCGACTGCTCGATCGCGCACGGGTCAGACCGACGGCCCATTCGTCGGCGTTCGTCGCGCTGATGCTGGCGTTCCTGCCGGTGGGTACGATTGCGTGGACGCTCGGCGCCTCCCTGTGCGGCTTGGCGTATCTCTCACTCGTGTACGCCGCGCTCAGCGTGCTCTATGTCGATGTCGTCAACATCGCCGAGACCTCACTCCACATGCACCTGCTCCTCGAGCTGGCGTGGGGCGGCGGGGCGCCGACGGCCGATCTCCTCGATCGATACAGCCCCGACCGGATGGTGGCGGCGAGGCTGGAACGCCTGGTCTCGATCGGCCAGGTTCGCATCGACGATGGGCGCTGCACGATCGCGAATCGTTCGGCGCTGTATCTGGCTGCCGCCATCGATTTCTGGCGGAGACTGCTCGGCCTTCCGACCTCGCCACCGAAGTACATGTCTGAACAGGATGCCATTCCATCCGACGCTGATGCGTCTACGAGGGCGACGTCACCCGTTCTCGGATGTACGAGAGGGACGGCTCCCAATCGGGACTGAACCTTTGTGTCCTTGGAATCCTTTGTGTCCTTGCCACGTTTCAGGATCGGTATTGACTTCGACAACACCATCGTCGGCTACGACGAGGTGATGTACCGTATCGCGTCGCAGCGCGGCCTGGTCGGCAGCGACGGGGACCGGACGAAGCGGGCGGTCCGCGACCGCATTCGGCGGCTTCCCGACGGCGAGATCGAATGGCAGAAGCTGCAGGCGCTCGCCTACGGCCCGCTGATCGTGGAAGCGCGGCTGCTGGAGGGCGCCGATGAATTCATCCGCCGCTGCCGTCGCGCCGGAATAGCGGTGTTCATCGTCAGCCACAAGACCCGGTTTGCGAACTACGACGAAACGCGAACCGATCTGCGGGCCGCGGCGATGGAGTGGATGACGGGGCAGAGGTTCTTCGAACCGGATGGCCTGGATCTCGGCCGCGGCAACGTCTATTTCGAGTCGACGCGTGCGGACAAGATCGCCCGCATCGAGCAGGTCGGCTGCTCGCATTTCATCGACGATCTCGAAGAAGTGTTTCTCGAACCGTCATTCCCGTGCGGCGTTCAGAAGATCCTGTATGCGCCGGAGGCGTCGCTGATTCCGGCCAGCGGCGCCATCACGATGCCGAGCTGGCAGGCTCTTTGTGATTACTTCTTCGATTGAGGCGCCTGATCTCGGCGCAATCTGCCGCGCTGCGCTCGGCTGCGATATCGTCTCGTCGCAACCGGTCGGCGCCGGCGCGAACAGCCGCGTGTTCCGGGTGGAGCTCGACGAACCGTCGCCGTCGCCGTCGCGGCCGCGGCGAGTGATCGTCAAGTTCTACCGTCGTGACGACGGGGACACGCGCGATCGTCTCGGCACCGAATTCGGGAGTCTGCAGTTCCTGTGGCGGAACGGCGTCCGCTCGGTTCCGTGTCCGCTGGCGATTGCCCGCGACGGGCAGTGCGCCATCTACGAGTGGCTCGACGGCGAGGTCGTGTCGGGCGCGATAGGTCCGGCAGACATCGACGCATCAGTTGCATTTCTCTCCGTGCTGAAACAGCTTCGTCACCTACCGGGGAGCGACACGCTCCTGCCGGCGTCCGAGGCCTGTTTCTCGCTTCGCGACGTCGTTGCGAGCGTCGAGAGCAGGCTTCGCCGCCTGCGCGACGGCGCCGTCGGCGACGGCGATGGGCCCAGGATGCGCCTGTGGCTCGAAGACACCTTCGTGCCGCTGGCGGCAAAGGTGAACCACTGGTGCCGCCGGGCGGCGATCGAGGCGGGCGTCGATTTCGATACACCGCTTGGTGCCGATGCACGGACGCTGAGCCCTTCGGATTTCGGCCTTCACAACGCCATCCGGCGGCCCGGCGGCGCGCTGGCCTTCGTCGATTTCGAGTACTTCGGGTGGGACGATCCGGCGAAAACGATCGCCGACTTCCTGCTGCACCCGGGCATGACGCTGGTCGACTCGCTGAAGCGGCGCTTCGCCTCCGCCGCCTGCGCCGCCTTTGCCGATGTACCCGCGCTGCCGGCGCGGACACGGATCGCCTACCCGCTGTTCGGTCTCAAATGGGCGCTGATTCTGTTGAACGATTTTCTGCCCGAACGTTTTGGACAGGCGACGCGGGAACGGCGGGCGGCGCAGCTCGGCAAGGCGCAGGCGCTCGTCACCCGCCTCGCCGACGAGTACCCCGAGAATCCGTTCCTCTGCTGAAAATGAGCGATCCGCTCACGATACCGCTCGATGATCGATCCAGAGCGCTGCGGCGGACGATCATCCGCACCCTCCAGGCGGGGCAGCGCGGTCACGTCGGCGCCGCCTTCTCCCTGGTGGAGATCCTGCGCGTCCTGTACGACGATGTGCTGCGCTACGACGCGGCAGATCCGCGCTGGCCCGAACGGGACCGGTTCGTGTTGAGCAAGGGGCACGGCTGCCTCGCGCTTTACGCAATCCTGGCCGAGAAGCGATTCTTTCCCGAGGCCGAGCTGTGGAAATTCTGCAAGAGCGATGGCCTGCTCGGCGGCCACCCCGAGCATCACATTCCCGGCGTCGAAGCGTCGACCGGCAGCCTCGGCCACGGGATGTCAATCGCGCTCGGGTTTGCCCTGAACGCGCGCTGCACGCGCGCTTGCCACCGGACGTTTGTGGTCATCGGCGACGGCGAATCGAATGAGGGATCGATCTGGGAGGCGGCGCTGGCGGCCGGCAAGCACCGGCTCGCGAGCTTTACCGTGATGGTCGATTACAACAAACATCAGTCATATGGTAGTACGGCCGTCGTGCAGAACCTCGAGCCGCTGGCCGATAAATGGCGCGCCTTCGGCTTCGGCGTGGCCGAGGTCAACGGCCACGACGTGGCGGCACTCCGGGAGGTGCTGACCAACCTGCCGGTCGACCCGGCGAAACCCACGGCGGTCATCTGTCACACCGTCAAGGGAAAAGGCGTAGCCTTCGCGGAAAACAACATGGCGTGGCACCACCACAACAAGGTGACGGCCGAGGACGCCGAGCGGCTCCTGGCCGCGCTCGAGGCGCGCTGATGCGAAAAAAGTGTCTCGACTGCATCTGCGAGCTGGCTGCGCGGGATGGCAACGTCGTATTCATCGGCTCGGATCTGGGCACCGGCACGATGGATCGATTCAAGAAGGACTTTCCCGACCGCTTCTTCATGGAAGGCGTGAGCGAGGCCAACATCGTCAGCGTCGCGGCTGGTCTCGCACTCGAAGGCAGGATCGTGTATGTGAACACGATCGCGACGTTTCTGACCCGCCGGTGCTTCGAGCAGGTCGTGCTCGATCTCGGACTGCACAATGCCAACGTGCGGCTGATCGGCGCCGGGGGCGGGGTGGTGTACGCCCCGCTCGGTCCGACGCATCTTGCCATCGACGATCTGGCCATCATGCGCGCGATTCCAAATATGACGATCGTCGCACCCTGCGATGCCGACGAAATGGCCCGGCTCATGCCGTTGACCCTGACCCATCGGGGACCGATGTACATCCGCCTCGGCAAGGGCGGCGATCCAATCGTCTCCACCGACGGACCGTTCGAGATCGGTCGGGCAATTCCGATGGCTCGCGGCGACGACGTGCTGCTCGTCTCGACCGGGATCACTGCCCGGATTGCGCTCGATGCGGCGGCCGGCCTCAAGGCCGACGGCATCTCCGCGGCGGTGCTCCACATGCACACCGTCAAGCCGCTCGACATCGACGGTTTCTTGTCGCACGCCGCCGCGGTCGATGCGATCGTCGCCATTGAAGAGCATTCGATTCTGGGGGGGCTGGGCGGCGCCCTCGCCGAGATCGTTGCCGAAGCCGGGTTCGAGCCGGCGAAGCGATTCAAGCGGATCGGCATCCCGGACGTGTTCCCCCACGGATACGGCTCGCAGGCCACGATGATGGCAAAGTACGACATCACCGCGGAACGCACGACCGCCGTGGTGCGCGAGTTGCTGGCGATGCGGCCGGCGCGCACCTAACAGACTGACATGGGACAACTGCTGAACCTCGTGACCCCGCTGCACCGGCGCACGACGCGCGATTACGTGGCGCGAATGGTCGACGACAAGGTTCACTGCATGCGCAAGGCGAAGGAGTACGAGTTCGACTACTGGGACGGCGATCGCCGCTACGGCTACGGCGGCTATCGCTACGACGGCCGTTGGAAACCGGTCGCCGAGCACCTGGTCGAGCACTACGGTCTGGAGGCGGATGCGCGGATCCTCGACGTCGGCTGCGGAAAAGCGCACCTGCTCCACGAGCTGAAGCAGATGCTGCCCCGCGCCGACGTGACCGGGTTCGACATCTCGCAGCACGGGCTCGCCGATGCCCCGGAACCGATTCGCCCGCATCTGTTCCGCTATCGGGCCCAGGACCCCTACCCGTGGGGCGACAAGCATTTCGATCTCGTCCTGTCGCTCGGTTGTCTGCACAATCTGCGCGTGTTCGAGCTCGCAACGGCAGTTCGCGAAATCGAGCGCGTCGGCAGGCGGAAGTACGTCATGGTCGAGAGCTATCGCAACGAGCGCGAACAGTTCAATCTCGAATGCTGGGCCCTGACCGCGGAGTCGTTCTTCGATACCGCCGAATGGATCTGGCTGTACCACCACTTCGGGTACACCGGCGATTACGAGTTCATCTACTTCGAGTGAGCAGCCGTGCCTGCACGGCTTGATTGCACAAACATGTCACGTTTCCCGTGCCAGCACGGCTTCTGCGCGCCACAGGCGCGCCCGCCGGCCGGGCCCCCACGATGCGGTTTGTGCATCGGAGCGGCCGCCTTCGCGCCGCAGGCGCTACGGCGAGCCTCGCCGAAGCTTCAGCGGAGGCGGAGCGGGACAATGGGGCCCCCGCGAGCGACGGCGTTGGGGGGCCGCGGGGGTGAAGCCCCCTGCCCGTGCTTGCACGGCGTGAATATGTACGAACGTGTCACGTTTGCCGTGCCAGCACGGCGTAGGCGCGCGGAGCGCGCCGGCGAGGGAGCGGAGCGGGGCAACGGGGTCCGCGCGAGCGACCGAGCCGGGGTGTGGG
>JBKPAI010000072.1:0-7200 GCA_046726355.1 Acidobacteriota bacterium | reverse complement strand
CTGACGAGCAGGCTTCGTCCGCCGACGCCGCGGGGAGCGCACGCCAGCAGTCGGTCCACCGGCGCGATGCGGCGGCTGGATCCGGGGAGGATTCGGACAGCCTGCGCGAGAAGGCGACCGCCGCTCTGGAAGCGGCAGTTCAAGCCAAAGTGCAGGTTGAACAGCTCAACGTCCAGCTGCGCGAAGCGAACCAACGACTGGTCGTCGCAACCATCCTGGCGCAGGAAAACGAAGAACACGCCGATCACGCGAATCGTCTCAAGGACGATTTCCTCGCCATGGTGTCGCACGAGCTCAGGACGCCGCTCAGCGCGGTGCTCGGGTGGGCACAAATGCTGAGGTCGAAGCAGTTGACGCCGGAACGTGAAGCGCAGGCCATCAAGACGATCGAGCGCAACGCCGCCTCCCTGGCGCACATCATCGACGATCTCCTGGATGTCTCCCGCATCATCGCCGGTACGCTGCACATGACCCCGCAGCCGCTCGATCTGGTCGCCGTCACACAGACCGCCCTCGACGTCGTCAAGCCGCTCGCCGTCAAAAGGCGCGTCGAGCTGCGGCTTTCCGTTGAGCCTGGCTCGCCGGCTCTGGTGAGCGGCGATGACGCGCGGCTGCAGCAGGTGATCTGGAACCTGCTGACGAACGCGGTCAAGTTCACGCCCGCAGGCGGACGGGTCGATGTGTCTATTGAACGGGTGGAAGGTTCGAGTATCGACGTGAAAGTTGCTGATACGGGACAGGGGATCGCCCCCGAGTTCCTGCCCCACGTGTTCGAACGGTTTCGCCAGGCTGACGGGGCTCCGTCGCGGCGCCACGGTGGCCTGGGTCTCGGGCTCGCGATCGTGCGCCAGCTTGTAGAGATGCATGGAGGGTCCGTGCGCGTCGCCAGCGAAGGTCTTGGACGAGGGGCCACGTTCACCGTTCGTCTGCCGATCCTCGCAGCCGGCGCTCACGAATCGGCCCTCCTGGAGCGACGCTCCGCGGCGTCGATGAAGTCGCCAACACTACGCGTGCAGCGTCTCGACGACCTGCGCATCCTGGTCGTCGACGACGACGACGACGGCCGCACGCTGACGACAGTGGTGCTCAGGCAGGCGCACGCGAATGTGAGAGCTGTCGCGTCGGCTCTCGAAGCGCTTCAACTGGTCGAGGTGGAGCGGCCGGACGTGCTGGTCAGCGACATCGGTCTCCCGGACGAGGATGGGTACTCGCTGATCCGACAAATTCGCCGGCACGAAGCGCATCAAGGAGGGTTTCTTCCGGCAATCGCGTTGACCGGCTACGCACGCGCCGAGGATCGGATTCGAGCCCTTGCGGCAGGGTTCCAGGCCCACGTGGTCAAGCCGGTGGCACCGGCCGAATTGATTGCCGTGATTGCGGATGTCACAGGCCATTCCAAGTCCCGATGAAGCGGATCCCGCCTCGCGCAAACCGTTCCTCGTCCCCGCCGCGGTTTTGCAGACGCCGTCACGCCGCGCGTGGATGCGAAGACGGACGGTGCTCTTGCCAGGATTGATGGCTGTGCAAAAGGGCACATCGCCATTTCTTCCTCCGGTAGTAGTCTCGCTTTCTGGAGAAGACCGTCAAACATATGACAGTTGACCGCGATGGCTCCTCCCTGGGGATGGGGGCGCCACTGACCTCGGCGTTCGACGTCGGCTTCGCGATCGTGCGGCGCCGTTGCAACCATTTCTTAGTGCAGGGAGGGCTCGATGGATCTGAAACCACTGATGGATCCCACGGTGATTGGCATTGCCGTTTCGGTCATTCTCGTCGTCGCGGTGCTGGCTTCGCTGTCCGTGTGGAGACGTCGAACCAGGGTGGCAGCACTGCGCCGGCTTTTCGGGCCGGAGCACGAGCGAGCCGTGCGAGAGCATGGGTCCGAACGCCGAGCAGGGCCAATCACTAACGAGGTGCTATGAGCTGCAACGTCGGCATCTGGATCGACCACAAGAAGGCGGTCATCGTGTCCGCCTCAGGGGATCGCGTCACCGCCAGGACTCTGGAATCGAAGGTCGGACCGCACGCCCGTTATTCAGATCGGGCCGGGTACCCGACGGCGGACGGCCCGCAGGACGGCGGAGGCGAGAAGAAATACGAGGAACGGTACGGCCAGCACCTTGACCGGTACTACACCTTGACCGGTACTACGACGACGTCATCCGTCAGCTGGGACAACCGGAGGCTCTTCTGATCTTCGGGCCGGGTGAGGCCAAGCGGCAACTCCAGAAACGTCTCAGCCGCTCCCAGGCGCTCTCTGAGCGACTTGTCGGAATCGAGACCGCGGACAAGCTGACCGATGCGCAGATCGTCGCGACGGTGAAGCACTACGGGATCGATCGCTGAAACGAACCGACGACCATTGGCCCCTTCCTCTCGAATGTGTTCATTTCGACAAGGCAGCAGGTCTGGTGCTCCTGTCGGTACCTTTACGCGGGCGGCGAGAGGGAAGCGGTTCACAATGGCACAGACGCTGCCGGTCTGTTTCCGGCATGCTGCGTGACGCAGGAGACGAATATGACCGACACCACCCTGCGGCATGCAAGCTCGAGGCAGATGCTGAGCGACCGCCGGCGCGAGATGCTGGTCGACGTCCAGCGTCGCATCCGCCACGGGCGCAGCGAGCGACCGAATGAAGTACAGGATGACCTCGAAGTTTCTGACGCCGACATTCAGGAAGACATCGAGCTCGCTCTGCTCCAGATGAGGGCGGAGACTGTGACCCGCATCGATGAGGCGCTCGCCGGGCTCGACGCCGGCCAGTACGGGTCTTGTGTCGAGTGCGGGGGCGAGATTCCTGAACGACGGCTACGAGCGCTGCCGTTTGCAGTGCGGTGCCAGCCGTGCGAAGAGAGACGCGAGGCGGAGCAGGAACACGCGCGGCAGCTCGCTCAGCAGCGCGGAAAGTTCTTGCTCTTCCCGGATGGGGTCAGTTCCTGAGGGCGACGGCGGAAGAGTCGATCAAGCCGGCACGGCGGCCACGGAGTGCACACTGATCGACTTGAGCGTCGCGAGAAATTCGTCGCCGGGCACACTCGCGCCCGAGTGACGGTCGGCCCGAGCCACGAGATCGTTCATCGACACAATCCCGACCAGTCGCTCCTGCCGGTCGAGCACGGGCAGACGACGGACGCGCCGCTCCTTCATTGTCCTCAGCACGGTTGAAACGTTGTCCTCACTGAGGCACTTGTAGACCTGTCCAGACATGACATCCCGAACGCGGATATTTGCCGGAGCGGTGGATCGCGTCGCGGCCGCGATACAGATGTCACGGTCCGTGATCATGCCGATGACCTTCCGTTCCTCGTTCACGACCGGCACCGTGCCGCAATCGCAGTCCCACATGATCTTGGCAACGGATGCCAGATCCGCGTCTGCGCCGCACGATTTCACATTGGCTGTCATCAGATCTTTGGCCGTCATCATTGCACGTCCCTTTTTCAAGGTGTTCAGTGTTCCTGGTTCCTGATACCGGCCCATTCTCAGGGCAGCTCCAGTAAGTGTTCTCTTCCTTTCAGGTGCGCGGTTGTCAAACGCCGACACGGCGGAGGCGATGCATGATCGACATACCCCCAGCATGCGGCACTCGCTGACGCGTGTCTGTGCGGTTTAGAACATGTTATGGTCAGCCTTCGGCCCCGCCATGACAGAGACGCGCTTCCGCCAGACCTTTCTCCTCCTGCTGGTCACGGCGATCTCGGCCGCGTTCGTCGCCATGATCCGGGCGTTCCTCCTGACGATCCTGCTGGCGGCCATCTTCACGGGCCTGAGCTACCCCGTGTATCAGCGGCTGCTCGGCTGGCTCCGAGGCCGTGAGGCCCTGGCGGCGATCGCGACGCTCGCGCTCTTGCTGGCGCTGGTGATGGCACCGCTGCTCGCGGTGCTCGGTGCCGGCGCGAACGAAGCGCTGCGAGTCACCGAGACCATCCGGCCGCGCCTCCAGCAGTTGGTGGATCAGCCGGGCGAGTTCGACAGCCGGCTGCGGACCCTTCCTGGCTACGATCGCATCGAGCCTTACCGGGCCCAGATCCTCACCAAGGCCGGCGAGCTCGTCGGCAGCACGAGCGCGTTCCTCTTCGCCGCGCTCTCTGCCACCACACGCGCCACGGCGGTTTTCTTCTTTCACTTCTTCGTGCTGCTCTACACGATGTTTTTCTTCCTGACCGGAGGTCCGGGCCTGCTCCGGGCCGTTCTCGCGTACCTGCCGCTCACCGAGGCGGACAAGCAGCGCATGCTGGAGAAATTCGTGTCGGTCACCCGCGCCACATTGAAGGGGACGATCCTGATCGGCGCGGCTCAGGGCCTGCTTGGAGGGCTGGCGTTCTGGGCCGTGGGTCTGGACGGGGCGATCTTCTGGGGGACACTGATGACCGTTCTGTCGATCATCCCGGGGGGCGGCGGCGCGCTCGTCTGGGTGCCGGCGGCGATCATCCTGATCACCGCCGGCGAGGTCTGGCGGGGGATCGCGCTCGTCGGGTTCTGCGCGCTCGTCGTCGGCAGTGTGGATAACCTGCTCCGGCCGCGGCTCGTCGGTCGCGACACGCAGATGCACGAACTGATGATCTTCTTTTCCACTCTCGGCGGGCTCCTGCTCTTCGGGGCGATGGGGTTCATCCTGGGGCCCCTGCTGGCGGCGCTCTTCGTGACGGCGTGGGAGATGTTCGGCACGGCGTTTCACACAGCGCTCGTGGAGCCTGGATCGACCGCCGTCGACCGTCATGAGGGTCCGCCGGCGTGACGCCTGATTCACTCCTATTCGGGCTGCAGCGTCACGGCCCTGTCCAGCCGGAACGTCAGGACCGTTTCCGCGGGGACGCGCACGTCGCGTCCTCTCGTGAGCACCTGCGCGCCGGCGCCGCCGGCTGCGCCGACCAGGACGCCAATCGCCGCGCCCTTGCCGCCGCCGGCGATCGCGCCGATGATCGTGCCGAGCGCGGCGCCCCCACCGATCGTTTCGGCCGTGCGCTTGTTCTTGCCGATTCCCGTGTCGCTCTCCCGTGTCAGGTCCGTCGTGCTGACCAGGTACCGCCGGCCGTCAACGGTGATCGACCGCACGTCCAGCACGATCTCGGGGCTGCCGGTTGCGCCGCCCGACGACGTTTGCCGGATCATCAGTTGGGCGCTGGACCTCTCGGGAACAATCACGCGGCCGGACGCGTTCGTCACCTCCTGCTCGACAATGGCCGAGAACGTCTGGTCCGCGCCCACGCTTCGCGAGTCGATCGTTTCCACCGTTCGAACGACAAGCTCGGTCCCAGCCGGCGCCTCGAGGCTCCGGCCGCTGACGGCTCGCGGGTTGGCGCGCTCGGCTGAGAGGAATTCCAGCGATTCGACCTGGCTCGTATGGTACCGACGCGACACGCCGTCGGCGTGCCGGAACGTGATCGTCCGTGCCGCGATGCCCACGACGGTGCCCTGGACCCGCGTGCCATCTCGCATAATCAACGTGTCGGCTGACGAGACTGCCGCCAGCGACATCACACACAGGCTCATCGCCGTGATGACGATTCTTTTCATCTGACACTTCCTTCTGGAGTGACGCTCGGAGATCGTTACAATCGACTGCGACGATCGTAGGTGAGGTGTACGATGGCCGTGTGTACCCGATCGCACACGCCGCTTCGAGGCGACTGTTCCGTGCGCGAGCCTGTGCGCGAGAACCGGTCTGACTGGCCGTTGCCGGCGGAACAATGCGAACGTCAATCACACGCGACTTCGAGATCCGCACAGCCACTCGCGCACCGTCTCGCCTGCAACGGAATTCTGGACAGGCACTACGGGCAGGGCCGTCTCGTCACTCCCGCGGCGGGCTCCGGTGTTTTCCACTTGTTCGCCAGTCGGACCATTACGAGAATCACGACCACTCCGGAACCAGCTCTACACGCAGGTAATCCACATCACGTTCGCGGATGTTTCTCGTACGGGTCGCCGAGGCGAGCGGCTCCTCCACGTCGACCTCGAGACCGCGTCGCTGCAACGACGCCATCAGGAGTCCCGGGAAGGCGCGTCGTGCGGCGGTTGGGATCGCCCTCGCAGCGGCAGATACTGCCGCGTCGTGGCAAGTCCGGGGGATCCGGGCGGGCCAGCAATCGGGTGAACGCATCGAAACACACTTGATCGATAGGTTGCATGACGACCACCAGGAAGAACGCCGCAATCAGCCGGTGTCGCGGTCGAACACCACGCTTTGCGCCAACAGGTTGACCGTGGCCGTGCGGCCAGCGAGTGTCCAGGCATCCGACTGAGTCGATCGGTGCCCGCGCGGGGCCGGGGCGCTCCACCATGTTTGCTGAACCCGCGCGTGCACCGGTAGCGAGAAGCCGAGGAGATCTTCGATCTCCGCGAACGTCAGGACAACCCGATTCGCGTATCGATCGCGCAAGTACCTGTAGAGTAATTCGTACTCACCAGCGTTTGCGCGGGCTTCTCGAGTGGAGTCCGGTGCCGCGCTGGTGCGAGCGTTCATGCTCATGCGACGGCTCTTCAGCCAATCGAGCATAGAGTCCATCCCTTATCCAGCCGGAACCCGTGGTCTCGAACGTCTCAGGGTTGAGGCCGTCTGACATCGACGCGCGTGTGCCGAGAGCCGAGTCTGGCGTTACAGGGCAGCATGTGCCGGCTCACGGATCCCGCCGCTGACGTGACTCGACCCTGTGCCACCTTCGTTTTCCCATCCCAGGAGGTCGAACCCGCCGCCGGAGTCGAACCGTGAACGATCACGCTCGTCCGCGACAACCAGTGGGCGCTCGGGTGAAGTCGCCGTGACTGCCTGTCTCCTGAGGATGAGGGCCGGTGCCGCGAGAGCGACTGCAATCAGCAGAAGGAGCCACCGCCCCGCCACTGCTCCGGATCCGGTGAGGGCGAACAGCCCGAAGGCGATGAGCCAGACGAAGGTGAGCGATTTGTATGTGTACATGGATACCACTCCGGACTCAACGTCAATCATGCAGGACAACGCTCAGCAGCGAGCTGTTGATCTTGAGCGGGATTTCGCCGTTGTATTCGATGAAGCCCAGCTTCTTGAACTTGTTCAGAAAGTGATTCACGCGCGAGCGGGTTGTGCCGACCATTTCGGCGAGCGTCTCCTGCGAAATCTTCGGCACCACGCGGGCCGGCTTGTCCTGCTTGCCGTAGCGCGCCAGCAGCAGCAGCGTGCGGGCCAGCCGCTTCTCGCTCGAGTTGAACAGCTGATCGAGCAGG
>JBKPAI010000071.1:0-29496 GCA_046726355.1 Acidobacteriota bacterium | reverse complement strand
AAGGATTGTTGGTTCGCAATAGGGGAGTCAATCGTTTTTTGCAGTTATGACGGCTTCTTTACGAACTTATTCAAACTTATTAACAAATATCATCAAATATGTTCACTTCTGCGTCTCGATGAGTCGGCGTTCGATCGATGCGGATGTGGGATGGGCGAGCTGGATCGTGAGCCGGTTGAGTTGGCCGAGTACTAACCAGATGAGTCGAGTCGACCTGGGAAACCCTTCAGGCAGCCGGGACGCGCACGATCATCGCGGCAAGGGCGAGTGAGCCCAGCGTTGCTGCGAGCGCGTAGAATGCCGCGGCGTACGAGCCGGTCGTCTCAGCGCACCACGCGAGCAACAGCGGTCCGATTGCGGACGCCAGCACGGTCAGCGCTTGGGCGACGCCTTGTATCCGCCCGAGATGGGTTCGCCCGTACGCCCTTCCCCAGAAGCTGAAGAAGACCACCATCACGAAACCGCCTGCGACGCCCATGGCCACTGCTTGTGCCATGACATGTCCGATCGTGTGCACATGCGGCAACGCGATCAGCGCTCCCGTCAACAGGACCAGTGCAGCCACAAGGATGCGGCGCAACGAGCCGCGATCGGCCCAGGCCGCCGCGGCAAAGTTGCCGGCAAGGCCCGTGACCGCCGTCACGGCCAGCGCGCCGTGATACACCTCGGCGCGAAAGCCGCGCTCAGCCAGAATCGATTCATTGAACAGGCCGATGCCCGATGCGACGAGCCCGTACAACGAGCTCGCGATGCCGAACACCCAGAATGCCGGTGATCGAAGCGCCGCACCGAGTGTCCAGTCGGTCGTTGGCGATCCATGCCGGTCCGCGTCCGGGATTTCCAACTCGCTGTTCGTCCCGGGCTCGCGGTGGACGGCCAGCCACGCAAGCGGCGCGAGGCCCACAGTCAACGCTGCACCGACCGCCGCCCACGCCACACGCCACCCTCGAGCCAGCACCAGGGCGCCGACCGCCGGGAAGGCGATCATGAATCCGACGCCCATGATGAGCGCGTAGATACCCATCGCCCATGTCAAATGCCGACGGAACCACTTGCCGGGCATCGCCAGGCTCACAACGGACAACGCGCTTTGCCCGAGTCCGCGCGTCAACGTGATCAAGACCAGCAGCGTCGCACCATCCCGGACGTTGCTCATGGCCATGACGACCGCGCCCAGCAGAATCGCCAGTGAGGTCAGCACAATCCGGCTTCCGTGCTGATCGATCAGTCCACCGATCCCGAAACAGAACAAGGAGCCCGTCAGAGTGGCGACAAGGTTGATCTGCGCGAATCGCACGCGATCGACTCCGAGGTCGCGCAGCAACGGTTCTGTAATCAGGCCGAGACCTTGCGTTCGCCCGGGCAAGGTGGCAACCATCGCCAGAGCGGCCACGCCAAGCACCACCCAACCGTAATAGAAACGGCGGCCGGTCGCGGGTATTTCAGCAGTGGCCTGGCTCATGCGGGCACGGCGCGGCGGCGGAGCGATGGCGATGCGAGCAGCGCGGCGGCCACGGCGGCAATCCCCACCAGGCGGCGCGAGGCCGATGCGAACACCACTGCCGCGTTGAAGAACATGAACGTAAACAGCATGAGTCGCGCCGTCTCGATGCGGAGCGATCGCGTCGCATGGGACGCAGGCGCGGCCCACCACCAACACACGTCGGCAAACCAGACCGCGAGGAACACGTAATTGACGTAGATCCCGCCCCGCCAGCCCCATCCCAGCCGGTCGGCGGTCTGCTGCGCGGTGGCTGCAACCGCCGCTGCATGGTCCCACCCGTACACCAGCGCGAAGGCCAGGACGACATGTATCAATGCCAATGCGATGCCCATCGTCCAGATCCCGCGCGCCCACCGATCGGACAGCGGTGATCGTCTCATCAGCATTTCGCCGACGGCCCACGCGATCGTCGCCAGGATCATCGTGCCGCGGACGATCGTGAGAGAGGTCATCGCCTTGATATTAGATCGTGGTCGTCACTATCGGAGCGCATCACGCTGCAGCGGACGTTCGGCGCTTTTGAACACGACGAAGCTCACAAAGACCCCAACGAGAATGGCCTTCTTTGTGGCCTTTGTGGTCTTTGTGGTTTGATTTGACAGCGATTTTTTCAACGGCCTTCCGGCCGGCCGGCCGAGCGGCGAACGTGCCCTATCACGAGTTGCTGAGGACACGAATCAGTGGCAAGCTACCACTCGAACTTGATCGCGCTTTCACCTCCATCAATCGCTGAACGGGGAGACGCATGCGTATCCTGTTGTGGGTCCTGCAGGTCCTGCTGGCGGTGGCGTTCTTCGCTCATGGCTTGATCCTTCTCTTCCCGCCAGCCGCCATCGTCGAGCAGATGAACGCCTCGCTCTCGCGATGGTTTCAGCTCTTTATCGGCGTCTCCGAAATCATGGCGGCGGTAGGCTTGACGCTCCCCGGCATCACGCGCATTCAGCCATGGCTGGTGCCCGCTGCGGCCGCCGGCTTGATGATTGTGATGACCAGCGCGACGGTTTTTCATCTCGCGCGGGGTGAAGTGAGTTCAGCGATCACCACGGCGGTACTGCTGGTGCTTGCCACGTTCGTTGCGTACATGCGCTGGCGGGTGGCGCCGATACGGCCGCGGGCAGCCGCGTAAGCCTTGGCAGGAGGGGCAGGACCGCGCAGGACGAAGCCTTGCCATCCCGTCTGGTTTCCCGTCCGGCCTATCCTGCCCATCCTGCCTGTCCTGCCCATCCCGCCTGTCCTGCCCATCCCGCCTGTCGTACCGGCGCGCCCTCGACGCTCAGCGCTGGCGCATCAGCTCTTCGAGCTGGAACGCATGCCGAATCGGATGCATGACCGCGTGCTCCAGCATCGAGTCGATGCAGTACCGCGTCTGCCACCGGGACGGATACTCAGGCCTCTCGAGCCGGTCATCGCCAACATCCTGCAGCGGGGTGCGCCATTTCTCCAGCACGTGCTCCATGTAGCTGTCTGCTTCTGCCGCGAGGGCCGTCGCCTCCGGGCACGCCGGCGCCGAACGGCCTCAGCCTTCCCCCGACCGGCAATGACCGTAATCGACAGTCGATTACGAACCGCCGGTAGTATCATGAGCGTCATGCGCGATCCATTGGCCCGTGAGTTCCTGCTCGCCTTCTGGAAGATTCACATTCTCCACCATGCCTCGGACGGACGCGGCGTCTACGGCCAGTGGATGCTCGAGGAATTGAGCCATCATGGCTACCGGCTCAGTCCTGGCACGTTGTATCCCATCCTGGCGCGGATGGCGCAACGTGGCTGGCTACGCGCGGCGGAACCCAAGCGATCCAAGGCGGCTCGAGTTTACCGCCTCACTCCGCGCGGTCAGGACGTGCTGAATCAGCTTCGGGTCTCGCTCGACGAGTTGTACGGTGAAGTCTGCGGTCGTGCCGTCTCCCCTCAGCGTCCGTCGCAGCGGACTGCACGAGTGCAGCCGAAGCGCCGCGCGTCTCGTCTGTCGTCATCCACCAGTACAGATTGAGCTCGAGCCCGTTTGACAACCATCGTCGTGAATGATATTACGCTTTTCGTAGACTGTTTGCGATAAATGAATGCCCGTGATATTCGTGGCGAGCGGGACGCCACGCACAGTTGGGATCAGTCGCCCGGTGCGATGTTCAGACACGACTGAGACGAGGCCGAGACTGCGATGAGTCGACCGCGCGCGTTGCTGTATCTGATCCTGAGCCTGATGGCGGCGCCCGGCACGATCGACGCGCAGGCCCCGAGCCAGCCGGCCGGCCCACCGCAGATGCTCACGCTCGAGCAGGCGATTCAGTACGCCACAGACCACTACCCGACCGTCAGAGCCTCACTCGAACACGTGAGTGCGTCGGCGGCCGGTGTGGATGTGGCTCGGTCCGCATATCTGCCGCGCCTTGACTCGCTCTGGCAATTGAATCGCGCGACCGCGAACAACGTCTTCGGGCAGGTGCTGCCGCAGGGAATCATCCCGGCAATGTCGGGTCCCGTGTTGTCCTCAACCTCCAGTCAGAACGTCTGGGGCAGTGCCACCGGCGCACTGTTTTCCTGGGAGCCGTTCGACTTTGGCCTGCGCCATGCGAGCGTCGTGAGTGCGCAAGCCGCGCTGATGCAAGCGCGCGCGGGCGAGACGTTGACGCGTCTCGATGTCCAGAACGCGGTCGCGGCCGCGTTTCTCCGCATGGTGGCCGCCCAGCGCGCGGTCACGGCCGCGCAGGCGGATCTCGATCGCCGGAACGTGCTGCTGCAATCGGTCCAGACCCTCGTGACCAACCAGCTACGACCTGGCGCCGATCAATCCCGCGCGACGGCCGAGCGGGCGGCGGCGCAGACGCGCCTGATTCAAGCCCAGCAGACCCTCACCATTGCGCAGGCGACGTTGACGCGCGTCCTCGGCAGCACGGCGGGCGGCGCGACGATCGCCGCCGACTCCTTGCTCGCGCGACTGCCGCCCGCGGACATCACGCCGGCCGCCGTGACCGCGCACCCGCTGGCGCAAGAACGTCAGGCGACTGTCAATCAAGCGCGTGCCCAGGAAGAGGTGTTGGCGCGGACCGATCTGCCTCACGTCCTGGTGCAGTCGAGTGTGTTCGCACGGGCTAGTGGTGCGAATCCGAGCGGCGTCTTCGACGGCGGCGCTGACGGCCTCCGACCCGATCGCGCGAACTGGGCCGTCGGCATTCAGGTCCTGTTTCCGAACGTCTTCGATTTTTCCAGTCTGCGGGCGCGGAAGGCGGCCGCCGCGGCGTCGGCGCGAGCGAGCGCGGCTCTCTATGACGAAGCCCTGCTGACGATCACGAACGAGCAGCACACAGCGGCGGCGTTGCTGCAGACGACGCGTGCCGTCGCGATCAATACACCGATTCAGCTGGCCGCAGCCCAGCAGAGCGAAACGCAGGCTCGAGCCCGCTATGATGCCGGGCTTGCCACCATCCTGGAAGTCGCGGAGGCGCAGAGTCTGCTCGCGCAGGCGGAAGTCGAGGATCAGCTCGCACGCGTCGATGTGTGGCGGGCTCTGCTCGCGGCGGCGGTCGCGCAGGGCGACCTCACGCCGTTTCTGAATAGCCTCCGGCAACCCTAGGGGAGCTCGTCTCATGTGGCTGCTTCGCGCCGCCCTTCGTCGTCCGATCACCATACTCGTCGCCGTGCTCGCGGTGGCGTTGACCGCCGTGTTCGCCGTCAGTCGTATGCGAATCGACATCTTTCCCGACTTGAACCTGCCGGTGATCTACGTCGCACAGCCGTACGGCGGAATGAGCCCGGCGCAGATGGAAGGGTACATCACGTATTACTACGAGTATCACTTCCTCTACATCAACGGAATCGAGAGCGTCGAATCGAAATCAATCCAGAACACCGGCCTGTTGAAGTTGAACTTCCATCCTGGCACCGACATGGCCGAAGCCATGGCGCAGGTGATCGGGTACGTGAACCGCGCGCGCGCGTTCATGCCGCCAGGGACGGTGGGCCCGTTCGTCATGCGTTTCGACGCCGGCACCGTGCCGGTCGGATATCTCGTTTTCTCCAGTGAGACGCGCAGCCTCGGCGAAATCCAGGACCTGGCCCTCAATCGCGTCCGCCCGCAGTTTGCGACGCTGGACGGCCTCACGTCACCCCCGCCCTTTGGCGGCAGCCAGCGAACGATCGTCATTCGCATCGATCCCGACCGGCTGCGGTCGTACGGAATGGCGCCGGAGGAAGTGGTCCGCGCGGTCAGTACGGGTAACCTGATCATGCCGTCGGGCAGCGTCAACATCGGCGACCTCACGCGCATCTCGCCAGTGAACTCGGTCGTGTCGGACATCAACGATCTACTGGAACTGCCCATTCGAACCGGCGCCGGACCGACGGTGTTCATGCGCGACGTCGGGTCGGTGAGCGACAGCACCGACGTTCCGACCGCGTATGCGCTGGCCAATGGCAGGCGGGCCGTGTACATCCCGGTTACGAAGCGGCCCAATGCGTCGACGCTGGCTGTTGTCGACGAGGTGAAGGCAAATCTCGGGCGATTTCAAGCCTTGGTGCCCGATGACATCAACGTGAGCTACGCGCTGGACCAGTCGGGGAATGTCTCGGGTGCCCTTCAGTCGGTCCTGCGTGAGGCCATCCTCGGCGCGCTGCTGACGGGGCTCACGGTGCTGCTGTTCCTGCGGGACTGGCGCAGTTCCTTGATCGTGATCGTGACGATTCCATTCGCGCTCTTGACCGCAGTGGTCGCGCTCTGGGGATCGGGACAGACGATCAATATCATGACCCTGGGCGGCCTCGCGCTCGCCGTCGGCATCCTCGTCGACGAGGGCACGGTGGCGATCGAAAACATCCACACGCATCTTGCCAGAGAGACTCCGATTGCACGGGGCGTTCTCGACGCGAGCGGCGAAGTCGTGATGCCGCGGCTCCTGGCGATGCTGGCCGTGGTCGCCGTCTTCGTCCCGTCGTTCTTCATGACCGGCGTGTCGCAGTCGCTGTTTGTCCCGCTGTCGCTCGCGGTCGGCTTTTCGATGATTGCGTCGTTCCTGCTCTCGAGCTCGCTCGTGCCGGTGCTCGCTGTGTGGCTGTTGGCGAAGCGGCCGAGGGGGTCGCGGATTGGTAATCGACACGCGCTGGATGGACCGCAGCCGGAGAATTGGGTCGACCTGTTGCGCGATCGCCTCACGCGCGCCTTGGAACGGCTGGGCTCGATGCGCGGTCTGCTTGTGGCCGTCTACGCGATCGTGACCCTCGCGATCGTCATCACGGTCGGCCTCCGGCTCGGTCGGGAGATCTTTCCGGCAGGCGGCGCGCATCAATTCCAGCTGCGGTTCCAGGCGTCCGCCGGCACCAAGTTCGAATCGACCGAACGGCTCGCCGGCGAGGTGCTCAGTCAGATTCACGAGGTGGCGGGTCCGGGCAACGTCGACGCCACCCTCGGTTACGTCGGCGTGCAACCGTCGTCGTATCCGATCAACACGATCTTTCTGTGGACGGGCGGGTCGCACGAAGGCGTGCTTCAGGTGGCCCTCAAGCCAGACCCGCGGATTCAACTCGGGGCGTTCCAGGAAGACCTGCGGCATCGGTTCGCGCGGCGCTTTCCGGATGTGCAGTTCTCGTTCGAGCCCGGCGACATCGTCGGTCGGATCATGAACTTCGGCGCGCCGACACCGGTGCAAGTCGCGGTCATGGGCCCCGATTTCGTTGCGACGCGTGCGTTTGCGAGCACGATTCGCAGCGAGCTGGCGCAGATTCCGACGCTGCGCGATCTCCACGTGGAGCAGGTGCTGGACTATCCCGGGATCAACGTGAACATCGATCGGCAGCTGGCCGGCCAGCTTGGCGTCACCGTCAGTCAGGTCGGTCAGTCGTTTGTCGCCGCGACGTCTTCCAGCCGGTTCGTGGCGCCGAACTACTGGGCCGATCCGCGGACCGGTATTGCCTTCCAGGTGCAGGTGCAGGTGCCGCAACCGCGAATGACCAGTCTGGAGGACTTGCGGGTGGTACCGGTCACGCCAGGCGGCTCGTCGTATCCGCTGCTGGGCGATGTCGCGCGCATCGAAAACAGCACGATCATCGGCGAATACGACCGCGTCAACGGGCAGCGCATGGTCACCTTGTCCGCGAATGTATTCGGGGAAGACCTCGGCCGGCTTGCTGACCGCGTGGACCAGGCGATCGCGCGGGCCGGGACGCCGCCGCGAGGATCGACAATCGCGGTGCGCGGGCAGATCGCGGCCATGCGCGAAACGCTCGGAAACATCGCCGCCGGTCTCGTCGTCGCTGTTGTTGTGATCTTTCTGCTGCTGGCAGCGAACTTTCAGTCGTTCCGCCTGGCATTTGTGGTTGTCTCCACGGTGCCGGCCGTCCTCATGGGCGTCGTGTTGATGCTCGCGGTGACGCGGACGACGATCAACGTGCAGTCATTCATGGGCGCGATCATGTCCATCGGCATCGCCGTCGCGAACGCCATCCTGCTGGTGACCTTCGCGGAACACTCCCGGCGCCATGGCGGATCAGATCTCCCGCCAGCGATTCACGCCGCGCGCGCGCGCATGCGCCCGGTCTTGATGACGAGCGCCGCCATGATCGCCGGCATGATTCCGATGGCGCTCGCGCTGGGCGAGGGCGCGGACGCGACGGCGCCGCTCGGACGTGCGGTGATTGGCGGATTGGCCGCAGCCACCCTCGCCACGCTGTTCGTCCTGCCGTCGGTGTATTCGCTCGTCCAACGGTCCGCGAGCATCACGTCCGCGTCCCTGGACCCCGACGACCCGGACAGTGTCTATCGTGCGCAGGAATGAAGGTATGAGAACCCTACGTCATCGTCCGCGCGTGCGGTTCTCTGGCGCGGGCTTGCTGCTCTTGTCCGTTGCTGTCGTCGGATGCCGCGACAGCGGCTCCGCGCAAGCCGAAAAGCCGCTGGCGGCAACAGGGCCGCCGATGCTGGACGTGGTCCGCGTCGTCCAGCAGCCCATCGACGTCGTGCTGGCGATGCCCGGTCAGTTGGATCCGTACGAGGCCGTCGCCGTCTATCCGAAGGTGACGGGGTTCGTGAAGCGCATCCGTGTCGACCGCGGATCGCGCGTGCGAGCGGGCGAGCTGATGGCCGAGCTCGAAGCGCCCGAGCTCGTGGCGCAGCGCGCCGAGGCGCAGTCGAAGCTGCAGGTCGCGGAAGCGCAGCTCGCGGTCGCACGCTCGAGAGCGGATGCGGACGCCAGCACCTACGAGAAGCTGAAGGCCGCATCCGCGACGCCGGGCGTCGTCGCCGGAAACGATCTGGTCTTGGCGCAGAAGGCTGTGGAGGCCAATCAGAGTCAAATCGCCGCGGCGGAGCAGACCGCCGAAGCCGCGCGGCAGGCGCTCCAGTCCATCACGCAGATGGAGGGGTACTTGCGCGTGAGGGCGCCGTTTCACGGCGTGGTCACCGAGCGCAACGTGCACCCCGGCACACTCGTCGGCCCGAACAGTGGACCGGCCGCGACGACGCCAATGGTTCGCGTTGTTCAGAACGACCGCTTACGTCTCGTCGTTCCGGTCCCGGAATCGTACATCGCCGGCGTCACGCCAGGAGTCACGATGTCCTTCACCGTCCCCGCCTACCCCGGCCAGACGTTCTCGGGCGCGGTTGCGCGCATCGCGCACGCAGTCGACGTCAGAACGCGCACGATGGCCGTCGAGCTCGACGTGACGAACCGCGATGGACGGCTGGCGCCCGGCACGTTTTGTCAAATCAAATGGCCGGTCCGCCGTCCCGCGCCGTCGTTGTTCGTGCCGAGCGGGAGCGTCGGCAGCACCACGGATCGCACCTTTGTGGTCCGAATTCGGCATGGCCGAACCGAATGGGTGGATGTAAGGACCGGCCTGACATCGGGACCGCTCATGGAAGTGTTCGGGGACCTACAGCCGGGCGATGCCGTGGCGGTGCGCGGGACAGACGAAATCAAGCCTGGCACGGAAGTGCGCGTCAACGAAATCAAGCCAGCCGCGTCGTAGACACGGCTCGAACCGGGAGGGATGTCATGCCGGACGCACGAAATTCATCAACGACCGCGGACACGCGTCAGCGCGTCGCCGCGAGCTTTCATGGTGTGCGCTACCAGGTCACAGACGTGCTGCGCTCAATCGCGTTCTACACCGAACATTTCGGGTTCACGCTGGAGCATCAACAGCCGCCGGCCTTTGCCAATGTCTCGCTTGGGCCGTTACGCATCCTGCTGAGCGGGCCCGGCGCGTCCGGCTCCCGTCCGATGCCCGACGGCCGTCACCAGGAACCTGGTGGCTGGAACCGGGTCGTTCTTCGGGTCACGAATCTCGCGTCCTGTATTGACGCGCTGAAGATTGCCGGGGTCCGTTTCCGCAATCAGATGGAAGTGGGGCCGGGCGGTCGGCAAGTCCAAGTCGAGGATCCCGATGGCAATCCGATCGAGTTGTTCGAGCCGGCGAGATAGGTCAGATGCGTCAGCCGCGCCGTTCGTCCGCGTGCAAGGCCTCGCCGAGTGAGGCGTGCGAGAACGCGGCCCGGAGTTGATCCGTGATCTTTCTGGCCATCATGACAGCGGTGTCGGTACTTGCCGGTGGGATTGCAGCGGTGACCGGATTCGGGATTGGCAGCCTGCTCACGCCGCTGCTCAATGTGCGCGATGACATGCGCTTGGCCGTGGCCACGGTCTCGATTCCTCATTTCGTCGGTACGGCAGTACGGTTGTCGATGCTCCGTCATGATGTCGATCGTCGCGTTCTGAAATCGTTTGGTCTGATGAGCGCGACCGGCGGCCTCCTTGGGGCGCTCCTGCAGCGGGCTGCATCGGGGCGAAGCCTGATCGTTGTCTTTGCCGTCCTTCTCACGTTCGCCGGTGTCGCCGGCCTCACCGGTCTGGCCGGACGAATACGACTCGGGCGCGCAAGCGGATGGATCGCTGGCGTCGTCTCCGGAGCCCTTGGTGGTCTCGTCGGCAATCAGGGCGGTATTCGAGCTGCAGCACTGCTTGGCTACGATCTGTCCCCCGCCGCGTTCGTGGCGACCGCGACCGCCGTGGGCCTGATCGTCGACGCTGCGCGGATGCCAGTCTATCTGGTGCGAGATGGCAGCCGGTTGCTGGACCGGCTGAATCTCATCGCGCTTGCTATTGTCGGCGTCATCATCGGGACGATTGTCGGAGAGCGACTGCTGAAGAGGCTGCCGGGACCGGTGTTCCGAAGGATTGTCGGCCTTCTCGTCCTCCTGCTCGGGTTGTACATGTTCTCGAGCACATGATCCGTGTCGAGCAGCCCGGCACCGCGCAGGGTCGCCGCCGAGACGGTGCATATGGAGTCCTCCGCGACGTGCCGCCCGAGACGGGGGACGCATAAGACGTCATTTTATGAGCGGAGCTTCTCGACCACTACAATCCTCTGTGCGATGCTCGTTACGGTTCGCGAGATGCGACCCGAGGACGCCCGCCGCTTTCTGGAAATCCATCACGCGGCCGTTCGAGGGATCGCAGCCAAGGACTATCCGGCTGCTGTCGTCGAGGCATGGGCCCGGCCAATCACCGAGGAAGTCATCGAACGATTCCTCGCCAATCGTGACCGCGAGGTGCGGCTGATCGCTGAGATCGATGGCGAGCCCGTGGGCATTGGCGCCATCGTTGTCGGCAACTCGGAATTGCGGGCGTGCTACGTCGACCCGAGGGCTGCCCGACGTGGGGTCGGATCCGCTCTCGTTGCGGAAATCGAACGGATTGCCCGTGAGCACCGCGTCAGCCACCTGCACCTGGAATCTTCCACGACAGCCGAACCGTTCTATTCGGCGCTGGGTTACCAGGTCGAAAGCCGCGGTCAACACCTGCTGTCGCCAGGTGTGCCGATGGCCGCGGTCAAGATGCGGAAGCGACTCGAGTGACCGGGGCTGACATTTCCGGATTCTGCGCCGGCGTGACGTCCGCTCGCCGCGTCCTTGCTGGTGAAGCCTTCGTCTCGCCGTCAGTCTCACGCTGACGCGAACCTCGAGGCACTGCTCAGCCGGCGGAGTCCACACGCGGAACGAACGTCCGGACGCGCGCAGCCGCGGCCGGGTTCAGCGGTTTGATGAAGGAGTATTGGATCTTGATGTTCGTGTACCCCAGGCCCTCGTAGAACCGGTGCGCCGCTGTGCGCGTAGCGCTGGAGGAGAGGCGCACCACCGAACATCCCCGCTCCCTGGCCCAGGCTTCAGCACGGTCCATCAACGCCCGCCCGATACCCAGCCGGCGATAGCTTCGGTCGACGACAAGGCCGCCGATCACGACGAACGCCTCTGCATCCACGTATTCGGCACGGACGACGTGCACCCACCCGACGGCGCGGCCGTCCAGGTCCGCGACGAAAAACCGTTGATCGTCCCGGAGCAGGACTCGCGAAAGCCGGTCGGCGGCGTCCGCGTCCGTCAGCTCGTAGCCGAGCTGTGTGGTCAATTGTGCGATCTCTCCGGCGTCCGTTGCGCGGGCGACTCGAATCGTTACATTAGCCATGGTCGGTACTGACCGACAGCATCGCTGAACGACCTGACGAATTCAAGCTTACGATGACAGTCGAATCTGCCTCTTTGGTTGAATGGCAGTATGGCCAGGGCACGGGCAAAGACTGGCAGGGTAGCGGGTTCTTGTTCGTCGCCGCGAACGACGAACCACACAGCGACCCGGCTTCGATCACAATCCGCGCGCCATTCGGCGTCGGCCGCCAGCCGCATCGATGGCGGATCTGGGCGGTCAGCGCTCGCGGCGATGTTGCACGCAGCGAATGGCGGACTCTTTTCTATACGAATTGATGGCCGATGCCTGGGTCGATCTGGTGAGCTCGTTCTTGAATAGGATTGCGATGAACACGCTGCCCGCCACAACAGCCTGAAAGCTCAGCACGATCAGAATGGCGGAGCACGCCACTGCTCCTTCAAGCGATGCGCGTTGGCGGAAATTCGCCGACGCATGTGCGCGTGTTCGTGCGAGCCGGCGAACAGGACCTGGCGCCAGAACCAGGCTTCCGACCTCGCGGTGGATTCCTCGATGAGATCACCAACATAGACTGCCGCTGGCGCGTCAAGCGCGGCGCTGGCGATGCGAGGAGTCGCCTCACTTCACTTGACAGGCAAGTGCAACCGCTGGTAGCCTCTGTGTGGAAACCACTTGGATGGCAAGTGAATCGAAGGATCGAGTAGAGCTCCTGCAGGGAACGCTGGACCTCATTGTCCTGCGGGCATTGGACACGATGGGGCCTCAACACGCCTACGGCCTCGCCGTGCGGCTTGAGCAGGTCGCCGAGCCGTCGCTCACACTCAATCAGGGGACGCTGTATCCGGCGCTGGTCCGGTTGGAACAGAAGGGCTGGATCAGAGGGACGTGGCAGCGAACCGAGACGAACCGCGAAGCGAAGTATTACCGCATCACCAAAGCCGGCGTTCGCGGTCTTCAGCAGCAGACCGAACGCTGGCGCCGGCTTTCCGGCCTGGTGGAGAAGCTCCTGTTGAACGAGGGCTGACGAGGGACATCCGCGACTCGGGGGTTCAGACTGCGCTCGGAGCTCGCGATGCTCGTCGTGAAGCAGGCGCTGACGACGACCTTGGTCGGGATTGGTGCGGGGACCGTTCTTGTACTGCCGGGCGACGCGGCTGCTGGAGCGTTTCGGTTCGAACCGTCGCCTCACGACGCGACGACGGTCACCCTCGTTGCGGTGTTGCTTTGCGTGATGACGCTGGTGGCGAGTTACGTACCGGCCAGACGCACAGCCGTCACCGACCCGCTCCTGGGCCTCAGAGTCGGTGAGCTCCCGCTGAACAGTCCATCAGATTGAAGTCCACCCGCCGCCGAGCGCGCGCGCGAACTGCACCGCCGCCGCGACGAAGGTTTCGGTCCAGGACGATGATCGCGAAATAATGGTCCGTTCACGACGTTCTCAGCCGGACCGGCACCTGATCGTCGAGAATCCAATGCGCCTGACAACAACTCCACCCTGGCACTTGCGCACCGGTAGCGCACTCGTGCGGCTATCGGGTATCGCGTCCGGCGCCGTGCTGGCAGGCGTGACCGCGGGCGTGTTCGCGCTCGATCGGCTCACCGACGTTCCCGGCGCACAGCATCTGTACTACTTTCCGATCATTCTCGCGGCCGTGAGATTCGGAACGCGCGGAGGCGCAGCCGCAGCCAGCCTCACCATCCTGCTGTACCACCTTGCCAACCCTCACATGCTCACGTGGAGGTACGGCGAGTCCGACATCCTGCAAATGGGCGTCTTCATCGCGGCCGGACTGGTGGCTGCACGGCTGGCCGATGATGCGCAGCGGCTTCACCGCCTCGCAATGACCGACGATCTGACCGGGCTCCACAACCTTCGGTCGTTCGAGCTCGAGATGAGGAGGATCGTGCGGGCCGCGCGCCGTGCGAGGACGTCGGTGTCCGTGCTCGTCCTCGACGTCGATCGACTGAAAGCACTGAACGACGAGCATGGCCATCTCGCAGGGGCAGAGGCTGTGCGAGTGGTCGGTCAGATCATCGGCGAACACATTCCGGCCGACGCCGTCGCCTGTCGCTATGGAGGCGATGAGTTCGTCGTGGCGATCCCTCTCTGCGCGGCTCCCTGTGCGCGTCGCGTCGCGGATGCTCTGCGCCTCGCCGTGCAAGCCACGGCCCCCGTACTGGCGGGCGTGTCATTTGCTGCGGGGACGCTGTCGATCAGCATCGGACTCGCGCACCGGTCGTTCAATGGGAAGGTGGACGCGACCGGCTCCGACGACGATGTGAGCGAAGAACTGTTCCGGAGCGCCGATGTCGCGCTCTACGTCGCGAAGAATGGCGGCCGCAACCGCGTCTGTTCCGCGTGAGTTCGAATCCTGGCCAGCACACCGGCGGAGTCGGGAATAACCCGGGCTCCGCAGCCGCGCCAGGCACCGTTGGTCGTCTGCCGCGTTTATCGGCCGATGAGGTCTGGTCCCTCGTTCGGACTCCCAGATCTCGCCCGCAGGTACTGGTGATCGTACCGATGGAACGACAGCGCAGGTCGAGAGCACCCTGACCTCCGCGTTGCCGCGGAATGCGCCTTCACTGCGAACCGAGCTGACGGAGATCGAACGGTTGGCCGGCGATCGTCAGCGTGACCGATCGCGCGGACCCGCTGTTGGGCTGCACGACCAGCCGCACGGTGCCGCTGCCGGTTCCCGTCGCGCCCTCTGACACGGCCACCCACGACACTGTGCTGGCGGCCTTCCACTGGCACGCCGCATCGATCGTCACGGTGATCAGAATGTCGTCCGGTCCGCGGCCCGCCTCGTACCACCGCGGTTTGATTGTTGCGACGCACGGGCCATCCTGCGTCAGCGTGAAGGAGTTTTCGGCGATAGTCACCGTGGCACTGCGCGGCGCGCCGGCGTTCGCCTGAATCACCAGATGAACCGTGCCGCTTCCGGTGCCTGTGCGACCGCTATCGATCGTAACCCACGATGCGTTGGTGCTCGTCGTCCACGTGCACCAACTGCCGGTCGTCACGTTGACGAGGACGTCGTCAGGACCTTTGCCGGCATTGTAGGAGATCGGCTTGATGCTGTAGCTGCACGCAGCCGCAGCCTGCTGCACCGACAGCGTTTCAGTCGCGATGCGGACACTTGCCGTTCGTGGTGCACCGGTGTTTGCGGCGACTGCGAGCCGGATGCTGCCGTTGCCCGATCCATCTCGGTCGTCGGTGACGGCGATCCACGAGGCTTCAGTTGATGCAGCCCACGTGCATCCCGACGGCGCGGTGATCGTGACCGTAAACTCCTCGCCATCGCGCGACACGTTGCGCGTCGTCTGACCGAGCCGGTAGCTGCACGTCGGCGTTGGCGTCGGTGTCGGGCCCGGAGTTGGCGTTGGCGCCGGTGGAGGGCTCGGAGCTGGCGTTGGCGTCGGCGCCGGTTCAGGCGCCGGCGCCGCGGGCGGCCCTGGAGCCGGACTCAGGCCCGCCGGCGCTCCCTGATTCACACGAACGGTCGCGTTCCCGACCGTGAGCGATCCACCACGCGTTGGCCCTGCGTTCGCGGCCACCGTGAAGGTGATCGAGGCGCTGCCGACGCCGGACGCCGGGCTCGCATCGCCGATCCAGTTCGCGTCGGTCCGCGCCGTCCACGAACAGCCGTCGGTCGCCGTGAGCCGGACCGACGCGTCATGGCTTTTCTCGTCGAAGTTCATGGTCGACGGCGACACCTCGTAGCGGCATGCAGCCGCCGCTTGTGCAACCTCAACCATTTGCTGCGCGACGACAAGCCGGCCGCGGCGCGGTGTGCCACTGGGATTGGCAACCGCGCTGTAGTTCAGCGTCGCCGCACCCTGACCGGTCGTCGTGCTCAGCGATATCCACGACGCGTCCGCCGAAGCCGACCACGAGCAGTCGCGCGACGTGTTCACCGTGACGCTGCCGCTGCCGCCAGCGGCGGGCAGTTCCGGCGTGTTATTCGTCACTGAAACCTCGCACTTGGTGCCGGTCGGTCCCACGAAACTCGTCCTCGTGGATCCGCAGGCGGTGGCTGCAATTGCGACAGCCGCAAAGACGACATGACGAAGAAGACGACACCGATAACGCACGAGAACGCGACCCACGTCCATGGGATTGACTATTCCCCTGCCCTAGAAAGTTAGAAGGCGCCGCCAGAGCGACGGCAGCGAAGGGATGCGTGCAAGGGAACTGACGTCAGGAGTATCCGAAACAGCTAGGCCCTTTTTCGCTCCGGGCGAGCTACGCTGCTCAGGACCGCTCGACGTCAACCGCGTGCTCGTCCGTGCGCTGTCCCGCCACCATGCGGTCCCGGCAGTTCGCGATCAAACACTCGGTTCAGCCAGCGAGCGGCGGGTTCGCTTGGGCTGTCTGTCCACGCTTTCCGCGGCCGCGCAGCGCCGCTCGGCAACGTCCACCTCGGTTTGCTACAACCCAGCCTCTTCGAATGGAGGAAGGCGCCAGCAGCGTCGTGGGCGCCTGATCAAGATCAAGCGTCGCAGCGTCGCGGAGCTCGGGTACCGCAGTTCACTTGCGTCTGGCGGAAGAATCCGGTCGACGACTTATCTGCGAGCGCGAGGACGACAATCGCCCTCGTGCGTGATTTACGATGATACGTTTGCCTTCGATTCCATTGACGTCTGACGCTCCGACGGACCACTCCGGACGGCTGCATCGGCCGATTTCGTTCGTCAGCGCCGCGCTCGCGGCCGCGATTTTCGCGATCGATCTTCGTTTTGCGCCTGGCCTCACGATCCCCGCCCTCTATCTGGTGCCGCTCCTTTTAAGCCTGTGGCAGTTGGGTCGCCGCGACACATTCACAGCCGCAGCCGGATGTTCGGGGCTCACCGTTCTCGGCCTGCTGCTTTCACCGGCCGGCGGAGACCGGACGACCGGCTTGATCAACCGCGGATTCGTGGTCTCCGGTCTGTGGATGACGGCGCTGGTGATCGCCCGGTTCAAGCAGACGGTGATGGCGCAACACCAGACGAACGCGCGCATTCGGGCGATTCTCGAGTCGGCGGTCGACGCCGTGCTGGTCATCGACGCCCGCGGCATCATCCAGCTCGCCAATCCTGCGGTCGAGCGCCTGTTCGGCTACATACCAGGCGAGATCCTTGGACGCAACGCGTCGATGCTCATGCCGAGCCCCGATCGCGAGCGGCACGACAGCTACCTCGCGCGCTATCTGCAGACCGGAGAAAAGCGGATCATCGGGATTGGGCGGGAGGTTCTGGCGCAGCGCAAGGACGGCAGCACCTTTCCTGTCTATCTCTCGGTGAGCGAGATGAAGGTCGATGGCGAGCACACCTTCACCGGCATTATCTCCGACCTGACCGAGCGCAAGCGCCTCGAGGCGCAGCTCCGCGAACGATCGGAGCTCGCCCGCCTCGGGCAAATGGCTTCGCTCGTCGCCCACGAGGTTCGCAATCCGCTCGCCGGTATCCGAGGAGCCCTGCAGGTAATCGGCGCGAGGATGCCGGCCGACAGCCGCGATCAGCTGGTTCTGCGCGACGTGGTCGGCCGCGTCGACGCACTGAATTCGTTCGTCAACGATCTGCTCGTGTTTTCACGGCCGAAGCCGCCGGACCTGCGCCGGGTGCCGCTCAAGCCGCTGCTCCAGCGGGTCGTCGAGCTCATGCGGCAGGATCCTCAGTGCTCTCACGTGACGTTCGAGCTTGACGCCGCCGACGTCATCGCGGAAGTCGATCAGGCGCAAATCGAGCGCGCACTGCTGAACCTGGTGTCGAATGCGGCACAGGCGATGGAGGGAACAGGACGCATTGGCGTTGCGCTCGAGCCTGCCGACAACGTGTGCCGGATCTCCGTCGCGGACAGCGGGCCCGGCATTCCGGCCGAGGTACGAGAACAGATCTTCGAACCGTTCTTCACGACCAAGCATCGTGGCACCGGTCTCGGCTTGCCGATTACGAGGCGGACGGTCGAATTGCACGGCGGCTCAATCGCCATATACAGCACATCCGGTGCCGGCACGACGGTTGTCGTCACGCTCCCTCTTGCGCATCCCGAAACGGGGTGAGACCCCGCCCTGCGCCCGCTGTGTCACACTACGGAGGACGCGGAGGAAAGGAGGAAAAATCCTCAGGGTTGCCTCTGCGTCCTCAGCGTCCTCCGCGGTAATTGGCCTGGACCAAGCCATGCCGGAATTCCGGCAGCAACGAGGCCGGGACGCGGTGAGGCCCTTCAACTGACGCTCGAAGAAGTGGCGGCTATCTCACACCTGAGACGTGAACGTTCATTCGCACCGCCGCCGGATGACGCGGAATTCGGCGCCGGCTGCCGCCTCGCGCGCCAGACTGCAGATGGGGACACAGCAGCTCGAGGAGTGATAGCCGAAATCTTCGGATGCGGCGACTTCCTCCCATTCGTCCTCGAGACCCATAATCGCGTTCGCCGCGGCCGCAATCTGCTGGCGTGTCGCGCCGGGGAATCGCCGGCTCAAGACCGTCTCGAGCTTCTGGCGATCAATCATGGCTTGCTCCCAGGTCAATTAGCGCGGAGGATGCTGAAGACGCAGAGGCAACCCGGAGGGTTCTTCCTCCGTTCCTCCGCGTCCTCCGTGATGTTACTTGACACACTCTCACGGTTGTTCGAGACGGACGAACAGGCCGCCGACGAACATTGCGAAGCCGATCAGACCGACGACCACGCCGACGGGCAGCATGATCATCGTGACGCCAAGCGCCAGACCGATCACCATCAGCATGAAACCAATGATGACGACCAGCGCATGTTCAAAGAATCCGACGACGCCGCGCAATACGTTGGCGTAGGCCATGGCTCCCTCCGTCCGGTTTTCAAATCAGTGCTCGACCGGACGGAAGCGCAAGCGTGATGCCACGGCGTTTTGCGCCAGGAGTGGGACGTTCGGCGCCGCTGCCGCCGGATTTCCGGCACCTCGCGCCCCTGCGTCCGCGATATGCGGAGGCTCTCCCTGGAAGTGCGAACACGCTGCTGGTGCGCCGGCGACGCCAGCAAAAACAGGTTTGATTCAAGGAAAATTGCGCGAGCAGCGCGCACACGAAGAGCCGTCCACCTTACGCGGGCGGGCGCCTAACCGAGCACGCCGATTGCAGTAGGGTCTGCGCGCGTCACCGCGTTCCGGCTTCCGGCCGGGAACTGCTTCTGGAGGTGCCTCATGCTCGCCGTGAAACGGATCCTCGTCGCCACCGACTTCGGCGAAGCCGCCGGCGTTGCACTGAACTACGGCCGCGAGCTCGCCCGCCTGTTTGGTGCCAGCCTCGAGGTCGTGCACATCGCCGACAACCTGCTGGCGCGCGGATCCGGCGCCGATGGCTTCATCCTCGATGTTTCGGATGCGCAGCGGGCTTGCGAAGCCGCCGCCCGCCGCCAGCTCGATGCGCTGCTCGACGACGAGGATCGCTCGGCGCTGAAAGCGATACCCGTCGTCTTGACTTCGAGCTCGCCGGCGCTGGCCATTGTCGAATACGCCAGGGAGTCGCAGGCAGACCTCATCGTGATGGGCACGCATGGCCGCCGCGGCGCGGCGCATCTCCTCATGGGCAGCGTCGCCGAACGCGTGGTCAGAATCGCGCCCTGCCCTGTGCTGACGCTGCGGCATCCCGAGCGCGAGCTCGTCATGCCCGACGCGCTGATGGCAATAACGAAGCGCCCCAGCCCGACGGAATGCAGCGTTTGAGGCGATGCCGCCAGAAGCCTGCTGGAAGCCGACTGCCTGAAAGGCGGTGGGGTTAACCTGGCACGTGGGCACAATAGAGCGTGAGATGAAGATCCTCAACCCGCCTCTCCCCGCCGGCGACGACACCGCGGAGCGCGTTGTGCTGCGCGACGGCTCGGTCGCAACCCTGCGTCCGTCCCGCAATGACGACGCGCCGGCGCTCAAGCAGTTTTTTCACGACCTGTCGCCGGAGTCGCGGCGCCGCCGCTTCTTTACCCTCTCGGAGCCGCCCGACACGGTCATCGGGCGGCTCTGCGACTCCAGCGATCCGGCTCGCGCGCTCACGCTGCTCGCGATCCGCACCGTCGATGGCGATGCGCGGCCGGTTGCGGTCGGCTCATACCTGGCCGAGAGCCCGGCTGCGGCGGAAGTTGCGTTTGCCGTCGACGACAGGTTCCACGGCAGGGGGCTCGCCACTGTTCTGCTCGAGCGGCTGGCCGCGTCCGCGATCGCCCACGACTTTCGCCGGTTCGAGGCGACGACGCTGGCCGAGAATACGGCGATGCTGGAGGTGTTTCGCGAATCCGGCTTTGAAGTCCGTGCCCGATCCGAGAGCGGCACCATCGCCGTACGCCTCTCGCTGGATGCGACCGCCGAGACCGTCGCGTCGGGGGATCGCCGGAACGCGCTGGCGACGGTTGCCTCGATCAGGCCGATGCTCGAGCCGCAGGCGGTCGCGGTCGTGGGCGCGTCGCGCGACCCGGGCAGCATCGGCCGCCGCGTATTCGACGCCTTGCGCAGTAGCGGATTTCGCGGGCCGGTCTACCCGATCAACCCGCACGCGGCCGACCTCGGACAGGTGCCGTGTTACGCGAACGTGCGCGAGGCGCCGCCGGGGATCGATCTCGCGGTTGTGGCGGTCCCCCGCCAGGCCGTCCTGAGCGTGGTCGACGACTGCGCCGCCGCCGGCGTGAAGGGACTGCTGGTGATCACGGCCGGATTCGCTGAGATCGGCGACGACGGACGGGCGCTGCAGCAACAGCTGGTCGAAAAGGTCCGCGGCTACGGAATGCGGATGGTCGGACCCAACTGCATGGGGCTGCTGAACGCACGCAGCGACGTGCGGTTGAATGCCTCGTTCTCTCCCATCATGCCGTCGCCAGGCCGCGTCGCATTGTCCTCCCAGAGCGGCGCGCTGGGAATCGCGATTCTCCGTCTCGCAGCGGCGCGCGGCGTGGGGCTTTCCGCGTTCGTCAGCGTCGGGAACAAGGCGGACGTCTCGGGCAACGACCTCCTGCAGTACTGGGAAGCCGACCCGCACACGTCGGTCATCCTCCTGTATCTCGAATCGTTCGGCAACCCGCGGCGTTTCGCGCGTCTGGCACGCCGGATCGGCCGGCAGAAGCCGATCGTCGCGATCAAGGCCGGCCGGACCGACGCCGGTTCGCGCGCCGCGGGCAGCCACACGGCGGCATTGGCGGCGAGCGACACGGCGGTCGGGGCGATGTTTCGCCAGTCGGGCGTGATCCGCGCCGACACGATCGACGAGATGTTCGACGTCGCCGCGTGCCTCGAGGCGCAGCCTCTGCCGCGCGGGCGGCGCGTCGCGATCGTGACGAACGCCGGCGGGCCCGGCATCCTGGCGGTCGACGCCTGTGACGCGGCGGGCCTCGTCGTGCCGCAGTTCACCGAGGCAACGCGCGCGGCATTGACCGCCTTCCTGCCGCCCGAGGCGAGCGTCGCGAACCCCGTCGATCTGGTCGCCTCCGCGGGACCGGCCGAGTTCCGCCGCGCCATCGCGGCAACGCTGGCGTCGGACGACGCCGACGCGCTCATCATCATTCACACGCCGGTGGATCCGGCCTCATCGGACGCGATCCTCGGCGGCATCCGCGATGGCATTCGCGCCGGGCGCGGGGCGGGCGGCACGGACGCCACGATCGTGGCGTGCCTGATGGCCTCATCGGGAGCACCGGTACCGCTCGAACTCGGCGCCGAGCGCGTGCCGGTGTATGCGTTCCCCGAGAACGCGGCGCGGGCGCTGGCCAGGGCCGCCGCCTATTCAGAGTGGCGCGCAAAGGACCCGGGGCTGTTCTGGACATTCGAGGACATCCACCTCGATGTGGCACGCGGCATCTGCCGTGGGGCGCTGGCGGCTCGCGGAGACGGGTGGCTGACCGGCGATGAGGTGCGTGCGCTGCTCGGCGCGTTCGCACTCCCGCTGGCACCCGGGACGATCGCCCGGACGGCTGACGAGGCGGCGGCGCTCGCGCACGTGATCGGCTTCCCGGTCGTCGCCAAGCTGTCGGCGCGTGCGATTCCGCACAAGACCGATCTCGGCGCCGTGCGTCTGAACCTGACGAGCGATGACGACGTGCGTCGAGCGTTTGCCGACATCATGGCGGTGGCGCGCACGATCGCCGCCGCCGATCAGATCGAAGGCGTTCTCGTGCAATCAATGATCGCCGGTGGGATCGAGACCATCGTCGGCGTCGCCGACGACCCGCTGTTCGGTCCGGTCGTCGCGTTCGGACTGGGCGGCGTCAACGTCGAGGTGATAGGGGACGTGCGCTTTCGCATCGCGCCGTTGACCGATACCGATGCCGACGATTTGCTGCACGAGATCCGCGGCCTGCCGCTGCTGCAGGGCTATCGCGGCCACCCGCCCGCCGACCTCGACGCGCTGCGCGAATTGCTGCTGCGTGTCTCACGGCTGGCGACGGAGGTCCCGGAGATCGGCGAGCTGGATCTCAACCCCGTCATCGCACTGGCGCCGGGCCTCGGCTGCCGCATCGTGGATGCGCGCGTGAAAGTGCGCCAGCGACGGCGACCGAGCTGAGACGACGAAAATCCGCGGTGAAGAGTCAGAGTCGCCGGAGTACAGACTTCTTCGTGGGCAAGAAGGCAACTTGATGAAGTGCCGGTGACGCCATCAGCAGCAGGGCCACCCAGAACAGCGGCCAGTTGAACGTCGTCGGCAGCACCTGCAGGACCGCGTCACGGCCATCCGGCAGCGCCCGCCAGGCGTCGATCGTGAAAATGGCGAGCGCCAGCACGATACCGATCGAACCAGGAGCCCATGCCCAGCGGGCGTCGGTCGCAACATCACCCGACTGCGTCGCGAGCGTGCCCCACAGGATCATCACCAGCGAGATACTGACTGGCGCGAGCACAGGCCCCCACCAGGGGAGCGGCAGCAGGAACAGGATGTCCCAGTCCAGCAGCGTCCTCGGCCAGCCCGAGATGAGGCGAAGGAAGACGTAATAAAAGATGTCCCAGGCCCCGAACGCAAGCGCCGCGTAACCGGCGCGGACGCGCCACGTGCGCCCCGCGAGCAGCCCCAGCGCGGCAATCATGACCAGCGTGGCTGCCTCGCGCCACAGTTCGACCTGGCCGAGCGCTCCCGACATCGTTTCCAGGGGCAGCGGGTCTGCCTGGTACGGCTCGATCCGATCGACGAGCGCGCGGATGTAAAACACGCTTGCGGCTTCGACCCAGGCCATCGCGACCGCGAAGGCCATGACGACCACCCAGCGCGTCCGCTCGGAGAGGTGACCGGTCATCGCAGCCTCTCCGCAACGCGGGCGACGCTTCGCGGCATCGCGTGATTTCGGGCCTCGACCTCCACCCCACCGCGCACCGCCCGCGCGTCGGGGACCCCGGCGACCTGGCGGACTTGTGCCGCCGAAGCGTCCGCGCAAAGGCGGATGCGCGCCTCGACGCGGTCGATGACGTCGTCCGGCGTTGAGGTGCCGGCCGTCAATCCCACGACCTTCGCGGCATCGAACCATTCGGGGCGCACGTCGGCGTCGGTCTGCACGTGATGCACGCGGGCGCAGTAGCGCGCACAGGTCTTGACCAGCTCGCGCGTGTTGTTGCTCGACCGGCCGCCGACGACGATGACGACATCGGCCTGGCGTGCCATCTCGACCGCCGCGGACTGCCGTTCCTTAGTGGGCCTGCAGACGGTGTCGAGGAAGCGCACGTCCGATTGCGGGAATCGCCCTCGGATCAGGTCGACCATATGCCGCACTTTCTCTAACGGCTGCGTCGTCTGAGCCGCCACCCCGAAGTGTGGATACTCCTCGAGCGCGAGGACGTCATCGTCTTCGAGCACGATGTCGAAGCGATCGAGATCGCCGGTGAGGCCGCGCACCTCCACGTGGTCGCGTTGCCCGACGATGACGACGTGGTAACCCTCGCGGGCGAGGGCCGCGACGGCGCGGTGCGCGGCGTGTACGAGCGGGCAGGTGGCTTGGACCACCGTCAGCCCCAGGGCGCGGGTCCGAGCCAGGGTCCGCCCGGACGTGCCGTGGGCCGTCACCATCAGAGTCGGGGTCCTGACGTCGGCGACGTCATGCGCGACCGCGATGCCCTTCGCCTCGAGGGCGCTGAGGACGGTGGGGTTGTGGACGAGGTCACCGAGGATCGTGAGGGGCCCGGCGTCAGCGTGCTCGAGCGCGAGCGCGATGGCGTCGCGAACGCCGAAACACATGCCGAGGTGGGCCGCTCGGAGGAGGCGCATACTTTATAGTGCAAAGTATACTGTTATTCAAATGGTGTCAAGCAGTCCGCGGCCACGAATTCAGAGGGGGCGAACAACGTGAAGCGCCGCGGTGAGGCAGATTCCGCGCCTCCTGGAGCTGTGGACTGATTTGCACAGAGTGCTTTGTATAATAGAGTTAAAGCCATCGCGGGGACAGGCGCAGCGGTCCAGTGCGTTCCTGCTGTGGGAGTACGGGGATCGGAGGAGGCTGAGCGTATGAGTGACGCGGTTTCCGGGCAGGCGGGTCGCGCGCGGATCGAAGACGAGCCAGTCGGCCACGGCACCTCCGACGGGTACTCCGACAGTGGCGCCATCGGCCATGCGCTCGAGGGGGCGGCGCGCCTCTATCCCGTGCCACCCGCCTCGGTCGCGGCGTTGCTCATGGCGGGCGCGGTCCTCGGCGCGGTGGGCGATGCGCTGCTGCGCGCTCCTGGCCCGCCGGGTCTGAACCTGTCGCTGTGGGTGGCGTCGGTCGCGGTCGCCGCGCTCGCGCTGCACCGCCGCGCGGCTCTCGCACTGGACCGCGAGCGCGTCACGTGGCTGGTGATCGGCGTCGTGTTCGCCACCGGATTCGCGTGGCGCGACGCCGAGCCGCTGAAGCTGCTCGCGCTTGTCTGCGCGACGTTGACCTTCGCGCTCGCGGCTCATCGTCTCGCCGCGTCCTGGGTGCGTCGTGCGGGCGTGCTTCGATACGCGGGCGCGCTGGCGCTGGGCGCGGCGCACGCGTGGACGGCCGCGCCGCTTGCGCTCGTGGATGCGACGCGATCCCCCTCCCGTATCGGGACCGGCCGTGCGGCGGGGTGGCGCAGGGCCGCGGCCGTCGCGCGCGGCCTCGTGATCGCCGCGCCGCTCGTCGCCGTGTTCGGGGCGCTGTTCATGTCGGCCGACGCCGTGTTCGCCAGGCTGGTGACGAACGTGCTTCGTTTCGACTTCGACTGGATCGCGAGTCACGTCCTGCTGTTCTCGATTCTTGCGTGGCTCTCGACCGGCTACCTGCGCGGATTCCTGACGGGCACGGAGCCGCCGCACCTGCTTCGTGTCCTCTGGCGGGACGGTGCTCTGCCTGGCCTCATGCCGAAACGGCCGACGCTCGGGATCACGGAAGTCGCCACGGTGCTGGCCGCGCTCGACCTGCTGTTCCTGCTGTTCGTCATCGTGCAGTTCCGTTACCTGTTCGGCGGCGACGCGCTCGTCCAGGTCACGCCGGACCTGACGTACGCGGACTACGCGCGGCGCGGCTTCTTCGAGCTGGTCTTCGCGGTCGTACTCGTCGTGCCGGTCCTGCTCGCGGCCGACTGGCTCCTCGACCGCCGCATCCGACGCGACGCCCTCGTGTTCCGCGGTCTCGCCGGCGTGCAGATCGGCCTGGTGCTCGCGATCACCGCGTCGGCGCTGCAGCGGCTGCGCCTCTACCACGCCAGCTACGGGCTCACCGCGTCGCGGTTCTACGCGATGGTGCTGTTGATCTGGATCGGCGCGATGCTGTTCTGGCTCGCCGCGACCGTGCTGCGCGGCCGCCGCGACGCGTTCGCGTTCGGAACGCTGGCATCCGGCCTCGCGACGGTCGCGCTGCTGTTCGTCATCAACCCGGACGCGGTCATCGCGCGCGCGAATGTAGCGCGGATGGCGTCGGCGGACGCGCCAGTCCGATTCGACGTCGCGTACGCGACGAGGCTGGGCGCGGACGCGGTCCCCGTGCTGATCGATGCGCTGTCCGCTCTCCCGCCCGACGTGCAGTGTCCGCTCGCGCGGCACATGCTGCGGCGCTGGCCGCCGGGCCGCGATCGCTCGATCCGCAGCTGGAATTGGTCGGCGGCGCGGGCGAGTGCCGCGGTGGGCGAGCACGAGGCGCGGCTGCGGTCGATGGTGGGCCCGGATCAGAAATGCGCGACGCCCGCTGCCGGATCGCCTGACAGGAGACGGCCATGACCTTGCACATGGAGGCATGGTCATCGAGGCGCCACATGGAATCGGCCGGACTGAGGAGGCTCACAAGGACGCCGATGGTCCCCATCGAGGCGATACCGGCAAACCCGCCGATCTGCTCGACGAAGCCGCCGATGAACGCGACCCCATAAAAGCCGACGGCCGTAATCGCGTTCGTCACCGTGCTGAACCGTGCGCCGCCGGCCACGGCGACCGTGAGCGAGAGCGTGATCTCCAGTATCAGCAGCGGCAGCGCGCGCGGCACACCCGGTGGAGCCAGGCCGCCGACAACGCGGCTCACGAGGAGAATGCCGGCCGACAGCAGCAGCAGATACGCGAGCGCCAGGAGAAGATGGCCGGCCCACTTCCCGAGGACGATCTGCGAGATCGATCGGCTTGGACGCGAGCGTCTGCACCACGCCGGAGTCGATTTCACCAGACAGCGTATCGACCGGCAGCAGGATCGCGAAGATCACGGACAGGAAGTTCGCGGCCATGAAAGCCACGAGCATGATCGCCGTCAGCGTGGTCTGCCGCTCGACGAACGAGACCTTGCCCTCATACGCCATCTCACGGTACGCGAACACGACCGCGACGGAAAACACCACACGCGCAGCAGCGTCTTGATTGCTCGGCCCACTCTGCTGGCTCGACTTCCTCGAGCGCGACCGACACGGACTCTTCGCCGTAGTCGAGGATTGTCATCACATCGTTGGCGATCGCGTCCGCAAGCCGACTCATCTGCTGCTCCGACTTACCCGGCCAGAGCTTGACGATGACGTGAATCATGGGACTCCTTAACTTGCGTTCGATCGACTCTCGTACTGTTCGTCGCTGACCTTTTCCATCCAGTCGACGGCCTTGCCGTCGAGCTGCTCCTGAATCGCGATGTGCGTCATCGCAGTCCTCGGCGACGCCCCGTGCCAATGCTTTTCGCCACCCGGAAACGAGACGACGTCGCCAGGACGAATCTCCTCGACGGGTCCGCCCCATCGCTGCACACGCCCACAGCCGGCCGTCACGATCAGCGTCTGGCCGAGCGGATGCGTATGCCACGCCGTTCGAGCGCCTGGCTCGAACGTCACGCTTGCGCCGAAGGCGCGCGCCGGCGGCGACGCCTGGAACAGCGGATCGATCCGGACCGTCCCGGTAAACCAGTCGTCCGGCCCTTTGCCGGATGGCTGCGAACCGACACGTTTAATCTCCATGGAGTATCTCCTGGTTGCGCACGCAACCGCGTCTCTGAACGGTGAACAGAATCCACGCCACCGCGATGGCGATGACGACGATCAGAGCGCTGACGAGAAACACGGCGCTCAGATTGACGGCGTCGGCGATCAGACCGAGTGCCGGACTCGAGAGCCCGAGTGACAAGTCCAGGAACGCGGTGTACGTGCCCATCACGACGCCACGGCTCTGCGGCGGTGCGCTCCTCACTGCCTCGACGCCGAAGCCGGGGTACACGAGTGAGTAGCCCAGTCCGCTCAGCGCAACGCCCCGCAGCGCAATGGTGAATCCAGGAGCTCGCCAAACGACGACGAGACCGACCGCCTCGATCGCCATGCGGACCAGCGCGACGTTGGCGCCGCCGATTCGATCCGGCAAGTGGCCGAGGGCCATTCGCGCGACCATGAAGGCCACGCTGAACGTCGTCAGCGCCAGCCACACCTGGCTCCAGCCGCGTTCCACGAAGAGCAGCGGCACGAACGTCGTTATCGCGGCGAATCCCACGCCGCTCAACGCGAGGATGGCGCCGGGGCGCCAAACCGCGCGGACGACATCGGTGAACGCGGCCGTTGTATGCGCCTGCGGCGGCGCGGCGCGCAGTGACGCGACAAGAATCAGCGTGGCGGCGAATTGCGTCCCCGCGACGAGCCCAACGACGAACGTGCCGAGGCCGAGTCCCTGACGCACGTGGATCGGCAGCACCGGCATCGCAATCCCCGTCACCAGGTACGCCACGACGACGACCGCCATGATGGGCAGTAGCCGACAATCTGCTTCGCACCGACAGAACGACACGCGTTCGCAGGAGCTCGCGAGTTGATGCTCCACGAGCATGTGGACGCCCGCCAAGCTGCTTGACGGCTGGTGGTCTCCCGACCGCGCGGTTCAGCGCTCGACGAGCACGGCGCTTAGACGATCTTGTATTCCTGCAGGAGACCAATGATGCGGCTCCGGCTGCCCTGGAATTCATTCCAGACAGACTGACACCACCGATCGATCGCCGCATCGCGCTCAGTGCCTTCGGGCAGGGCCATGACGTCACGCGGCGTGATCGCGCCTCGCTGTTCCGGGAGTTGAATGGCGGGCCATTCGCGCTTCCGCTCGCCGAGAATCTTATGCGCTTGCTGGACCTGGGCGCCGGTGAATCCGCGTTCGAGGTGCAGATACAGTCCCGCGAGGGCGAAGATCACGCCCATCGGCTTGCTGGCCGCGCTCGCCTTCTGCGCCATGTTGGCGTCGACGACGTGCTGGAGGATGAATTGGGGCCGACCCATTGTGTACGCGTAGAGCTCGTGGTAGGCGTCGAGCGTCTCAGTCATTCAAGTCAGCGCGCCGTCGACACGACGATTGTCGAGATCGCGTTGATCACGCGGCCGCCGACTTCCCCTACGAACGCGGGCTGATTGGCGATCGGCTGCGACGCGATCAGTGACGAGAAGCAGGCGGCGAGAAACGCGAGAGCCATGACTATTCCTCCCAGTAGCTCGCCAGCCGGTTCCCGAGCGTGTCCGGCTTCGTCATGTCGAATCCGCCGTGGAGGCGCGGCAGCGCCGGGCGGGTGATGGCTTGTCGACAACTGTATTGCTCATTCAATCACGGTCGTTGCGTTGCTTCAGGGCGGGACAGCAAGGGATGTGCCGAACGGATCGACCGAACAATGCGGTCGCTCTCATCAATCCGGCGTTGCGAATGTTTTGGATTTGACACGGAACCTGTATCGCGTCCGACACACCGGCGGGTTCCGAAAGTACGAAACAGGCGTCGCGAGCGCGAACACGGCGGGGCGCCTTGCCGCGCTCGCTGAGGAGCACCCAGAGCGCGGTCCCGTACGCACGAGGAGTAATCCGATCCCAGCATCAGAGCCGCGAAGCGCGCCCACGCTCGGGCGCGGCGGCGCAGCCGATTTGCCAACTACGAAGCGCACTCCACCGGTTCCTCCAGGTCCCACACCTCCGACCTGAGGCGACGGCCGTTCGGCTCCCATCGCGGACACGACGCGCAAGCATCGGTCGTGGCCAGCGGCCGAATACCGGGCCCGCGCAGACACGTCCACGGCCGGTCCCACGACTGGAGCCAGATCGGCGCCGGCATGTGCAATGTCGCCGTCGCCCAACGACAGGTCGCCGCACTTCGTTTGACGTTCATGGGACCTCCAGGGTGAAGACCGCCGCGCAGAGACACTGCGGCCTTTCGCAACGA
>JBKPAI010000070.1:0-111429 GCA_046726355.1 Acidobacteriota bacterium | reverse complement strand
GCTCAAGCTGATCTCGACAGGAAATTCGCTGCCGTCTTTGCGCCGCCCGTACAGCTCGAGGCCGGCGCCCATCGGCCTCAGGCCGGTCCGACAACCTCTCGTGGAGCGGTTGCGTTGCGACGAGTATAGAGTAAGACGACTGACGAACCGGCGATGACTTCTTCGACCGGCGTCGTCTTCGACGATGCCCGGCGCGTTCAGCGGCGTGTTGAAGACGGTGACGCCGCTGGGCCGGCCCAGGTTGTCATTCAGCTGTGAATGCGGAATATGACTTTGAAGCCGCGACGGGCAGCCTCGAATGCCCCGGCGAATTGCTCGAGCGGATACGCGCCCGCGATGAGCGGCTGCACCTGGATCCGCCCGGCCTCGAGCAGCTCGATCGCGCGGGGAAACGGACCGCAGCGTGAGCCGATCACCGCGATCTCGTCGACCACGAGCGATGCGAATGACACCGGCGTCGCGCCGTGAAACGTCGATTTGACGACCAGGGTCCCGCGCGGGCGGACGAGCGCGCGGGCGGTTTCGAAGCCGGCGGGACGACCGGTCGCGTCGATCACCACGTCGAAGTGCCGCGCCAGCGGCGCCGCCGAATCGACAGCGGCCGTCTCGAAGCCGAGCGCCCGGGCGGTGGAACGGCCTGGATCCCCGCGAACGATCACGATCGGCGGCGCACCACATTCGCGGAGCACCTGCGCCACCAGCAGCCCGAGCCTTCCGGCACCAACCACAGCCGTGCGATTGCCCGGCTGGATGTCGACCTGCTCGATCACGCGGCAGGCTGCCGCAACCGGCTCAATGAAGACCGCCGTGAAGTCGTCGATCCGGTCCGGCACCGCGTGGAGATTGTCGGGCGGCAGCGTCAGGTACTCGGCGAACGCGCCGTCGCGGCCGCGGATGCCAAGCACCGAGCGCTCGTCGCAATGCCCGCGCCCCGCGGCGCGGCACGCCTTGCACCGGCCGCATCCGACCGTAATCTCGCCCGCGACGCGCCGATCGGTCCATGCGCCTCCCGCCGTGCCGCCCTCTTCGACGATGCCGACGAATTCGTGACCGGGAACGCCGGTGAAGCCGGCGTAGCCGCGGAGCAGCTCGAGATCGGTGCCGCAGATCCCGGCGGCGAGCACGCGGATCACGCATTCGGCACCGGCAGCCGGTCGCGGCCGATCGCAGAGGGCAAGCGTTCCGCCGGCGTCAAGGACGACCGCGCGCACCGTCAATCAGCCTATCGCTTCCATGTAAAGAGCACGCCGAAATTGATGCGATGTCCGGCGCGGCTCTTTATTTTTGCGAAAACGGCCGGCGCATCCCCGTTCGCGTTCACAATCAGGCAGCGGTAGTCGATGCGGAATCTCCAATCCGGTACTGCTCGCCGGAAATTCTTGACGTCGGCGCCGATGTTCTCGGCGGTAAACGTTCGAGGTGGCTTGTGAAAGCCTCTCGTAATTCGTCGGCGCCGGCCGCTTTTGACATCTTTGTGAGCGCCCGCGTCAATTGCCTTTCACCGTCATACATGTCGCGCAGTTCCTGCACGAATAGCTCTCGTAAGGATTTAGATGCCATTGATGCCTCCAACCTGCATCGTTCTCATACTCGGTGCTTGGTTCACGCGCGTGTAACAGCAGTGAGACGCCATCCTCGTTTCATGAGTCGGGTGCGCAATTGGTCGGCCCGAGCCGTCGCAGTGTGAAGATCAGGAAAGGTTTGGGTCAGCATGGTTTCGTTGGCGTGAGCGACCGTGAGGACGCACATGCGCGAGCGAGTCTGAACAATGACACACTCGACGTCTCTCACGGTTTCGCCGCGCAACCGCCAGAGCACGTTATTTGGATGACTCACACTCCAAAACGAGCGAGCAGCTTTGTTCATCGAGCGAGCAGCTTTGTTCATATGGACCTTCTGATGCTTAACCCTGCCAGTGGAGTCCATTCATTTCGCCTCAGCGATTCCGAGCCGCGCTCCACAGCGACAACCTAGAGCCTGGCGGCGCCGGTCGCAATTGGGAGTGAGAGAGGGGAGTACGGGTTTTCCCTTTGCGAGGCGAAAGGGCGGAGTCGTGACAAGACCTCAGGTGGACGAGTCGCTCGACGAGACGTGGCGGTACGGGCGCCTTCGGCCCGTCGGACAGGTTTGGCCCGACAAACGCCTTCTTGGGTTGTTGCGGTGATTTTTGCGAAGTCCACCGTTGCTACGACAGCGATTGCCTCTGCCGTACGGTCGCCCCGCCAGGAAAGGCGCGCTGGTCTGCCGCGAACTACGTATCGTAAAGCCAGTCTTGCCGAACACCCTAACGGATGACGTCAACCCGGCCGGTCAGCCCGAGCTTCCCCGTCGCGTTCGCCATATGGACTTCCATCTGCGAGATCCACAATGTCGACACTGTGGTCTTGTCAGGGGGAATATTTCAGAATGTGTTGCTGCTTGAATCAGTGCGATGCATGCTTAAGCCTAGCTAGCACTGTAGAAGGGTGAACGGTTCTGGAACGGGGTTGTGCAGGTACGCGGAGGATGCAGGCCGCGAAGATGGGAAGCGATGGGTGACGCTGTTCCAACTCCTCGCCGCGAGCCTTCTCTCGCAGAGGAGATCGCGAATTGCGTGAGCCATGGAGTCGGTTTCCTCGCGGCTCTTGTGGCGACTCCATTCCTCCTTATGGCCGCCGCTCGAAGGGGTGGTTTGATCGCGATTGTCGGCGCGAGCGTGTTCGCTGGAACCGCGGTGGTGCTGTACTTGGCCTCGACTCTGTATCACGCTTTGCCGAGGAACAAAGCCAAACGTGTGTTTCGGGTGATCGATCACAGTGCGATCTTTCTGCTCATCGCAGGGACATACACACCCTTCACGCTTGGCGTACTGCGCGGCGCCTGGGGCTGGACTCTGTTCAGTATCGTGTGGGGTCTGGCGGTTCTCGGAGTCACTTTGAAATCCGTCGGAGGCATCCGCCACCCTCGGTTGTCGACGACGTTGTATGTAGCCATGGGATGGCTGGCGCTGATCGCGATTCGACCGCTTTGGCCTCGCGTGCCGGTGGCGGGCTGGCTGTGGCTCATCGCTGGGGGCCTCGCATACTCCGCTGGCATCGCGTTCTATGCGGCGGACCGCATGCGGTACGGCCATTTGGTGTGGCACGTATTCGTCCTGACGGGCACGGCATGTCACTTCTTTGCGGTGCTGTGGTACGCGGCCTAACAGCGGCTGCAACCGATGGCCACGGGTGCCGGGTCAAAGGCCGCTGGCGGCTTTACCGCACTCGCGGTTTTTGCGTCATCGCCAGGCCCAGTGTTGCCGCCGCAGCGGGCGCGCTAGCTGGTACGCGCGGCGCCCCGCAAGCCCCGCTCCTCTCCGGCGGGCGCGCTATGCGCGTCTTGCCCGTTTATGCGGCTCGAGTGAGGAAACAAGTACAAAGTTCTCGTTTCGAGCCGCATAACGGGCTAGCGCTTATCGTTCTCGAGAAATCCCAACCATTGCTTGACCAGCGGCATCTGCTTGCCGCCGCCGCGTTCGTACGCGGCTGCGTACGTCTGCGCCAGCTTGAGGTCGTCGGCGCGGCTGTACACGAAGACGCCCGCCGAGCGCACGTGATAGATCCATTCCAGCGCGAGATACAACGCGTCGTAGTCGTCGGGCTGCTCCGAGAGATAGCGCTCGAGTGTCCGGACCGCCTCGCGTCCCTTGCCGAAGGTCGCATACAACATCGCGAGCGGCCTGGTAAATCGGCTGTCGGCCGGCCATTTCCCGACCGCTTCCTCCAGCACGCCCCGCGCCTCGGCGTATTCGCGCGTGCGCATCAACGCCTCGCCGAGCCACTGATAAATCTGTGACAGCTCCTCGCCGTCCACGAGCGCCGTCTGCCACGCGCTCGCGGCCTGGACATCGTGACCGGACGCCGCAAACGCCGCGGCGAGATACGCCAGGCCCGGCGTGCTGTCGCTGTCGGGATCGATCGTCTTCTTGAAGTTTTGTTCGGCCTTGATGTAATCGCCGCCCGCGAGGAACCCGACGCCCTGGTCGAAGGCGGCCTTCGCGCTGTCCGCCACGCGGGCCCTGAACACCTCCACGGTGGCCTTGTCGAGCGCCTGGTCGCGCTTGAACAGCGGCTTCATGGCCGGCTCGAGCACTGGCAGGAACAGCTCGGCGTCGGAGGGAGTCGGCCCCACGCCGTCGGCCGATGTCATCAGCACCTTCGGCGGCGACACCTCGAAGCCGCGGGCGAGCGTCTTTACCAGCTTGCCCGCCGACGACACCAGCGCGCGCATGACGTACTTCCCGGGCGGCAGCTGGTGAATTGGTATCACGCGCGAGAAGATCACCCGATCATCGCCGCCGAGCTCGCCCGGCGCATCGCCGCCCACGAGCGGCGGCCCCTCCGCGTCGGCCGCGACCTCGTACCTGACTGTCACCGCGTCCGCCTGCGTGCCGTAGGCTTCGACATAGCCGTGCACCGATCCAAAGCTCGCCGTGTACCCGATCGTCGGCTGGAGCAGTCTGGCCGCGGGGTCGGCCGGGCCGCCGACCATCAGGTCGGTCAGGATCACGCCGCTCGTCTCGGTCAGCCCGGCGTGCATCGTGTGTTCAACCGTGCCGACGCGGTCGCCCTCGGCGACTGAAAGCTTCAACGTATAGTCGCCCGGTGGAAGGCTGGCGCCGGCCGTGTATTGCAGCGGCGACGGCACGCCGTTCATGATTGGTTGCAGGCGTGCATCGGCCGTCCGGCTGTCGGCGAGACGGCCATTCTGGTCGATGATGACGTATCCAACCGACACGACCCGCGACGAGGCGTAATCGGCGCCGACGTCGGCGTGAATCAGGAGCTGCACCCGGTTGCGTTCGGGACCCTGCAGCGAGAACGACGCGACCCGCAGCGGCAGCGCCGAACTGAGAAGCGGCGAGCTCAGGGCGGCAATCATCGACTGGCGCGGCGATCGGAGCCGGCGTGCGTCGGCGGCCGCGTTCAGGAACTGACGGCGCGAGCGCACGATCGCGCGCCGGCGCGGCACGTCGACGCGGATCGGATGCGTCTTGCCGTCGCGGTCGCGCGCATCCGATTCGACGCCGAGCAGGTAATAGCCGGACAACTCGGCCTCGATCCGCTGAAAAAACGGCGCTTCGGCGGTGGCGACCGTGAACAGCGCCCCGCGCGCCGCGCCGGCGAGCAGTTCCAGCCCCTCGCCGCGCGCCTGCCGATCGCCAATCGGATTGATCGGGAGGCGGCGGTCGGAGAGGTCGAACATCTGGTTGTCGAGACGCAGCGCGTACAGGCTCGTCCGGGCCTCGGCCGCCAGACGCCCGAGGTCGATGATGAGCGACTCGTCGGTGAGCACGAACCCTTCCGAGATCAGGATCAACGTCTTCGGCGCGTCGATCATCCGCAGGCCGAGCAGCAGGTCGCGCAGCCCCTGGATCGTCTGGTCGGCCTCCCGGCCGTTGTCGCGCGCCAGCGTCAGCGCCTCCGCGATCACCTCCGACCGGCAGAGCTCGATTTGCACCGGCGACAGGCCGCCGGTGATGCATTCGCGGTTCTGCACCGTCTCGATGGCGATGCGATCGCCGTTCTCGATGGCCATGGCTTCGGTGAGCGCGATATTGTGCAGCGCCGGCCCGCCGCGGCCCGCTTCCCTCTGGCCGGCCATGCGCGTGATCGCCTGCTTCACCCGCGCCCGATCGTTGGTGAATGCGGCCGCCGGGGCGCCGGTCCCGAAGCTCGCGACGGCGATCCGATCCGAAGGCGACAGCCGATCGATGAACGCGTTCGCCGCGCGCGCGATGCCGAGGGCGCCGCCGAATCGGATATTGGGCTCGTCCACGGCAATGACAATCAGGCGTCCCCCGGTCACGTTCTCGTTCGACGTAAACCCTTCCGGCGGCGGCGCCGGCGACGGCGCAGCCGGGGCCGCCACGAGGGACACCCATTCGGCGCTGACGACGCGGCGCGGGTTGCCGTCGATGCGCACGTTGAAGTCTGCAGGCGTGAGGGTCGTGATTGGCTGACCGCGGTCGTCTACCACCGTCACGTCCATCGACGTGACTTCCACCGACGACTGAAACCGCGGCGGCTGCGGCGGTGCTTGTCCCGCCGCCGTTGTCCGGCTGAAGCCGGACACGACTGGAATGGCAAGCCACGTCGCGACCAGCAGCTTTGCTCTGCCCATATCCCTGACTTTCCTGCACTGCGCTGGGGCCCTTCGACCTATTTGGTTCCCGTCGGCCGATATCCCTGTCGCGCGCGCACCTCCGAATGGCCGTCCACGGCAACCTTGATCCGCCGCCAGGCGTCTTCCCGCGCGTTGTTGTTGGACGCGTAGCCGAGGAGATACTGATTCGAGAGCTCGTCCAGCAGATCCTCGAACGCGGCGTGGAGCTCGTCGATGTTTTCGGTGAACAGCGCGCGTCCTCCCGTCGGCGTCGCCAGACGCTCCATCACCCGCTTCAACGAATCGAGCGTGACCCCGCGGCCCTGGCCGATCATGTACAACGTGACGTCGCTCGACTGCAGCCGCCGCTCGACGTCCGCAATCGTCGCGTGACTCCCCTGGTCCTCGCCGTCGGTGAAGATGAGCAGCACCTTGCGGCCGGTCTGGCGGCCGAGCATCTCGACCGAGCGCAGGATGGTGTCGTAGAGCGCCGTCGATCCCCAGGGCGCGAGCCGGTCCACGGCCTTCATCCGTTCGGCCGGATCCGTCGCTTTGCGCGTCAGCGTGATGATGTTGTCGTTGAACCCGACCAGCGTCACCTGGTCGTGCCCGGGCACGGCGCCGAGAAAATCCTTCACGGCCAGTTTCAGCTTCGACATCGCCGGCGTCATGCTGCCGCTGATATCGATGGCGGCCACGAGCTCGAGCGGAATGTTCTCCGAGGCGAAGTGGGTGATCGTCTGCGGCCGGCCGTCTTCGAACACGTGAAAGGCGGCCTGGGGAATGCCGCGGACGAACCGGCCGCGGCCATCGCTGACGGTGACGGTCACCTGCACGACCTCGACGCGGACGCTCTCGTTGTACGCCAGCGATTTGGTTCGGAGCGTCTCGACCACGCGTCCGCCGCGCACCAGCGTTGCGACCGCGCGAACCTGGTGCTCCAGGATGGCGCCGCCCGCATCCCAGTCGCATTCATACGGCGGAACGGCGAGCACGCAGACCTGGCGCCCGTCGACGAAGAAGCTGACCGCGGCGGCCGCCGTCGGCGGGTCGACGCGCGCGCGCAGGAGCGTCGGACCGCTGAGATAGGCGTCCGCGGTCGGCGACAGGATCGTGATCCGGCTGTCGCTCTCCGGCGCCTGGGCGTGTGCGCCGGCGGTCAACACCATCAACGCCGCCGCAGCGCCGAGCTGTGCGCCGGATCGCAGCCTGGCACCAGTCATGGCACGTTTGGAGAAGAAGTTGTCACGTCCGGAACAAGCGGCCCGTCAGCAGTGGCAGCGGCCAGGTAGTCTTCGATCTGCTCGCGCGTCGCGGTGCGCGACATCCGCGCGAGCGTCAGCCAGTCGCCCTCGTCGGTCGGGCGCACTTCGTCGATGAAGTCCTGCACGGCGCCGGAGAGAACCACTTTCGCCAGCGCCGCCGGCAGCTGCAGCTCTTTCAGCTTCGCAGCCACGTGCAGGTGCAGGTCGGCGATGCCGGTCGCGACAATCCCGAGTTGCGGCCGCCCGGCAAGCAGCCACCAGCGTCCGGGAGTCGGCAGGCGCGAACAGAGGCAGCCATTGGTGAAGAGCGCCATCATTCCCCACGGGTCGAGCGTGCGGAGATCGCCGCCGCCGAGAACGAGCAGCTCCGTCATCGAAAACATCGACACCAGCGCATCGGGTTCGTGCGCAAGCGTCCACCCGACCTCGCGGCGGCGGCGCGCGTCCATGCGGAGCTCGGCGGCGAGCGTTTCGAGCGCGCCCTGATCGGCGGAGAGCGCACGCACGCGCGCCTGGCCGCGTGCAATCGCCTCGACAATCGCATCGCGGTCGACGTCGCGAAGCGCGTACGGGTTCATCACCGCGACGCTGGCGGCAAAGGCGTCGCGCTGGTTCGACGTGAGCTTGGGCGCGCCGGTGAGATGCTCGAAGTTCACGCGCCGCAGCCCGAGCGGGGCCAGCCCGATATCGAGCCCGAGCAGCGACCCGCTCACATGCCACGGCACGCCGGGCGCGACCTCCTGCCGCGCCATCGCCCATGCCACCCGCCCGCGCATCGGAGCATCCTTGACCGCGAACCCGAAATCGTGGCGGTACGACACGTCGCCCGCGAGCAGCGCCGAGCCGTCCGGATCGCCGATGTTCATCGCGTAGGCGAACGACAGGAGCACGTGCGCCAGGAGCTCGTCGCCGAGATCGATCAGCACAGCGGCGAGCCGCGATTCTCGTTTCACGTCTTTGCTGCGGCCGATTCTGGTCAGCTCGTCGATCGCCTTGCGCAGGATTTCGTGCACGTCCGGGCTGCCGGACACGCCCGGCGCCCCGCCCTGAAGCGCGTCGGGCCGCAGCCGCCTGGGAATGTGTTCCACGAGCTGCTCCAGCCGTGCGACCTCCTCGGCGATCTCCTCGATCGACAGCGCCCCCGAAGCCAGCCGACGCGCCAGCGCACCGATCTTCATCGGCACGTCCACGGGCACGGCTTCCTGTCGTTCCCGCACGCGCTGCAGCCGCCGCCGTTCCGCAAAGCCCAGATCGAGGTGGTACCGCTGCCCCTCCCACGTCAGATGCACCGGCACGCCGTCGCCGGACGCCGGACCGGCCACCGCCGCGATCAGTGCCGACTCGGTCTGCTGCGCTCCCCTGGCAAAACCGGCAATGGCCGGCGTGACATCGTCGCTCAGCCACCGCAGGATGCCGCCGGTGAACCGGCCGTCATCGGTCAGAGGCACGGCGGCAAGACGCTCCACGAGATACTCCGCCTGTCGTGTGCTCAGCGTCCGCACCAGCGCCATGCGGGCGACGATGGCGAGCGCCCCCTGCAGCTGTGCCTGCGCGACGAACCCGCGGCTGTTCGGCAGCAGCGACAGCCGGTGCGCCTGCCGCGCCGCAGCCGCATATAGCGATGGGGACGGTACGCCAATCCGATCCAGCGTCAGGATCAGCAGCCGGTAGTGCGGCAGCGCGCGCAGGGCCACGATGGCCGCAGCGGTGTCCTCAGCGGCCAGCGCGCTGAATCGCCTCTGGGCGAGCGACAGCTGGTCGAGGCGCTCGACGCGCTGACGCATGTCCGCCTCGCCGGTTCTTTCCGCCAGCCACGTCGCATCGATCGGGGCGGCGTCGAGTCCGTTCACCCACGGTGAAGCGTCCTCCGTCAGGTCGGAGCTCGCGAGAACCCGATCCCAGAAGGCGCGCGCAGCGGGCGGCGCCGGCGCGCCTTCTGCGGTGACTTCGAGCCGCGCCACCGACATGGCGAGATCCCACGGCGCACGGCCGTACGGCGTCGTGCGCACGTGCCAGTCTTTGAACGCGCCCATCCCGACTGTGGCCAGCGCTCTGAATCGCTCGAGGCGCTTCGCCGCGTCCTCCATCCACAGTCCGAGGACAAATGCGCGCCGGGCCGGGTCCAGGCGACCGGCGACGTCATAGAGATAGGCGAGGCGGCCTTCACTCATCTCGAACAGCGCAATCAGAAACCGTTCGGGCCGCGTCATCTTCTCGCCGACGATCCCCTCCCATAGCGGCGTCACGTCGTCGCGATCGTGCGGCGGCTGTCGTCCGTCGTTCGCGAGTGCGGCGGCGGCGCCAGCCGGGACGACACGGTTGCCGCGGATCCGGAGGCTTGCGGAGAACACGGCAAAAGCCGGCGCCGACCGTTGGTACAGCCGCGACAGCAATGAGTGATGGGTGGCGAAGAACGCCACGGTCTCATCGTCGAGCGCTGTCAGGCCGTGGCAGAGCAATGCCGCCTGGCGATCGGCAAGGATCGAGGTGACGATCTCGTCGGGCGGCACCCGGCGGCGAAAGACGGCGTCGCTCCAGATCTCGGCGCTCAACGGGACCGGGACGAGATCGAAGTCACCGCCGTTCGAGGGCGGCGGACGCATCTGGCCGCGATCCGGTGGAGTGCGCGCCTTCAGGCGGATGGCCTGGAGGAATGCCGCGGCACCAGGATTGCGCGCCTCGACGTCGTAGACGAGCCGCGTCAGCTCGGCGATGAAGCGTCCCCGTTCGGGCACCGGGTCGACACCCAACGTCCGGGCGAGAGCAGCGGTTCCTCCGGGAACAGGGAGATCCTGAAACGGCGGGTCAGCGGCGGACGCGGCCAGCGGCGCCGCTGCGGCGGCCGCGCACAGGAGCACGCGAAGCGAGCGTCTCAGGCAAACGGAATCCATGCGGGCACTCGGCGAAGCGCGATGCCGCTACAATACAAGGCGCACATTATAGACATGGCATCCGCGAACTACACCGCGAAAGACATCACCGTCCTGGAGGGGCTGGAACCGGTCCGCAAGCGGCCCGGCATGTATATCGGCGGCGTCAGCTCGGCGGGTCTGCATCACCTCATCTGGGAAATTCTCGATAACAGCGTCGACGAGGCCATGAACGGGCATTCGTCGAATATCTGGGTGACCCTTCACGCCGATGGATCCTCGATCACAATCGAGGACGATGGACGCGGCATTCCCGTCGACAAGCATCCCGCCACGAAAAAAAGCGCCCTCGAAGTCATCTTTACGATGCTGCACGCCGGCGGAAAATTCGAGCGGGGGAGTTACAAGACCGCCGGCGGTCTGCACGGCGTCGGCGCCAGCGTCGTCAACGCGCTTTCGAAAGAGCTGGTCGCGACCGTCAAGCGCGACGGCGCGCTCTGGGAAATGCGCTTCAAGCAGGGAAAGCCGGTCGGCCCTCTCAAGAAGCTCGGCGCGGCGCGTGGAACCGGTACCAAGATCTATTTCCACCCCGATGCCGCCATCTTCCCGAAGATCGAGTTCGATGCCGCGACGATCAGGGACCGGCTCGAAGTGGCCAGCTACCTGCACAAGGGCGTCAAAGTCGTCTTCGAGGATGAAACCCAGAAGCAGAAGCACGTCTTCGAGCATGCGCAGGGCATTCTCGAGTACCTGAAGAGGATCGTCGGCGAACGCGGCGCCAGGCCGGTGCACGACATCCCCTTCACGCTGTCGAAGGACGAGGGGCTGCGTCTCGATCTCGTGTTGCAGTGGACTGAGGCGACCGACGAGCACCTGCGCTCGTACGTGAACGGGATTCCGACCGGTACCGGCGGCACGCACGAGAGCGGCCTGCGGGCGGGCATCGGCAAGGCGGTGCGCAACTTCATCGAGACGCACAATCTATCGCCGAAGGGTGTGAGCGTGGCCGCCGAGGACATCCGCGAAGGGCTCGCCGGCATCCTGAGCATCTTCGTCGAGGAGCCGCAGTTTCAGGGGCAGACGAAAGATCGGCTGAACAACCCGGAGCTGGTGTCGGCGGTTGATGGCCTGGTACGTCCGACGCTCGAGCACTGGCTGAACCACAATATCAGCGTCGCCGAAGCGATCGTCGCGCGCATCGTCCTGGCCGCGCGCGCCCGCGAAGCGAGCCGGGCCGCGCAGGCCGAGGTGACGCGCAAGAGCGCGACCTCGTCGCGGTTGAACCTGCCGGGCAAATTGAGCGATTGCACGAATCCGTCCAGCGACGGCAGCGAGTTGTTCATCGTCGAAGGCGACTCCGCGGGGGGATCGGCGAAACAGGGGCGCGACCGCGCCCGCCAGGCGATTCTGCCGCTGCGCGGCAAGGTGCTCAACACCGAGAGTGCGTCACTGGCGAAGGTGCTCGAGAACAAGGAGCTGTCGGATCTCGTGACGGCGCTGGGCTGCGGCCTGGGGAAGAATTTCGAGCTCTCGAGGCTGCGCTACGGCAAGATCATCATCCTGGCGGACGCCGACTCCGACGGCAATCACATCGCCACGCTGCTGCTGACGTTCATCTACCGCCACCTGCCGCAGCTGCTCGCGAACGGCAAGGTCTTTCTGGCACAGCCGCCGCTCTATCGGATCGACATTGGGAAGGACACGTTCTGGGCGCTCGACGATGCGCACAAGGAGGCGATCCTGAAGCAGCACGCGAAAAACGGGCACGGCCGCGCAGCGCCGGAGATCACGCGGTTCAAGGGGCTGGGCGAGATGATGCCGAAAGTGCTGTGGGAGACCACGCTCAATCCGCGGACGCGGCGCCTGTTGCGGGTCGAGGTGAGCGATCAGATCGTGACCGATCGCGTGATCAACGAGCTGATGGGCCGTGATGCCTCGGCGCGGTTCCGCTTCATCATGGAGCGGGCGGATGAAGCCGAGGAACTTGACGTCTAAACCGGGGGGCTTCGCCGCCGGACCCCCCATCGCCGTCGCTCGCGGGGACCCCGCAAGCCCCGCTCCGCTCCGGCGGCCGCGCGCCTAAGCCGTGCTTGCACGGCAAAATGATTTGCGAACTTGACCGTCAGTCTCGGCCGTTGTGGGACACAGTTTCCCCCTAGAAACGGGGCGGGCCGGAACATGCGGACATTCCGGCCCGCGCCGCGATTCACGACGCGCAGCCGGCTTACACCGCCGCCATCGCCGGCCGGATGTTCTGATTCACGCGGAACAGGTTCGCGGGATCGTACTTGTGTTTGATCGCCGCCAGGCGATCGTAATTGTCGCGGAATGACGACTGAACACGCTCCTGGCCCTCGTCCATCATGAAGTTGACGTAGGCGCCGCCGGCCGAAAACGGATGCAGGGCGTCGAAGTAGTCCTTGCACCACTTGGTGATTCTGCCGCTGTTCGCCGGATCCGGATCCACGCCGACGATCACTTCCGCCCAATTGGCGTCGCGATAGCTGAACGCCGTGTCGTTCCTGCCCACGCGGTGCGCCGCGCCGTCGATCGCATACAGATGCATTGTCGAATGCATGGTGGGCAAGGCGGCGCCGTGGCGGGCGTGCCGCGCGATCGCCTCGTCGCTCAGCTCATTGACGAAATCGGCCCGCCAGTACCACTGGAGGCCGGCCGGGTAGAGCCCGTCGAACAAGCTGTTCACGCCAGGCAGGGGCATCTCCGTCTGGTGATCGAGGAGCGGTTTGCCGACGGCCCGCATGGGTTTCGTCGCCGCCTCGGCCTGCCGCGCCAGGCCGGTGCAGACCCACATGATGCCGCACACCTTCTTCAAATGCAGATGCTGGGGAAACATCGGGGCCGGAGGAATCGTGAGAAACGCGAAGAAACCGTTGACGTGCTCAGGCGCCCCCAGAATGAATTCGCGGTACGTCTTCATGACCTCGACGCTCTGGTCCACCGGCCAGAAGGTCGGTCCGGCGTACACGGTCCTCACCGGATGCGCGCGGAATTCAAACGACGTGACCACCCCGAAGTTGCCGCCGCCGCCGCACAGCGCCCAGAAGAGATCGGAATTGGTCTCTTGGTCCGCGGTCACGACGCTTCCGTCGGCAAGCACGACGTCGGCTGACAGCAGGTTGTCGATGGTCAGGCCAAATCGACGGGTGAGATAGCCGATGCCACCGCCGAGCGTCAGGCCGGCCACGCCGGTCGTCGAGATGAACCCCGTTGGTACCGCAAGACCGAACGGATGAGTGGCATGGTCCACGTCGCCCCACACGCAGCCGGCGGCGACGCGAACGGTGCGTGCGACCGGGTCGACGCGGACGCCTTTCATCGCCGACAGGTCGATGACCAGCCCGCCGTCACACGTGCCCAGACCGGCGCCATTGTGGCCGCCGCCGCGAATGGCGGTCAGCACCTTGTTGGTGCGGGCATAATCCACGGCGGTGATCACATCCGCCACGTCGACGCAGCGCACGATGAGCGCAGGGCGCTTGTCGATCATCCTGTTGTAGACCATGCGAGCGGACTCGTACGCCGCATCGCCCGGCTGGACGATGGTTCCGCGAACGCTGGAACGCAACTGCTCGATTTGAATGGCTGCCATCGACATCCTCCTCCGTCGCTACCGCCTGGTGTCCGTCTTCTGTGGGTTGTCGGCCGGATTGACGTAGAAGATGTCGAACGGCCCTTCCAGGTTGACCTGAACGATGGTCGGCGTGGTCGTCCAGCCGAAGTGATGCATGTTCGCCGGGAGCGAAACGAACCCGCCCGGCTCGAGCGTCCGGCCGGCGTGACGATCGAGCCGGTCCCCCATCCCGACGAAGAACGTTCCGGAGAGCACCGTGACCCGCTCGGTCATGCTGTGCCAGTGCGCCGGAATGTCGTAGTTGGCCGGAAATCGGAGACGCAGCGTGATGGGTCCCTTTTCCGAGGGATTGCCCTCGAGGACGGCGATCTGTGCCCCGGCCGGCAAGGCCGGCGGCGCGGGCCCCCACTGCACCTCGTCAGCCGGCACCAGCAGATGCGCGGACTGCGCGAAGACAGGTCCGGCGGCAGAGGTCAGGCTGAAGACGACGGACGCGAGTTGGACGGTCAGACAACGTGTGATGCTCATAAGCTCCCTCCTGAGCGAGATAGCCTATGAGCCGGTGCGTTCCTCAGGCGTTCGCGACAGCGTTCGCCCGCAACCGGGCGTGCGGGACGGCCCGCGGCGCCGCCGGTTTCTCAAATCGAGCCGGCGGGCAACGACGCGAGTATCCGCCGCTCCAAGCCGCGGCTGTTCTGTGTACGAGCCATTGCGAGTGCAGTCTGCAGCGACGCGTCGCGTCCGGGCGGCGTCTGGAGCTCGCTTTTCTGGAGATACAGTGCCGGGAGCCACCACACGTCGCCTCGGTCGATCGCCATGCTGATCGCTGTATCAACAATCGACGCCGAACGATCACGGTTGCCGAGACGGTTGGAGATCTCCGCGAGCAAAGATAGATAGTACGGGCGTCGCGCCTGCGCACGGTTGCGATCGAGGCGCTCGAGTGCCGACTCGATGATGTCGACGCCATCGCCGGGCCGCTCCTGCCCGCGCGCCCACCCAATCAGGACGTGCGCCCAGTCTCCGTAGTAGCCGAAACCGTAGCGCTCGCACAACGCCACAGCCGCTTCCGCGCACGCCACCACCCGATCGCTGTCGCGGCGCAGCTGGTGAAGGAGTGAAGCGTACGCGAGCGCGAGCGTCTGGCTGTACAGATGATCGAGCCGCCGCGCGAGCGCGATGCCTTCTTCGACATGCGCCACTGCGGCGTTCTCATCGCCGAGGAGCCAGAGCGCGTGCGAGTACCACGCATGCGCGAAGACGCCGAGGTCCGATCCAAGCGCTGAGCGTTGCGGATGCCGTTCGTCGTACGCGGCCAGAGCCGCTTCGAAGTGATATCTCGAGGCGTCGAGGTCGCCAACGCTCATCAACGTGCCGCCCATCGCGTGGTGCGCCTCGCACCGGCACGACGGATCGGCGGCACTGCGCACAAGCGCCTGCTCCGATACCTCCCGCGTGCCCTTCAGGTCGCCGACCATATAGCGGAGCGTAAACGCGACCCACAGCCAGCGCACAGGCAGCCGTCCGCCTCCGTCGGCGCGCGACAGTGTGAACACGCGATTCAGGTTCTCCTCGACTTCCGGCGCCGCATACCCGCGGCCGGAGTTCAGCGCGATCGACAGGCTGGAGCGCAGCGCGAGCTCGCGGTCGTCGCGATCCCGTCCCGCCGGCAGGCTCTCAAGAAGCGACAGCGCGAGCGTCAGACAGCGGATCGCCTCCTCGGTGGCCGACAGGCGCGTCGCGGCCGCGGCCGCACGCTCGAGAAACGGGACCGCGCGCGCGGGCTGACCGCCGCGAGCGAGATGCACCGCGATCGACGCGCTCAGCTCATCCAGCCGATCAGCGAACAGGAGCTCCATACCCTGCGCGATCCGTCGATGGATGAGCCGCCGGCGCGCCGGTCCAATTCCGCTGTACGCGACTTCACGGATGCGGTCGTGGCTGAAATCCCACTGCTCGTCCGCCTGAACGCGGACGATCTGGCGCCGCCAGAGCTCATCGAGGGCGCGGACGAGCGCGTCTTCCTCGAGATCGCTGGCCTGCGCGAGTAAGTCGAATCGGAAATCGCGCCCGATTGCTGCCGCCACTTCAGCCGCCATCCGCGCTTCGTCCGAGAGCAGCGCCAATCGCTCTGCGACAAGGGCCTGCACTTGCGGAAGCGGGCTCCCGCTTTCGGAGTCCGGCTGCTTTCCCGCCTCCATGCGCCCGCGTTCGACAATGAACAACGGATGACCTTCGGTTTCGCGAAAGATGCGCGCCAGCGCCATCTCGTCGACGGTGTGCTCCAGGACCTCGGCGGCCAGTTGCGCCGTGGCCGTCCGGTCGAGCGGACCCAGCGCGATCGCCGTCAGCAGATTGTCGCGTTCGAGGTGACGGAGCAGCCGACCGAGCGGCGGGTTGTCCTGCTCCTCCTCGGCGCGTACCGTGCCGACGACGAGGCAGCGCGTGTCCCTCGCGGAGCGCATAAAGTACTGGAGCCATTCGATCGCGTCGCCGTCGGCCCATTGCAGGTCGTCGACGACGAGGACGAGAGGAGCGGCCGACCGGAATGCCTGGACCAGCGCCTCGAAGAAGCGGAGGCGCTGCCAGCTTTCGAGCTGACGGTCCGGCGCAGGGACGTCGGGGCGCGCGGCGAGGAGTTCGGGGCGGAGCCGGGCCACATCGGTCATCCACGTCGGATCCAGCCGCATGAAGGCCGGCCGAAGCGCATCGCTTTTCAGCCAGGCGGCGATCGGCGCGTACGCCAGGCGTCCTTCGCCGGCATAGCATTGCGCGGCCACGGCCGTGATGCTGTTGAGACGGGCCCACTCGATCAATTCTTCCGCGAGCCTGGTCTTGCCGATGCCCGCTTCACCGCGGATCAAGAAAAGCTGCGTCCGGCCCGCCGCGGCCGACCGCCAGGCGGTGAGCAGCGCGTGCCATTCCGGCTGTCGACCCACGAGCGGAAAGACGGCCGGGCGCGGCGGCGGCGGGATCGCGGGCGTGGCGGCGTCGAGGTCGAGAATCTCACGGTACGTGATGCGCGTCGCAGCGCCCGGCTGGATGCCGAGCTCCTTCTTCAAGAGCGCAGCGCACTGCTGATAGAGGTGAAGCGCCGTGGCGCGCTCGCCGCGGCGCGCGTGACAACGCATGAGCGCGCACCACGCCGGTTCGTCGAGCGGATCAATCCGGAGCAGCTGCTGGGCATACGCGATCGCGTCAGCGAAGGCGCGATCCTGCTCGAGTAGAGCGACAAGCCGCGCCAGCACCTCCCGCGCACGCTGACGCATACGTTCGCGGTCGGCGTCGATCCACTCGCCGGCGCAGTCGGGCAGCAGATCGCCCTTGTACAGAGCCGCCGCTTCCTGCAGCGCAGCACGGTCGCCCTCGAGGCCGCGAGCGGCGGCGGCCTCGAAGGCCATGACGTCCACGATCGCGCCGGGCTCTCCACGCCACGAGAGCGTGCGCGAGCCCGCCTCGATGAGCGCGTCCAGCCTGGGCCAGCCCTCGCGCAGATGGTGCAGCTCGCGGCGCAGATTGGTCAGCGCCTGCGCGTCGCTCGATTCCGGCCACAGCGAGCCACCCACCCGCTGACGCGGGATCGGACCGCTGCAGGCACGAAGGGCGAGAAAGGCTATGAGCTCCTGCTGTCGAGCGCTCGGCGGACGCGCGGGCGACCGGCCGTCCGCGAGGACATGGAAGCCGCCGAGCAGATTGACGCGCAGCGCGGGCTGAGCCGTCACGATTGAAACTTACAGACGAATCCCGTCAGGTTGAGGAGCCGCATTACGGAATAACGGGTAAAAAGTTCGCCTGCCACCTTACAATATCCGCCCCTCATTCGTCGTGTACAACCCTATAGGAAATGATGAGCGGTCCGCTCGCGCAGGTGCGATGATTTTTCTGATGTCCTTCCGTCGGTTCGGGCTGGCCTGCGGAATCATTGCCCTGACGTTGTTGTCGCCCGGCCATGCCAGCCCGAGGCGGCCGCTGCTCGACGACCTGCCACGGCTCGTGCTCTGGGCATGGGAGCGCCCGGAGGATCTTCGTCACCTCCATCCCGGCGTCGGCGTGGCTTTTCTCGCGCAGACTGTCGCCATCTCGGGCGGGCAATTCACGGTCCACCCGCGCCTTCAACCGCTGCGCGTGCAGGCGGCCACTCCGCTGATGGCCGTCACGCGCATCGAGACCGGATCGTCCGTGCCGGGTGTGCTGTCCGCGGACGCGATCGATGAAATCGCATTGCTGATCGCCCGAACGGCCACGCTGCCTCGCGTTCGGGGAGTGCAAATCGATTTCGATGCGGCGTCATCCGAGCGCGGTTTTTATCGCGCGCTGATTCACCAGGCGCGAAGGCGGCTGAACCCGGCAGCGCCCCTTTCAATCACGGCATTGGCATCGTGGTGCCTCGGCGGCGACTGGCTGGAGGGACTGCCAATCGACGAAGCCGTGCCGATGTTGTTCCGGATGGGACCGGTCAACGCACCGTTTCAGCGGCTCGCCACCTCGCCGTCATCGGCCTCGTCCACCTGCAGGGGCGCGGTCGGGACGTCGTTGGACGAACCGCTCGCGGCGGGCGTGAGAGGCGGCCGCGTGTACGTGTTCAACGCGAAGCCGTGGACCCAGACCACGCTGCTGCAGGCGTACCACCTCGTCCAATGAAGAGTGATCTGCTTCGGGCGAATCGATGGTTTTCCGCCGCCGTCGTGGCCGGGGCGATGGTCGCGGGCGGCTTCACCGCCTGGCTGCTCGCGTGCGGGCCGTTCTCGGATTCGTTCGAGACCTTCGTCACGTTCGAGCCCGCTCACCGCGCAGACTTCGGCCGCGGCCAGCTCAGTGTCGTCTCTCCGCAGTACGCGCGCCGATACCTGGTCCAGGCGTACCGCGTATTCTCCGGTCAGCCGCCGCTCCCCAATGCTGCGCTCACCACGTCGGAATTGCATGCAGATGGGACGACCGACGCCCCGTTGCAAGAATGGACAGCGGCGTGCCGCCGCGTTCTCGGCGACGCGGATCTCGGCTTCGATCCGTTTCGACGGCTGCCTGAATACCAGCAATTCTGGAACTGTACGGACGACGGATTCCGCACCGCCCTTCGGACCCTCGAGGCTCGCGTCCGGCAGTTCGGTGCATCGAGCGCAGAGGTCCGCGGCTGGACCGGCGCCCAGGTCGCCGTGTTCCGGAACTGCTCCGAGGAGATGCTCGTGCTGCCCGAACCGGCGGCCCCCTCCGCGCATCCGATCATTCGGGCCGACCGTGAGTACCAGACGGCGGCGGCGTATTTCTACGCGATGCAGTACGAGGAAGCCGGCCGGCGATTTCGCGCGATCGCCGAAGATCGATCGTCGCCCTGGCGGCCCTACGGCCGCTATCTGGCCGCTCGCGCGAATATACGTCTGGCCACAGTCGCGGCAGAGAACCGGCCTGCCAGCCGCTCGTTTGCAGATGCTGAAGCTGATCTGCACGCCACGCTTGACGATCCCGAAGCCTCGCCGCTGCATCGTCCGGCGCAGGCGCTGCTCGACTTCATTGCCGTCCGCGTCCGTCCGGTCGAGCGCGTGCACGCGCTCTCGAAAATCCTTTCAACGTCGGCAACCGTCTCGAACCAGCAATTGATCGATTATCGCGTCCTGCTCGATCGACTTGTCGACGACGATCAGGCGCGCAATCGACCGGCTCTCACCGAGGGCGATGACCTGACCGATTGGGTGCTGGCGATGCAGCAAGGGGCCGGCGATTTTCCGCACATCGAGCAACGATGGGAAGCCTCGCATTCGATCCCGTGGCTGGTCGCGGCGCTCTGGCATCTTCCCGCTGGCCACCCCGCGGGCGGCTCGATCGTTGATGCCGCACGATCCGTTGAGAAGACGTCGGCGGCGTTCCCAACGATCGCGTTTCTGCTGGTACGTAACCTGTCCGCCGGCGCGCGGCGGAACGACGCGCGCGCGCTGCTGGCGACGCTGCCGGCGAAGGCCGCTCCCGGATTCCTGCCGGACGCTGTGAACCTCCTGAACGCCGAACGAGCCATGCTCGCCCGGACGCTGGACGAACTGCTCACCAGCGCGCCGCGGACGATCGTGCAGCGGCAGACCATCGACAGGCAGGGTCTTCCTCCCGACGGGCGCGACTACAACCAGCCGGCGCTCGGCGAGGATGCCGCCGTTGTCTTCACGTCGCGGCTTCCGCTCGACCGCCTCGTGGATGCCGTCCGCTCGGACGTCCTTCCCGCCCGGCTCAGGCTGCGTGTCGCCGCAGCAGCCTTTGTGCGTGCAGTTGTGCTCGAGCGCGACGAGTCCGCACGCCAGGCCGCCCGCATCCTGCGGGAACTGGCGCCGGCCCTGCAGACGGACCTCGAGCGATATCTCACTGCGGCGGGTGCGGACGATCGCCATCGCGCCGCCGTCTACCTGCTGGCACGAACGCCAGGCCTGCGCGCGGATGTGCCGGGTGGGGAGGACGAACGGTCTTACGAGGCGGCCGAACCGGCCAGGAAGCTCGATTACGTGTTCCATGTGAATTGGTGGTGCGGATCGGAGATCACGAGGTTTCCCGACACGGCCTGGATGGAGTGGCTGTATCCGCAGCGTGTGGTGCCGTACCCGGAGTTCCTCAGCAACGCTGAGCGGGCCGCGGTGGACCGCGAAGTGACCGCGCTTGTCGGCATCGGGCCCGCGCGCGCGTATCTGGCCGCCGAAGCGATCAAGTGGGCGAAAGCGAAGCCGGACGACCTGAATGCCGCCGAAACCCTCGCCCGGATCGTCGATGGCTGGCGCCGGAGCTGCGCCGACGCGGAGCCGCCGAGATGGGAACTGTCACGAGAAGCGTTCCAGACATTGCACCGACTGTTTCCGCAGAGTGAATGGGCGAAGCGAACGAGGTATTGGTACAAGTAGTTGTGAGTTTGAGTTCTGAGTTCTGAGAGCCTGTGAAAAAGAATCGCCTGCCAAATCAAACCACAAAGACCACAAAGGCCACAAAGAAGCCATCTTCTTTGTGATCTTTGTGAGCGTTGTGGTTTCCAAAGGCGCCCAAACGTGTCAATTCTTCACACGCTCCGTGAGTTCTGAGTTTCTCTGTTCGTCTCAGTTGCTCTGTTTCTCTGTGTCATACCGTTCCTCTGCTCCTCCGTTCGCCTTCCGGCGATAACGGAGCGGACGGGGAAAACGATAGAACGCAGATGAACGGAGACAGAGCGGGAAAACCAGACTCCTTCGCTGTTCGACTCGGTTCAGCGCCGTCTTGCTTTCCTGACGGTGCGAACGCGCGTGGCTTTCACCTTCGGCTTGGCTCTCGACCGTGATGTGGCACGCTTCGCTACAGCCCTTGCGGACAGCACGCCAGACAAGTCGTACGCTTCCTGGAGCCAGTCTGTAATCGGTGCCTCCACCTCGTCGCGGTGCCTGATCTGAACGAGATGCGCCATCTTGGATTTCGACGCCCGGACGACGCGCCGCACCTGGGGAGCCTTGACCGTGCGCCCGAGGAACACGCAGACCTCGAGGAAATTCCGCTTCGGACGGACGAAGAAGTAACAGGCCTTGCGCGAGAACATGATCGAGCTGTGGGACGCGTAGATCCGCTGATCGCCGAAGGAGACGGCGGTCTCGCGCAGCCGCTCCCAGGCGTCCCGCAGGTCCTCCGAGAGGTCCTGGGTCAGCGCCGCTTCAGTGGTCGTCCAGCAGTCGTGCGCCTCGCCTTCCTCGACCCACTGCTTGCAGTGGTAGCATTCTCGGCCCGCCATGGTCTGAACCTCTATACGGTGGGGTAGAAGAACTTATGCTCCTTGTGAGCATGAAAGCTCACGGGACGCCAGCATCAGCGGTCCGTTCCTTGACGCGCGCACCATCGGCAAGCGTGTCGCCGGGGTGCAGGATCACGCGTGTGCCTTCGGACAGACCGGACGTGATTTCTGCCTCCTGTCCGGTCTGGTGTCCGAGCTCGACGAGCACCCGGCGTGCGCGCCCATTCGCGACCGCGTATACGGCCCATCGCTCACCGTCGCGGAACAGCGCGCCGGTAGGTGCCTTGACGCAATTCGTCGTTTCCCAGAGGACGACCCGCACCTCGACGCGATAGCCGTCTCCGAGCGCGGCCCCGGCGGCCGCCTGCGGATCGGCGAAGTCGAGCACCACATTGACCCGTTGCTCCTCGACGCCGAGGGCGGAGATCTTGGTGAATCCGGACGGCTCGATCCGCCGGACGCGGGCTGCCAGCGGCTGCTCGCCGCCCCATTGCTCGATGATCGCGCGCGCGCCTGGCCTGACACGCACCGCATCCGTGGAGAGCAGGTCGGCCACGACTTCGAGGCGGCTGGCATCGCCGATCTCGACCAGCGGATCGCCTGCGGGCACGACCGTCTCGCTTTCCCGCACGCGCTTCAACACCACGCCGTCTACAGGTGCGGTCACCGTGATGACGCGGCCGGCCGCGTCGGCGCTCGTCGGCGCGAGCCGGGCCTGCGCCCGCTGCAGATCGGACTGCGCGGCACGGACGGCGAATGCCGCGGCGTTCGCCGACTCCTGCGCCGCCTGCCGCTCGGCCTCGCGCGTCTCGAGCTCCTGCTTCGCCACCACCCGGCTCTCCGCCAGCTCGCGCACTCTCGCCAGGTCCCGTTCGGTCTGAGTCAGCGCCGCGCGTGCGCGCTGCTCTTCGGCGCGGGCCCCGCCCAGCGCCGCCCGCGCGCTCTCGAGCGCGGCCTGTGCTTCGGCTCTGGTGCGCGCGTCGAGCAGCGGTGGCGCCTCGGCGCGGACGCGCGCCACCGCTTGGCCCCGTTTGACGGGGTCGCCGGGCTCGAGCTCGATCCGGAGGACACGGCCGGCAACCGGCGCGGAGACGATGAACCGGTCACGCACGCGTGTCGATCCTTCCTCGTCGACCGTCACCACGAGCGGCCCGCGGGTGATGATCGCCGTGTCCACCGCGATCCGTGACGGCCACAGGGCGACGGCGAGCAGTCCGGCGACGACCGCGACCGAAATGAGCAGGCGTCGGTTACGCAGCAATCTGAGGACGGACGTCATTCGCGGGTCTTCAGGACGGCCACGAGATCGAGGCGATCGAGCCGCCGGCGCACGACGAGGCCGGAAACAAATGCTGCGGCCATGACCACGAGGAACGACCAGGCGATCGTCGCGGGCGCGACGACGAACGTCAGCCGGTAGACCTCGTTGTTGAACCCGAGCATGATCGAACGGCCGAGCACGTACCCGATCACCGCGCCGAGCGGCAGGGCCAGGACGGTCAGCAGCGCCAGCTCGCCGAGCAGGATGAGCGAGATCTCGGCGCGGGTGAAGCCGAGCACGCGCAGACTGGCCAGCTCGTGCTCGCGTTCGGAGAGCGACACCCGCGCGGAATTGTAGACAACGCCGAACGCGATGATGCCGGCGAAGAGCACGTTGAAGAAGATCTGCAGGTTCATGTTCTCCGCCATCGTCTCGCGGAAGTTCTGCAGCATCGTGCTGGTCAGCGCCACTCCCGCCACCGCCGGCACCAGCTTGACGGTCCGGTAGAAGCGCTCGACCGCGGCCGGATCGAGCGTCACGGCGGCGCCGGTCATCACCTCGCTCTCGCCGAGCAGCCGCCGGACGGCCTCGATGCGCATGTACGCCTGCAGCCCGAGGCTGTCGTCGACGAAACCCGCCAACCGCAGGTCGCGCACCGGCCGCGCGCCTTCGAGCACTTCGACGTGCATGGGCTCGCCCGGCGCCACGTCGAGGATCTGCCCGAGCATCTTCGACAGGACGAGCCCGTCGGCGGGCAGCGGCACGGGGCGCCCGGCACGATTGACGACGCGATTCAGCCGCGCGTCGGCCTGAAGCCCGGTGATCACGAGTGTGCGCGAGCGGTGCATGGCGGTCAGCCGGACCGGGACGCTGCGCACGGCCTCGACGTCCATCACGCCCGGAAGGTGGCGGACCGCCGACAACGCGCGGGCGGAGCGCGGTTCGACGAAACTGATGGTCGCGTCCTGGCGCATGCTCAGGTCGAACTGCTCGTTGATCAGCAGCGCCATCACGTCGATGAACGCCAGTCCGACGAACAGCACTGCGGCGGCGAACGCGATGCCGACGATCGACATGAGCGATCGAATCGGCTGGCGCTCGAGGTTTCTCAGGATCATCCGCGTCGCCGGTGTCAGCCCGACGCCGCGCCACGATCGCTCGAGGACGCTCCGACGATAGCGCACCGGCGATTCGGGCCGCATCGCCTCGGCCGGAGGGATGCGGACGGCGCGCCGGACCGCTGACTGCGCGCCGAGACCGGCGACAACCAGGCTGCCGATCACCGAGGCGACGGCGACGCCGGGCGAAAGGTGATAGTCGAGGAGAGGAAACCGGAAATACTGGTTGTACAGCCGAATCAGGCTGGCACCGAGCCACGCACCCGTCGCGACGCCGGCGAGGGCGCCGGCGGCGGCGATGACGAGTCCCCACTTGATGTAATGCCAGGCGAGCTCCCGGTTCGCGTAGCCGAGCGCTTTGAGTGCGGCAATCTGCGCGCGCTGCAGCGCCAGCGCGCGCGTCAGCGCCACGTTCAGGATGAACGCCGCCACGCCCAAGAAGATGGCCGGAATCATGACGCCGAACGTCTGCAGCTGCCGCAGCTCGTTGTCGAGCGTCCAGGCCGACGCCTGCAGCGACCGCGGGATCGCGCCGCGGCCGCCGTACGGCTCGATGAGGCGATCGAGGCCGGCGATGACGTCGGCCGCGCGGGCGCCGCGAGCGAGGGCGACCGAGACATCGTTGAAGCCGCCTTCCATGTTGAACGCCGCCGCGAGCGGCCGGCGCCGCATCCAGAAGATCCCGAACCGGCGCCGGTCCGGCACGATCTCACCCGGCCGGATCGCGTAGACGTACTCGGGCGACAACGCGATTCCCACGATCGTCAGCCAGCGCCGGCGGCCGTTGATGACGGCGGCCACACGATCCCCGGGATTGAAGCCGTTGGCTTCGCAGAACATCTCGCTGGCGAGGACTTCGTCTGCGCGCGTCGTCTCCGGCCAGCGCCCGCGGCGCAGGGAGACGTCGTTCAACCGCGGCCGTCCCTCGTCGGGGACGGAGATCAGCCGGCCGGCCGCCGGTTCGGCCATCCCCGGAACGTCGAGCGTCACGTCGGCGACGACGCGCGTCGCGACCACCTCGACGCCCGGAATCGCGGCGATGCGCGCCTCGAGGCTGGCCGGCGCGCGCTTCATCAGCGCGAAGGCGTCGCCGAAGCGCGCGAGCGCGTAGTAGGACGCGCGCGTGCGCTGCAACGAGTCGAAGTTCGAAAGATACATGACGAACATCGTCACGCCCGCGGCAACGACCGAGGCGATGGCGAGCGACTGCCCTTTCATCTCCCACAGATCGCGCAGCAGCTTTCGATCCAGGGCGCGGAGCGTTCGCGGCAGCGTCACCATTGCAGTTCCCTGGCGCTGCGCTTGGCCGCGTTGCGCTCGATCCCGGCAATCTGCCCGTCAGCCAGCCGCACCACCCGGTCCGCCAGGTGCGCGATTGCCGCGTTGTGGGTGATCACCACGGTCGACGTGCCGAGCTCGCGGTTGACCCGCTGGAGTGCCTCCAGCACCACCACGCCGGTTGTGATGTCCAGCGCCCCGGTCGGCTCGTCGCACAGCAGGACGTCGGGCCGTTTCGCAATCGCACGCGCGATGGCGACGCGCTGCTGTTCGCCGCCCGAGAGCTGCGCCGGAAAATGGTCGAGGCGGTGCTCGAGTCCCACCATCGCCAGCGCTTCCTCGGCAGTCATCGGACGCTCGACGATGTCGGTGACCAGCGCGACGTTCTCCCGTGCGGTCAGACTCGGAATCAGGTTGTAGAACTGGAAGACGAAACCGACGTGCGTGCGCCGGTATTCGGTGAGCTCCGCTTCGGTGGCCGATGTCAGGTCGTGATCCTTATAGACAACCGCACCAGAGGTCGGCACGTCGAGGCCGCCCAGGATGTTCAGCAGCGTCGACTTGCCCGAGCCCGAGGGCCCGAGCAGCACGACGAATTCACCCGGAAAGAGCGTGAAGTCGACCCCCCGCAGCGCCTGCACGCTGACCTCGCCCATGTCATAGACCTTCGTCACCGCCCGCGCGTCGAAGACAGGGGCGTCGGAAACGGGGAGCATTTGTTTATGTTGTCAGGAAAATCTGCCCCGCTGCCCTTATGTCACCTGTAACGCAGCCCTTCGGCGCTGCCCCGGCGGCCGTGATGCAGGCCTGAAGGCGTGCGCCCCAGAGGGCCGCCTGCCGATTTTTTCACCACGCTGAGGCAGTCCTGAAGGCGTGCGCTACACGATGCCGGCGGCGGCGAGGTTGCGCTCTTGAATCCTCACATCAGAACAGGTACTTCGCCCCGATCTGGACCTGCCGCGACGTCGTCACCGTCGACGTGATCCGGCCCCAGTTCGGTGCCACGTCGCCGGCGGCGTTGGTGAAAACAATCCGTCCGGAGGGAACGGCGAAGTTCGGCCGGTTCAGGATGTTGAATGCTTCGAGGCGCACCTGCACCGACTGCTGCGGGCGGAGCGCGAACGTCTTGACCAGCGACACGTCGGCGTTGAAGAGCCAGGGGCCGACCAGGGTATTCCGCCCGAGATTCCCGCGCGTGTTCGGCGCCGGGAGCGCGAACGCGTTGATGTCCCAGTACCGATCCGGACCGCCGAGTACAGGATTGCTCGAATAACCGGCCTTGAGATCGGGCCGCTCGTTCATCGAGAAACCGGTGGTATTCAGGTTGCCGGATCGATTGAACCCGAGCCGCACGGTGAACGGCTGGCCGCTCTGCACGGTCGTCACGTTATTCAGTTGCCATCCCTTGAGCACACCCGCCGCGATGCCGTTCAGCGACGCTCCTGCAGGAATGTCCCAGCTCCAGTTGAACGTGAGGTTGTGGCGGGCCTGAAAGGCGGAGGGCCCGCGATCGTACACGGGATCGTACCAATCCAGGCCGTACTGGACGACGTTGTCGAAGTCCTGCGAATTGATCCCGCTGGAGTCGTCCGTCGATTTCGCGAGCGTGTACGACACCTGCGCGCGCAGCCCCTTCGAGTAGCGCTTCATCACGCTCAGCTGCAAGGAATCGTAGAACGAGCGCGCGTCTGTGACGCGCTGGAAGACTGGCCCGAAATTCGGATTGCGGCGGCCGAGCGCGGGCTGATACGTCTTCACGCCGTTCACGATCGTCTCAGGCGCGAGGTTCGCGTCGCCCAGCCTCATCAGGTTGCGCCCGCGCGATCCGACGTAGCCGGCGAACACGTCCCAATCGGCCACGAGCGCCCGCTGCACCCCGATGTTGTACTGGGTGATGAACGGACTCTGCAGGTCGAAGTTGATCGTCTGCAGCTGCGCCCGGATTGGCGCGTTGGGATTGAAGTTCGCCATGACGTTCGGGAACGGCGGGTTGGCAATCGTGGTCCGCGTCGTGAACGGCGGATTCAGACTTCCCGAGAAGAAGTAGTACTTCGGGAGGATCTCGTCATAGAACAGCCCGAACCCGGCGCGCACCGACGTGGTTCCCTTCCCCGACGGATCCCAGGCAGCGCCGAGACGCGGCGCGAAGTTCTTCAGCGAAGGATTCGAGTGCCACGGATCGCCGATCGTCAGCGTCGAATCGGTCACCGACCGCAGGTTCGAGAGCTTCCCATTGACCTCGGTCGGCGTGGTGATGAATTCGTACCGCAGTCCCAGATTCAGCGACAGGTTCGCGCGGACCCGGACATCGTCCTGCGCGAAAAATCCGAACAGCCACTGTTTGTAGTCGCGAATCGGATCGATCAGGCCGGGAACAGCAAAGTCGACGTTGCTCGGTTGACCCTGGAGAAACGCCGCGAGGTTCGGAAAGGTCACGATCCCGCCCTGCTGACTCGTGGTGTTCTGATGGAACTGCAGCAGCTGGCTCTGGAAGCCGAACTTCGCCGCGTGAGCACCGCGCGTCCAGAACAGGGTGTCGCCGAGCTGCCAGTTGGTCAGGTAGTCGTTGCGCGGCAGCCTGAAGTCGCCGGCCATTTCCGTGACGAGGCCGGTAATCGTCATGTAGCCGAACTTCTCGCCGGGCAGCCACGACAGCGAAGAGGGGATGTCGATGGTCCGCAGGTTGTCGGCCAGTGACACCGATCGGTTGATTCCGCCTTTGAGCGTGTTCAACAGCGCCGGCGAGAAGAGGTGCTGGTGCTCGACGGTCAGGTACTGATTGCGTGAGTGTTCTTTTGTGATCGACACTGGCGGCTTGCTGGCCGGCACCCGGTCGACGCGGCCGTCGTCGAACGTATATCGTCCAAACACGCTGTCGCCGCCTTTGAAGCGATGGTCGATCCGCAGCTGCCCGAAATATTCGTCGGTGGGCTGCGTCTCGGTGAAGAGGTATTCGGCCGCACCGCCGCCGAGCGAGCGCCCGTTCGCGCGGGGAAAGAGCGTCTCGAGGTACGCGGGAATGGCCGGATGCAGCGTGACCGTCCGCCCCGGCAGAACGCCGCGCCGCGCATCGTCGTCGGGAACGGCAGTGACACCGGTCACGCCGAGGCGCTCGATGAGCGACTCGAATGCCACGAAGTAGAACGTCCTGTCCTTCGTGATCGGGCCGCCGAAGACGCCGCCGAACTGATGGCGATAGAAATCGGGAATCGGCTTGTCCTGCGGGTCGAAGTAGTTCTTCGCGTCGAGCGCCGAGTTCCGGTAGAACTCGAATGCGGATCCGTGGACGGCATTGCTTCCCGACCGGGTGACCGCATTGACTACGCCGCCGGCCGATCGGCCGAACTCGGCCGAGTACGCGTTCGTGAGGACCTGGAACTCGAGCACGGCTTCGACGCCGAGCAGCACGCCGGCGGACGATCCGGGCGTTTTGTTGTAGACGTTATTGATGTCGGTTCCGTCGAGCAGAAAGCTGTTCTGCTCGGGCCGTGCACCGTTGATCGAGATTTTCGGCGTACGGCCGCCGACGACGTCGTTGCCGGCGGCCAGCGCCGGCGTGACGCCCGTCTGCAGCAGCGCGAGCTGCTGGAACGATCGGCCGTTGAGCGGCAGCTCACGAATCTCTTTGTCGCTGACCAGCCCGCTGACCGCGCCGGACGTGGTGTTGACCACTGGCGACGCGCCCGTGACCGTCATCTCTTCGGAAATGCGACCGAGCTCGAGCTTGACGTCGATGACCGCGTTCTGGCCGACAGCCAGCTCCACATCGCGCCTGACCACCGGCTGAAAACCTGTCTGCGAGACGTGAATCTCGTAGACGCCCGGCTGCAGGACGGGAACGCGATAGTGTCCGGTCGAATCGGTCTTGAGGTCCCACACGCCGCCGGTGGCGGTGCTGATGACGACGACGTCGGCGTTCGGAATGGCGGCGCCGCTCGAATCGGTCACGATACCTTGAAGGCTGGCACCGACTGTCTGCGCGCATGTGGAGCGCGGCACGAAGCACGACATGACGCCGACCGCAACGACGACGGCGGCGCGATTGGCCTGGCGCTTGATCATGATCGCCTCGCGATGGGTGTCAACATTCTCATTCTCAGGTAGTGTCCGGCCGTCACGACGTCTGCAGCCATCGAACAACCGACAACAGCACAATCGCACCCACTGTTGCCGTGACCAGCGATCCGATGAATCCGACCGAATACAGCCCGAGCAGACGGAACAGGATTCCGCCAACCACGGCGCCGACGATGCCGATGAGCACGTTCCTGACGATTCCGAATCCGCGGCCGCGCAGGTAGTGTCCGGCCAGCCAGCCGGCAATGCCTCCGATGAGCAGCGTGCTGAGGAGACCCGCAAGGCCGCCGGCCATCCGCAACGCCACCAGCACGGCGAGGAGCGCCACGATCAACCACAAGACCGACGCCATCGCCCGAACCTCCCAACATATCGTTGTCGTGCAGGCCTTCCGCCTTCGCTGAAGCTACGGCGGACCACCGTCGCCTTGGCGGAGGTGGCCAGGCCTGCCGTGCACGCGGACCTGAAGGTCCGCACTACACGGAATCGAGGATTTCGCGAAGACCGCTGACCAGCCGGCCGATCCCCTCGGCGACGGCATCCTTCTCGAGTGCTCCGAACGCGACGCGGAAATAACAGCCTTCAGCGGCACCAAATGCCGGTCCCGGTATGACGGCAACCCGGTGCTCGCGGATCAGGCGTTCGGCCACGTGCATCGGATCGACCGCGGCATTCACCCGGACGAAGCAGTAGAACGCACCATCCACGAGCGGCACAGTACACTGCGGTTCAAGCGAGCGCAGCGCGCCGGTCACCACATCGCGGACCTCCGCAAGGCCGCGAAGATGACGGCCGCAATAGCCCCGGCCCACTTCCAGAGCGGCGAGAGCCATGACCTGCGAGATCACGGGCGGACAGACGAGCACCGTGTCCTGCACCTTCGCGATGGCTTCCGTCAGGCGCTGCGGGAACACCATGTATCCCAGCCGCCATCCGGCAACGCCGTAGGCCTTCGACAGCGAATACAACGACACCGTGTGCGCGTCGGCGCCGGCAAATGACGCCGGGGACACATGCCGGGCCGTGCCGTACGTGAAATACTCGTACACCTCGTCGCTGATGTGAAAGAGCCCGCGATCGGCACAGAGCTGATTGACCGCTCGGAGCGCCGCCTCCGGGTAGACGGCGCCGGTCGGGTTGTTCGGCGACACGGTGACGATGGCGCGCGTGCGCGGAGTGAGCGCGCGCCGGATCGCCTCGAGATCGAGCTGATAGCGGCTGTCGGTCGGCACCGGGACCGCGACGCAGCCCGCCATCTGAATCGCCATCTCGTGATTGAAATAGAACGGCACCGGCAGGATGATTTCATCGCCCGGCTCGGTCATGGCCATGACGGCGTGGACGAATGCCATATTGCCGCCCGCCGTGACCATCACGCGGCTGCCCCGCGCGACGTCGATGCCGTTCTCGCGAGCGAGCTTGTCTTCGATCACCCCGATGAGGGCGCGGTTTCCGAAGCCGTCCTGGTATTCGTGCGTCTCGCGGTTCGACAGCCCGTGCCGCACCATCTCGATTGCCACTGGCGGCGGACCGAAGTGCACGACGCCCTGCCCGAGCGAAATCGTGCCCGGCACCTGACGGATCAGGTCGCCGATGACCTGGACGATCGGCGCCTGGATGGAGTCCATCCGCGATCGAGCGTTCACCGTGCCACGCATGAGAGCGCGAATATTATAGTGGGCTCGTGGTACGGATCTTCGTGACCGGCGGCACGTTCGACAAGGAGTACAACGAGCTGACCGGCACACTGGCTTTCACAGATACCCATCTGCCGGAGATGCTTCGGCTCGGCCGCTGTCGAGTGGACGTCTCGATCAGGACATTGATGATGATCGACAGCCTGGACATGTCAGACGCCGATCGCGCCATTATCGTCGGGCAGTGCCGGCAGGCAGCCGAGATGCGGATCCTCGTCACCCACGGCACCGATACGATGGTCGAGACGGCGCGCGCCCTGGCGGGAGAAGACCGGCTGGCGGCCAAGACGATCGTTCTCACCGGCGCGATGGTGCCGTATGCCTTCGGCAGCTCCGACGGCCTGTTCAATCTCGGAAGTGCGCTGTCGTTCGTCCAGGTGCTGCCGCCGGGCGTGTACCTGGCCATGAACGGGCGCTGCTTTGCGTGGGATCGGGTGCGGAAGAACCGCGAGACTGGAGCATTCGAGTCGATATGAGCAGTATTCAGCCGTCGATGAGAGATGATGCTCCGCGCGGCGGGCCGAGCCTCAGCCCGATGATGGCGGCGGCGGTCATCGGGCTCCTGCTCGTGACGACAGGCCATTCGACCATTGCGCAGCCGCCGGACGAAGCCGCGCGGCTGCTGCAGGAGTACGTCCGCATCGATACGTCAAACCCGCCCGGCGACACGGGGAAAGCGGCCGACTTCCTCGCCGGCATCCTCCAGCGCGAAGGCATCCCGGTGACGCGCTACGAGTCGGCACCTGGCAAGGCCATTGTCTATGCGCGCCTGGCAGCCACCGTCTCGCCGCGCGCCGGTAAGGCGCTGCTCCTGCTCAATCACATGGACGTGGTGCCCGCCGACCGCAGCCAGTGGCAAGTCGACCCCTTCGCCGGCGTGGTGCAGAACGGCAACATGTGGGGGCGCGGGTCGTTCGACATGAAAGGACAGGCTGTCGCGCAGATCCTCGCATTCCTGCGGTTGAAGCGGGAACGCGTGCCGCTCGCCCGCGACGTGATTCTGCTCGCTGAACCCGACGAGGAGGTCGGCGGTGCGCTCGGCGCCCGCTGGATGATCGCGAATCATTACGACGAGCTCGATCCCGAGTATGTGATCGACGAGGGCGGCTTCGGCAGCCGCGACCTGTTTGCCGCCGGCAAGCTGGTCTACGGCATTGCCGTGGCCGAAAAGAAAATCGTCTGGCTGAAAGTCCGCGCCCAGGGCGTGGCCGGCCACGGCAGTCAGCCGCACGATCAGAACCCGAACGATCGCCTGATCCGGGCGATCGCGAGGCTGCTGGACGCCCGTCCGCTTTCGTCCCCGTCGGGTCGTTCTCAGACTATCGTGGAGGTGATGAAGGCGAGAGTGGGTCCCCTGGCAGCGAACAAGTTCACCAACGCCATCCAGCAGTCCACCATCTCCCTCACCTGGCTGAAATCGGGTGTCGGCGATCCGCCGAAGATCAATGTCATTCCATCGGTCGCCGAAGCCGGCCTCGACTGCCGCGTGCTGCCCGGAACCACCAAGGATCAATGGATAGCGGAAGTGAGGCGGCGGTTGGGGGACCCGGCACTGACGATCGAAGTCGTCAACGAATCGGACGACCCGGTCCTGACGCCTCAGGACACGCCGCTCTATCGTCAACTCGAAGCGGCGATCACACGGCGCCATCCGGATGCGATCGTCACGCCGATACTGATTCCTTACGGCACCGACGCCAATGCGTTCCGGCCGAAAGGCGCCAGGAGCTACGGGATCTTCCCGGCGATCATCCCGGCCGAGACCGCCGCCTCCATGCACGGCGATGCCGAGCACGTGCCGCTTGCCAGCATCAGTGAAGCGTCGCAGGTGCTCTTCGACGCGCTGCAGAACACGCTCGCCAGATGACGCCACTTGACCTTGCGATCGATGGCGGACGACTCGAGGACGCTGCGGCCGAATTCGAGCGGGCGGCTGTGAGCAATCCGAATAACGCGTCCCACCTGGCAAATCTCGGCAATGCGCGCCGCGCGCTCGGCGATCGCGCGGCTGCCGAAAAAGCCTACCGCGAGGCGCTGGACATCTCGCCGCTGACGGCGAACGCGGCAAACGGACTTGGCGTGCTGCTCGTTGAGACGCGGCGGCCGGGCGAAGCGGTGGCCTGGCTCGAGCGGGCGCTGGCGTCGGCACCCGATCTGGTCGAGGCGCGGCTCAACCTCGGCATCGCGTTGCAGGAGAGCGGTCGGCCGGTCCGGGCTGCCGAAGAGGACCGGCGCGTGCTGGCAGCCGCGGGAGCGTCTCGAGAAAAAGAAGCGGCGACGAGGTTGCCGGGCGCGCTGCACCCCCCTGAAGCTCCGCTCTCCCGCGCTCGCGGACGATGATGCGTCGGGCCGAGATGCATCGAGCGAGACCATCGGGCCCCGATGCTCGGCAATGGCGGAACAATCGACTTTCCCGATTCAGAACATTCCTCGCGTGCGGCGGGTGCCTCATTGTCTCTGTGAGCTGCGGGCCTGGCAGTCGTTCCGCCGGCGCCGCGCAGGCAAGAAACCTCATGCTGATCACCATCGATACGCTGCGCGCCGATCACGTTGGCGCGTACGGGTACGCGCGCGGGAACACCGCAGCGCTCGACGCTCTTGCCGGCAGCGTGCTGTTCGAGCGCGCGTATGCCGCGGCGCCGATCACGCTGACCTCGCACGCCACGATTCTCACCGGGCGATACCCTCCAGGCCACGGCGCACGCGACAACGGCTTGCGTGCATCACCGAACGTGCCGACGCTCGCCACGCTGCTGCACGACCGCGGGTTCAGGACCGCCGCGTTCGTCGCAGCGTTTCCGCTCGATCACCAGTTCGGCCTCGACCGCGGCTTCGACGTCTACAGCGATCGGCTCGGTCGCGGACCCGATGGCCGGCCGGCGAATGAGCGGCCGGCATCCGCGGTGATCGGCGAAGCCATCGGCTGGTTGTCCACGATCGGTGCCGTGAACGGGCCTGGCCCGCCTGCCCCACCCGCCTTACCTGCCCCACCTACCCTACCAGGCCGGTTCTTCTTGTGGGTCCACGTCTTCGAGCCGCACGCGCCGTACGGCGAGGACACGTCCCGGCCGGTGCTCGAGCGCTACGACGGCGAGATTGCGGCCGCGACCCGCGAGATCGGCCGCCTGCTGAACGCGCTCGGCGAACGGCTGTCGGACACGATCGTCGTCGCTGCCGGCGATCACGGCGAGTCGTTCGGCGAGCATGGCGAGTACGCGCACAGCATCTTCGTCTACGACACGACGCTCCAGGTGCCGCTGGTGATGCGGGTGCCGGGGTTGACGGCCTTGGACGGCCAGGGCCGCGGGCGTCGGATCGCCGAGCCGGTCACGCTGGCGGACATCGCGCCGACCGCCGCGCGCCTGCTCGGCGTGGAGATGAAGGACGCTGACGGCATCGATCTCACGCCTGCGCTCGAGGGGAGACGACTGCCGTCCCGGGAGCTGTATGCGGAATCGTTTGCGCCGCTCGTGGAGTTCGGCTGGGCGCCGCTCCGCGCAATCCGCTCCGGCCAATGGAAGTTGATCGCGGCGCCGCAGCCCGAGCTGTACGACACCAGCCAGGATGCCGCCGAACAGATCAATGTGGCCGGTGGGCATGAGGCCGTTGTTCGCCGTCTCGATAACCGCGTCGGCCGCTACTCGGGCGACGGTCTCGGCTCCGATCGCGCCCCCGATCCGTCAGCGGCGGAGCGGCTGCGCGCACTCGGGTATAGCGCCGAATCGCGGCGCGCCGGTGGCGTGAAGCGCCCGGATCCGAAAGAGCGCCGCGAGCTGGCCGCGCGAATCGCGCAGGTCACGTCGGGCGAATTGACCGGGGAGGCGCTCGTGTCGGCGCTCGAAGCCATCGTGCGCGACGACCCTCGCAACGGGCAGGCGCGTTTGCGGCTCGCGTATGCGCGGCTGCAGAGGGGTGACTGCGCCCGCGCGCTGCCGGAGTTCCGCGCGGCGCTCGACGCCGGTCTGGCAGCGGTGGATGCCTATCTCGGACTCGCCACGTGTCTCGGCCAGGCAAATGATCTCGACGGCGCTGAGCGCGCGCTGACCGAAGCCGGGCGGCTGGAGCCCGACAACCCGGCGGTCCGCGCCAATCTGGGGATTGCACGCTCCGCGCGCGGCGATAACGCCGGCGCGATCCGGTATCTGCAGGAAGCGTTGGCCGCGGATCCGGATCTCCACGAGGCCCGCTTCAACCTGGCGCTCGCCTATGCCCGATCCGGGCGGCGATCCGACGCCGCCGCTGCGGCGCGGGACCTTCTGTCGCGGCTTCCGGCGGGCGCCCCACAGCGCCCGGAAGTCGAGCGTTTGCTCAGGTCGTTACGCTGAGTAGGGTTGGACTTCGGTCCGACTGCGCTGCGACCGAGGTCGGACTGCCATCAGACCTCGATCGGACTTCGGTCGGAGTGCAGTCGGAGTTCGGTCGGAGCGGATTGCTGTGCGGGCTTCCGCCTGACACTCCTGCCTGCCCGTCCTGCCGCTCCAGCGCCCGTCCTGCCCCTCGTGCCCGCCCTGCCGTCCTGCCGCTCTGCCCGTTTTGCCTGTCCTGAACCTCTACTATATGGTTTACGTGCTCAGTATCAGTTCCGCGACGACTTTTCCTGGCGTGCCACGGGAATGGGCGGACTCGGTCACGACTTCAAAGCCGGCGTGAATTTCATCAACGAGCCGCGTCTGTTCATCACGTTCAACACCGGCAAAGGCGCGTATTTCTACACCCACTTGACCAATGACAAGAACGGGCCGCTTTCGTCCGTCACGCTCAGCGACGGCGACTCGTCGGCCAACATCCCGCTGAAGCAGTTCGCGACCTACATCCAGGACGACTGGCGCGTCGCCGATCGGCTGACCGTGAACCTGGGAATCCGCTACGACCTCATGACCGGGTATCAGTTTGACGAGGCGAAGAACCCGAATTACATGAAGGTCGTGGCCGCGGCCCAAGCGGGCCTGCTCGGCTCGTTCCCGGCCTTGACGAACTTCGCCCTCGATCCACGTGAGGACCACAACAACATTCAGCCCCGTATCGGCGCTGTGCTCGACGCGACCGGCGACGGCAGGAATATCGTCCGCGGTGGGTGGGGCATCTACACGGATGTCGGCTACACGAACTCCAACGTACTGTTCGCGGCGGCCGATTCCACCGGCAACGGGTTCGGGCAGGTCTTCAACGTGACCGAGTCGGCCGGTATCAGAAATGCCAACGGCACCTTCTTCACCGTCGGTCAGCCAGTGGCGAACATCCAGAGCCAGAACCAGGTGACACCGGGCGCCTTTCCGCTGTTCGGCCAGTGGGTGGATCCGCGGCTCGAGCAGCCGTATCAGATCCAGGCGAACGCCGGATATTCGCGCGAGGTATCGAGCAGTACGGTCGTGAGCGTCGACTACGTCAACTCTCTCGGTCGCGATCTGAATTTCCGTCCGCGCGTGAACCAGCGCATTCCGGGATCGACGACGCGAATGCTGGCCGCCATCATCCCGACCCTGTCGCCGAATACGATGAACAATCGGCCGGCGGTCAGCCGCGGGAGGAGCCGCTACGACGCCATGATTCTCAGCGTCCGGCGGCGGCTCACCGGCGGTATCGACTTCAGCACGAACTACACGCTGCAGCGCGGCGTCAGCACGATCGGCGCTGCGGCCGACGAACTGAACACCGCCAATATCCAGGATCCCAAGAACCCGTTCGACGACCCGCGGCAACTCGGTCCGAACCTGACAACCGATGCACGCCACCTCATCTCGCTCAGCGCCGTGTTCGAGGTCAAGGGCGGCGTCCGGGTGGCGCCGATCTTTTTCTTCCGCTCCGCGCTGCCGGTCAACCTGGTCGACGGACGAGATCTGAACCTCGACGGCGACGCGGTCGACATCCCCGCCAAGGCGTACGCCGTCGACAGCTTCGACCCGAACAAACCGGCGAACGGCGCGGTCACCGAGTTCACGACCTTCAAGGAAACCGGCGACTGCGAGACGGTCAACTGCGGGCGTGGTTATTCCCAGACGCAGACCAACGTCCGCGTCTCGAAACTGTTCCACGTGGGGCGCCACGCCAACGTGGAGGCGATTGGCGAGGTGTTCAACCTGTTCAACGCGCTCAATCCGAGCGGCTTCCGGGCGCGCGTCATCGTGCCGTCGAGCGGCACCGCCGATCCCAATCTGCTCGAGCCGACAACGTTCTCGGGCGATTTCCGTCGCCCGGAGCAGCGCGTTGGACAGATCGGGCTGCGATTTACTTTTTAGGCTTTGGGCTTTGGGCTTGGGCCTTGGGCCGGAGCGGCTTTGGGCCCTTGAGGCTCGAGGCTTCGCCGGTAACGACATAAACGGAGAAATCTGTCAGGTCTTCTCCGTTCCGTCTCCGTTTCACCGTTCCTGTTGTACCGTTTCCTCCGTCCCCTCCGTTTCCTGCGTCTCGTCAAATCTGCTCGAGCTGCTTCAGATGGTGAATCAAGTGACCGGCCATCTGGTGGATGATCCAGTCGACTGTCAACGCGCCGTACTCCGGATGCGAGAGCGGCGTGGCCCGATCCGCGCCCGTCAGCGACGCGAACATCGACCGGTTCATTGTCGACATCGCGCCAAGCGCGTCGAGCGCCTCGCGGCCGCCAAGCGCGGCGTCGCGGCCGATCCACACATTCTGATCGAAGGCCTGGGCGACGTACCCGGGCGTCGACAGGGCCATACGGGCGCGGTTGCCCAGCGCCAGTTCGGTCTGCGCGAGATGAATCAGGATCTGCCGTCCGCTCCATTTGCCGGGTGCGTAGCTGCGCTCGAACTGCGCAGGCGACCATTGACTCGCCAGCGTGCGAATGCGGTCGACCGTGTCCCTCATCGCAGCAAGCGGCTCGCGCCCGCCGAGATCGGTTGTGTATGGCGTCGTTTGGGGCATATGCAGATGGTAAAGCAGACCTGAAGGGCCGGTAAAAAAATCGGCTGATAATTCAAACCACAGTCTTCGCTTTGTGTCCTTTGTCTCATTCGCGTCCTTGGCTCGTTTATTCTTCTGTAAGGGCGATCACAGGATCGACGCGGGCGGCACGCCGCCCAGGAAAATAGCAGGCGCCCACCGACACGGTCGCGAGGACGACCGCAGCCACGATCAGTGCGGCGGGATCGGTCGGCTGGACACCGAACAGCACGGCGGTGGCCAGGCGCGCCATCACCACGGCGGCGGCAACCCCGATGGCGAGACCTGCCACGGTGAGCCGCACGCCGTGGCCGACGACCTCGCGCAGCACACGTTCGCCGGAGGCGCCCAGCGCCAGCCGGATGCCGATTTCGTGCGTCCGCTGTGAGACGGCGTAGCTCGTGATCCCGTAAATGCCGACGCCGGCAAGCAGCAGCGCGACGCCCGCGAACATGCCGAGAAGCAGCGCCAGGAACCGCGACGGACCGCGCGTGCTGTCGACCTGCGCCTGGAGTGACAGGATCGCCCAGACGGGCTGGTCCTTGTCCACAGCCCAGATTGCCTGCCGAATGGCGTTCGTGAGGCTTTCCGGAGGAACAGCGGTTCGAGCGACCAGCGACGAAAAGATCAGCGGCACCTGATAGTGCGCGACATACAACTGGGGCACGTCGGGTTCGGTGGCCGTGTAGTGCTTCGCGTCGCCGACGACGCCGACGACTGTGATCAGTCCCTGGGTGTTGGGTGTCGTGATGTGCCTGCCAATCGGATCGTCGTCCGCCCACTCGCGTCGCGCGAACGTCTGGTTGATCACGGCGACGAGCGGGGCCTGCAGATCGTCACGATCGGTAAAATCCCGCCCCTTCACCAGCGGAATTCTCATGGTCTTGAAGTAATCGGGCGTGACGAAGTGCAGGCGTGCCTGCGGCGTCGAACCCGGGTCGACTGGAGCGCGGCCTTCGACCGCGTACGGCGTCATGCCGCCGTTGCCGCTGAACGGCACCGCCCGCACGAGCGCCGCGGCCTGAACGCCGGGCACAGCACGCACCTGCTCGATCGCGCTCTTGAAAAAACGCGCGATCTGGTCGGGGCTGGAGTACTTGTTCTGCGGGAGACGGAACTGCAGCGTGAAGACGTTGGAGGGATCGAAACCAAGCGGCACCTGCTGGACCGCCAGCAGGCTCTGAATCAACAGGACCGAAACGGCCACGAGCGCCACTGACATCGCCATCTCGGCAACCATCAGGACATCACGCGTGCGATGGCCGGAACGGGAGGCGCGGCGGAATCCGGCGAGCACGCGGCTGATGTCGGGCCGCGACGCGCGGAGGGCTGGCATCAGAGCGCAGAGCATGACCACGACTATGCCGGTCGCTCCGGTAAACGCCAGCACCTGGCGATCGAGCGGAACACGAGCCGGGATTGGGACCGACGGCGGTTGCAGCCACACCAGGCCCTGCAGCGCCCACCGCCCAATCACGAGGCCGGCGATCGACGCGGCGGCCGCAAGAAGCGCCGCTTCAACCGTGAGCTGGCGCACGACCGCCGTCCGGCTGGCGCCGAGTGCCGCTCTGAGCGCGATCTCACGCTGCCGATCGATCGCGCGCGCCAGCAGCAGGTGGCTGACGTTCACACACGCAATCAGCAGCACGACGCCCACGGCAGCAAACAGCAAGAGCAGCGCCGGGCGCGACGTCCCGACGACGCTCTCCTGTGCCGGCTCGGCGAGGATCGTCCTGCCCGCCTGCGCGTTCGCGTCCGCCGCGAGCAGGCGTCTGCCGACCACGTCGAGCTCGGCGCCTGCGGCGCCAAGACCGGCGGCGGCCTTGAGGCGCCCGATGCCGAGCATCACCGGCCCGGCGCCGTAGAGGCCTCTCGGCGCCGGAAAGTGCGCGGCCGGCAGGAAGACATCGCCGTTGATGAAATAGCCGGCGCGCGGAACGGTGTTCGTGTCGAACGGCGGCGCCATGACGCCGACGACAGTCAGCGGCGTGCCGTTCAGCGTCAGCGTCGACCCGATCGCGGACGGGTCTTCATTGAAACGCTGCCGCCACAACTGATGGCTGAGCACAACCACCGGCGTCACGGTGCCCGGCGTGCTTTCCTCCTCCGTGTAGAGACGGCCGCGCTCCGCCTTCAGGCCGAGCACGTCGAAAAACGATCCGGATGCGAAGATGCCGACGAGGCGCTGCGGCTCGCTGACGCCGGTGAGATTGACACTCTGCGGCAGATACAAGGCAACGGCGTCGAGGGTGCTGCTCTGTTTGCGGATTTCCTCGTACTCCTTGTACGTCAGGAGGCCGCGAGGAAATGCCGCCGTGCGGCCCCAGATCGAGACCAGGCGATCGGCGCCGTCGTACGGCAGCGGCCGCAGCAGCACCGCATTGACGATGCTGAACATGGCGGCGTTGGCGCCGATACCGATGGCGAGCGTGAGAATCGCGACCATCGCATACGTCGGGCGCCGCCGCCAGAGGCGGAGTGCATCGCGCACGTCCTGTCGCAGTTTGTCGAGCATGGTTTCGCTCGGACAGCAGAGGTCACGGAGGAAACGGTAAAACACAGAGGAACGGAGGAACGGAGACGAAACGGAGAAGACAAGTCAGTCCTGAGTCGTGAGTTTTGAGTCGTGAGTTTCAGACTTCATCGGGGTCGCAGGAATCATCACTCAGGACTCACAACTCAAAACTTCACCAGCTCTCTGCTCGTCTCCATTGCTCCGTTTCTCTGCGTTGATGCCGTTCGCTCCGTCACCTCGGTTGTCTTCCTCCAACGTTCGTGGAAAGACCGGATCAAGGCGATTGGACGGACCCGAGTGAGGGAAAGTTGCACGCAGGAACCCCTTCAAAATTTGCGAATTTCGGAATCTGAGAGGGGACGGTGCGCGGCCACCCTGTAAGTGCTTTCAGTCCTTGATCTCGACAACCGTGCGGGCGCTGCGGTGGGTCTTGATCGTCTCGGGCACGAGCTTTTTGCTCAAATACACCTTTGACTCGGCATTGTCAGCGGCGTTGCGCTCGTATTTGACCACCTGGAAGTGCAGGTTGTCGAGGGTGGCACGCATCTCGTAGAACCGGTTTTTGGTCTTCACCACGATTTCGTCGAACCCCTGCTCGATCGCCCAGTGTTCCTGCTGTTCGGTCAAGGCGCGAAAGAAGCCCTTGCCGCGCCAGTCGCGCCGCGTGCCACCGATCCAGGTGTAGAGAACGCGCCGGCCGTCGAACTGGACGTACTCGTGCAGCCGCTCGACGAGGTCTGCCAGCTTCGGCTCCGCCTCCGGCGCCTTGATTTCGTGCGCGACCTTGAACGAGACCGGCACGACCGTGCCCGGATCGTCGGGCAGCGGAGCAATGGCCAGCAGGATGAGATGGGAGCGTCCGCTCAGACGGCGAACGATTTCCGCAGCCGTCTTCTTGCGCGGAAACTCGCCGAAAAACTCCTCGATGTACTGGATCTCGAGCGCGCCCTGCTCGAGCGGGTACTGATTGATGTGGTATGCCAAAGGCGAAGATTGTACACGTGGCGTCAACTCTAACCGGGGGGCTTCGCCCCGCCGGACCCCCAACGCCGTCGCTCGCGGGGACCCCCGAGCGCCCCGCTCCGCTCCGGCGGGAGAGCGCCTTTCAAACGCGGCCACGGCCACGGTCGAAGCGCGACGTCATGACTGAGTAGTCTTTTGGCCAAAGCTGGAACCCGGCGCAACAGGCGGTCGGTGCCGGCGAACGCCCGGTCGATGATCCGGCGGCTCGCCCTTGGGCGCGTGCCGCGCGCGCGTTCGCTCCGCGTCACCGGTTCTGGCTGCATCTTCACGAGATCGGGCGATCGGCCGCGCGCCGGCAGATGACAGGCGGCCGCCCTCTCTGGAAAATGGCGGCCCGAGGGAAAAGTTTTTCCTATGGCGAGGGGCGTGCATGAGGCCGCAGCCGGAGTACTTCCATGCGTTCCCCGATCGTTCCGGCTCTTGTCCTCGCGCTCGCACCCGGCCTGCTTGCGGCCTGCAGGTCGGCGCAAACCTCGGTCGTCGGACCGACAACCGACAGCAAATGTCAAATCAATGCGGCCCCTTCGCCGAGCGCTTTCACCGCGACCGGCGGAAACGGCACGCTGTCAATCACGACCTCGCGCGACTGCACATGGACAATTGCCACCAGCACGAGTTGGGTTTCGCTGAGCGGCGATCGATCCGGCCAGGGCGAAGCTGCGGTCACGTTCACGGTGGCCGCCAACCCGGCGGCGGCTGCTCGTTCCGGTACGATCGCAGTCGGCTCCCAAACAGTTGAGGTCAGCCAGGCCGCGGCACCCTGCCGGTACACGCTGAGTCGCGCGCGTGACGGGATCGGGCCTGGCGGCGGCGCTCTGTCCGTTGACGTCACGACGCTGAGCGGCTGCAATTGGACGGCAACGAGCCGAGCAGCCTGGATCACGGTCACATCCGCCCGATCCGGAACGGCCAGCGGAACGATCGCGCTATCGATCGCAGCAAACAGCGGCGATCCCCGTGTCGGAGAAGTGGACGTAAACGGACAGATTTACACGGTCGTGCAGGAGGCCGTCCCGCCTCCTCCGGCACCGCCCACTGTGACGCCAGCGCCGGCTCCACCTCCCGCTCCAGCGCCAGCTCCACCGTCTCCCTCGCCAAGCCCGGCGCCGGGACCCGCGCCAGCGCCGGCTCCAGCGCCAAAACCGACGCCGCCGCCAACTCCCACTCCGGTTCCAGATGTCGGCGAGCGTGTCGAGGTGGACGGATCGGTGAAGAACCTGTCAGGGAAGTGCCCGTCCCTCTCGTTCACAGTCGACGGCGAGTCGATCGTCACCAACGCGTCCACGGACTTCAAGAAGGGAAACTGCGGCCATGTGGAGAGTTCGCGCAAGGTCGATGTGAAAGGGACGAGGCTGCCCAACGGCTCGGTGCTCGCAAGCGAGGTTGAGATCTCCCGAGGAAACAATGATTGATGCCGTGCGAAGAGCTGCTTTGCTTTCACATCTCGGCCGAGCACGTTCGCCATGGGCCGCCACTGGTTCGAGACGAGCGGTGCTCGAGGTGACGCCCTTCGCCATCGCATCGATCCTAGTGTTTGGATCGGCAACCACGGCGCCCGCCCAATCGGCTGGATCGACAACCACGGCGCCCGCCCAATCGGTTGCGGAAGTGCTGACGTTTCTGGTGACCAATCAATCGATTCGAACCGGGAGCCCAATCGACGTCGAGCGCGATCGTGACGCGGCGCAGGCCACGAGCGATACCATCTCCCGCGCACTGCGCGCGAACCTCGCCACCCTGCCGGTGACGACGTCCTCCGGCGCGTTCGTGTACCGGCTGAATCCCGAGCTCGGCACGGTGGAGCGCGCGACACAAAGTTTCGGACCGTTCTTTGTCGAGCGCGCATTGACCGCCGGCGATCGCCAGGCGTCGGTCGGCCTCACGTTTCAGCACCTGCGCTTTACGTCGCTCGATGGATCAAACCTGAGGGACGGCTCGCTCGTCACGACCGCCAATCAATTCGTGGATGAGCCCGCGCCGTTCGACGTCGATCGGCTCTCGCTCAACATCGATCTCGACATCGCGACGCTGTACGGCAACGTCGGTCTGACCGATGCCGTTGAAGTCGGCCTTGCGATCCCGATGGTTGCACTGCGGCTCAACGGATCGCGCGTCAATAGCTACTACCGGCAGTCGGTTACTCAGGCGACGGCGTCGGCAACCGCCATCGGCCTGGCCGATCTCGTGGTGCGCACGAAGGCCACCCTTTTCAACGAAGACGGCCTTGGACTGGCCGCGGCGGTGGACGTGCGTCTGCCGACCGGACACCAGGAGGATTTGCTGGGCGCAGGGTCGCCATCGTTGAAGGTGGCGGCGATTGGGTCGGCCGAGCGCGGACGGGTGTCAGCCCACGCGAACCTGGGTGGCAGCGTCGGCGGCCTTGCACGCGAATTTGATTATGGCGGCGCGCTTGCGCTGGCCGCGACCGGTCACCTGACCGTCAGCGGAGAGCTGCTGGGAAGATGGCTCGACAGCTTCGGCCACATTGTGCCGACCTCCGCCCCGCACCCGGCACTGATCGACGTCCAGACGATTCGTCTGACGCCAGACGCTTCGACGCTGCAGATGATCACGCTGGTTCCAGGCGTCAAATGGAACCTGTCCGACACGTGGGTGCTGGCGGCAAACATGAGCGTGCCGGTGACGAGCGGCGGACTCACTTCGCGGGTCACGCCGTTCGTCGGATTGGATTACTCGTTCGCAAGGTAGAAGGGCCGTCGTACCAGGAGCGCTGAACGCAAAAGGCCGCAAAAACGTACTGTCTTTCACGCCGTTCGTCGATGGGATTACGCGTTCGCGCGGTGAGCTGACAAAGAAGAGTGTCTTCTTTGTGATCTTCGTGCCCTTTGTGGTTCCCTATTTGGCGGTCTTCGTGCCTTTGTGGTTCACCGATCGGTGCGGGCCGAGTCGATCTTCCAGTCGCTGCCCTCTTTCTTCAGGCCGAAGTTCCAGGTACGCGGCTCGATTCGCGGCTCGCGGCTGCCAACCTTCGGCACGTAACGCGCCGTTCCTCGACACGTCGCCGACGCGATCGGACCCCGCACCTGCACGTCACACGCATCGAAGGTGATCGCCTGCGAGGCGAGCCCATCGAACGCGCGGGCCAGCGCCGCCTGGTTCACCGCCGGCCAGACGGCGTGTGCAGATTGTGCGTCGAGCCCCTCATACGCGCGGCGATACCGTTGCAGCGTCTGCTTCACGAGGCCCTCATCGTCCGGTGTGGACGGGACCGGTGCAGCCACAGGCGCGGTGGCGTTTGCGGCCGGCGCAGGCGGTACGGGGCGCGGCAGCGCGGCTGGGAGCGCGGCCGGAACGGATGATGGGGGTGCGGCGGTCGTCACAGGCGTGTTCGACATCGAAACCGATTGCGGCGGGACGCTCACTGACGATTCAGGCGCTGGCGCCGGGAGCGGCGGGACGGACGCAACCACGCGATCCGGCTCAGTTGACGACCGACCGCGCATCACCGCAGGAACCGCCGCAGGCCTGAGTTGGGGCGGCCGGGTTGCGCGCGGTTCCGGACGGACGACCGGTTGGGTCACCGCGGACGCGACACCGATGGTGGCCACAGGCGTCGGTTCCCGGACAGCGCGTTCCGAGCTGAGGGACGGCCCCGGCGGAGACACCAGCGAAACCTCGGCCTTCATCGGATACGAAGAAGAGGGAAGCGACGTGGACTCGTGCACCCAGGATGCGCCAAGCACAATCACGGCAAAGACCGCAGCGGCCATCACCCACGGTCCTCGACGCGGCGTTGCCACCGCTTTCCGCAGCTCGTCGAATTCGGCGGTCAGGCCCGAGAGCTCAGGAAGATTCGGATCGAGGTCGATGATTTCATCGAGCACCGAAGCGGCTTCGTGCAGTTTTCGACGGGCGATCGCGGTACGCGCGGCTTCGATCCGCCGATCGACGCGCCGGCGCTTCGCGCGCGCCTCGAAATGCGCGTACCCTTCAGCGGAGACGACAGGCTGAGCCGCCACAGAGGGGGCGGCCGCAGGCGCTGGAGTGAGCGGCGTCGCAGATGGTGGAGAACCGGGTCGAGGATTCTTGGGAACGGGGGCCTTGCCGGACGCGGGTGCGGGTGCCGGCGCGGCTCGCCACAGCGGAGCGCGTGGCGGCGCGGCTGCACCAGAGGCCCGACCAAGCCAGGACGGCTGGCCGACGGACGCGGCGGCGTTCAACGCATCGGGGGCGGACGGGGCTCGGCTCGGCGTGAACGGCGCCGTCGGCAACACGTTCGTGGCTGCTTGCGTTTCGATCGACGCGGGCACGCGAGTCGCTGACTGCGCGACACCCGGCGTGGCGGTCGTCGCCGGGTCGCCCACGGAAGACACGCGTACAGATGAGCGCGGTGCTACCGGTCGCGCTATCGTGGATGGCGGTGCAGCGAAGGCGTCAGTCGCGCGCGGAACCTTCGCACTCGGTGGTATCGACGCGACGCTGTTCGCCGCGCGCCGGGCACCGGGAACAATCGGCTTTTTGAGCAGGCTGTCGCGAAGCGACTGGGCGGCGAGAAAATCCGGATCGAGCGCGAGAGCGGCCGTCACCTCCGCCAGCGCTTTTTGCCGATCGCCCGCTTCAATGCAGGCGTGCGCAGCGGTCAGATGCGCCTGAAGAGCTTGCCATCTCTCGCGGTGAGTCACGGCGAGCGAGGTGCAAGACCGGTTCCGACGATGTGAGCTCGACTGGACCGGTCGCGTCACCGGGGCGAGCGCGCGCCCGCTGTGACGGGCCGTGCGAGTAGATCGTTGAGGACGAAGACGTTCCGTTCTTCATCAGCGACGCGTCTACGCGCGGTTCGTGTCCGCCCTCAATAGCTGGGAACAACGCTCGCCCGCTTCTGTGAACACGATCGCTACGCTGGGGACCCACGGTTCACGCCTGCTGGGCGTTGAGGCGTCGCTCCGTAAGGACAGGGTCAGCGGGACTGATTCTCTTTTTGGGCGATCTTGACCCACGTGTCGCGGAGCGAAACGGTTCGATTGAACACCAGGGCCCCCGGACGTGAATCGGGATCGACGCAGAAATAGCCGAGCCGCTCGAACTGGACGCGCAGCCCGGGAGCCGCCGATGCGAGGCTCGGCTCAACTTGCGCCTCGCGGAGGATCTCGAGCGATCCTGGATTCACGTTGTGGAGAAACGACTTGCCTTCCGGGACACGCTCGGGATCTTCGACTGAGAACAACCGGTCGTAGAGGCGGACTTCAGCAGGAACGGCGTGCGAGGCCGGGACCCAGTGCAGCGTCGCCTTCACGCGCCGGCCGTCGGGCGCGTCGCCGCCGCGCGTGGCGGGATCGTACGTGCATCGGAGCTCCACGATTCTGCCCTGTCCATCTTTGATGACTTCGTTGCACTTGATGAAATAGGCGCAACGGAGGCGAACCTCGCGGCCGGGTGCCAGCCGGAAAAACTTCCTGGGCGGCTCCTCCATGAAATCGTCCCGCTCGATCCACAGCACGCGCGAGAACGGGACCTTGCGCGTGCCGGCTGAGGGATCCTCGGGATTGTTGATGACGTCGAGCTCCTCGACGTGACCTTCCGGGTAATTCGTCAGCACCACCTTCATCGGACGGAGGACGGCCATCACGCGCAGCGCGCGCCGGTTGAGGTCCTCACGGATGCTGTGCTCCAGCTGCGCCACGTCGATCACGTTTTCCTTCTTTGCGACGCCGATCCGCGCGCAGAAATCGCGAATCGACTCGGGGGTGTATCCACGCCGGCGCAGACCGCTGATCGTCGGCATGCGTGGATCGTCCCAGCCCGACACGAGGCCCTGCTGCACGAGCTGCAGGAGCTTGCGCTTGCTCATGACCGTGTAATTCAGGTTCAGGCGCGCAAACTCGATCTGCCGCGGCTTGTCCGCCTCGATCAAATGGTTGACCAGCCAGTCGTAGAGCGGCCGGTGGTCTTCGAACTCCAGCGTGCACAGGGAGTGCGTGATCCCCTCGAGCGCGTCGGACAACGGATGGGCAAAGTCGTACATCGGGTAAATGCACCACTTGTCGCCGGTGCGATGATGCGACGCGTGCCTGATCCGGTAGAGCGTCGGATCGCGCATGTTGAAGTTCGGCGACGCCATGTCGATCTTTGCGCGAAGCACGTGCGCGCCATCGGGAAACTCGCCGGCGCGCATCCGGGCGAACAGATCGAGGTTTTCGGCGACCGACCGATCGCGGTACGGGCTGTTCCGGCCCGGTTCGGTCGGCGTTCCCCGATGCGCGCGGATTTCATCCGCGTCCAGGCTGTCGACGTACGCGCGGCCCTGCCTGATCAGGTCGACCGCAAACTCATACAGCCGCTCGAAATAGTCCGACGCGTACAGCTCCGCCGACCAGGTGAAGCCCAACCAGCGCACGTCCTCCTTGATGGCGGTGACATATTCGACGTCTTCGGTCGTCGGGTTCGTGTCATCGAACCGGAGATTGCAGGATCCCGCGTGCTCCTCGGCCACGCCGAAATTCAGGCAGATGGATTTTGCGTGGCCGATGTGAAGGTAACCATTCGGCTCAGGCGGAAATCGTGTGGCGACGCGGCCGTGATGCTTCCCGGTGGCCACGTCCTCGATCACGATGCCGCGGATGAAATCGACCGGGGCCGGCGGCGCGGCCGAAGAACGCTCGTCGGTCATGGCTGAGAAATAGTTTACTTTATGGCTCCCGCGTCCATCGTGACGCGACACGTTTCCCTTCTTCGCCGGGCACCCAGACAACGACGACTTTGGCGCCGGCAGGACCAGTCTTGTGGCGGACCTTGTCGGGCGGCTTCACATAGCCGGCCATTCCCGGTTTCAGGATCTGGCTGCGGCCATTCACGACGTGCTCCAGTTCGCCGGTGACGACATAGAACATCTCGATTGCGCCGTGTTGATGATCTCCCGAGTCCTGGTTCGGGGGAAACGTCAATTCGCCCAGCGTGACTTCCGGTCCGACGTTGCTCTCGTCGAGCATCAGCCGCAGCGTGGTTCCGCTGGGCGAGCGGTAGGTGGTGCCTTGCGGCTTGTCTGATTGCGCGTGGCCGCCGGGCGCGAGACACAGCACCACACCGGCGCTGACGGCGATCGATCGCTTGCACATTGGAGTTCTCCTTTAACCACGAAGGGCGTAAACCATGACAAGTCACCACGGCGGACCGGAGGAAAGGAGGAAAATTCCTGTTCAGGATTGACCCTCCGCGTGCTCCCGCCTTCGCTGAAGCTACGGCGGGCCACCGTCGCCTTGCGCGAAGGTGGCCGCGTCCTCCGCGGTAGCTATCATTCATCAATTAATAGCTGGCCAGGAACCGCGCGGCGCGTTCGATCTGTTGCCCGCTCGGGAGATAGAACTCCTCGAGCGGCGGCGAATACGGCACCGGCGTATCCAGGGCGCCGACAATGCGCACCGGTGCGTCGAGAAACTCGAACGCCTCCTCCTGGACGATCGCGGCGAGGCTCTCGCCGATGCCCCCGGTGCGCGAATCTTCGTGGACGATCAACACGCGGTGGCAGGTCCGGGCGAGCGCGAGCACTGCGGACCGATCCAGCGGAACGAGGCTGCGGAGATCGAGGACGCTGGCCTCGATGCCGTCCGCGGCCAGCCGCCCGGCGACGGCGAGCGCCACATGAACGTACGCGCCATAGGAGATGATCGCCAGGTCCCCCCCGGCGCGCCGGAGCGCCGCCGATCCGATGGCCACGGGCGAAGGCGGATCGTCGCCGATCACCTGTTTGACCCGCGGGTCGCGATAGAGCGCAATGTGCTCGTAAAACAGCACCGGATCGGAGTCCGCGACGGCTGCGGCCATCAGCCGCCGCGCGTCGAACGGCGTCGAAGGCACCACGATCTTCAACCCCGCGGTGCGATAGAACCAGGCCTCGGTGTTCTGCGAGTGGTAGGGCCCGGCGTGACGCAGCCCGCCCCACGGCATCCGCACCACCATCGGCACGCTTCCGCCCCATCGATAGCGAATTTTCGCGGCGTTGTTCACGAGCTGATTGAAGCCGGTCGCGACGAAGTCGTTGAATTGAATCTCGCCAATCGGGCGCTGGCCGGCGAGTGCTGCGCCGACACAGACGCCGAGCACCGCGCCTTCCGCAAGGGGCGAGTTGATGATGCGGCCGCCGAACTCCTTCAGCAGCGGACGAAGCAGCAGGAACGCATTTCCGTACTGCCCGCCGACGTCCTGGCCGTACACGAACACGCGCTCGTCGCTGCGAAGCGCGTCCGCAATACCGAGCATCACCGCCTCGAGAAACGTCCTCCCGCTCGCATCGAACCTCGGCGCAGGCTCTACTTCCAGGCTGGCCGTGTCCGCGTGCCGCAACGCGCCCTCTCGCTCGGTGCTCGCCTTCAGCCGCACCTCAGGATCAAGGACCTCCACGAAGGTTCGCGGGGCCTCGTTCGCGAAGACGCCGGCGCCAGCCCGTGCCGGCTCCGGCCACGGCGCGTCGATGACCGCCCGCGCCTGCTCCTCGACCAGGGCTTCGGCTTCCCGCTTGAACCGATCGAAGTCGCTGGACGAGATTACGCCTTCCGTTTCGAGGCGCGACGCATACAGCGCAATCGGATCGCGCGCGGCCCAGTAGGCATACAGCTCCCGATCCGCGTAGCCCTGCTCTGTCAGTGTGCCGTAGTCCCATGCCGGGTGCGGATCGCGGCCGAGATAAAGCATGTCGTCGTGATGCGCGTGGCCGCACATCCGCATCGACACGATCTCGATGAGCGCCGGCCCCAGTCCCGCCCGCGCCCGCTCGGCTGCCCACGTGAACGCGCCGGCGATCGCGTCGGCATCGGTCCCGTCGATCGTGATTCCCGGCACGCCGTACCCCGCTGCTTTGTCGGCAAACACGCGCGCGGCCGACTGCTCGGCGACAGGCGTCGACAGCGCGGTCTGATTGTTCTCGAGGCAGAAAATGGCCGGCAGCCTGCGCGCGGCGCAGAGGTTGATCGCTTCGTGCCACTCGCCCAGTGACGACCCGCCTTCGCCGATGAACGAGATGGCGATCCGTCCGGAGCCGTCGCGCCAGAACCCCAACGCCATCCCGGCAATCGTCATCGTCGCCGTGGTCAGCGGCGCGGCCGGCGGCAAGATGCCCCATTCGAAGTCGCCGATGTGCAGATCCTTGCCTTCGAGCGGCGGACCGGCTTTGCCCGTCTGTGCGTTCAGCACCATCCGGACGGTATCCGGTTCGGGACGCATGGCGAGCGTGATGCCGAGATCGCGGATCACCGGCCCGATCACGTCGCCCGTCCAGCGTCCGTCAGGCTGGCGGTACTTCGCGCCGCGCCGCAGCCGGATGCCTCCGGCGTAAATGGCCTCCTGTCCGAGCGATCGAAACCCCTTGCCCTGGAACGGGGCGGGGCCATAGCGGATTTCGCCCCCCGCAAAAAACGTCTTCAACCGGTTATCGGTGGCGCGCGTGAGCAGCATGCCGCGGAGAATCTCGATGCGCTCCTCGCGGGTCAGCGACGCCTGGATGGCGGCCCGCCGCAGGAAACCGTCACAATCGTCAAGCAGCTGCGCGCGGGCCTGTCCCAGCCGCGTTTCGGCCGATGTGCGCGGCGTCGTGTCCGGAAGGCCCTGCGGCAGCGGACGGTGCTGTAAGCGGCGCGACAGCTCCCGGTGAAACGCCCGGCGCACCGCCTCCACTGCCGCTTCGTCGTTCGGATCTCTTCCGCCGCACACCGTTTCGAACGCTTCGAGCGCGTCCGCCAACGCAAACGGGTGTCGCTCGACGACAAAGGCGCCGAAGCGGCTCGCCAGGCCGGTCAGCTTTCCAACTCCGCCGGGTTGGCCATCAGCCGGTAGCCTAAAGCCAAAAGCCCAAAGCCCAAAGCCCAGAGCGCCTCATGCCTTTACGCCGGCTTAACTGCCGCGTCACAGCGATGTCACGTACCGCACCTATCCTCCTCGGGACGGCCTGCCTGAGGAGGAACCTAGATGAGATTGCACCGTTGGATGACAGCGATGCTTGTCGTCGCTCTGCCTGCGATCGGCTTCGCCCAAACCGATCAGGGAAAGTTCACGGGCACCGTGCACGACAGCACCGGCGGGTTCGTTGGTGGAGCCACCGTGACGGTCAGGAACGAACGGACGGGGGAGGAGCGCGCGCAGACGACGTCCAACACGGGTGTTTTCTTGATCGCGAATCTCAAGCCCTCGAGCTACACGGTGCGCGCCACAAAGGAAGGGTTCGCGGCCGTCGAATATACCCAGCTGCCGATCGCCGTCGGACAGGAGCTGCATCTCGACTTCGAGTTCCGGCCTGCGGGCGTGCAGGAATCGGTGACCGTTGTCGGCCAGGCGCCGATTCTCGACCTCAGCTCGGCTCGGATGGGCGCCAACGTCAGCGAGCGCGACGTGGTCAACCTGCCGGTCAATGGCCGCCAGATGTCGCAGCTGCTGCTGCAGGCCCCCGGTTCGCTCAATGCCGGAACCGGCACCTGGCAGGACATCCGGTTCAGCGGCCGGGCGGTGGAACAGAACGCGATTCGCTACGACGGCATCGAAGGGTCCGCGATCATCGACGCCGCGCCGGGAAATCTGAACGGCGAGGTGGCGACACCGTTCAAGCTGCAGGCCAGCCTGGAGAACGTGCAGGAATTTCGCGTGGAATCCAGCGCCTATCCCGCCGAGTTCGGCACCGGCAGCGGCGGCCAGGTGAGCGTCATCACCAAGTCGGGCAGCAACAACCTGCGCGGCTCGGCGTTCGAGTACCTCCGCAGCGACAAGTTCGATGCCCCCAACTTCTTCGATACCCACGCCGGACTGCCGAAATCGTTGCTGAAGCAGAACCAGTTCGGAGGTTCGCTGGGCGGCCCGATTGCCAGGAATCGGGCGTTTTTCTTCGGCAGCTACGAGGCCTACCGGTTGAAGGCCGGCGTCAACATCGTGGAAGCCGTGCCGAGCGCCGCGGCCTGGGCGCGGGCCGTTCCGGCCATTGCCGTGTGGCGTCCGGGATTCCTGGCCCCCGGCGCCGTGATCCTGCCGGGACAATCGACGAACCCCGACTTCGACATCGCGCAGCTCCAGACTCCCGCGGAGGTCCAGGAGAATGCTTACAGCGGCCGCTTCGATTTCAAGCTGACGAATCGCTGGTCGAGCTACGTCCGCGTGTTCGGTGATCGCGGCATCAGCGATCAGCCGGACAGCGTATCAGGCCGTGTCGTCCATACCGAAGCAAAGCCGCGCAATGCGGTGTTCAATCTGCAAGGCATCTTGTCCGACAGAACCACGAACGAGTTCAAAGTCGGGTACAACGCCGCGCCGACCGAGATTCGCGGCGACGTCCAGTCGGTCAATGGCGTCGACCTTTCCACCATGATCATCAACCTGACGGGTTCGGTCGCGAACAACGGCATTGCCGGTCAGGGCGCCAACTCGGGCATCACGGTGCCGGGCGGCCTGGTTCGATCGAACAGCGCGCAGAATGGCCGCGCCCAGCCGTACGATCCGTACACGCTGTCACTCATCGATTCATTGAGCTCGTTGCGTGGCAATCATTATCTGAAGGTCGGCGGCGAGGCTCGTGTCGTCAGAATTTCTACCGACCGGCTCGGGGGAACCACCTACGCGTTCACGAACCTGAACGCGTTTCTTGCGAACCAGCCGTCGACCATTCAGTTCCTCGGGGACGAGAGCGCGCCGAGCGTGTTCAACAACGGCGCGACCGGCCTGCGTCACTTCGAGCAGGAATACTACATCGGCTATGCCCAGGACGAATGGCACGCCACCCCGAAATTCACGTTGAACTACGGCGTCCGCTACGACTACTACACGGTGCCGCGCGAAGCGAACAATCTTCAGGTCAAGTTCAACGTCGATACTGGAATCATCGATCCACCGACCACGCCGGTCCTGCTGTCGACGACGACGAACTTCCAGCCGCGCGTCGGCGCCACCTACGCGGTCTCCGGTCGAACCGTCGTCCGCGGCGGATTCGGACTCTTCGTCGGTCCGGGTCAGACCGAGGACCAGATCCAGACGATCGCTGACTCGGATCGCGTCAGCGTGACACTCTCTTCGGGCGCGAACCTGGCGTTTCCGCTGGATTCGGCGGTCGCCACGAACACCTTCATCAACAATCCGAACAACCGTGCATATCAGCCGCGGGCGTATCGCAACGAATACCGCATCCCCGAGCGGATCTGGCAGTACACGGGGTCGGTGCAGCAGGAGGTCGGCCGTAACCTGGTGGCGACTGCGGCCTACGTGGGATCCCAGGGGCGCAATCTCTTCCTGCGCAGCATTGCCAATCCGATCGTCGAGGTGGTGACCAACCCGAATCCCGCGAGCGCCGCGTTCGTCATCCGCAAGTTCTCGATCGTGCAGCGCGATGCCGGCGGCACCGTCACCGGCGTGCAGAACCCGTTTGCCGAAATCGATACGAAGACCAGCGGCGGCCACGACAGCTACAACGCGATGCAGCTTGGCTTGTCGCGCCGCTCGGCCAGCGGCCTTTCCTTGAACGCCCAGTACACGCTCTCGCGGAGCTTCGGGAACACGAGCGGCTCGAACGAGGCGCTGACGGTCGGCAACGCGGCGCAGACGCTGCAGGAGTACGACTACGACCTCGGATACAACGCGTTCGACGTCCGGCATACGTTCAACTTCAGTGCGCTCTACTCAATCCCGTACGGCCGCGGGCGCAGAAATCCCGGCAGCGGTGTCGCCGGTGCCGTGCTGGGCAACTGGGACGTCGGCGGCATCGTGAACGCACGGAGCGGGCTGCCTGTCGACGTTCGCATCACGCGGCCGGACATCGTCTACGTTGATGGGGCTGGAAACGTGTTCAACAACGCCGCCGCGGGACGCACCGCCGTCATCAATACGCCGAACGGCGGCGCCTCGCGCAACGTCCGTCGTCCGGACCTCGTGCCGGGCGCAGATCCGTTCGTCCAGAGTGGCGGCCTGTTGTTTCTGAACCCGGCGGCGTTTGCGACGCCGCAGCCGGGCACGTATGGCAACCTGGAACGGGGATCGCTCCACGGTCCGAACTTCAGGCAGGTCGATCTGATGTTGTCGAAGCGTGTGTTGCTCGCCGGCGAAAGAAACGTGGAGTTCCGGTTTGAGGTGTTCAACCTGTTCAACTTCGACAACTTCGCGAATCCGGCCGCGACGCTGCCCAATGCGCTTCCGAGCAACAGCCTGGCCGAGGCAAACAAGGTGCAGCCGGGCCAGGCCTACACGCCGGCGGCAGCCGCCACGTTCGGTCAGCTTCAGAGCACGGTTGGACGGACCGTGGGTCTCGGCACCAGCCGGCAGATCCAGTTCGCGCTGCGTCTCAACTTCTAGCGATCGAAATTACGATTGAAGGCAAAGACCGCGAAGGTCGCAAAGTGAAAACAGTAGTTGGTTGCCTGCTGGCTTTGCGCTATCTGGCTAGCAGTCCCTGGTGAAACTCCAGCGTCGCACCGAGGGCGGCGAGGCGCCGCGCTGGCCAGGCGTGACGACCGAGCCTATCGTCCATATGTGAGGGAGGAGCAACGCAGTCAGCCCCGGGGTCCCCAACGCGTGTTTCCCAACGCGTTGGGGTGGAGCGCGGATGCATCGCCGGCCGAATGCTAGGAGCGGCGGCGACCTAAAACCGCAGCTTGGCCGTTGCCGCGAGCAAACGCGGAATAGAGTACTGTCCCGGCGTGAACTCGCCTTCCCGGGCGACGAGATACGGAGTGTCCCCGACATTCTCGATGTCGATTTGAAACGACAACCGCGGGCGGCGACTGGTTCCGTGCCGCACGTCGATCCCGAACGAGATATTGGCCGTGAAATGTCCGGGGACTCTCGCCGCAGTTCCCGAGGCTGTCGCGTGGGTATGGTCGGCGCCCTCCGCCGGGTCGTCATCGTGTCCGCCGTGCTCCATCGGTGTGCCGCTCCCGTACTCGACTCCGGTACCGATCCAGAGGCCTGTCGTCGAGTGGCGGTACGTCAGGCCGCCGGTCAGCGTGTGCGTCTGGTCCATCGGCGCGAGAAAACGACTGGTCTCCTCGAGGTGTTCCCCTTCCGTCACGAACCCGCCGGTAACGGGGTTGAAGAAATAGACTCGGCCGAGAGCGTAGTTGAAGTAGCCGGTCACGCCGTAACGGATCAGACGCGGAATTTCCGCCTTCGCCTCGACGCCGTACGCGCGTGCGCGGTCGAAGCTCGCGTACGAATAGATGCGCGAGTCCGGCCACACCGTCGTGTGGACCGGGTTGTCGCTCGCGCGATAGTACCCGGTGAGCCCGAGCTGTAGCGGGCCGGCTGGTGCTGCCGCGCCCAGCTCGAACTGATTTTCCGTGGTGGGCTGCACCGGAGGCAAACCAATGCCGATCTCTCGAAGGCGCACCGTCAACCCGGCACCGCTCGACAGCACGCCCTCGATCGGTGGCGGCACGAAGTAGTGATTGTAGGAGGCGTGTACGACCGCGCCACCGCCCGCGCGAACCGCCAGATTCACGCGCGGGCTCGCGTGCGTCGTTGACAACAGCAGATTGTAGCGATCGACCCGCACGCCTACGTCGGCGGTCACCCGTTCACTCAGGCGAATATCGTCCTGGACATAGCCGCTGACCTGACCTCCGGATTCGTGGCCCGCCAAGTCTATTCTGTTATCGGTGATGTGAATGTGCGGCAGGCCCGCGAGATGGGCGAAATCACGGAACCCGGCGTAGTTGTAGGCCAGGTTTTCATCGGGCCGAAGCCGGACCACATCGACCCCCGCCTTGATCGCATGTGACCCGATGAACTGCATCACGTCTGCTTTACCGCCGACTGTCACGAGCTCGCGCGTCTGCGACGCCTCCGCCGTGAGAGGGCCGGTTGCCGGCAGAAGCTCTGACCGCGACGACCGTTGATAGAACGTGGCGCCCACGGTCAGATCGGACCAGGCGCGCGTCCAGCCCACGATGGCGGTCTGTTGCCGCGTACGTTGACTGGCCTCGGCTTGCGGGCGCAATTCGACGTCAGCCGGAGTTTTCGGAATCTGAAGGCTGGCGCCGTCCCCCATCACGACAGCGCGCAGCAGCCCCGTTGCCCCGAGGTTGTCGTCGAGTTGAAAGAGCGCATGGCCGCCGCTCGCGTGGTCGTGAATCGCTTCCGGAGCGGGAGGACTCAGGAACCGATCCGAGTTGAACATCGAGCCGAATGCGTAATACCCGATCCGATTGCCGTGGCCGCCGAAGTCGCCGAAGACAGTCCGCCGTCCGGCGCCACCGCCACTCACGGTGATCGTGCCGCGGTTGTCCATGCCCAGACCGGACTTGGTCACGATGTCGACGACGCCGCCGAACCGGTTCCCGTACTCCGCCGGGAAACCGCCCGTCATCACGTTCGCCGTCTGGATGACGTCGGCGCTCAGGCCCGCCGAGAACGCCGCGTGCGCGTTCTCCCAGAATGCGACGCCGTTGATGACAGGGTTCAACGCGACTTCCTCGCCGCGGATGTGCACGAAGTCGTCGTGGCCGCGGATCATGCCGGGGGCTGCCGTGACGATCGCGTCAGGAAGCCCGGATCGCTGCGACACCGGCAGTCTCTCGAGGCGCTCTGCCGTCAAGACCGTGGAGCTCGGTGAGTGCATGCCTGGAAGCTGCGTCAGTTCGCCGGTGACACTGACGTCTACCGCAATACCTGCGACTTCGAGCGGAATCGTCACGGTTCGACGCTCGCGCGGCTCCAGGATCAGGCGCACGTCACGGTTCGAAAAGCCTTCGGACGAACCTATGAGCACGTACTCTCCCGGACTGATATTTGAAAAAGCGAAGCGCCCGGAGGCGTCGACCGAGGCTGGTATCGAGATGCCGGTGGCAATCGACTTCAGCGTCACCGTGCCGCGAACGAGTGCGGATCCATCGGCCTGCGCGACGAGCTGCCCCCGGATAATGGCCTCACTCTGGGCATGAGCCGGTGCGATGCCCGTACCGAAAACGATTGCGACAATACTCCCGAAAACGAACGATGCCTTCGAACGCATCTTTCCTCCCACGACCGCGCTGACGGACAGTAAACCAACGGACTTCAGCCCGAATGACCGCGGAGCTGCGCGAACAGCCGCAGCAGACGGCGGCAATACGCGTGAAGCGCGTGACGGACCCATCGAGTCCGCCGGACACGAACGGGCCGGTTGGCGGGTCAGGTGCGAGGAGGAGGAATGTCTGGAGCGAGCGGGCGATCGAAGGCAATCCGGGTGTGTCGATCGGCGGGCGAACTGTCGTCGAGGGTGACGGCGATGACAGACGATTTCACGAGCCCGATTGGCCCAAGGAGCGCGACCAGCGCCGAATCGTCGTGAGTCGCACTACGGATGGCACATTTCGTACGATCCGCCGGCGTCTTGTGCATGGGACAGACCGCGCCGGGTCCGTGGGAACACTGACACTTCAGACCCGTGGCCGTGTGTGTCGCCCTCACGTCCGTCACGAGCGTGCTTGCGATGACGGACAGCTGCCACACCAACCAGATGCACGCTGCGTGACCCAGTGCACGACGAGGCATCGAGCGTCGATCTTGCCTCCGTATCGACCGCCGGGTCAACTCCGACAGCCGGCCACTGAGAGATTTGCGTGCAATCGGACTTCGAAAATCGGCTGTAGCGCAGCCCTTCAGGGCTCCCGGCCGCCGTCATGCAGGCCTGAAGGCCCGCGCTACGAGAGGCCGCCCGCCGATTTTTTTCGGCCGCTGGTTGGAAGTAGGATCCCGGGCGGGGGGCGCATGGCTGTCACCGTCACGAACGATGTCATCCTGCCAAGCACCGTCACCGGGAGCTGGCCGCGGCCGCGATGGTTCGACACCAGCATGTGGGGCAGGCCGCTCGACACCTGCATGATGGACGTCCGCTTCCGCGAGAAATTTCAGGACGCGCTCGCGGTGGTGATCGGCGACGAGGAACGAGCCGGGCTCGACCTCCTCACCCACGGCGACTTCCATTGCGACGAGGACTTCGGCGGCCGGAGCTGGCACCACTATCCGCTGCAGCGGTGGGCCGGGTTCGACGGCGACCATCTGCAGTCGGAAGAGACGCGGAGCCCGTGGCTGCGCTATCCGCCCGGTACGCTGCTCAACGAGATCTATACCGCCTGGCGCTGGCCCCGGGTGACCGGCAGGATCGAGCACCGGCCGCTCGACTACGCCAAGATCTGGCGGATTGCCCAGAGCAAGTCGCGCAAGCCGGTTCGCTTCGGCACCTGCTGTTCGCAGGTGATGGGACTGTTCCTCGATATCCACACCAACAAGTACAAGGACAGCCGCGAGGTCGTCTGGGACATGGCTGTCGCCATGAACACGGAGCTGCTGGCGCTGCGCGACGCCGGCTGCCGTTCGATTCAGATCGAAGAGCCGACGCTGCACTTCATGGCCAATACGTTCGGAGCGAAGGACGAAAAGGTCCGGTTCATGGTCGACTGCTACAACCGCGAGGTGCAGGGCCTCGACGACGTCGAGATCTGGATTCACACGTGCTGGGGCAATCCGAACATGCAGCGCGTGATGGAGGACACCAGCTACAGAGCCTCATTCGATCTGTACCTGAACGAGATGAAGGGCGATGTCTGGACCCTCGAGACGAAGGACCGCAACTTCCGGGACATCGAGTTGTTCGGCGGGCACAAGGGCCGGCTGCCGAAAAAGATCTGCATTGGCGCGGTCAGCCACCGTGCTCTGCAGGCGGATCGGCCAGACGACGTCGCCGAGGCCGTCCGGACCGCGCTGAAGTACATCGCGCCCGAGCAACTGATCGTGTCCAGCGATTGTGGCTTTGGCCGCCAGGGCTGCAACCGCGAGATCGCCTTTTACAAGGCGACCGCCATCGCTCAGGGCTGCAATATCGTCCGGAAGGAGCTCGGCCTCGCGCCGACCTACGTGCCCGCGGCCGACCCGGCGCTGCAGATCGACATCGTGCCGAAGTCGGCGGTGTTGAACACATAACGACAACCAGCCACGGAGGACGGAGCGGAGGACGGAGGACACGGAGGTTACATCCTCAGAGGGAACCTCAGCGTCCTCTGCGTCCTCCGTGGTTTGATCCCTATGCTTCCGGCTCCGGGTGCACCCACGGCGAACGATAGGGCCGCCGCAGCAGCGTGTTGGCGTCCGGATCGTTCACGACCACGCCCTTGCGGTGATCCCACTGCAGCGATCGACCCAGCTGCATCGACAGATTGGCCAGAATGCAGGCGGTCGCCGACATGTATCCTTGCTCGATGTCCGCCACCGGCGCGCTGCGCGACTCGATGCTCTGGAGGAAGTTTTTCATGTGCGCGCGGATTGCCGGGGCAACGTGGCGCTCGAGATCCTTTTCCGTTCGATCCTCGGGAAACTGATCGAGCTCGTAGACGACGTCCTCGTGGATGGGCGAGCCGTTCTTGCCGGACGGCACGAAGCTGTAGCCCATCACACTCGCCTTGAGCGTCCCCTTGTCGCCATAGAACGTGGCGCCCCACGGATACTCAGGATCGGGCGGTTCTCCGTAGGTACGATGCGTCCACACGACCGGCAGTTCACCGAACTCGAACGTCGCGGTCTGGGTATCGGTGATATTGGCCTTGCTTGCCTTGTCGACCAGAATGCCGCCTGACGAGCTGACGCGCGCCGGCATCCCGAGCTCCAGCATCCACCGCACCATGTCCAGCATGTGGACGCACATGTCCCCGACGATGCCGTTCCCGTACTCCATGAACGCCCGCCAGCTGCGCGGGTGCACCAGCTCGTTGTACGGACGCATCGGCGCCGGCCCGGTCCACATGTCGTAATCAAGGTACTCCGGCGGCTGCGTGTCCGGCGGGTTCGCGGTCGCTCTCATGTGGTAGTAACAGTAGATCTCGACGAGGCCGATTTTGCCCAGCCGCCCTTCGCGGATCACGCGGTCGCGGGCGTTGACCAGGTGCGGTGTGCTGCGTCGCTGCATGCCGACCTGCACGACGCGCCGGTGCTTGCGCGCGGCCGCCAGCATCGCCTGCCCTTCGACGACGTCCACGCTGAGCGGCTTCTGGACCCACACGTCGGCGCCCGACCGTACCGCCTCGATCATCGGCAGCGCATGCCAGTGGTCCGGCGTCACGACCAGCACGATATCGAGGTCGCGCTCGCGCAACATGGCGCGGTAGTCCGTGTAGGTGCGCGGCGTCTTGCGGGATGCCTGACGCGAGGCGACGAGCGCCGCCGCGTCCGCCAGCATGTGCCGATCCACATCGCAGAGCGAGACGACCTCGACCGGCGCCACCTGGATCAGGCGCAGCAAATCCGTCTTGCCGTACCAGCCGGCGCCGATCAGACCGACGCGCTTCGCTGAACCGGCAAACTGTTCGGCGTATGCTCGAAAGTGCGCCCCGGCGAGCAGCGCGGCGCTTGTCTTGATGAAGTCGCGGCGATCCATGATGGTCCTCGAAGAATGAGCTGTAGTGAGAAGCACGCCCCGCCCAGTACAATACATATTTGATCATGGTCGAGCCGCGTGGTCTGCGGCCGATCGGCTGTCACCGGCGGCTGCTGACCGCATTTGGCATGGCGGTGGCGATTCCCGCCGCGGCAGCCGCCCAGGAGTCGCCGCCCTGCGCCGCGTGCGTCGTGCTCGCCATCCCGTCCGGGAACCCCGTGCCGGCGATCTGGGCCGATGTCCCTGCCGCCATCGTCATTCCTGCGAGCTCCTCTACGGATGCAGTCGATGCGGCGCTGTCTCAGCTTCCGCCGCGCCGTGCGGCCGCCGTCATTGTTGACGCACGTACGATTGCCACGCTGACCGACGAGGTGCGGTATCAGCTTCGCACAGTGATAACGGCGGCCCGGGCGTCGGCGCGCGACCTGCCGGTCGGCGTCAAGCTTCTCTCATCGCACTTGCGCGATCCCTCGATTGACGCGCTCGCCGGCTACATCGATTTCGTGGTGCTGAGCGCCGACGCCGGCGAGGTATCGGCGCGGCTCCCCGGAATGCCTCACTGGACCGATATGACGTTCCCCGGGCCCGCATCCGCCTTCGACATCGTCACCAGCGCCCGGCTTCCCGGTTCGGACCACCTGGTCGTGCCTCTGCCTGACGCTGGCGGCGATGTCATCCCGGCAATTGCGGCGATGCGTGATGTGCTGCCGCGCGGACTCGCGCCGTTGCCGGACGTTCGCGTGACATGCGACGCGGCATGCGACGCGGACGTGTACTTGAATCCACAGACGCTCGATGCGGTCGCAACGATTCGGCCGCACGAGCCGATTACTCGCGTGACGGTGACGCCGACAGCGATACGACTGGTCACGTTCGGCAGCGTGCACGCGCAAGGCTCGGGCGCACGGCTGGATCTGGCGGCGACGCGGTCGCCGTTCGTCCTGCAGATCCGCGGCTGGCGCGGCGCAACGGACGATGCGTTCGCCACCGGCGTTGAGGTCACCGGCACGCGCGCATTAGCCGTCAGTGAGATCATCGCGCGGCATCAGGCGGCGCGGGCCAGGCAGGAACGGGTACTGCGGACGGTCATTTCGACGGGATCGACCGTGCTCGCCTTCCAGGTGCCCGGGTTTCCGGGGCCGCTGACTGTGACAGCGCGGACGACCGTCTTCGCCGCGCCGGGTCAGACCGACATTCAGCAGGAGCAGATTCGGGTGAACGGTCTCGCCCTGCCGCGGGCTGCCGGCGACGCGCCGAAGCTTCCGCTGATCGAGCCGGAGCGCGTGACCGCGCCGCCGCTCCGGATCATGTTGACGGAGGCGTATACCTACGCACTCCGCGGCCGCGAACACGTCAACGGCCGCGACGCGTACATCGTCTCATTCATGCCGCGGGATTCCGGGCAGACGCTGTTCGCCGGCCGCGCCTGGATCGACAGCCAGACATTTCTGCTGCTCAGGACCGATGCCGTCCAGACAGGGTTGCGCGGACCGGTCGCCTCATCGCGCGAAATCGACGAGTACGAAGCGCGCGAGCAGGCCGCGGTGCCGGTGTCGCTGCTGCAGCGGGCCGAGATCTTCCAGGTCTACGCCGGTCCTGTCGGATCGACACCGATTCACCGTATCGTCACGTTCGAGCGGCACGAGCTGAACGCGGCCGATTACGCGTCGCAGCTGGAGGCGGCGTACCGCTCCGACGCGGTGCTGCTGCGGGACATGCCGCAGGGGTATCGCTTTCTCGTGCCCCGGTCCGCCGCGGGCGGCGAGCTGCGGCGGCTGTCACCATCGACTCGCGAGCATGTGACGACAGCCGTTGTCGGCAGCCTGTTCGATCCGAACATTTCGGTGCCGCTCGCCTTCGCCGGCGTCAGCTACGTCGATTTCAATCTCTTCGGAACCGGCACGCAGCTGAACGCGTTCTTCGGCGGCACCTACGGCCGTCTGTCGTGGGCGACGCGGCCGTTCATGGCGAACCGATGGCGGCTCGCCGGCGACGCCTCCGGCCTGGTGGTCTCGTACAACGATCGCGCCTTCCGCGGCGGCATCGAGCGCTACGAGGAGAACATCCACCAGCGCCCGGCACAGGTGTCGCTCGCGACGCTCGGAACCATCGCGCCTGCGGTCCGTCTTCGTGCCGGCTACGAGCTGACGTACACGCGCTACACGCGCGCCGAGACCACGGCCGCGGGTTTCGTCGTTCCTGCCAGCACGCCGGTGCATGGCGCCCGGATCGTGCTCGAGGCGGACCGCGGTCCGTGGAACGCGGCCGCCTGGTCCAGCGTGGCGCGCCGGCAGGAGTGGCAGCCCTGGGGGATGACGCCCTCGGCGGATCAACTGGACGCGCGCGTGTTCGAACGGTACGGCGCGACGCTGGCGCGATCGATGGTCTGGTCCCCGCGGGCGATTGCGCACGTGGAAATCGCGTGGATGACAGGCAGCCGTCTCGACCGGTTCAGTCAGTTCACATTCGGCACCTTCGACAACCCGCTCCGCGGCTATCCAAGCGTGAGCATCCGATACACCACCGGCGCCGCAGTCCGCAGCGTCGCGACGTGGACCCCGTCTCCGAGAGTTCGTCTCGATGGGTTTCTCGATTTCGGCATTGCACGCGCGCCAGAGGATCGGCAGTCCCGTGGGTATCCCGGCTTCGGCACCGCACTCGAAATTCCCGTGCCCTCGGGATGGCTGCTCGCCGGCGAGTGGGGTTACGGTCCGCGTGGCGTCAACGCGAACAGCACCAAGGGAACCCATGTCATACGGGTCACGGGCTACAAGATTTTTTGACAGGGAGATCACAACGATCAGCGCAGAACACGCGGAGCTCGCAGAACACATGGTTTTTCTGCGGGTTCAGCGGGTTCTGCGTTGTATGCCGTCACAGGAGCGATCGTGACGATCAATTTGCGCGTGCCCTTTATTCGCAGCGGAGCGCGATGTCGGGACTGACGCCGGCCGCCCGCCAGGCCGGGACGCAGCTGGCAGGTACCGCGGCGGCGGCGAGGAGACACGTGGCGCCGGCCACCGTCGGCAGATCGGTGGCGGAGAGACCGAAGAGCAGCGAGCTGAGGCCGCGCATCGTCGCAGCAGCCAACGGAAGGCCGATCGCTACACCTGTTGCCAGGAGCCACAAGCTGTCGCGAAGCACGAGGGCGACGATCTGCGCACGGGTGGAGCCGAGCGACAAACGAATGCCGATCTCGTTTCTTCGGCTCACAGCCAGATACGCGATCATGCCGTACAAGCCGACCGTGACCAGAACGATTGCCAGGATGCCGAACGCCCCGGCGAGCCAGGCCATCATCCGTTCCGCAACGAGGCGCTCGCGAACCTGAGACTTCAGCTCGGTGAACTGAATCGCGATCGCCGGATTCAGCCTCGCCACGCGCTGCGCGATTGCGGACGTGACTCCCGGCAAAGGGCCGCCGGAGCGCACCATCACTGGCGCCCACGGGTACAGGCTGGGACTCTGGGCCATCGGCACGAAGGCAATCGGTGGCATCTCTTCGCGAAGGTCCGAGTACTTCGTGTTCCCGACGACGCCGATGATCTCGTACGTCGTCTCCGGATAGCCCGCTTCTGCAATGGTGCGGAGGGTCGTGCCGATCGGGCTCAGTCCGCCAAGATGGCTGCGGACGAAGCTCTCGTTGACGAGGATCACGCGGCGGGAGGTCGCGTTGTCGAACTCCTGAAAGTCGCGGCCCGATCGGATCGGGATCTTCAGCGTCTCGAAGTAGCCGGGACTGACGTAAGTGAAGCGCGACGCCTTCTGCTCGTTTCCCGCAAGGCTCATGATCCGGAAGAAATGAAACCACGTCGCTCCGCTCAGAAGAATCTGCGTCGACGAAGCCGCAGCGTCGACGCCGGGCACCGACCGGATCTCGCTGGTCAGCTGCTGCTGAAACAGGATCCGCCGCTCGAGAGGAAGTGCCGCGGCGCCGAGATCCAGGAACGAGACCGCGATCGTGCCGTTCAGCTCGAAGCCGGGGTCGACCGCCGTCAGATTCCTGAAACTCCGGACGAAGAGGAGCGCCGAGATGACCAGTACCAACGAGACCGCGACCTGTCCGATGACAAGCCCGCGCTGCAACCGGGCCCGATGCCAATCCAGGGTCGAGCCGCGCGACGTCTGCCGCAGGACAGCTACGGGATCGACGATTGACACGCGGAGCGCCGGGGCCAGGCCGAATAGGACGGTCGTCAGCCCGCCAACCGCGCCGACAAACGAGAGCAGCCGCCAGTCCGCGGTGAGATTCAGCTTCACGGGATTTGTCGCGGTCTCGAGGAATGTGACCAGGGCTCTCCCCGCCAGCAGAGCGATCGGGACCGCGAGTGCCGCGCCGCCGGCAGAAACCAACAGGCTTTCGATCACCATCTGCGACACGAGCCGTGGCCGCGAGGCGCCAGTGGCCACCCGTACCGCGATCTCGCGCCCACGGGCACCGGCACGAGCCAGCATGAGCATCGCGAGATTGCCGCACGTGATGAGCAGCACCAGGCCGGTCAGGCCCAGAAGCAGAGAGAGATACGTGCCGTGCGTCTCCCGCAGACGGCTGACACCGCGACCAGCGGGAATCACACCAAAGCGAAAGGCGCGATACCTGGCGGTGAGCTCGGCGTTATATCCGGACGGCATCGTGGCTTCGAGGAGCCCGGGACTCAGCGCCTGCAGGTGGGCGCTTGCCCGTGCCATCGTCCAATCCGGTCTGAGCCGGCCCATGACGGTCAGCCACCACAAGTCCCGCCGGTCGAGACTGTCAGACCAGAGCGCCGCCGCGCACACGGGCAGCGCGAGGTCGAATGTGTCGCCGACTTCGAGGCCGGTGAACCGGGCAGGCGTCACGCCGACAACGATGAATGGCTGATTCAAAACCGTGAGTGTGCTGCCGATGACCGACTCCCGGCCGCCGAAGTACGCTTGCCAGAACGCGTGACTCACAACCGCCGCACCCGCGCCGCATCCGCGGTGATCGTCGGCGGCACCGAGCAGCCGTCCCCGCTCGGGGACCACGCCCAGCACCGGGAAGAAGTCGCCGCTCACCCAGAGTCCGTTGGCTCGCCGGGCGTCGCCTCCACGGCCGACGAGCAGCGTCGTGTTCCCCCAGGCAAATATCCCCGCGAATGCAGTCTGATGGCGTCGAATCTGCTCCCACAACGGATAGGTGACCTCGGCGTTGAAGTCGGCCGACACGCCAAACCCGCGAACGCCGTCGGCGCGCACTTCGGCCAGCTCCTGGGGGTCGGCAATCGGAAGGCTTTTCAGTGTGACCACATCTATCAGCTGAAAAATTGCGCCGTTCGCGCCGATGCCGAGCGCCAGGGAGAGCAGCGCGACGGTTGTGAATGCGGGGCTGCGCCGCAGCAGCCGGAGTCCATACCGCGCGTCGCGGATCGTGTGGTCCACGATCGGCAGGTCCAGGGTGCCGCGCACAGGATCGGCGGAACAGATCATCGCTCGACGGTTCCAGTCAGAGTCAATCGTTTCGAATGGCACCCGCTGCGAGCCGCCGCCTGGTCGGTGTCGCGGACCTTATCACAGAACTGATTCGGTACACCCGCAGCACGCCGATCGCAACTTTTGCCAAGATTCAAACGATCTCCCCTTGCTACAAGTCAATGTGGGTCGCACTTCTGTCGAGACCACGGCTGACCGCAGCCTCAGGAGGAACTGATGATGATTTCAAACCGAACAGAAGAAATACCAGTCGCGCAGAGTGTATTGTCGGCTCCCGGCCGCTCGGCTGAAATTCCGGAATCGGCAGACCTGTACGGCTGGCTCATTGGCAGCTGGGAGCTCGACGTTCTGCACTACCGGGCCATCGATATGAGGGCCAGCGGGATCAAAGGCGAAGCGCATTTCGGGTGGGCGCTCGAAGGGCGCGCCGTGCAGGACGTCTGGATCATGCCGCGGCGCGCGGACCGCAGCGCACAGGATGACCGGACCAATAACATGTACGGCACGACGCTGCGTGTGTGGGATTCTGCCATCCAGGCCTGGCGCATTACGTGGATCAATCCCGTCCCAGGGCATCGGGAGGAGCAAATCGGCCGGCGGAGTGGAAGCGACATCGTCCAGATCGGCGCCCGCACGGACGGCACGCCGACCCGATGGCGTTTCACCGAAATCACCGCCGATTCGTTCCACTGGCTGGGAGAAGCGCTGCAGCCCGATGGGACAACGTGGAGGCTCGAAGGCGAATTTCGGGCACGGCGTGTTCCGTAAAGAGTCCGGAATCTCACACTCGAGGTCTTGCCTATTGCCAGCGAAACAACTTCAACGCGAGAACGAAACTTACCGTTCCCCACGCCGCCAGGAGCGCCAACTCGGGCAGGAAGGGCATCAGACCGGCACCCTCCAGCATCACGCCGCGCAGAGCGTCGTTCAGCGCGGTCAAGGGCAGTGCCTGCACGAAGGGCTGCATCCCTGCCGGAAAGCGCTCCGTCGAGAAGAAGATCCCGGAAAAGATCCACATCGGCACCATCACCAGGTTCATGATCCCTGAGACGCCCTCGATGGTCCGCGGCCGCGCGGCCGTCAACAGTCCGAGGCCGCTGAACGCCAGGGCGCCAAGCAGCGACACTCCGGCGAGGAGGAGGACTGATCCGTGCAGCGGAGCGGTACGCCGAGCGCGAAGTGCGCGAATATGATCAGCGCTCCAGCCTCCGGAATCAGGAAGATCAGCCGTGAGACGAGCTGTGCCCCCAATAGGTGCCTTCGCCGAGCGGGGGCCGCCACCAGTCGCTTCAGCAGGTTGCCGTTACGTGCGACCACGAGCGAGAAGCCGATGCCCCACATGCCAGTGCCCATCAGGTTCATACCGAGCAGGCCCGGCACAAGGAAGTCCACGTAGCGCGCACCGGGCTCGGTCAGCTGCGACTGTCCCGGAATAAAAGCGTCCGCGCGTCCAGCCGCGCGTTGGAGGGCGGCGTCAACGGCCAGGCGGGCGGCGCGGCTCTCAGGCTGCGTGGGGTCGTAGGAGTACACCGGCGTGTCGTCACTCGACACCACGAGGACCACGCGACCGCGGGCAAGCGCCTGTCGCGCCTCGCCCGCAGGAAGAACGCTCGGCTTCAGGTCTGCCGCCGCCGCAAGCGCCGACAGGTGTGCGTTGGCGTGAGGACCCGTGATCACGGCCACGGGCAGCGCCTCCGGCGGGCGGCTCCGGAACGCAAGGCCAAGGATGGCCGTCAACACGATCGGGAAAACGAACACCCCCCAGTCGCGCGCGCAAGGTCAAACCGTTGCTGTGCCAGCGCTCGCCAAGCACCTCGACTTCGCCGGCGTCCTGGGCCCTCAGGCCTTCGAAGATCTCTACGGTGGTGGTCTTGCCCGCGCCGTTTGGTCCGAGCAAGCCGAAGCACTCACCGCGGCGCACTTCGAGGTCGAGGGCGGCCACGGCAATGACCTCGCCGTAGCGCTTGACCAGACCCCGGCAGCACACTGCGCTCGTCGGATCGGATGACTGGGTCACGAGCGTTGGAGTGTAGCTTGACGCGTGACCGCCTTGAACCGAATCGCTCGACTCCGGGCGGTTTCGCGGCACCACGGATTCGGCAGGACGATCGTGCTCACCGCAAATAGGGCGCCACGTTGTTCGCGATCGTCTGAAATTCAGATTCAGACAGCGGCAAACGCCGAAACGCCGCCCAGGCTTCGCGCGGAGGAACACCGCCGCCGCCAGCGGCATCGGATCCGTAAAGTATCCGTTCGAGACCGACCTGGCGGATACGCGCAGCAATCAACTCCGCCTTCTCGCGCCATTGCCCAAAGCCAGCGACTCCAGACACGTCGAAGTAGAGGTGCGCCGTACGCGGATCGTGGTCGGCAATGGCACGCGTGAAAACAGACAGCGCTTGATCGATGGAGGGATCGTCGTAGCCGCCGGCGCCGGTCAAGTGCGCAATCTGGACCGGCCCATCCGGTGCTGCCGGAAGAAGGGATTCCAGGAACACGCGCGCCTGGGTCGCGCCGTACGGGCGCTGTCTTGTCACCGACGACCGCATGTGAACGACAATCGCCATGCGGCGATCGTTGGTGGCGCGAAACACACGGCGAAACCGGTCGACATGCCCCGGAGTGTCCAGGTCCACGTCAGAATTGCCGAAGTGCACGCAGGCGCTTCGCGTTTATGGACACATTCATCGGTAGCCTCAGGGTTAACTCTAGTTAACCATTATGGTCATCGGCCCGCGCCATCTGCGGCGCATCACCTCCAGTCCTTCTGGTGGGTCGCGATCTGCCACAGGTTGCCCCACCGATCCTTTACCATGCCGCGGCGATCCCCGTAGGGCAGGTCCTGCGGCTCTTCGAGCGGCGTCGCGCCCGCTTCGACAGCACGCTGCCAGGTCGCATCCACATCGTCGACGTACACGTACAGGAACGCTGTCGTCGTTTCACGGATGTCGGCGCCGCTGATCATGATGGTCGAGTCGCCGATTCGGATCTCGGACGGCCCATCGCGACGGTAGTCACCGGCGGCGCCGAACACCTGTTTGACGAACTGCACCAGCGCAGCCGGATCGCGCACGATGATCCGGGGCGTGACGGTATGCCATCCGTCGGGAATCGGCTTCACCATGGTTGTGCGATCGCCGCGGTGCTGGAGTGCAGGTCAGTACTGGCACATCGACGCGTTCGACTTGACAATATAGGACTTGTAGTTGCGCGCCTTGGAATCGGTGCATCCCTCGAGATTCACGAGCTCCACTTTCCGGAAGTCAGCGGGAGCTGTCTCCGCCTGGAGGGCGATGTAGCCGCCGGTCAGCGGCGTGCCGTCGACCTTCACGCCCGGATCGGTAGGCGTGGCGCCGCCGCCGCCAATCTGCGGCTTCGTGTACTCGAGGACCGTCTGACCATCGATCATGTGCCGGATCTGCTCGTTGCCGTGGACGAGAACCTCCACACGCACCCATTGGTCGCCGTCGTAGGTTCTAGAGGTGGAATTCGTGCAGTGCGGCGTGTGGAGCTGCCCGTTCATCACGACATGCGTCCCGGGCGTGCACAGATTCGCCGTCGTCCGCGGCTTGCCGTCGCTGAGACCGCCGAGCAGCTGGACCTCTATCGAGATCGGAAAGTCCTGATCCTTCATCATGGTCTTGGGATCGGGGCAATGGAGCATCAGCCCGTTGTTGCGCCTGGCCCAGGCGAACTCCGGGCCTGAGGCAGCGGGAACCTGAGCCCCTACGAAGCGATACTCGGCTGCCAGCAGGTAGTACGAGAATGGCTGCTTGTTGTAAAAGATGTGGCCGAACTCACGATTGAACGTCGTCCATTTGTCGTAGCGCACCTTCAACAGACCATCTTCGACTCGAAAGGTGTCGTTGTAGTTCTCACCAAGATCGTGGTGCGCAAACTTGATGACCCAATCGTCGAGGTTGCGACCGTTGAAGAGCTGCAGCCATTCTTTCTGGTTGGGATCGTTCTTGGTGGCCGGCGGTTGTCCGCCCTGCGCGGCGAGCACGGCCACCGCTGACGCCGACAACGCCAGGACGACAAGCGATCGTTCGAGATGACGGCGGACCATGTTGGCCTCCCGAGCTTCGGGCTCTGGACTTTGGGCTCTCGGCTCTTGCGCCCGCGAGCCTCGAGCCCTGCGCTGAGAGCCACGAGAGCCTGAAGGCTACAGCTCAGAGCCTTGAGCCCGATCTTTTACCATAGAGGCATGTGTTACTCTGTGTTTCTGTTGTTTTGAGGATGGAGTTGGCGCGCCGTTATCTCCCGGTTTTCGCACTCGCCGGATTTGCAGCGCTCGCGCTGGCGCGCACTTCTCTTCAGGCCCAGAACCCGGCCGCCCCGCCGCCGGCGGCGATCGACTTCACCCGGGACATCCAGCCTCTGCTCGAAAGCCGCTGTTACGGCTGTCACGGATCGAAGAGCCCCGCAAAGGGACTGCGGCTCGATGAGCGCACCGGCGCGATGCAGGGCGGCGAAAGCGGTCCCGCCATCATCCCCGGCAACAGCGAACAGAGCCTGATCGTGCGCCGGCTCCTCGGACTCGACGGTCAGAGCCGGATGCCGAAGACCGGCGATCCACTGACAGGCGCCCAGATCGCGCTGATTCGCGGCTGGATCGATCAAGGTGCCCACTGGCCGGAGAACGCCGTGACGACGAGCGCCTCCGCTCAACGGGGCGCCGAGCCCTCACGGCATTGGGCGTATCGAACGCCCGCACGTCCGCCGCTTCCGGCGGTACGCGATGCGGCGTGGGTGCGCTCGCCGATCGACCGTTTCGTCCTCGCGCGGCTCGAGCGCGAGGGCCTCGCCCCGTCACCCGAGGCGCCGCTGGAGCTGCTCGTGCGTCGCGTCTCGCTCGATCTGATCGGGCTGCCGCCGTCGGTGCGGGAAGTCGACGAGGTATTGACCGATGCCGCGCGTGACGGCGCCGATGCCGCGTACGCCCGCCTCGTGGATCGTCTCCTGGCGTCGCCGCATTACGGCGAGCGCTGGGCGCGGCCGTGGCTCGATCTCGCCCGCTACGCCGATTCGCACGGGTTCGAAAAAGATCTCCCGCGCGAGATGTGGAAGTACCGGGACTGGGTGATCGACGCGCTGAACCGCGACCTGCCGTTCGACCGCTTCACGATCGAGCAACTCGCCGGCGACATGCTGCCGAACGCCACGCCGGAGCAAATCGTGGCGAGCGGCTTCCACCGCAACGCGATGACGAACGAGGAAGGCGGCATCGATCCGGAAGAGGCGCTCTATGAAGTGCTCGTCGACCGCGTCAACACCACCGCCACCGCCTGGCTCGGGACGACGCTGGGCTGCGCGCAGTGCCACGATCACAAGTACGATCCGTTCACCCAGAAGGATTACTACCGGCTGATGGCGTTCTTCGCCAACACCGACTACCAGGTCCGTACGTTCGGAGACGGCACCCGATTTTTCGAGCCCGTCATCGATCTGCCGACACCGGAGCAGGAAGCGAGACGAAAGACGATTCAAGCCGAGATCGACCGGCTGAACGAACAGATGACAACCACGACGCCCGCCCTCGAACGGGATCAGGCGCTGTGGGAGGAGGCGATGCGGCTCACGGCGTCATCCGAATGGACCGTCCTGACGCCAACGAGCGTGGCCGCAACCGAAGGCGTGAAGCTGATCCCGGCGCCCGACGGCTCGGTCACGGCCGCCGGGCCGAACCCGGGGGAGACCGTCTACACCATCGAGGCCCTCGCGGCACTGCCGCGCCTTACCGCGATTCGCGTCGAAGCGCTGCCCGATCCGTCGCTGCCAAAAGGCGGACCCGGCCGCGATCCGTACGGCAATTTTCAGTTGAACGGATTCGAAGTCGAAGCCGGGGACATCAAGCTGGCATTCAATGCGATCAAAGCGGACGACTCCGCCGGGGCCGCGAGCCTCGAGACGTTCTTCCCCAGGACGCTGCCGCGCGACGCTTCGGCGCCGAGAGGCTGGCGTATTGACGCCAGCCGTCAAGCGACGCGACTGCCGCGGCAAATCGTGTTCACGATCGATCGCCCATGGGCGCCGTCGAGCGCGGCGGCGGCGCGGCTCCGGATTCGCCTGACCCATCAAGGCGCGGCGGTCGGACAGTCGCTGGGCCGGTTCCGCCTGTCGGCGACGTCGAGCGATACTCCGCAGCGCGTGGTCGAAATCCCGGCGCGACTGCGGCCGGTCCTCGGTATCGCCGCGGCCGATCGCACCGACCAGCAGCGGAAAGATTTGGCCGCGTTCTATCGCAGCGTGGCGGAGTCGTTGAAGCCGGTACGAGATCGAATCACCGATCTCCAGAAGGAGCTCAAGGCGCTCGGCATCCCGACAGCGCTCGTCATGCGCGAGCGCGTGGCCGACGAGCGCCCGTCGGCGTACGTGCGGCGCCGCGGCAGCTTCATGGACAAGGGCGAGCAGGTCTATGCCGGCGTGCCGGAGCTGCTGCTTCCATTCCCCGACGACCAGAAACCGGACCGCCTCGGTCTGGCGCGCTGGCTCGTCGACGAGCGCAACCCGCTGACCGCGCGCGTGGCGGTCAACCGGGCCTGGGAACAGCTCTTCGGCCGCGGCCTCGTCGAGACCAGTGAGGACTTCGGCACACAAGGGGCGCCGCCGTCGCACCCGGAGCTGCTCGACTGGCTCGCCACCGAGCTGGTCGGCGGCGGATGGCACATGAAGGCGCTTCACAAGCTGATCGTGATGTCGGCGACGTACCGGCAGTCGTCGGCTGTGCCGCGCGCGCTCCTCGAACGCGATCCGTACAACCGTCTGCTCGCGCGCGGATCGCGCTTCCGGATGGAAGCCGAAATGGTGCGCGATGTCGCGCTGACCGCGAGCGGACTCCTGAGCCGCACGATCGGCGGACCGAGCGTCTTCCCGCCGCAGCCCGACGGTATCTGGGACATTCCCTACAGCAATGAGAAATGGATCACGAGCGAAGGAGAGGGTCGCTACCGGCGCGGGCTCTACGTATTCATCCGCCGCTCGGCGACATATCCGAGCCTGATTGCCTTCGATGCCACGAGCCGGGAGCACTGTACCGTCCGTCGGGTGCGCACGAACACGCCGCTCCAGGCGCTGACCACGCTGAACGACGAGGTCTTCTTCGAGGCGGCGCGGGCGCTTGCGGCGCGCATGCTGCGCGAGACGCCGGCGCCGGTCACCGATGAAGGGCGTGCCGTGTATGGTTTCCGCCTTGCCGCAACGCGCACGCCGGCCCGGGACGAAGTCGAGCGGATCGTGGCGTCGTACAGGCGACAGCTCGAACGGTTCCGCAACGACCCGGACGCGGCCGCGCACGCGATCAAGGGATACGCGGTTGACGGGGTCGACGGCGCCGCGCAGGCGGCCTGGACGCTGGTCGCGAACGCGCTGTTGAACCTCGACGAAGCCCTGACGAGGCAATGATGCACCGGAACATTCTTCGCCACATCACCCGCCGGCACTTTTTCAGGCAGTCGGGGTTTGGCATCGGCGGCCTGGCGTTGTCGGCGCTGCTCGACGAGACGCTCTTCGCAGGACAGGGACCGGGCCTGGCGTCGCCCGCTCCGCATTTCGCGCCCAAAGCGAAGCACGTTATCTACCTGTTCATGGCCGGTGCGCCGACGCAGCTCGACCTGTTCGATCACAAGCCGGCGCTGCAGCAGCACGACGGCGAAGAGATTCCGGCAGAGCTCATTCCGAAAGGCGAGCGGTTCGCGTTCATCAAAGGCACGCCGCGCCTGCTGGGATCTCCCTTCACGTTCAGGAAATGCGGGCAGTCGGGCGCCGAGCTCTCGGAGCTGCTGCCGCACCTGGCGACCATCGCCGACGACATCGCCATCGTCCGGTCAGTTCGCACGACGCAGTTCAACCACGCGCCCGGGCAGATTTTCATGAACACGGGCAGCCAGGTGTTCGGCCGGCCCAGTCTCGGGTCGTGGCTCACCTACGGCCTCGGCAGCGACAGCCGCGATCTGCCCGGCTTCGTCGTCCTGCTCTCGGGCGAGAACGCGCCGGACGGCGGCAAGTCGTGCTGGGGCAGCGGATTTCTGCCGACGGTGTACCAGGGCGTCGAGTTCCGATCGAAAGCCGATCCGGTGCTGTTCGTGTCCAATCCTGAAGGGGTCGCCACCGAGGCACGCCGTGAAGCGATCGATCTCGTGAACGATCTGAACCGCCTGCGCCGCGGCGAGGTCGGCGATCCGGAAATCGACACGCGAATCGCCTCTTACGAGATGGCGTACCGGATGCAGAGCAGCGTGCCCGAGCTCACCGACATGTCGAAGGAGCCGGCGTCGATGCACGCGCTGTACGGCACCGAGCCGGGCAAGGTCTCGTTCGCGAACAATTGCCTGCTGGCGCGCCGGCTCGTCGAGCGGGGCGTCCGGTTCGTGCAGCTCTATCACCGCGGCTGGGACACCCACGGCGCCAGCGTCGGCACCGACATCGCGACGAAAGTGCCCGAGCTCTGTCGCGAGACCGATCGCGCCGCGACCGCGCTGGTGCTCGACCTCAAGCAACGCGGACTGCTCGACACGACACTCGTCGTCTGGGGCGGGGAATTCGGCCGCACGCCGATGAACGAGGCGCGCAACGGCTCGCGCCTGATGGGACGTGACCATCATCCTCGCGCGTTCACCATGTGGATGGCCGGCGGCGGCGTGAAGCCCGGGATCACGGTCGGCCGGACCGACGACCTCGGCTACAACGTCGTCGAGGATCCCGTTGACGTCCACGATCTCCATGCCACCTTCCTGCACCTGATGGGACTGGAGCACACGAGGCTCACCTACAAGTTCCAGGGGCGGGAGTTCCGGCTGACGGACGTCGCGGGCAACGTCGTCACGAAGCTGCTGGCATAATCCGGTCCCTGTCCGCCCGTCTCGTGGAGGCAGACCTTCAGTGAGCGTGAAGAACCTCTGGCGCTTTTGAAAACCACGAAGCTCACAAAGACCACAAAGAAGATGGCCTTCTTTGTGGCCTTTGTGGCCTTTGTGGTTTGATTTGTCAGCCGATTTTCACAGGCCCGTTAGGTCTGCCTTTTCCTATTCCACTTTTTCACACGGCCATGCGGCGTGAGCCGTTTTCCCGCCGGCTTTCGCATGTCTCCGCAGAGAACATCTGATGATCCGAATCCGCTTGGGAATCGTTGCCGGCATGCTGCTTGCCGCGTCACCCGCGTGGCCGCAGGCCATCGATGGGGGCGGCGTGCCATTCAGGCAGTGGGATTTCGATGCCAGCGTGGGACTGCACGCGAGCGATGCCGTCGACTCAGGCGAGGCCGGAAACCTCTTCGTTGAGTCATGGAGCGCCACCGCCGCTGTGAGCGGCGGCGTCGGCCGCTACTGGACGAGCCACTGGAAGACGGAGGCCGGGGTTGTGAATTATCACGGGCATAACGGGTTCGGCCAGGAGCCCGTTCCGCTCCCCACCGGCGTCGGGTACGCCTATTACAGGGCGCGGATTGAGCGCATGCAACTCTCGGCCGCAGCCACCTATCAATTCCTGGAAAACGTGTTCGCTCACCCGTACCTGTCGGCGGGCACCCGCGTCGGCTTGGTCAACGTCCATAAGGTTCGCGACCCCTCGGTTCCTGTTTACAGCGGGCGCACGGTGGTTTTTTATCAGCTGCCGCCGCTCGACGAGCGCGAGATGCTGGTGCAGGTACGGCCGTTCCTGGCGGGCGGCTTCAAGTCGTACTTCAACGAGCGCGCGTTCGTCCGGTCGGAAGTATCCACTGCATTCAATCGCCGCGGCCTCAGCCAGTTCGTGATGCGTCTCGGGTTCGGCGTCGATTTCTGAAAGTGCGGATCCCAATGAAACGTCTGGTCAGCGTTGCACTTGTCATCGCGATCGCCGGTACACCGTCGCTCTCGTCCGCCCAGCAAACGGCCCCGGACGAAGCGCAGCTGTGGCGGACGGTCCTCACCAATCTCGAAGCGGCTGCACTCGTCTCGGTGCGCCTGAAAGATGGGTCGCGGATGAAAGGCACGGTGCTGCGCGTCGGCGACGAGACCTTTGCCTTCAAGCCGCAGACGCGCATTCCCGTCCCCGCGCGCGAGCTGCGGTTCGAGGATGTTGCGTCGATCGAGCGGACCAAACTGTCGATGAGCCCGGGCAAGAAGGTGCTGATGGGCGTCGGAATCGGCGCTGGCGTGTACATGCTCCTTGCCGCAATCATCGTCGCCGCGATCGGGTACGACTGAGCGGCACGATCGGATCGGCTCCGTCGCCGGACGAATGAGCGCGGAACCTCTCCGGTTCCCCCGGTGTCAAAGCGACCATGGCAATGCACCTACCTGCTCTGGTTGCCCTTATACCGCTCACGCTTCAGCCGGGTCCTTCCCTTGCTGATGGCGTAGCCGCGCTGAACGCCGGACGCACCGAGGATGCGGTGACACTGCTCGAACGGGTTGCGGCCGCAGAGCCACCTTCGCGGCTCACGTTGCTTCACCTCGCGAACGCGCAGCGCGTCGCCCATCGCTTTCAAGCGGCCGCGACTACGCTCCGCGAGCTCCTCCGCCTCGATCCCCGCGACAAACTGGCCTTGTGGAACCTTGCCGTTGTCGAAGCCGACCCGGCTCTCACAACATTGCACAAGCTGATCGCACTCGATCCGAACTATCCGAATGTGTTCGCCGCGCTCGCGGCGATGCGGACCCTGCAGGCACTCGACGCGTTCCGCGCCGGCAAACGAGTCGCGAATGTCCGCATTGAAGATGGCGACTGGATTGCGGACGCTGCCCCGCGAGCGACCGTCAGCGGTGCCGCCGGTGCTCCGCTCGACGAGGCCCAGGCCGCGTGCGAGCAGGCGCGCGCTCGTGACGCCGCCGCGCCGGAGCCGCTCGTCTTGCTGAACCTCACGCTGAGGATGAAAGCCGAGATCGCTGCTGACGCGCAGATGGCGAAGCGTCTCGTAGCTGACGCGGATGCACTCAGAGAGCAGGCCGCGGCACTCCGGCAGCGACAAGCGCCGCGCCCGGCGCCGCCGCTGCTGAACGCGACGATCGAGCCGCCGCCATTCCCAGCACCGGGTCCGCCGCCTCCGCCCCCGCCGCGGTAGGCAAGCCGCCATGCTGCGCGCGCCGGTCGCCTGCGCCGCGGTGCTCGTCGGCTTCATTGCGCGATGGGGCGGGAACGACAAAGACGTTCCCACCGCGATGGTTGTCGATCATCGCGGCGGCGTCACGGTGGTCGGCAACGCTTATTCGCATGATTTCCCAACGACGACCGGACAGCAGATGAACGGCAAGTGGTGCGCCTTCGCGACGAAGCTGGACGTGCGCTCCGGTGCCGGCATCTTTTCGACCGCCCTGTGCACGCGCGATTCGACATTTGCTTTTGCGGCGGCGCCTGGCCTGGGTGGTGAGATTTGGGTGGCGGGCTCGACCAACGGCCCGAACCTGCCCGTGACGTCCGACGCTGCGCAGCGGCAGTTCGGCGGATCTCTGGATTCAAACGGTGCCGGCGACGTAATGCTGTTGCGGTGGAGTGCCGACGGCCGGACGATTCGCTACGCAACGTATTTCGGAGGAAGCGGCGACGAACGCGCGAATGCGGCGGAGGCCGACGGTCACGGCGGCGTCTGGGTCGGAGGAAGAACCACGTCGCATGATCTCCCGGTTATCGCGAGCGCCGGTACGCCGCCGCCACGAGCGCCACGCGGTTTTGTCGCACATGTCGACGCGCAGGGTGCGGTCGTCTCCGCCCGCGTAATCGATCGCGAGATCACCGCGATGACGATGGTCGACAGCCGGACGCTCGCGCTGGCGACCGTCGACAACGACTTCACGGTCGCTGGAGTCTTCTTTCTGGACACGATCACTCGTGCTGACACGGCCGTCGACTCTGGCCTGACTGTCGGCAGCGTCGGCGGGGGCCGATCGAGAATCCATTTCCGGTCCATCACCAGTCTGGCCGATCGAACCATCGTCGTCGGCGGCGACTCAGAGAGCTGCCGGCGCAACGGCGGCCGTTCGGATGGGTTGGTTGTCTTCGTGCCGGCTGGGATGGATGGTCAGATCCTGGGCGCCGGAGCCATGAGGCGGCTGTGCGTCGGCGGCACAGGTGTCGACGAGATCCATGGCGTTGCCGCCGCGCCGGATGGGAGCGTGTGGCTGACCGGTCTGACCGATTCGCGCGACTTTCCGGTCACTGTCATCGGGACCGGCACGCAGGCCGACTACGATACGCAAGCCTTTGTAGCGCAGATCGATGCGAAGAGCGGCGCGATCCGGTACGCGTCACTGCTCGGCGAGAATCTCGAACCACGGCGCGGGGTCGCGCGCGGCTATGCGATCACCGTCGGACAGGGTGGACAGGTCTTTGCCGTGGGTGAGGCGACCGGCGGCTCGCTCTTTCGTCCCACTCCCGGCGCGTTCAGGGCCAGCCAGATGCTCGACTCGACCGACGTCTACGTCGTCAGCCTACGATCACGCTAAAAGAGAAGCTTCACGCCAAACTGCAAAATTCGCGGATCCAGGGCAGTAGTGATTCGGCCGAACTGAGCCGACGACACATTGCTGTTGGGCGCGTTGAAGTTGACATTGTTGAAGATGTTGAAGAACTCCGCTCGCAGCTGCAGGTCGACGCTGCCGGTGACATTCGTGACCTTCACCAGTGCGAGGTCCGTGTTGAAGTAGTCGGGTCCGCGCACCATATTCTTTGCCGAGTTGCCAAAGGTCCCGATGGCATTCGGAACGAACTTCGAGGTATCGAAATAGCGCGCCACCATCTCCTCGGGTGTCCGACCCGACCCCAGATCGGCAGTTCCACCCAGGAAATCGGCTCGGTCCCGATTGATGCCGGTGAATGAATTGTCCCGCCCGCTCGTGATCGTGAACGGGAATCCGCTTTGCCAGGTCACGATCGTGTTCAGCATCCAGCCGTTGACAACGTGGCTCAGAATCCCATCCGCGCCAATGTGCGGGAACTGCCAGACGTTGGAGAACCTGAAATTGTGCGGCACGTCCTCACGCGACAAGCCGTAGTCGAACCGCAGATCGTCGGGCGTCGTCCACCCGTAATCGTCTAATTTTCTCGAGTACGTATAGCTGGCCACCACCGCGAGACCTTTGCCGAACCGCTTCTCGGCATTGACCTGCGCCGAGTTGTACTTCGTCCTGTTCGTCGATTCGTACAGTCCAATGCGGCTGTAATCCTGGTAGCGCCGTCTGGCCTGCGTGTTTGCGACCGTCGAGGCGCCCGGCACGTAAATCGCCGGATTGATCTCGCGACCGTTCTCCGCCGCGGCGAAGAAGTAGCTCCCCTTGTTGCCGACGTATGCGATGCGAAACACCCAGTCGGCGCCGACCTGGCGCTCGAGCGACAGGTTCCAGGCGGCCAGCAACGGCGTCCGGAAGTCCCTGGCGAAGACGGCTCGCAGCTCCGTCGGCGTGACGAACGTGACTTCGGGGCCGGGAACGCGCGGCCCGTACTGCTCCGGAAACGGATTACGAACACCAGCGCTGCCGTACGGATCCTCGAACGATACGCCGTCGAAGGAGAATCCCGGAGCAAACGGCGCGATGTTCGTAAATGGATTGAAGGCGCTTGCCTGAATCGGGGTGTAGAAATGGCCGTAGCCGCCGCGCAGGCTGGTCCGGCCGTCCTCCGTCAGCCGGTGAGCGAAGCCGATTCTTGGTGCGATGTTCCAGACGTTGGCGTCCGAGCCCCCGACCGGGCATCCGGGATCATGATTCGTCCCTCCGTACAGCATGCCGGCCGGCGCATTCGGATACCGCTGTGACTTCGCGCCGGGCTCGAAACAGACGACACGGCCCTCCCGGTCGTAGTAAGGGAAATACGGATCCCAGCGAACACCCAGGTTCACCGTCAGCCTCTGGTTGACGCGCCAGTTGTCCTGCGCGAAGGCGCCCCAACGCGTGCCTTTGAGGTCCTTGAACTCGCCGCCTCCCTGAACGAAATTCGAAGCGCGGCCGAGAAGGAAGTCGGCCATTCCGTCGCCTGACAGACTGCCATTGAAGGTGAAATTTCCGTCCATGCGGAACGTGTTGGTGATGTGGTTGGACAGGCGGACCACTTCCCCGCCGAAATGCATCTCGTGCGGCCCGTACAGAGTGGTCAGGTTTTCGCGGAGGGTGAAGTCGCCGCGATCGAAGTCGCCGAAATGATTCGTGTTGATGCTGAAGGCTCCGGTGACGCTCATGACGATTTCCGGCGGGGCCTTCAGCGCCGAAGAGGCCGCCGACGAGATACGGACGCCGGCATCCGGATAGCCGAACGGGCCGCTCGACAGCGACCCGCCGCGCTGGCGGTTGAATCCGAACGTGCTGTTCAAGAGCACGGTCGGGCGGATTGAAACGGTGTGGTTGACCGAAACATTCTGTACACGAACCGCTTTCCCGACGTTGCTCGCAGCGAGGATGTTGTCCGTCGGGATGACCGCCGGAAGGTCGTAATCGGTGAAGAAATAGCGGCCGCTCAGCTGCTGCCCTCTGCCGTTGTACTCGACTTTGGTCATGAACTGATTCTCAGTCTCGGTCTGTTCCGTGCCGACGAAGTTCAGCTCACGGCCGCCGCGGTTCGGCAGCGGGATCCATTTCAGGAAATACTTGGCCACCGGGCTGATCCGGTCCTGCGGGAGTTGATTGTTGGGGAACGGCTCGCGCGTGACAGGGTCCACGAGCTGCCGCGACAGCGAAGAGAAGTCTCCCGCGCGCTCAGCGCCGGTCGGCACGAAGGCGACGCTGCCCGTAGCTTTGCTGCGGCTGCGAGTGGCCTGGAACGTCCCGAAATAGAACAGCTTCTCCTTCTTGATCGGACCTCCAGCACTGCCGCCGAACTGGTTCCGCTTCAACGGATCCTTGTCCGGGGCAAAGTAGTTCCGCGCATTCAATGCACCATCGCGGAGGAATTCGAAGACGGTGCCGCGAATCTCGTTCGTGCCGGAGCGCGTGACGATGTTCACGATGCCGCCCGCGGCATTGCCGTATTCAGCGGTGAAATTGCTGGCCTGCAGGTTGAATTCCTGGACTGCGTCGGGATTGGGAAAGGGCACGTTGACGTTCAAGTAGGTATCGTTGTGACCGGCCCCATCCAGCTGATAGTTCACCTGGGCCATGCCCGCGCCGTTGACGCCGGCGGTCTGCTCGCCGGGGTACACGCCCCCGTGACCGCAGATCCGGCAGCCGTTCCTTCCCAGGTCCACCGTGCCGGCGGCCAGAAACACCAGTGACTGCGCCATCCTGCCGTTCAAGGGGAGCTCGACGACGCGCTTCTGATCGACCAGCTGGCCGAGCGTGCCGTTCCGTGTCCCGACGAGCTCGGCATCGGCCTGGACCGTCACCTCCTCACTGACCTGACCGATCTGCATGACGACGGTCTGGGTTGCCGCCTGGTCGACGGTGAGGTTGATGCCGGTTTGCACGTATGTCGAGAAGCCGGTCTTCTCGACACGCAGCTCGTAATTGCCTACGGGAAGTCTGGGAAATAGAAATGCGCCGCTTTGATCGGTCGTGGCGCTCTGCGTGAACCCGGTATCCACGTTGCGCACGATCACCTGCGCTTGCGGCAGAACCGCGTTGTTCGAATCAACGACGTTCCCGCCCAGGCTCGCGGTCGTATATTGCGCGTTTGCCGGTGAGACACACAGGACGACGAATGCGGCGATTGCAAGTGCTGTCGGAGATCGCATGGTCTTTCTCCTCTCCGAACCGTCCGGGGCGACAGATAATCCGGACGCCGTGCGGCGGGGCAGCAGCATACTTCACGGGCGGGTAGGGCAGGTAGGGCGGGTAGGGCAGATAGGTCGGGGAGCGCAAGTAGGTCGGGTAGGGCAAGTAGGTCGGGTAGGGGCAGGTAGGGCACCGTAGGACAGCCCACCTGCACCTACCTGACCCAGGCGACTCCCCTGACCCACCTGACCTACCCGAGCCGCCTGACCCACTGACCGACCTGATGGAGGAGGGCACTCTTGAGCCGGAAAGATCACCTTCGCGACGTCGTGTGGGAATTCGCCATCGAGAGCGTGTGGCAAGACGTGCGCTACGCGTTCCGCGGCCTGTGCAAGTCACCGGGCTTAACAGCCGTCGCGGTGCTGACGCTGGCGCTCGCCATCGGTGCCACCACAGCCATCTTCAGCCTGCTGGATGCTGTGATCCTCAGTCCTCTGCCGGTCAGGAATCCCGAAGAACTCGTCCAGGTCGTCGGCGGATCACAGTATCCCGTGTTCCAGGCCTTTCGGCGGCACACGGAGATCTTCGCTGACGTGTTTGCCGCGGCCGGCGTGACACCGCTCGACGTCGAGATTCAGAGCGCCTCCCGGGAGACGACGGCCGTCTCGTTGGTGTCGGGCTCATATTTCTCGTCCCTGGGAGTCCAACCTGCGCTTGGCCGCTTGTTCACGGTCGCTGACGACCGCCGGCCCGGTGAGCATCCGATCGCGATTGCAAGCTACGGCTACTGGCAACGCCGGTTCGGCAGAGATGCCGCCATTCTCGATCGAGTCGTTCGAATCAGCGGCTTCCCCATCACGATCATCGGCGTGGCGCCCGCGGGTTTCTTCGGTGAAGACGTGGGCGCTGCGCCGGATCTGTGGGTTCCGCTGACCATGTGGGGACAGGTCGTGCCCGGCCGGAACCTGCTTGAAAGTCCGGGCACCGGGTGGCTTCGGATCATCGGCCGCGTCCGGCCGGGTGCGGCCGCGTCAGGCGTTCAACCGGCGCTCACCGCGACGTTTCGACGAGTTGCGACGGAGATCTTCGGACCGACGCCTCCGGCGGACGTGAGGCGCGACATCGCGCGAGCGACGGTCACCTTCCGGCCGGCCAGCCGGGGCGTGTCGAACCTGCGCGCGCAGTTTGCGCGGCCGCTGCAGCTGTTGATGGGCGCGGTCATTCTGGTGCTGCTGATCGCGTGCGCGAACGTCGCAAATCTTCTGCTCGCTCGGGCCGCGGCGCGTCGCCGCGAGATCGATATCCGCCTGTCCCTGGGCATGAGCCGGGCGCGGCTCGTCCAACAGCTCCTGACGGAGAGCTTCGTCCTGTCTGGGCTGGGCGGCATCGCCGGCATGGCGATTGCCTGGCTTGGACGAGAGGCGCTTCTTCGATTGATCTCCGCTGACGGCTCGCGGCTGCCGGTGGCTGTCGCGACCGACGGGCGGCTGCTCTTCTTTGTCGCTGCGGTCTCGTTCTCCACCGCGGCAGCGTTCGGTCTTGCGCCAGCCGCGGAGTCGGCTCGATCGAACATGGTCGCGTCCCTGGTCGCGAGACGCGCGAGCGCTGGCCGTGCGAACCGATGGCTCACATCGCTTCTCGTTGTCGCGCAGGTCGCCGTGTCGCTCGTCCTCCTGACGGGTGCCGGACTGTTCTTGAGAACTCTTGCCAACCTGAGCGACGTCGACCTGGGCTTTGCGCCCGGGCACTTGCTTGTTCTTGACATCAATCCACAGGCAGCGGGCTACACCGGCGAGCGCGCCCTCGCGCTCAATCGCCGCCTTCTCGAGAGGATTGAGGCCGTGGCCGGCGTATCGTCCGTCAGCTTGTCGGAGAACGGCGTGCTCATGGGGAGGGACAGTACGACGAATCTCATGCGTCCGAAAGGTTCGATCGCCGGAGCAGAAGGGTTTCCGCGCACACACTGGGACGTCGTCGGCCCGCAGTACTTCTCCACGATGGGAATTGCGCTGGTGTCCGGCCGTGACTTCAGCGATCGCGATGCTGCCGGGTCGGGGAATGTGGTCGCCATCAACGAGGAAATGGCGCGCCAGTTTTTTGCCGGTGCCAGTCCGATTGGCCGGCGGCTTCTCTGGGGGAATCCTGAGGAGTCGCAGAAAGAATTGGAGATCGTGGCGGTGACTCATGACGTGAAGCAGAGTGGTCCGAGGGAGGAGCCGGGCATGCGGTTCTACGTCCCGTACTTCCAGCTGCCGCAAATCCGGCCGAACTGGACGCCCGCGAGCACCCGTTTTCTTGTGCGCACCGCGGCCGACCCCGCCGGGCTGGCGCCGGTGCTGCGCCAGCTGATTCCATCCGAGGATCCACGGCTGTCTGCTGGACGTCTCGAGGTCGGGCCCGAGCTGGTACGGCGAACGCACGTTCAGGAGCGCATGATTACGATCCTCCTCGTTACGTTCGCCGTGCTTGCTGCGGGTCTGGCGTGTCTCGGGCTGTATGGTCTGATCGCGTACCAGGTCGTTCAGCGCACGAGCGAGATTGGGATTCGAATGGCGCTGGGAGCGCGGCGCGGCGACGTGCTGTTGGCGATGCTGGCGCGATCGCTCGTCTGGGTCATCGCCGGCATTCTTGGCGGCGTTCCGCTCGCGTTGAGCACATCCCGCGCGGCGCAGAGTCTGTTGTTCGGCTTGCGCGCAACCGACGTGCGCACGCTGATCGGCGCAGCGATCGTGATGTTCGCAATGGGACTGGTCGCCGGCTACATCCCGGCCCGCCGCGCGTCGCGCGTCGATCCGCTGGTCGCACTGCGCGCCGAATAGGTCGTGGTGGAACGGAGGCCACGGGATAACACGAGGCCACGGAGGCAGCGGGATAACACAGAGAAACGGAGGAACGGAGACGAGCGGAGTATGCACCCGGAAGGCGGGCTACTGCGCTTTCACGAACGCAACTCCGCCCGCCTGGCGTACCTGCTGCTGCGAACCGGTCGGCGTCAGGCGTCCGGATTTGTGATCGAGTCGGAAGACGACGACGTTCCCGGTTCCCTGATTGGCCGCGGCCAGGTAGTTGTTGGTCGGATCGATCGTGATGTTTCTCGGCGTCGCGCCGAGGCTCGGCACGGTCCCGGTCATCGTCAGCGTGCCTTTCCCGGGATCAACGGCGTAGACCGCGATACTGTCATGCCCGCGATTGGTGACGTAGAGAAACCTGCCCTCCGCGTCAATCTGAATCTCGGCGGTGGTGTTGTTGCCCGTGTAATCGCCCGGCAACGTCGACAGCGACTGAATCTCTTTCAGCCGGCCGCCGTCCACTTCGAAGACGCTGACCGCGGAAGCGGTCTCGTGGTTCACGTACAGGTATTTCCCGTTCGGATGAAGCTGGAGACGCCTCGGACCCGATCCGGCTTTCACATTGACGTGTGGAGGATCGAAGGGCGCCATCGTGCGCCTGGCGGTATCGAGGCGATAGCTGTAGACGCGATCCAGTCCGAGCTCGGCGACGAACGCAAAGCGGCTGTCCCGGCTGAACACGACGCCGTGGGCGCGCGGGCCCGGTTGACGCGCGCTCAGCGGCCGGCCGGCGTGCTGGTCGGTATAGAAGCCTTCGCTCAGTCGGCCGTCAGCCTCGACACCGTAGGCGGTCACCGTACCGCTGTTGTACGTCACCGTGACTGCCACCGTGCCGGTGGGATCCAGAACAATCTGATTCGCGCGATCGCCGTGAGCGCTGACTTTGTTCAGCAGGCTGAGCGCTCCAGTCTTGTGGTCGACGGCAAACGCGCTGATCGTGTCACCAACGACCTTGTCGCCGGTCTCCCAGTTTGCGGCGTAGAGGAACCTGCCGTTTGGATGCGCCCACAGGTGCGCGGGGTTCACTGTTTCAATGGCCAGCCCGAGCGGGCTGAGCATTCCGGTGCTCGAATCGAACCGGAACCCGTAGATCCCTTTGGACCCGGACGTGGTGGCCGGCGTCGGATTCGTATAACTGCCGACAAAGACGAAATAGTCGCCCGCCGGGTGCTGTGCCACCGGAAACGCGGACGCCATGATCAGCAGCGAGGGGAGCACGAGCAGCGTCATTTTGTTCATGTCAGTCGCTCTCGAATAATCGAGCGGATCACCTGCTGTTCCCCGCCGGCAGCGCGAAGGCCACATAGGTCCCGCCTGATGCGCTCCCGCGAACGCCTTTGCCGCCGCCCGCGGCGACGACGATGAATTGCCGTCCGTCGATCTCGAAGGTGGCAGGCGTCGCGTTCCCCGAAAACGGAAGCGTCGTCTCCCACACGAGCTCGCCGGTGAGCTTGTCAAAGGCGCGAAACTTCCGGTCGAAGTTCGTCGCGGCGATGAACACCAGCCCGCCCGCGGTCACGATCGGCCCGCCATAATTCTCGCTGCCTGTGTCCTTCAGCCCCTGCGCGGCGAGCTCCGGGTACTCGCCAAGCGGAATCTGCCAGGCGAATTCGCCGGTGTTGAGGTTGATGGCGTTCAGCGTGCCCCACGGTGGCGCGACGGCAGGATAGCCGTCGGGATCGAGAAATTTCTTGTACCCGGTGAATCTGTACTTCTGGCGCGGTGCGGTGCGCGGCGTGGACCACCGCGGATTGTTTCCACCGGCAAGGTACTCGACGATCGCCGCGACCTCGGCGTCGGAGAGCGTTGGAAACCCGGGCATCCGCCCTGCCCCCTGCCGGATTGTTGCCGTGAGCTCGGGACCGGTTCGTCGCTCGCCGATTGCGACGAGCGCCGGGATTTGCGGAGGCGCGCCTTCCAGATCGTCGCGATGGCACGACGCGCAGTGCTGGCGATACAGGCCGGTGCCGGTGCCGGTGTCTTCGGCCGGCGCGAGGCCGCCGGTCCACGCGAGATCGTTCGCGTTGACATAGTACAGTCCCGTCTCGGGATCGAAGGCCTGTCCGCCCCACTCGGCTCCGCCGTCGAATCCGGGAAAGATGACCGTCTGCTTCCCTATTTTCAACGGGACGAACAACCCGTCGTTGCTGAAGGTTGTGAGCTCGGCGGCCGCCCACTTCCGCGCCTCCGGCGTGCGCGTCGTGAGCAACTCGCTCGTGAGCACCTGCCGTGCGAACGGCCTCGGCCTGGTCGGGATCGGCTGCGCGGCGGCGACCAGCTCGCCCGGAACGTCGCTCACCGGATAGCTGCGGTACTCGATCGGGAAAATGGGCTTGCCGTTCACGCGATCGAAGACGAAGACGTACCCATGTTTTGTGGACTGGGCGACGGCATCAATCGTGCGCCCGTCCTGCCGCAGGCGGACGAGGCTTGGCGGCGACGGCGGATCGCGATCCCAGATGTCGTGGCGGACGAACTGAAAGTGCCAGATGCGCTTCCCGGTCCCCGCATCCATCGCGATCAGGCAGTTGGCGAACAGATTGTCGCCGATTCGATTGGCGCCGTAGAAATCAGCGGCGGCTGACCCCGTCGGGACGTAGACGATCCCGCGAGCCTCATCGAGCGCCATGCCGGCCCAGTTGTTGGCGCCGCCATTCTCACGCCACGAGTCCCTCGACCACGTCTCGTAGCCGGCCTCGCCCGGATGAGGAATGGTGTGGAAACTCCACCGAAGCTCGCCGGTCCTCACGTTGTACGCGCGAATGTCGCCGGGCGAAGAGGGCAGGCCCTCGGACACCCGGCCGCCGACGATCAGCAGATCTTTGTACACGACACCCGGCGACGTGAGCCGGACGGATTGCTTGTCGGGATCTCTGCCGAGATCGCGGCGGAGGTCAATGCGGCCCCCATCGCCGAACGCAGGAATCGGCCTTCCCGTCGCGGCATCGAGTCCGTAGAGGTATTGATCCACGGCGGCAAAGACCCGTTTGTCGCCGCCGCTCGACCAGTACATGATGCCGCGATTCGGTCCTTGACCTTTGATTCCCGAATCGAATGTCCACAGCAGTGCGCCGGTCTCGGCGCGCAGGGCAATTGTCTTGTGCGTGGGGGTGGAGGCGTAGAGGATGCCGTCGGCGACGATCGGCTGTGTCTGCAGGCCGCCCGGCTCACCGGTGTCGTAGGTCCATGCGACCTGGAGCTGTTTGACGTTGGCGCGGTTGATCTGGCTGAGCGTCGAATACCGGATTTGATCGGGTGTGCCGCCGTACGCCGACCAGGTTGTATAACGCCGCGGAGCCGGCTTCTGCACTCTGGCGGCGTTCACGTCCGCAAGAACGGCGACCGAGACAACGGCAAGGATGGTTGCGTTCGGTTTCATGAGCGGGCTACGCCTCTCAGCACGACGTTTTCGCCATCCGGATGGTAGTCGAAAATGGTGTTCGCCCGTCATGACCGGTCGAATGTTCGACAAATCTCCGCATTTCGCGCTGGAAGCCGGACTCCGAGCCGGACTGCACAAACTACGTGCGAGGGGCGGATAGAGTGACTATTCTTTTCTTTGCGTCCCTAGCGTCCTTTGCGTTCAGTGGTGAGTCTGGAACACGTCAGCAGCAGGGAGAGGATCATGCGTGCCCTCAGTGTCGTCTCGTCGGTTGTTGCCCTGGCGCTCGCCTCAACGTCCGCGCCGCACGCACAGGCGCCGCGGCCGGGCGGCGAGCGGCTCGGCAAGGTTCACTTCGACACCTCCTGCGCCGCATCTGTCGGCGTGGAATTCGACCGCGCGATGGCGCTCCTTCACTCCTTCGAATTCCCGTACGCCATTGCCGGGTTCAAGCAGGTCCTGCAGGAGGATCCCGCCTGCGGCATCGCGCAGTGGGGTATCGCGCTGGCGACGTGGGGCAACCCGTTCGCCGGCCTGCGCTCGCAGAAGACGCTCGAGGATGGCCTCGCGGCGGCGGAAGCGGCGCAGGCCATCGGCGCGAAGACCGATCGCGAGCGCGAGTACATCGCCGCGGTGGCGCTGTTGTACAAGGATGCCGACAAGCTCGATCACCGCGCGCGAACGCTCGCCTATGAGAAGGCGATGGAGCAGATCTACACGAAGTACCCGAAAGATCTCGAGGCGGCCGCGTTCTACGCGCTCGCTGTCGACCAGACCGCCCTTCCGACCGACAAGTCGTACGCCAATCAACTCAAGGCCGCGGCGATTCTCGAGAAACTGTACAAGGTCGAGCCCGATCATCCCGGCGTCACGCATTACCTGATTCACAGTTACGACGTTCCCGCGCTGGCGCCTCGTGCGCTCCCCTACGCGCGGAAATACGCGAACCTTGCGCCCGACGCGCCGCACGCGCTTCACATGCCCGCGCACACGTTCACGCGCGTCGGCTCGTGGCAGGAGTCCATCGACACGAACATCCGGTCGCACGATGTCGCGATGCAGCGGCACGACACCGGCGAAGCGCTCCATGCGTGGGACTACCAGATGTACGCCTACCTGCAGACGGCACAGGACGCGGCGGCGAAACAGATCGTCGACGGCCTGAACGACATCATCGGGCGGCCCTCACCCGCCGCCGGCGGCCGCGGCGACATGCCCGGCATGCCCGGAATGGCGGGCAGTCCGGCTGGCGGATGGGCCGCGGCGGCGATTCCGGCCCGATGGACGGTTGAGCGCGGCGTCTGGGAGGAAGCGGCGGCTCTGACCGTGCGGCCGAGCGCGCAACCTTTCATCGAAGCGATCACCCGTTTTGCTCGCGCCCTTGGCGCCGCCAGATCGGGCAAGCCGGATCTCGCCAGATCCGAAATCGAGCAACTGAGCGCGCTCCACGAGAAAGAAGTCCAGGCCAAAGACGCATACTGGGCGACACAACTCGATATCCAGCGTCAGGCCGCTGAGGGGTGGATGCTGTGGGCTCAAGGCAAGAAAGACGAAGCCGTGCGGACGTTGACGGCGGCGGCGACGCTCGAAGATACGACCGACAAGTCGGCGATCACACCCGGCCCGCTTGCGCCGGCACACGAGCTCCTCGGCGAAATGCTGCTCGAAGCGAACCAGCCGGCGAACGCGCTGAAAGAGTTCGAGACCAGCCTGAAGAAGGAGCCGAATCGATTCCGCTCGGTGTCCGGCGCCGGACGCGCGGCAGAATCAGCCGGAGACCGCAGCAAGGCCCGCAGCTACTACAGTCAGCTCGTCAGGATTTGCGAGCGGGGCGACCGGCAGGCGCGACCGGATCTCGAGCACGCCCGTCAATACGTCGGGGCATCGCCGTCTTCCGACCGGCGCCTCGAAAGGTAGCATCCCTTCCGAGCAAACGAAGAACTCAGGGACCCCTTCCGAGGAAACGAAGAACACGGAGGGAACGGTAAACACAGAGAAGCAGAGAAACGGAGACGAAACGGAGAAGACAAAGTAAGTCGTGAGTTCTGAGTCATGAGTCCTGAGTCGTGAGTTTCAGTGATCATTCGCAGGGGACTGATCACTGACGACTCACCACTCAAAACTCCACCGACTTGTCTGCTCGTCTCTGCTTTTCCGTTTCTCTGGGTTATACCGTTTCCTTCGTCTGCTCCGTTCCGTTTCCTCCGTCTGCTCCGTTCACCGAACGCGGCATACCGGTTGGCGGCAGCGCAAACGCCACGATCTTCGATCCCGGAGCGGCTCCAAGATAGCTCCCGCCGCCTGCGGCCACGACGACGTACTGCCGCCCGTCTTTCCCGAGAAACGTGATCGGCAGGCTGTGCGCGCAGGCCGGAAGCTCGGTCTCCCAGAGCTGCCGGCCATTGCGCGAGTCGAACGCACGGAAGCGGCAGTCGATCGTCGCCCCGATGAACAGGAGCCCGCTCGCGGTTGCGATGCTGCCGCCGATGTTGAGCGTGCCGGTATTGGCGAATCCCTGCTGCGTGAGCGACTCCACGAATCCCAACGGAACCTTCCACACGACCTCGGCGCGGTTCACGTCGACGGCAACCAGTTCGCCGAATGGCGGCGCAGAGCACGGAATGCGGTTCTCGGGATTCCAGAAGCGGCCAATCGTGCCGCCCCACGGCGTCCGCCTCACCCACATTGACGGGCCGCCGTCGCGCGCGGCCGCCGGCACCATCTTCGCGACCTGGCCCAGGTTCATGACGCTGGTGAAAACGCGCCCGAGCGCGGGATCGTACGAGAGTCCGTTCCACGTGGCGCCGCCGATCGTGCTCGGGAAGGTGACCATCGTGCCGTCGACGGCGGGTGGCGTGTACGGGCCCTTCGTGAACATCGCGTGCGTCTTCCACAACTCCCGGCAGTAGGCAGCATGCTCGGGCGTCAGCGCGTAGAAATCCTTCTCCGGATCGAACGTGTTCCGGGCGAGCGGCTCAGGCTTGATCGGGAACGGCTGCGTCGGCCACGTCGCCTCGCCAGGAACCGTGCTCTGAGGAACGGTGCGCTCCTCGAGGCCGAAGAGCGGCTCGCCGGTGATCCGGTCGAAGATGAACAACAGCGCCATCTTCGTCATGACCGCGACTGCCGGAATCGTGCGGCCGTTTCGCTTGACGTCAATCAGCGTCGGCGCCGCGGGCAGATCGTAGTCCCACAGATCGTGGTGAACCAGCTGCCTGTGCCACTTCAGCCTGCCGGTCGTCGCGTCGAGCGCCACGATCGAGTTGCCGTACAGGTTCGCGCCCCTGCGATCGCCCCCGTAAAAGTCCGACGTCGGCGAGCCGAGCGGCGCGTACACGATGCCGCGGGCCGAATCGATCGTAAAGAATGACCAGACGTTCGTGCCGGAGCGATTCCTCCAACTGTCGCCGGCCCAGGTCTCGACGCCCGGTTCGCCGGCGCGCGGGACGGTGTGAAACGACCAGAGCAGCCTGCCGGTCCGCGCGTCCCACCCGCGAATGTCGCCGTACAGTCCGGTACTGGGAGATCCCTCGCCGTTGTTTCCGCCGGTAATCACGATATTCCGGTAGATGGCTGGCGGCGAGATCAGGCTGAAGCCGCCGTCGACGTCGCCGCGAACGCTGGCCTTCAGGTCGACCGACCCGCCGTCGCCGAAGCCGTCCGCCGGCTTGCCTCGCTCCGCGTCGACGGCGATCAGGCGATCGCCGGCGCCGCTGAAGAGCCTCGGCGCCGTCGCGCGATCGCCAGGCCAATACGCGACGCCACGCCGGCTGACGGCCGCCGCTGCCGTGTACCGCCAGATCACTCTCGCGGTCTCGGGCTCGAGCGCGATGATGTCGCGGCCCGCGGTCACGTACATCAGGCCGCCGACGACGAGCGGTGTCACCTGAATCCCCGTGGCACCCGTGTCGAACGTCCACGCCGGCTGCAGCTGTTGAACGTTCGCCGGTGTGATCTGCGTCAACGGCGAAAAGCGCCGGCCGCCGGCGTCATGATCGTGCGACGGCCAGTCGTTGACGTCAGTGGCCCGCGCCGCGGCAACGAGGACGACGACGCAGACGACGACGGCTGTGATGGCCACGCGTTTCACACCAACCCCCTTTTCCGGATCACGTAAAACTCAGAGCGTGTGAATAGATCGGCCGGCGGCCTTATTTTTTCACACGCCCTCAGAACTCAAAACCCACAGCTCAACACTTGACGCGCGAAGCTCCGTCAAGACGCAAAACGCGCCACGACCAAGGTGACATCGTCGTCGAACGCGGCACGCCCGCGCCAGCGACCGAGATCGCCCAGCGCGGCCTCGGTGAATCGTGAGGCGTCGCGGCCGTCGGCGTCCGTCAGCCACCGCCTGACCCGCTCACCATCGAAGAACTCGCCCGCCGGATTTCGCGCCTCGGTAATGCCATCGGTGTAGAGGAGGACGAGATCGCCTTCGCGAAAATCGACAACCGCATTCGTGTAGGAGGCCTCGGATATGAATCCCAGCATGAGGCCGCGCTCGTCAATCGCGACGACAGTTCCGTCCGGGCGGCCGACGAGCGGCGGCGGGTGCCCGGCGCTGGCGGCCGTAATTGTCCCCCGGTCGGTGTCGACCACCGCGTAGATCGCCGTAACGAACCCCTGCTCCAGCTGGCGCGACAGCGCCCGGTTCATTATGCTCAGGACGTGGGCTGGATCGTGCGCGTGGTCGGCTTGTGCGGAAAATGCCATCTTCACCATCGAAGCGACAATCGCGGCCGGAACGCCGTGGCCGCACACGTCGGCGACGAGAATGCCCAACCGCGAGGGTCCGAGCTGCACGAAATCGTACAGATCACCGGCGACCGCGGTCATCGGCAGGTACTGCACCGCCACGTCCAGGCTGCGGACCCGCGGCGGTTCGCGCGGCAGCAGTGACAGCTGAATCTGTCTCGCGGTCTCGAGCTCGCGCTGCACCGCCAGCAGTTCCGCCTCGCCGCGAAATACGATGCCGACGACGCCGTAGGCAAGCGCGGTCACAAAGATCAGAACGCCGACCGGCTCGAGATCGACGACGGCCGGCCGCAGATTCTGGTTCGCCACGAAGATCAGCAGCACGAGCCCCGCGGCCGCGACCGCCGGCGACGTGAACAGCCGGCTCAAACGCCGGCGATACAGCCAGACGTTCAGCGCCTGGACGGCCAGACCGGCGAGCACCAGCGGCCGGTTGGGGCCCATGGCCAGACGCGGCCGGCCGGCAATGAAATCGGTGCTGACGGCGACCGCCGCGTACACCGCGTCCAGCTGCCACACGCGCCGGACCGACTGTTTCCATCCCGGTCCGAGCAGCGCTTCGAAGAATAATGCCCCCGGAACATTGATGGCATAGGTGACGAATGCGATGATGTAGTCCCAGGTGCGGGTCGAGCCGCCCACCGACAGTTGAACCGGCGCTTGGTGCGCCACGAGACGCAGCCCGTACAACAAACACCAGAGCCCAAAGAGCAACAGGAGCCGCTCGGGCGCACGGCGTCGAAGCAGCCAGGCCGCGACCGAGCCGAAACCCAGCGCGAGCAGCATGCACCCGATTGCGATTCCGAGCAGTTCGGTCAGAGCCACGGCGGACAGCGCCGCCAATGCTAGCGCACTGCCGACGGTTGCGGTCGTCGCCGGCGAGCTGCACCCGCAAGGCTCGGACGTCAGATGAGCGACAGCCTGACGCGCGCCTGCGAGATCGCACGCGACTACGTCGCCTCGCGTAGGAGTCGCCCGGTCTTTCCAGCTGTTTCGCACGAGGATCTCCGGGCGGCCCTGGGCGGCCCGTTGCCGGATGACCCCGTCGAGCCCACCGTCGTGGTCGAGGCGCTGGCTCGTGCCGCCGATCCCGGACTGGTCACGACGACCGGTCCACGCTATTTCGGGTTCGTGACCGGGGGCGCCCTCCCTGCTGCGATGGCGGCCGAGTGGCTGGTGGCCGCCTGGGATCAGAACGCCGGCCTCAACGTGATGTCGCCCGCTGCCGCACTGGTCGAAGAAGTCGCCGCCGGCTGGCTGCTGGACCTGCTCGGGCTACCCGAGTCCGCGAGCGCAGGTTTCGTCAGCGGCTGCGGAATGGCCAACGCGACCGCGCTCGCGGCTGCGCGCCACGAACTGCTGCGGCGTAGCGGCTGGGACGTCGAGGCCCGCGGCCTGCACGGGTCGCCTCGGATTCATCTGTTCGTCGGAGACGAGGTCCACGTCTCCGTGCTCGGCGCGCTGCGATTGCTCGGGTTCGGTGCCGAACAAGCGGTACGAATTGCTGCCGACGAGCAAGGACGGCTGCGTCCCGAAGCCCTGGCCGCGGCGCTTGACGGCGTGACCGGCCCCGTGATCGTCTGCGCGCAGGCGGGAAACGTGAACACCGGCGCGTTCGATCCGCTCCACGAGATCGCCGCGATCGTCAAGCGGCACGGCGGATGGCTGCACGTCGACGGCGCGTTCGGGCTGTGGGCTGCCGCCAGCGCCGCACTGAGGCATCACACCTGGGGCGTCGAGCTCGCCGATTCGTGGGCGACGGACGCGCACAAATGGTTGAACGTGCCGTACGACTCGGGTCTGGTGTTCGTCGCCCACCCGGCCGCACACCGCGCCGCCATGAGCATGAACGCAGACTACCTGCTTCGTGCCAGGGACGAGGCGCGCGATCCGATGGACTGGACGCCCGAGGCCTCCAGGCGGGCCCGCGGGTTCGCGATCTACGCTGCACTGCGATCGCTCGGCCGCCGCGGCGTCGGTGAGCTCGTCGATCGGTGTTGTCGCCTGGCGCGCCGGTTCGCCGCTCGCTTGAGCACCGAGTCCTCGATCCGCATTCTCAATGACGTGGTCCTGAATCAGGTCCTGGTACGAGTCGTGCCGGATTCAAGAGATGCCGACACCGCGACGCGAGCCACGCTGGCACGTGTGCAGGCCGATCGCGTCTGCTGGCTCGGTGGCACCCGATGGCACGGCATGCAAGCGATGCGGATTTCCGTATCAAACTGGTCGACCACGGAAGACGACGTGGATCGCTCTGCCGATTCGATTATCCGCGCCGCGCAGGACATCTCGAGCAAGCTGACGCACGAAGGTGACTCTGGTCTCCCGCGTTGGTCCGGCCAGAAGTGATCGTGCAGGGTGAGGACAGAAATGACGATTCAGCGTGTGAAGCTGCTGCTGATGATCGGCGTGGTGGCGGCACCCGCGCTGGTCGCGCAGACGGCTCCGGTACCGGCGCCGAAGGTGCTTGCGCTTCGCGCGGCCCGGTTGATCGATCCGAAGGCGGGCACGACGATCCCGAATCCGGTGATCGTCATCGAGGACGAGAAAATCACGACCGCCGGGGCCGGCGTGCGGGTGCCGTCCGGCGCCGACGTCATCGACCTGGCCGGCGCGACGCTTCTGCCCGGGCTGATTGATTGCCACACCCACATCACGGCCCAGCCGACCAATTACTACGAGGACACGTTCCGCCGCAGCCCGATCGATTACGCCGTGCTCGCACACGTCTACGCGAAGCGCACGCTCGAAGCGGGGTTCACCACCGTCCGCGACGTCGGCGCGGCCGAGTACATCGATATCGCGCTCAAGCGCGCGATCGACAAGGGCGACGTGCCGGGGCCGCGCATGATTCCCGCCGCCCTCGCCATCTCCAGCACCGGCGGCCACGGCGACCTCACCGGGTTCTCGCCCTACGTGAGGATCGAGAACATGTCGGGCATTGCCGACGGCGTCGATCAGATCCGGAAGCTCGTGCGCACGAATGTGAAGTACGGGGCCGACGTGATCAAGGTACTCGCCGGCGGCGGCGTCCTGTCGGAGGAAGAACAGGTCGGCGGACCGCAATTCTCGCAGCAGGAACTGAACGCGCTGGTCGAGGAGGCATCGATGTGGGGCAGGAAGGTCGCCGCCCACGCGCACGGCGCCGAGCCGATCAAACGGGCGATCAACGCCGGCGTCGTGTCGGTCGAGCACGCGAGCCTCATCGACCAGGAAGGCATTCGTCTGGCCAGGCAGCGCGGCACGTTTCTCGTCGTGGACGTCTACAACGACGACTACATCCTCGCCGAATACGCGCGCATGGGCTATCCCGAGAAGATCATCAGCAAGGAGCGTCAGGTGGGGCGGCTGCAGCGCGAGAACTTCCAGAAGGCCTTTCGCGCCGGCGTGAAGATGGCGTTCGGCACCGATGCCGGCGTCTATCCGCACGGCTGGAACGCGAAGCAGTTCGCGACGATGACTGCGTGGGGGATGACGCCGATGGAGGCGATTCAGGCCGCGACGGTCCGGGCCGCCGAGCTGATCGGCTGGCAGGGCCGCGTCGGCGAGGTGTCGCCCGGCGCGTATGCGGACGTGATCGCGGTCGCCGGCGATCCGCTGGCAAACATCACTACGCTCGAGCACGTGACGTTCGTGATGAAAGGCGGCCACGTGGTGAAAGGTGGACCCTGACAGATTGCTGAAAACCCGGCGTTCAACGCAGAACCCGCTGAGATCGCAGAGAAATCCTCAGGAAAAAAGACCCTGCGGTCTCTGCGAGTTCTGCGTTTTCGTGCTTTGTCAGCATCCTGCAAGTTGGCATACCCTGCCCTACCAGCTCGGCCAATTCTCGACTGTCGATCGGGCGGCTCCTCGTTCGTCATAGAGATGAAAGGAGCAAACACATGTCCGAGCGCAAACCGCTCCCGGGAAAGTTCGTGTGGTTCGAGCTCGTGTCCAAGGATGCCAAGAAGGCCCAGGCGTTCTACGGCGACGTGCTGGGGTGGCAAGTCGAGCCGTTCGCGATGGGCAACGGCACCTACGAAATGATTTACGCCGGCGGCACGACGATCGGCGGCTACGCGCGCCCGAAGAGCGACCGCGAGCCGTCGCACTGGATTTCGTACGTCTCGGTCGAGGATGTCGACGCGGCGGCGAAGGCCGCGGCCGCGAACGGCGGCTCTGTAGTCGAGGCGCCTTCGGATATCCCGGGTGTCGGCCGGACTGCGCGGATTGCCGACCCGCAAGGCGCGGAATTGTGTGTGTTCAAGAACAACACCGGTGATCCCGCCGACGCGCATCCGCCAAACGGCGCATGGCTCTGGAACGAGCTCCATACCACCGATCCACAGAAGGCACTCTCGTTCTACGAGAACGTCGTCGGGTTCAGCCATCGGGCGATGGATATGGGCCCTGCCGGCACCTACCACATCGTGTCGAGGGGCGGAGTGGATCGGGGCGGCGTCACGAGCCACCTGCCGAACGGTGTCCCGCCGCACTGGCTACCGTACGTCATCGTCGACGATACCGATGCGACGATTGCGCGCGCCCGGGCGGCGGGCGGAACGATTCCGATGAATCCCGAGGACATTCCAGGGATCGGACGATTCGGGGTGCTGAAGGATCCGACCGGCGCGGCGCTGGCCGTCATGAAGCCGTTGCCCCGGTAGGAACACCCATGGAGCACGGGCCGCGACCTGACCGCGGCCCATCACTCCCGTCAGAAGTGGCAGCGGTGCCGTGTGGCGCTTTCTCACCGTGCGAACTTCGCGACCGTGAATCGAGAAGGCGAGGCCGTGATGTGAGTGACGCCGGCGGCGACCGCGTTCCCCTGCTTGTCGATCGCCACGGACCGGCCCACGTTGTTCAAAAACGGGAATGGCGAGTTAACGGGATCACCGTCGAACTGTTGCTGCCAGAGTGCGGTGCCGTCGCGGTCGAACTCCGCCACCGTGAAGTGGGGCTTCGGGTTAACGGTATCCGTCGCCGTTTCACCGGCAGCGACGATGTTCCCGTGGTTGTCCACCGCGCCCGCGCGCGCCTCGTCATGAAGGTTGGCGGTGCCGTTGAGGTCTCGCTGCCAGAGCAAGGTGCCGTCGCGGTCGAACTTCACCACTGTGAAGTCCCGTCCGGTGCCGGTCTTTACAAAGAATCCGGCGGCAACCACGTCGCCCTGGTTGTCCACGGCCACGGACTGGACTTCATCATCGCCGTTCGCGGCGCCGATGAAGTCGTGGCCCAAACACCCTTTCGAGATCCACGCGGGAGCCGGCTCGCTATGCAATCATGGGGCCCACGCGCGCGATGGCCGGGGAAAGACCTCGGCTTGGCGATCGCGAACTGCCGTCGGGTATTGATTTGATGCCTCAGGCGGTTTATGTGTCTGTGCATCGAAACGAGTACAAACTTCCCGTTTCGAACCGCATGATCGGCTCGGACCCGACCATGACGTCCCGGCTCGCAAACCCGAGGGGACCATGTGGATTGTCAGGCTGGCGCTCCGGCGCCCGTACACATTTGTCGTCGCCGCGCTGCTGATCGCCATTCTCGGCGGATCGGCAATCGGTACGCTGCCGGTCGATATCTTTCCTTATATCGATATTCCGGTCGTGAGCGTCGTGTGGCAGTACAACGGGCTCACACCGGAGGAGATGGAAAGCCGCATCGTCACGAATTTCGAACGCGCGCTCACGTCGAACGTCGTCGGCATCGAACATCTCGAGTCTCAGTCTCACCAGAGCGTCGCAGTCGTCCGCGTCTATTTCCATCCCAACGTGCCGGTCGATCTGGCGCTGTCGCAGATCGTGACGCAGTGCCAGGTGCAGGTCCGCAACATGCCGCCGGGCACCTTTCCGCCGCAAGTCCTCAAATACGATGCGGCCAGCGTGCCGGTGCTGCAGCTCGGGTTGAGCAGCAAGACGCTCGCCGAGCAGGAGTTGTTCGATCTGGGGAACAACTTCATCCGGACCCCGCTGGCCACGGTGCAGGGCGCGAGCGTGTCCTATCCATTCGGCGGGAAAAACCGCCAGATCATGGTGGACCTGAACCTCGACGAGCTGTATGCGAAGCAGCTGTCGCCGATCGACGTGTCGAACGCGCTGAATCTCCAGAACCTGATCCTGCCTGCCGGAACCGCGAAATTCGCCGCGACCGAGTACCCGGTTCGTCTGAACAGCAGTCCGTCCGTCATCGACGACTTCAACCGGCTGCCGGTCAAGACAGTCAACGGGGCCACCATCTACATGAAGGACGTGGCGACGGTCCACGACGGGTTCATTCCGCAGACCAACATCGTCCGCACGAACGGTTCGCGCGGCGTCCTGTTGACGGTGACGCGCAACGGGCAGGCGTCGACGCTCGCGATTGTCAACGCGGTGAAGAACGCCCTGCCGAGGATTACGGCAACGGTGCCGCAGGATCTGAAACTGTCGGTCTTCGGGGATCAATCGCTGTTCGTCCGGTCGGCGATCGGCGGGGTGGTTCGGGAGACGTTGATCGCCGCGGCCCTGACCGGCGGCGTGATCCTGCTGTTCCTGGGCAGCTGGCGCAGCACGCTGATTGTGTGCACCTCGATTCCGCTTTCGATGCTGACGTCCATCTGCATCCTCAGCGTGCTCGGCCAGACCATCAACGTGATGACGCTGGGCGGACTGGCCCTGGCGGTCGGGATCCTCGTCGACGACGCGACGGTCGAAATCGAGAACACGCACCGTAACCTCGCGATGGGGAAGCCGCTGGTTCGCGCGGTTCTCGACGGCGCGTCGCAGATTGCGATCCCGACGTTCGTGTCCACGTTGTCCATCTGCATCGTGTTCGTTCCGGTGCTGCTCCTGACCGGAACGGCCCGCTATCTGTTCACGCCGCTGGCGATGGCGGTCGTGTTCGCGATGATCGCGTCGTACCTGCTGTCGAGAACGCTGGTGCCGACGATGGTGCACCACATGCTTCGGAGCGAAGTGGCACTGCATCGTGCCGGTGGACGCGGAGGTGGAGGCATTCTGTGGCAGGTGCATCGCGTCATGAATGATCGGTTCGAGCGGCTTCGCGACTGCTATCTCGGCCTGCTCGATTTCTCGCTGCGCCATCGGGCGCCGGTGCTGCTCGGATTTCTGGTGGTCGCGCTGGGGTCGCTCGGCCTGGCAGGGATGGTCGGCCGCGACTTCTTTCCAGACGTCGACGCCGGCACGCTGCGCCTGCACGCGCGCACGCCTCCGGGCACGCGGATCGAACAGACCGAGCTGCGCTTCGCCGATGTCGAGCAGGAGATCCGCAATGCGCTTCCGCCGGGAGAGATCGACACGATTCTCAGCAACATCGGCATTCCGAACGCCTGGGCGAGTCTGGCGCAGGGCGATGTCCCGAACATCGCGGCGACCGACGGAGAGATTCTGATTTCGTTGAACCGCGACCGGCGCGGGGCGGTACGCGACTACGAAGCGCAGCTTCGCAGACGGCTCAACCGGAAGTTCCCCGACATCGTGTTCTTCTTCGAGCCGGCGAACATCACCAACCAGATTCTGAGCTTCGGCCTGCCCGCGCCGATCGACGTGCAGGTGGCGGGCCGCGACGCGGTCAACAATTACAAGGTGGCTCAGCGAGTTCGCGAGCGGATCGCCCGGATCCCGGGCGCCGCCGACGTGCACATCCACCAGGTGTTCCAGCAACCGCAGTTGAATCTGAACGTCGATCGGGTGAAGGCCGGGCAGATGGGGCTCACCGCGCGGGACGTCACCAGCTCCATGCTGATTTCGCTCAGCGGCAACAATCAGGTGGCGCCCAGCTTCTGGCTGAACCCCGCCAACGGTGTCAGCTACAACGTCAGCGTACAGACGTCGCAGTATCGGATCGATTCGCTCGACAAGCTGCTGCGTACGCCGGTAACAGCTGCGACCACCGCGGTCACGGCGACGACGCCGGGGTCGCTGGCCGGCGCGGCGGCTGCCGGAAATGCATCCGTCGGGTCTTCACCGAGCGGCGTCTCGCAGGCCTACGGCAACCCGGGAGCCATGAGCAGCGCATCGACTCAGCTCCTGTCGAACCTGGTCGACGTGAAGCGCAGCTACGGTCCGGTCATCGTCAATCACTACAACGTCGCCCCGGTCTTCGACGTCTACTCCAACGTCGATCGCCGCGATCTCGGAAGCGTCGGCCGGGAAGTCGAGCAGATCATGAAGGAAGAGGCGCCGCATCTGCCGCGCGGGACGACGATCGCGCTGCGTGGCGAGTACGACACGATGCAGACCTCGTTCGTGCGCCTCGGGCTGGGAATCGTCTTTGCCGTGGTGCTCGTCTACCTTCTGATGGCGGTGAACTTCCAGTCCTGGCTCGACCCGTTCATTATTCTGACCGCGCTGCCTGGGGCGATGGCCGGTATCCTCTGGACGCTGTTCGTCACCGGCACGACGTTGAGCGTGCCGTCACTCATGGGTTCGATCATGTCGATTGGCGTGGCGACCGCGAACAGCATCCTGCTGGTGACGTTCGCGAACGACGAACGCGGCGCGCTGCCGCTTGCGCGCGAGGCGATCCTGTCTGCCGGATACGCGCGAATTCGTCCCGTCCTGATGACGGCATCGGCCATGATGCTGGGCATGCTGCCGATGGCCCTGAGTCTGGGCGAAGGTGGAGAGCAGAACGCGCCGCTCGGCCGCGCGGTCATCGGCGGGCTCCTGGGCGCGACGGCCACGACGCTGTTCATCGTCCCGGTCATTTATTCCTATCTGCGCACGACGCCTCCTGCCAATCAGGAACGACGGCTGGCAGAGGAGGAGGCGCAGGCAGAGTCGGCCGCACCCCGATCAGACATGTGACGGCAATGAGATACGACGACACCGAGCAGCAGTTGCGGCGCGAAGTGGAGGAGCTGAAGCGGCAGCTGGGCCTGCGCGCGCGGCCACCGGCCGGTGTCCCCCCGATTCGCTGGCGTCCATCCGGCACGACCATCTCCGCGCTGCTGCTGGGATTCCTGGTTCTCCTGGTCGGTGCCTTCGTCGCGGGCTATATGCCGCTGCAGAAGCGCGAGGCCACCCTTCGAGCGGAAGCGCAGGCCGAGGAGAAGGCGCTGCCGCATCTGGACGTGATGCGTGTCGCCCAGGCCGCGGGCCAGAACGAGATCAAGCTGCCGGGAACGATGCAGGCCGTGACGGAAGCGCCGATTCTCGGCCGTGCCGACGGCTATTTGAAGCGGCGGCTGGTGGACATCGGCGATCGCGTGCAGGCGGGCCAGGTGTTGGCTGAAATCGACGCGCCGGAGCTGGATCAGCAGATTCATCAGGCGGAGGCGGCCGTTGAACAGGGGCAGGCGGCAACAGAACAGGCGGAGGCCAGCCTCGAGCAGGGCAAGGCGAACCGCGAGCTCGCGCGCATTACCTCGCAGCGGTGGAAGATCCTCGCCGAGCGAGGGATTTCCTCCCAGCAGGACAGCGATCAGTATCAGGCGCAGCTGGCCGCGCAGGATGCCAGCGTGCGCGCCCTGGAAAAGGCGGTAGCGGCGCAGCGCAGTAATGTGTCTGCGGCCAGGGCGAACCTGGCTCGCCTGCAGCAGGTCCAGGGCTACCGTCTGGTCAAGGCCCCCTTCGACGGCGTGATCACGCTCCGCAACGTCGACGTCGGCGCCCTCGTCAGCACGGGCAATACGCTGCTCTACCGGATCGCACAGACCCGAACGCTCCGGACCTATGTGAACGTCCCGCAAGCCGGCGCGAATTCCGTGCACGTCGGGCAGGGTGCGACCTTGACGGTTTCCAATTTTCCGGGCCGCAGCTTTCGCGGCAGCGTGACCCGTACTGCGAACGCACTGGATCCGGCCAGCCGTACGATGCTCGTCGAGATCGGTGTGCCGAACGCGGACGGATCGTTGATCCCCGGAACATACGCGGAGGTCGACTTGAGCGGCTCGCCTGCCAACCCGCCGCTCGTCGTGCCAGCCGCGGCGATCATCTTCCGGACCGACGGGCCGCAGGTGGCCGTCGTGCAGCCCGACGCGACGGTGCACCTGCAGAAAGTCGCTATCGGGCGGGACTATGGCGATCGGGTGGAGATTCTTCAGGGACTCGCGGACGGAGCCACGATTGTCATGGTGCCGGGGGATGCGGCACGCGAAGGCGCCAAGATTGTTCCCATCGTCCGCGACAGCGGGCAGCAGTAGTTGAATTTGATATCAGCAGCTGACCGGAAGGCGGACAACGAACGTTGTTCCCTGTCCGGGTCCGTCGCTCTGCGCCCGCACCTCGCCGTGGTGGAGCTGCACGATGTGATGCACAATCGACAAACCGAGACCGAGACCGGCGTGCGCCTGATTGAGCGCGCCCTCACCCTGCCAGAGGCGATCAAACAGTCTCGACAGGTCCTCCCGGGCGATGCCGATGCCGGTGTCCTGGAATCGGATGAGGACGTCCGGCCCGGACACTTCGACCGTCACGCGAACGGAGCCGCCGGCGGGGGTGAACTTGACAGCGTTTACCAGCAGGTTGGAGAACGCCTGCTGCAACCGCGCGGGATCCCCTTGAACCGTCCAGGCCCCTGGCGGCGAGACGTGAAAGTCGAGGGCGATGCTCTTGTGCTGCGCCATGGGCCGGGCGGCATCAACCGCCGCCGTGACGATGGATACAATTTCCAACGGTCGAACGTCGACATGGAACTTGCCGGTCGCGACTCGAGCCGCATCCAGCAGTTGATCCACCAGCTGAATCTGCAGGCAGACGTTTCGTTCGATGACCTCCATCGCCTTGTGCAACTCGGCTTCGCCGGCCGTGCCGGCTCGCAGCATGTGCAGCCAGCCCTGAACGACGTTGAGAGGCGTTCGCATTTCATGCGACAGCGTGGCGAGAAAGCGGTCCTTCGCCCGGCTTGCCTCCTCCGCCCGTGCGCGCGCCTCTGCGGCGTGCTCGAGAAACTGCAGGCCGCGGACGTACGCCGCGAACTGGCTCGCCGCGACAGCCAGACGCCGGAGCTCGTGGACCGAATATTCAGTCTCCCTTCCCACCGTCAGCATGCCGATGACGGCGTCAACGGTCACGAGCGGAACCGCCAGCGTTCGGCCGTCCGACGGCATATCGGTCAACCCATACCGCTCCGCGCTGTTTGCGGGATCAAACCGCTCACGAATCGTCTGCAGGAGGCGATGCAACCGGCCCCGCAATCGACCCGCCTCCGGATGTGGCTCGGGCACCGTGGTGAACCTGGACCGCTGTGGCGGAGCGTCGATCAAGAGGGCGCAGTACTGGTATTTAACGACCGCCCGCAGCAGTTCCAGCGCCCGCGAGATGCGGGCATCGGGATGATCCGACATCGCGAGCACGCACGCGATGTCGATGAACGCCGGCGCGAACGTGCCGTCCGCAATCTCTACGGATACCGCTGGAGAGCTCATGGCAGGCCACCTTTTGTGATCGATTCGGAATCGGCTGATATTGGGACGGGCAAGCCTGTCAATACGCCGCGCAGTCGCGTCAGCGATCCGCCGACGGATGCCCCGTGATTCGTGATCGCGAACGTTCTCAGATCCCTGGCGTGCCCGGTGGCACGGGCCTTCAAGACGGAAATGGCGCGATCCAGACGTCCGTCGATTTCGAGATAGCGCAGGAGAATCACGTTGTCGGCGATCGACGACACCCCGTGACCGGTCAAGCGTCCGCTACCAAGCAATTCCGGGATTTCCAACGTCGTCACCACCGTCACGCCGCGTTCACGAGCGTGAGCAACGAGTGCATACAGAAGCTGCTTCAGGCGTCGTTCGGATCCGATGCCCACCGTCAATCCTGACAGGCTGTCCAGGACCAGCCGGCGTGCGTGCAGCTGCTCAATCTGTGCGAGTGCCTCATTGAGAAAGCGATCCGGCAGGAGCTCGAGAGGCGAGATGTAGCGCAGATGAATGAGGCCGCGTTGCTCGAATTCTCCGAACGGAAGACCAAAGGCGCGCGCGGCATGTCGCAGCTGGTTCGCCGATTCCTCGACCGTGAGGTACAGCCCGACCTCACCCCGTGCGGCGCCCTCCGCCACGAAATGGAGCGCAAGCAGTGTCTTGCCGGTACCGGTTCCTCCCTCAATCACGGTCGCGCTCGTAGCGGGCAGCCCCCCCTCGATCATTTCATCCAACCCCGCTATGCCGAACGCCTCACGACGACTCGAGAGCGGGGAACCGATGCCTGGCGCAACCGTCGGCGTTGAAATACGGGGATAGAGCCGCACGCCAGCCGACGAAATGTCAAAGGAGTGCCGGCCGGCGACGTAGTCGGAGCCCCGCATCTTCAGGATCTCCAACGTTCGAACGGTGGACAGCTCCGCCCGCTCGTTACGAAGGACGATGATGTTGTCCGCAACGGCAAACTCCGGCACGACCACCATCTGGGCGAGCGTGTACTCACCGACCAGGAACGTCGTCGCCCCGCTGCTCGCCAGCTGCACGGACAGCTCGTAGACGAGCCGGCGGCTGTTGGGCGCGTCCGGGACGAGATCGTGAATCGCCTTGAAGCCGTCGAGCACGATGATGTCTGCCCCGGTCTGCTCGCAGCGTTCGGTGACTTGTGCCAGGGCGGCCTCGAATCCTTCCGAACGGATGACCGATCCCAGGTCCCCGAGCGTCAGGGACTCCACGAGGACCGCCGGATCGAAGAACGAGAACAGCTGCATGTGCCGAATCAGCTTCAGCGCCGGCTCGGAGATCGTGGTGAAGTACAGACACTTTTTTCCGCTTCGAGCGAGGTGAAACAGAATCTGGAGCATCACGACGGTCTTCCCCGTGCCGGGTTCGCCGCTGACGACGGTGATCGAACGGGTCGGAATCCCCCCACCCAGCAGGGCGTCGAGGGCGCCGTCGCCGGTGCTCAGACGCGAGAAATCGAGACCGGCAGTCTCGCTCATCATCGCGGCGGCTCCTGTTTGAAGAGCATTCTGTTCAAGGCCAGCGGCTCGAGGCGGGCCAGTTGGCGCACGACGACTTGACCGGTGAGCGCGGTCAGCAATGGAACGAGCTCCTCGAGCAGCCGGTTGACGGCCGCCAGGGCATCGGCATTATCGGGCGCCCGCCAGCTATGGGGCAGCTGGTAGTGGTAGGTAAAGCGCCGCGTCGCGATCGACACTTCCGCAAGCGCGGGCGTGGAAGGCATCGCGCCTTTGAGTGCACGAGCAATCAACGTTGCCGTCGCGGTCGTTCCGAGGATGTTCGAAAGCGTGTTCCACAGCAACACGAACACGTCGGCGGCGGAATGCCGCGCGGGCGAGCCATTCGGCGTAGGGGAAGCGGACCCGGCGGGTGGCACGGTCTCCTGGCACTTGTTGTATCGGCGTTCTCAGCTCGTCTGATGCGGTCGCGCGGATTAGGGCATTCACAATGCTCTGAACTCCTGCCGGAGTCAAGCATCCGAAAGATGATGCGGATGGGCTTCGGAGAGCTGGCTGACGGTCTGGCCGCAGCACCGTTGTGAACGCCGATTATCTTCTTCGCCGATTTTCTCCGAGCGAGTTGGTGGTCCCTCGTGTGACTACAATTGACAGTCAGTATGCGTCAGTGCGGACGACATCGAACCGCGCTCCGGTTCCAGAGGAGACGCAAGATCATTCGCCCTTCTTGCGACCGGCGCTGACGGCCCCATGGCCAGACCCGACCACGATCTCGACTGGCGCTTCGGAGGGAGACCGTCAATGACGTGCTCGTCGGCTGTGTGGATCCTTCTGCCGTCGCTCGCGCAGGGACCTGTCCCAACTTTCGGGCGCGCGCCATGCGTTGGCGAGTCTCAGGCGTGGACGACGGCCGAAAACCAACGCAGCCTGAATCAACAGCCGGGCAGCAGCGCGCTTCGTCCAGGCGCCACCGGTAGACAGGCTGCGCTGGTGGTCGGTCCGGCTGACCAGCCGGCGCCGCGCTCAGATCAAAACTCGATGACCGCGCATGCGGAGCTCGTGAAGAAGGCGAAAACGGGGCGGATCGACGTCTACTTCGTCGGCGACTCGATCACGCGGCGCTGGGGCGCGCTCGACTATCCGGAGCTGCTGGCGAACTGGCGATCGAACTTCTTCGGCTGGAACGCCGCGAACTTTGGCTGGGGCGCCGACAGGATCGAGAACATCCTGTGGCGGCTCGAAAACGGAGAACTCGACGGCGTCCGCCCCAGGATCATTGTCGTACTTGCCGGCACGAACAACGTCGGCTCAGAGCCGGGCGGGGATGAAAAGGTCGCCGACATCACCCGCGGACTGAAGGCCGTTGTCGATGTCTGCCAGCGCAAGGCACCGGACGCGACGATCATTCTCACGGCCATCTTCCCCCGCAACGACAGCATGGCGGTGTTGCCGGAGATCGATCGCATCAACGCGTACCTCGCCGGCCTCGCCGACGGCCGGCAGATCCGGTTCATCAACGTGAACGACCAGCTCGCCGACAAGCGCGGCAGGCTCTTCGAGGGGATGACACACGACAAGCTTCACCCGACCTTGAAGGGCTATCAAATCTGGGCCGACGCGCTGAAGCCAATCCTCCGGGAGTTGCTGGGGCCGCCTGCCGCGATCGATCTGGCGCCGCCGCCCACCGGCGATCCCGCTGCGCGAGATCGCGCCGCGCGATCAGACTGTCGAAGGCGAAACTTCGCCGAATTTCGCGAAGTACAAGGCCGTCTTGTTCATCGCCTCACCCCGTGCGCGCGCGTGCGCCTCCTGAAAAGCCTTCAACTGCCGCTCGGCATCCGCGGCCCGTCCGAGCCGGCGGTAGGTGTGCGCCGGCACATAGCGCGGCTCAGGGTATGAGGGATCGAGCGCAATCGCGCGCTCCAGCCCCTTCAGGCTGAGATCCAGCCGCTCCAGTGTCACCAGTGCCTTGCCAGTCAGAAACAAGTTGCGGGCATCGTCCGGATTGCGCTGGGCGGCCTCGGCCGCGAGATCGAACGCGTTCCGGTAGCAGCAGCCTTATAGCAGATCGTTGGCGCGTTGTGGACGGAGGAAACATCGCACATCATCGCTGAGCTTCGGGTTTTGCGCGCGCGCAGGAACCTGAGAATTGACTACGAGCGAAACCCGCGAAACAGCTCGAGACCAACGGCTGTCTTGAATCCTGGGCCGGCGACCGCAATCCGCCGTCCCTGGTCCTTGTTGCTGATGGCCAGCCTGGTACCGGCGCACCGCGCCTTACGGCTCGACGTGGTGAAAACCTTGCGCGCGAACTGAGAGTTGACAGTCCGGCATCGGCATGCCGCCTCGGGCATCTGGTCGCGGCGTCGATGATGTTTCAGCCGCGGACACCGTGATCCCGTCGGCGCACACTGGGCGCCCCCGCGCGGGCCGCTGCACGGCTCGGGCCGGCGGCACGACGCTCGCTACAGCCACTGCGGCCGTCATGTGGGCGGAGATCCGTTATTCCGCGAGAAGCCTGGCGCGAACGCCAGCGCTCGCGGCTGCGCGGCTCCTGACAATTGCGCTGGAAACCGGCGCCAACGTCGCCGTGGGCGGCTTCGTCCGAGGCCTCACACCCGAGCGTCCGATTCCGGAGGCCGGAGGCCTGGTGTCGCTGTTCGCGCGGGACGCGCAGGGTCAGCTCACCGCAGTGCCGTCCGCGATGTTCCTGTCGCATCTCAGTCGAACGGCGCTCGCCGTCGAGCGGATCGCGTCGGTCCTCGTCAGCATGTTCGCAGGAATGGCGGTCACACTCGGCGTCCTCGGACTGTACGGCGCGATGGCGGAAGCGGCCCGCCAGCGACGGCGGGAAACCGCGGTCCGGGTGGCGCTTGGCGCCTCGCGTTGGCGGATCGTGGGGCGCGTTTTTGTGGACGGCGGCCGTCTCGCCCTGGCCGGCGCGGTCGCGGGTCTCATCGGCTCGCTCTTCGTCGGACGCTGGCTCGCGCGCGCGACATCGACATCCGGATCGCCCACGGTGTGGACGTGCCTCGCGGCCGTGGCGATTCTCACCGTCGCGGTGACGCTGGCGAGCATTCTGCCTGCCCGGCGCGCGACGATGCTGAATCCGTTTACCACGGCCCGAGACGTCGGTTGATGCTGCGCCGCCGGCTGAAGACTGTGGTGTTGGCGACGATGCCGAGTGCAAGCGTCGACACCACGACCGCGGACCCTGCAGGTGTGTTCAGAAGTTGGCGGACGGCAAACTTGAGGTCACGCACAGATTCCGCCGCTGGTCTCGCGCCCGCCATTCTCATGGGTAGCGGCGGCGGACTGACCGTCAGGGCTGGACAACCTTGCGGGCGGTATCCTCGTCTAATCTGGCGTCGCGATCCCGGGAACGCTCTTTCTCTACCGCGGCATTTCGGGTTGCCGTGGAATGAGAGCCGTCACCCATGCGAGGGCTCCCCGCCAAACGTGCGTGTCACAGCTTTAATGGCGCGAACGCCGTCGCTTTTGCGGCTTGAATGGCCTCTTTTGAGGCCAGGCGAGCAAAAACGGAGTCTAATCTTCGTCTGAGTGCCGTGCGGGTGTAGCATGACATTTAACCCAGCGTCAAGTCGGCCCTCCCGGGTCAAGCGTCTGACAAGCGAATGAACACACGCTACCTCTTGCTTGCGCTCATCCTGGTGGTCTTGATCGGCTTGCTTGCCATCGTCCGCGGGGTGCGGGCGAGCGGTCCCAATGATCAAGCGCGCCGGGGAACAGCGTCGTTCACGGTCATGCGCGGCGCCTTCACCAGAACGCTGCGGATGACCGGTCTCGTCGAATCGATCCGTTTTCATAATGTCGCGGCGCCCCGGCTCGTCGGCACGACCGGACCCGGCAGCAACACCCTCATCATCACGAAGCTCATCCCTAGCGGCACACGCGTCGAGGCCGGGCAGGTCCTCGTTGAATTCGACCGGCAGAATCAGTTGAAAGCGGCTATCGACAAGCGGACTGAGCACCGCGATCTCGAGGAGCAGATTCGGAAGAAGCGCGCCGAGCACGAACAGGCGCGCGCGAACGACGACACCGAACTTGCCGTTGCGGCGAATGCGGTCGAGCACGCGCAGCTCGAGATGAAGAAGAATGACTATCTGGGCCGCATCGATCAGGAAAAGAACGAGCAACGGCTGGAGGAGGCGCGGGCGAAGCAGAAACAGCTCACGGCAACCTTCGAGCTGAAGCGGCGCGCCGAGGAAGCGGAACTGCGAATTCTCGAGATCCAGCGCGACCGGGCATATCAGGCGATGAGATCGGCCGAGGACAACGCCGCGCGGATGGTCGTCAAATCACCGATTCCAGGCATGGTGGTGCTGCGAATGGTGTGGCGGCCCGCGCAACAGGTGGAGATCCAGGAGGGGGAGGAAGCGCGTCCGGGCATGCCGATCATGCAGGTCGTCGATCCGGAGGCGATGCTGGTGCGGGTAAAGGTCAATCAGGCCGACATGCACCTGCTGCACGTTGGCCAGCCGGCGCGGGTTTCGCTCGACGCATACCCCGAGCTTCAATTTGAGGGTCGTGTGGAACAGGTCGCACCCGTCGGCACGACAAGCATGCTGACGACCCGCGTGCGCAACTTCGTCGCGATTGTCAGCGTTCAGGGAAGCCATCCGAAGCTCTTGCCCGACCTCTCAGCGGCTGTCGACGTGGAGCTCGAACGGACACACAACGCCATCGTCGTACCCCGCGACGCCATTGTGCGCGAGAAAGACAGGTTTACGGTGCGGGTACTGGACGGAGACGCCGTCCGGCCGCGCACGGTTACGCTCGGCGCGAACAACGATTACGAAGTGATTGTCGCCTCCGGTCTGGAGCCGGGAGTGATGGTGCAGCGGCATGTGGCGCAATAACAAACGCAAGATCGTTGGCCTGATCGTCGGCCTCGCGACTGTCGTCATCGTTGCCGGCGTGAGGGGCGTGTTCGGCCGCACGGCGCCGGTCGATGTTCCGACCACGGTCGTCGTCAAAGGCGAGTTCATCGACTACCTGCAGGTCCGCGGCGAGGTGAAGGCAGTGCGTTCGGTTCCGCTGACGGTACCCACAACGGGTGGGGGCGATCTCCAGATCCTCGAGCTGGCCAAAAACGGCATGAACATCAAGAAAGGCGATGTCGTCGTCCGGTTCGATCCGATGACCGTGGAGCGTACGCTGAACGACAGGCGTTCGGAGTTCAAACAGGCGGAGGAAGAAATCGGCAAGACGCGGGCGCTGTATCGCATTCATCAGCAGCAGGCGCAGACAGACCTGACGAAAGCCCGCTACGACGTTCGGCGGGCGGAGCTCGATACGGTTCCGGACGAATTGCTCTCGGTTGTGGAGCGCGAGCAGAAGGCCCTGGCGCTGGCGGACGCGAAGGCCAGACTGGACGAGGCCGAGCGGAAGCTCAACGCGTGGCGCGATATTGAACAGGCGGAGCTGGGCAGCAAGATGCAGAAGCGAGACAAGGCCCGCTTCGATGTGGAGCATGCCGAACGTCAGATGAGCGGCCTCGAAATCGTGGCACCTGTCGACGGCGTTGTCGCGATCATGCCGAACTGGCGCTCGTGCTGTCCTCCGCCGGATTTCAAGCCGGGCGACCGCGCGTGGCCGGGTCAGATCATCGCCGAAGTGCCGGATCTCTCGACGCTGCGGGTGACGGCCCGGCTCGAAGAGGCGGAACGCGGCCGCATGCAGCCGGGCCAGCGCGTAGTCGTCCGCGCCGACGCTGTCCCCGACAAGGAGTTGCCCGGGACGATCGGCGACATCAGCGCCCTGTCTCTTATACAC
>JBKPAI010000069.1:0-16755 GCA_046726355.1 Acidobacteriota bacterium | reverse complement strand
GCTCACCTTCGCCCTGACGATCGACCGTGTGTTGAATGGGATTTGCCGTCCATTCTTCGGATGGGTGTCGGATCACATCGGCCGCGAGAACACGATGTTCGTGGCCTTCCTCATCGAGGGCGTCGGAATCTACGCCCTGCTCCTGTTCACGGGGAATCCCGTATTGTTCGTGATCCTGTCGGGGCTTGTGTTCTTTGCCTGGGGCGAGATCTATTCGCTGTTTCCCGCGATCTGCACCGACACCTACGGACGCAAGTTCGCGACGACCAACTACGGCATGCTCTACACGGCAAAAGGTACTGCTGCCTTGCTGGTTCCGCTGGCGAACGTGTTGACCAGTGCAACCGGCAGCTGGCACGCCGTCTTTTACGTCGCCGCGATCCTCAACATCGTCGCAGCCGCGACGGCCCTGGCCGTGCTGAAACCGATGCGCATCCGGACCATCGCGCGGGCTGCGGCGACGGCGCCGATGTGACCACCACCCACCTGACCCACCAGGCCCACCCGACCGACATCAGACTCCCGGCGCCTCAGGGATGGCGGCGCCATCGTGCCGCGGTTCCGACGCGCCGAAGTGGACACCGGCGCCGTTGGCCATGACGGCCTGGCCATACCCGAACCTGCCGCTGCGCGGCGGGACGACCTGGATGTCGTGTCCGCGCGCGGCCAGGGCCGATCTGGTGCTCTCCGGGATCAGGGCTTCGATCGAGACATCGGTCCCGTCGAACGTGAGCTTGGTGAACCTTCCGGCCTCGAGCGCCTCCTGAATATCGAGATCGAAATCGGCAATGTTCGCCACGAACTGCGCGTGCGCCTGCGCCTGGTTCCAGCCGCCCATGATCCCGAAGCCGATTCGCACGTCGTCTTTCTGCATGAAGCCCGGGATGATGGTGTGAAGCGGCCGTTTCCGCGGCGCGAGCAGGTTGGGATGACCGTCATCGAGCGAGAACATGGCGCCGCGGTTGTGCAGCATGAAGCCGCAGCCCGGCGGCACCAGCCCGCTGCCGAACCCGTCGTAGATACTCTGGATGAGCGACACGATCGACCCATGTCTGTCGATCGCACACAGATAAATTGTGTCGCCGCCGTGTGATGTCGGCAGCCGCTCGAAGACCGACGGTGCAACGCCGGCGGCGGCTCTGCGCGGATCGATCAGGCGTGCCCGTTCGGCGGCATGGTGCGGGCTGACGAGCGCTTGAACCGGCATCGCGGCAACGCGCGGGTCGCCGACATACTGCAGCATGTCGGCGTAGGCGAGCTTCTTGGCCTCGATCATGACGTGCAGCGCCTCGGCGCTGTGCAGGCCGTACTCCCGAATCGGGAAGCACTCCATGACGTTCAGCATGATCAGCGCCGCCAGCCCCTGCGTGTTCGGCGGCAGCTCGAACACTCTCCACCCACGATACGTCGTGGAGATCGGATCGACCCATTCGACCTCGAAATCTTTCAGGTCGGCCGCCGCCATCGGCCCGCCGTGGGCGGCCGACGCGGTCAGAATCGCATCCGCGGTCGCGCCGGTGTAAAAGCCGTCGCGGCCGTTCCGGGCGATGCGCCGCAGCGCGGCGGCCAGATCGCGGTTCACGAACATCTCACCCGCGACCGGCGCGCGACCGTCACTCAGATAGGTTCGTGCCGCCTGCTCGGTGGCGGCGAGCGTCTCGCGGCAGCATTGCCAGCGGCCGGCGACGATGTCCGAGATCGGGAAGCCACGCTCGGCATAGAGAATCGCCGGCGCCATCAGTTCGGCAAGCGGAAGGCGGCCGAACCGTGCGTGCAGCGCCGCCCATCCGGCAACCGCTCCCGGCACGGTCACGCTCATGATGCCCCGCCACGGCATCTGATGTGCCCCTGTCGCCCGTACCAGCGCCGGCGTGAGGCCGGCTGGCGCCCAGCCGCTGGCGTTCAGACCGTGCAGCGTGTCGGTGGTGGCGTCGTACACGATCGCAAACAGATCGCCGCCGATCCCGTTCATCTCGGGATCGACCACGCCCAGAACGGCGTTCGCGGCAATCGCGGCGTCCACTGCGCCGCCGCCGCGTTCCAGCGCCTGGACGCCGGCCTGTGCCGCCAGCACCTGACTGGCGGCAACGATGCCGTATTGTGTGGCGACCTTCGACCGTCCAACCACGATGCTCATACGGGTGAAATACTACCTATCGCGTCATCTCCGACGGTAGTCTCCGGTCGCAACGGGCGCTCTTGCGGCAAGCTCAAAACCGTGATCGGCTGGAGCGTTTGAGCACACGGTGCGCCCGGGCCCAGCACAATCCGGCGTCGTCGTTGATTCCGAGCGCTCTCGTGCGCCATCTCCGTAGCATTCGCGACACGCGAGCACAAACCGCAGAGAAACAACAGGTTGCCGCCGAATCTCCAGCCACATGAACGGCAGGTGTGCTCTTGCTGACGGCTATCCTCCGCATCACCCCGCGGCGGTACGCTTGTTGCGAAACGACGTGAGGGGCTCCAGATGGACAAGACGAACCTGCCAACCGTGGCCACATCGACGCCGCAAGGCGACGACGATGTGTACGAAATTCCAACAATGGGGACGGTGGAAGCGGAGATTCCCGCGCAGTGGCGGAGCGCGGCGACCTACACGCTGGAATCACCTGCCCGATGTCCACACTGCCGCGAGCCAATCCGCAGCGTGCGCGTCATTGCCCTGGTCCGTGCGCAGGTGAACTTCACGTCGACGCTGCCGCGCAAGGGCCGCGTGATCGTTTGCCCGGAGTGCGAACGGATTCTCTCAGCGGAACTCACCGGGCTGGTGTAGGTCGAGTAGGTGACGTGGGCAGCACGTCTTTGCCCACCCCACCTACCCGCCCTTCTTGGGCTTCAGAATGACGTAGGTCGGAAGGCCGACGGCATCCAGGCGCTGCATCACGGCTCTGGTGGGCTGGGCGTCCGGATCCTCTGCCTGGAACTTGACCTTCACGTATCTCTCGAGCGCCTGCGTCACCCCGGGATCCCGTAGCGTCGTCTTGTCCATCGTCAGGCAGCTCTTGCACCAGGTTGCCCACAGATCAACCAGGACCGGCTTTCCTTCGCGCTCGGCGGTCGCAAGACCATCTGCAAGCGACGGTGTCCAGCCTTCCTTCAGTTTCTCCTGCACGCTCGACACGACGTCGGCTGCGTTCACCCAGCGGTTCGAGAAGAGTTGGTACGCTTCGTACCCGTAGTACGCCGCGGTCGCGAGGATGACGACGCCGAACGCCTGCTTCACGCGCACCATCCACATGCCCGGCTTGGGAAGCCTCGCGAGGCCGGCACCGGCCAGCGGCCACGGCACGGCCATCCCGATGCCGAGCAGAAACGGCAGCGCGAGCGCGAGGGTCGTGCCCGACGCGTACAGGTTGCTCGAGAACAGCACGACCTGAATAACGACCGGCGCGACGCACGCGCCGGCCAGGAGCGCGGCGACCGTGCCCATAGTGAAGGCGAGCAGAAAGGTGCCGCGGCCGCGGCTGCCGAGACCCAGCCGTGAAGAGTAGCCGGAAAAATCAATGAGCAGCACATCGAACATCGCGAGGCCGAGCACGACGAACAGCACCGCGATACCGGCGTTGAACCAGGGCGACGCGTTGATCGTTCCGAACGTGCCGGCGGTGAGGATCACGATCAAGCCAAGCACGCCATAGACAAGCGCCATCGCGCCGCCGTAGGCGGAGCCGAGCAGGAATCCACGGGCGCGTGAGCCGGCCTGCGCCCCGGCGCCGATGATCGCCAGGTTGATGGGAATCATCGGCAGGACGCACGGCGTCAGATTCAAGGCGAGCCCGCCGATGAAGACGATCAGCAGGATGGCGAGCGGACCCTGCCCTTCGAGCAGCCCCTTTTGTTTGACGCCGCGCTCGGCGTTCTGAATGAACTCCAGAAAGTCCGCGCTCCGAAGATAGCCGGCCGTCGAGGCCAGGAGCTCGAAGTTGTTCAGGGCGGCTACGACATTTCCGCTCTCAGCCGGTTGCGGTGCCGCGGGCGACGGAACTGCCGGCGTGTTGCCCGGCGCCTCGCCACGGCCGAACGGGATCGGGTCGAACACGTCGTGATGTGCCGGCGTGATCGGCACATCGCCTGTCACCACGTGCAAGGTAAACTGCACCTCGTCCGTCGTCGGCGGGAAGCAGAGGTCCGCATTGCAGGCCTGGTAGCGGAGATGCGCTGGTATCACGAGCGCGCCTGACGCCAAGGTCGGGGCCAGCGCGACGCGAACGCCGATCGCGAACTCGTGGTCGAAGACTGCGAGCGGCTGGTCCTGCCCGGCGACGGTGAAATCACTCGCCGGCGGCCACACGATTTCTTCCACGGTGACGCCTGGCGGTGTGTCGAAGGTGAGGACCGTCGGGATCAGCAGCGGGTCGCGAGGCTTGTTGGATTGGGTGTGAAGACCCTCGGGGAGCGAGACCTGCAGCGCGAGCCGCGCCGGACCGGCGGCACGGACGGCGTCACTCTCAACGAATGTTGTGAGCACGGCGCGAGGCCGCCGCAGCTGCGCACTCGCCGTCGCCGCTGCCATGACGACGGCGCAGATGGTCAGGTAGGTCAGGTAGGTCAGGTGGGTCGAGTGGGTCAGGTGGGTGGAGTGGGTCAAATGGGTGGAGTGGGTCGGGTTGGACGCGTAGCGGGAGCCCGCGCCCCCTGCGCCACCAGGCCTACCCGCTCGATCAGGCCAGCCTGCCCGACATGACCTACCCGGCCCACCAGACCTCATTTATTTCACTTCTTTAAGCGCGATCGCTCCCGGCGGAAGCGGCAGGGCGCTCGGATCGACGGCGCCTTTTACGGGCGGCAAGTCCTGGAACATGAAATCCCATTTCCACCGCTCGGACGGGTTCGACTCCTGCAGCCAGTGCCGCGCCGCCTGTGGACGCCTGAACGCCAGCGTCGTCAGGCCGGCCAGACTGGAAACGCCTGCGAACCGAGCGGCGATGTCGGCGCGCACGTCCGCAGGCGTCGAGTAATCGAACCGCAGCCCGAATGCTGTCGCCAGATTGACCAGGATCTGCCAGTCGTCCAGTGCATCGCCGGGCGGTGCCATGGCGCGAACCGTGCCCTGGAGCCGTCCGTGGTCGTTCGTATAGGACGCTTCTTTTTCAACGTACGATGCGCCGGGCAGGACGAAATCGGCGGCACGGGCCAGGTCGGTGAGCAACACACCGTGCACGATGAGCAGCGGAATCGCGCCGCGCTGCCTTGCGGCCAGGAGCCAGTCGACCTCGCCGAGTGAACCTTCGGGCCCCGGGTCGAACACGTAGAGCGCGGACACACGGCCCTGCTCGACAGCACGCCGGATTGCCGTGGTCTCGGCGGAGCGAACCTTCTCCCCGACGGAGCCGCCGACGAGGCCGAAGATCCGCGCGCCGTTCACATTCGGTGCTTCGACCGGCGGCACGATGAACCGCGCTCCGGCGGGCTGCGCTTTTTCACGGTAGCGCCACGTCATGTTGATCGCGGTGAAATCGCCAATCAACTCCTCGGCCAGCCGCCGCAGCAGGAAGAGTTCCTCGTGCGACGCGTGGGCCGACACCAGGAAGTGCACCGCTTCAGGATTAGTCCGGCCGACGGCGGCGAGGCGATCGCGCAGCTTCGAGGTCAGCTCGTGCCAGGTGACGGGGGCGAGGACGCCCTGTTCGTTCCGTTCGAGCGGCCGGCGCAGCCGGTTGTCGCCTTCAATCCAGTGATACTCGAAGCGGCCGATGTCGCACATCCAGTAACTGTTCACGTCCGGATTGAACCGCGGCGTCAGACGAATGAGCCGCGACCCCTTCGCCCACTCCGGCTTGGCCTTGATCCAGGCGTTGACGTTGCATCCCTTCTCGCAGAGCGTGCAGATGATATCGGCGACGGTCGCGTTGTCCCACGGACGCGACTTGAACCGGTAATCGCGGGTTGTAATCGCGCCGACCGGACAGATGTCCATCAGGTTGCCGGACAGGATCGAATGGACGCCTTCCTCCTGGAACGTCGCGATCTCGCTGCCGTAGCCGCGATCGATGATGTTGATCTGCGCGTCGCCGTCGATCTCGCGCATGAACCGGACGCAGCGCGTGCAGAGAATGCAGCGATTCCGGTTCAGCATGAGCGTCGGCCCGAAGTCGACGTCGGCCTTGACCCCGTCGCCGTCGAACACGCGGCGCGGAAACTCCATCCGGCTCTGATCGCGGCCGAACGTGTAGGAGAAATCCTGCAGCGGGCATTCCCCGCCCTTGTCGCACACCGGACAGTCGAGCGGATGGTTGATCAGCAGGAACTCGAAGATCCCGGCGCGCGCTTCGACGACATCGGGGGTGCGTGTGGTGACGACCATCCCTTCGGCGCACAACGTCGAGCACGACGTCTGCAGCTTCGGCATCTTTTCGATTTTCACGATGCAGACGCGGCAGGATCCGTCGATGCCGATGCCGGGGTGGTAGCAGTAGTAAGGGACCGAGATACCGTTCTCGATCGCTGCCTGCAGAACTGTCTTGCCCTTTTCGACGGTTACGGGCCGGCCGTCGATCGTGAGCGTCACCGTTTCCATGACCTCTTAGGATAACGGTTATCTTGACAACCGGCACCCGGGCGCCTACAGTCAACGTGATCCACACTCGCATTCCTTGCCGCCGTCCTGAACCTGCGATGGGGTACGAGCGGCTGCTCAGGACAGCCCGGCATTTCCACTGGAGGCAGGTCCATGGACGCCACTCGCACTCGGCCCGGTTTCGCCGGCGACTGGCTCATGGCCGCCGCCTTTCTCGCCGGGTCGCTCCTCGTCGCGGTGTTGATCGTTCGCGAGCTGCGCAGTACGCCCGCAAACGTCCCCGGGGTCACGCCGGCGACAACCACGACGAGCGCCGCCGTGCCGGCGGACGCCGTCTCGGTGCCCACGTTGATGCTGGCCGAAGGGCAGGAACTGCGCATCGGCGACCGGGCAGGCGATGCGATTGCGCGCGTCGGCCAGAAAGTGACACTGCTGTCGAAAATCACCGAACGAGGGGCGCTGGGTGACCGCGAGATCAGGTCCTATCAGCTCGCCGCGACGCGGTTCATCGTCGTGCTCGAGCCCTTCGAGCGCGGCGGCGAATCGCGGGTTGCCGCCATCTACTTGCAGTAGTGCAACGTCAAAACCATCAGCTGTAGCGCAGCCCTCAAGAGGCGCGCGAGGGCGAGGCCCCGGATCTCGTCAGTTTCTGACGATCTCCGCCAGCGTCCCGTCGTCTTTGCTGACTTCGACGCCGCGAACCGGGCCGCTGACCGGTAGCCGGACTTCGGTAACGCGCTCGGTGATCGCCGCCGGCACGTCGGCCGTTTTCCGATCGGCGTATTGAACGGCAAGAGTCACCGGCACGTCGAACAGCTCGCCCATCTGTTCGACGCGAACGAGCAGCTCGCTGCCGTCGACGCGATAGCTGATTTTCAGCTGCGGGAGCGTCGAGCCGTAAATCCACCGTTCGAAAAAGCGCTCGAGCGATCGGCCCGCTTCTGCTTCCATCGCTGCGCGGACGTCCTCGGTGCCGACCTTCCGGAAGCGGGAAGCGGCATAGAACCGCCGCACGCCGCGGAAGAAGACTTCGTCGCCGACCAGCCGCCGCAGCATGTGCAGCACCGCCGCGCTCTTGTTGTACACGAGCGCGCGGAACACGCGGCTTTCGCCGCGGATGTGTCCGAGCCGGTAGCCGAGATAGATCGGCCCCTGATTCGATTGATCCATGCCCCAGCGCCGGCACTGGCGCATGAAGGCGGCGAAGGTCTCGTCGCCGCGCTGGTGCCGCGCGTAGAGCGCGGCGAAATACTGCGCGAAGCCCTCGCTGATCCACTGCTCGTGGTAATTGCGCCAGCCGACCGCCTGGCCCCACCACTGATGGGCGAGCTCGTGTGCGATGAAGAAATCCGGGAACCCGTTGAAGGCCGCGGGGTCGTTTCGCCAGTTCAACGGCGATGAAGGCAGCGGCTGATTGAGGGCGGCGAAATAGCCGGGGCTGTGGCCGCCCGGCAGATCGTTTTCGACGACGGCGACCGTGAAGCTCGGATAGGGAGCATCGCCGAGGAGCGACTGATAGAACGTCGCGATGTCCGCCGCACGGTCGGCGTAGTCGCGGCCGCGCGACGTCTGCCGCGGGTTCGCCTCGACCGACAGACTCAGGCTGTGATTGGCCGCCTGGTAATTCGCCGCCGCCGGCGCCTCGCCGCCCTGAGGGAACGCGATCGTGAGCGTCTCGGCCCTGACGAACCGGCTCACGATGAAGGCGAGATACCGGAGCGGCTGCGCGGCGGCGAACAGGTACGTCTTGCGCCCCTGCGCCGAGTCCCGGGCGGCGGTGAGAACAGGGAAGCCCGCCTGCAGCTCGCCGCTCGCGACACATTCGAGCGACGCCGGCACGCTGATACGGATCGTCGCGGTCGCATAATCCGACACCGGCGCCTGCGGATACCAGAAGCTTCGGCTGCTGTACAACCAGTTCGCTTCCGCGGCAATCAACACCGGGACGTCTTCCTGTGCCGCCCGCGGCGGCTGGAGCGGCAGCAGGGTTTCGCGATCGGGCGTCTGCGGCTCGAGCCGCCCTGCGTAGGTCACGACCAGCGTCAGCTCCTTGTCGCGCGGAATCGAGGCGGGCAGATTGACGACCAGACTGTTCTGGTTCTTGACCCGGATCCCGAAGAGACGCCCGTACTCGGTGCTCACGATCGACCGCACGACGAGCGAATCGGCCAGCTTCAGCGTCAGCGTGCCGAGCATGTACGTGCGGACCTTGAGGCGCACGCGGACCCGGCCTTCGAGGAAGTTGCGCTCCGGCGTGACGTTCACGTCGAGGTCGTAGTCGAGAACGTCGTAGTCGACGAGCTCATCTTCGTTGTAGAAGCGGCCGCGCGCGGCCAGCCGCTGCTTCGAGGCGTAAATCGCGATGTTGCGATGGCGGCGCCGATCGAAGAGCGAGATGTCCTCGGCCTCGGATCCGGAGCGTGCGTAGGTGAGCGTGTCGAAGCGGCGGGTGTGAATCTCGGCGAGCACGTCGCCCGGGCCCGGCAGCAGCGACCAGGCATCGCGGCTCAGATCGCCAAGATCGAGGACGAACGATTTCGGCGACTCGGTGCGGAAGAAGTCCTGCGCGCGCCGCAGCTCTCGCGGGTCGACCGGCCGCGCCTGGAGCCGCGACCGATCGACGAGATCGTCGACGTCGCCGGGATTCACGCGCAGGAACAGCGCGTCGAAGCGGGCCTCGAGCGTCTCCGACCCGCAGAAAATCTTCACCTGTCCCTGCTCGGTCTCGGGAGCAGGACGGAACCGCAGGGTCCCGTTGCCGAGCAGGATCAGGCCGGTGATACCCTGGTCGATTTCGATGACGAACACCGAGCCCTCGAGCAGAGTGAGATCGAGGTCTTCGGCCGAAATTTTCAAATCGCGCGCCGTGAACTGCTTCGTCGTCGTCAGCGTGAGCCGGTAGAGGCTCTCGACCGAGGAGACGCGTTCCTCGCCGGCAATCACCCAGTCCTGCTCGGTCGACGCGGCGCCGACGCGTTTCACGTCGAGCAGCCAGGTGGCGACCCGCGCGCGCCCCCCATATTCGGTAAAGGCGTCGACCATCACGCGATACCCGTTGTCGGGCAGCGTTCCGGGAAGCGGCTGACGGTCGCGCTCCTGGATGACCACACGCGTCGCTCCAGGCAGCATCTCGGTACTGGCGAAATCCTCCGAGCGCTTCCGATCCGCCGAGTCGGCGAGCATCGTCAGGTACGCGGCGGTGTCGGCGTTCTGCACCGTCTGCTCGAAGCGGCGGAGCAGCACGGTGACGCCATCGGCCGCCTGCGATGCGGCTCCGGGCGCGGGCAGCGCGCCGAATGCGGCGAGCGACAACAGCGCCGCACGCAAATGCGGTCTGATCATGACAGGTCGTGTCACGGCGCATTTGTCGGCCACCACGGAGGACGCGGAGGACGCGGAGGTTCGATCCTGACGGAGCAGGTTTTTCCTCCGGTCCTTCCGCCTTCGCTGAAGCTACGGCGGGCCACCGTAGCCTTGCGCGAAGGTGGCCGTGTCCTCCGCGGTGGAGTAACGAGCCGGTTTCGTGCCAACCCGGCGTCCACGTGGACGAACTCCTATACTCCAACGGCCGTGGCGGCGACGCTGCGGCGCAAGAGGAGGATTGTGAGATCGTCTGCGAGGCGCTTGTCGGCCGTATGCTGTTCGACGGCGCGCACCACCGACGCGCCCACTGCGGACAGGCTGCTGTCGTGAAGATGGGCGCGGAGGGTCCGTTCGAGGCCGGCCTCGTCGAATGGTACTCCACCCGGGTTCTCGGCCTCTGTAATGCCATCGCTGTAGATGACCAACAGCTCGTCCGGTCCGATCGTGACACACCCGGCCGTATAGGTAGACCGGTCGAACATGCCCAGCGCGATGCCGCCGTCGGAGAGCCGCTCGGTTGTTCCATTGCTGCGCATGACGAGCGGCGGCATGTGTCCCGCATTCACGTACGTCAGCAGGCCCGTTCCCGTGTCGTAGACGGCATACAGGAGCGTGATGAACCTGGTCCCCGGAGCATGCCGGGTGACCTGCGTGTTCAGACGCGCGACCAGGTCCGCCGGCTCGAGCCCTTCATCCACCAGCGTGCGGAGGATCGCGAGCAACAGGGCCATCAGCAGAGCCGCGGGGCTGCCCTTGCCGGCGACGTCGCCCACGGCAATCACGACCCGTCCGCCGGCGAGCGGCAGGATGTCGTAGAAATCGCCGCCCACGGTGTTCGCGGGGCGGCTGAGGCCGAACGTTTCGAGGCCGGCCGCAGTGTACGGCCCTCTCGGAAGCATCGCCTGCTGGATGTCGCGCGCGATTTCGAGGTCGTTCTTCAGCGACAAACGGTCTGCGACTTCGAGCAGCACCAGCAGGTTCATCAACGCAAAGGCGAGCAAGAGCGACCACGTGCCTTCGCTGAACACCGGGCCGGGCACGCCGACGTCAACGCTGGACGGCAGCGCCAGCCCGAGCCGCACCAGCCCGACGCCCTGAAACAGATTGACCAGGCCGATGAACGCGAGCAGCAGGGCGATGGCGTACACCATCCGCCGCGCCGGCGTCAGCTTCATCGTGAACGCGAGGAACAGGAGTCGGGTGTGGGCAAACGCCCGCTTGTGCCACGGAAGATGCGCGAAGGCGCTCGGATCGGTGCCGCGAGTGAAGAACCTGTAGGCTTCGCGCGTTTCCCGCGTGAAAAGCCGCTGTAGATCGTCAGCGGTCAGATCCTTGGTGTAGGTATCGAAGAACGTCCGTGCGCGCGAAGTGAGATGGTCTCGGCCCACAATCGGTCGCCCAATCGTTCAGCGGACTGCCTTCGCCCCGAAAGACACAAAGGACGCAGAGTCTGCGCAGAACACAAAGACAATCGGAACACGCTCGGCTGCGGCCTCAGGTCTCTTTGTGTTCTTTTGGGTTCTGGAAACGGACACGTGATTTTCTCACATCTGCCCGTTCGGGACGCTAATTTTTGAGTATTCCCAGTTCCCGGCCGACTTTGGCGAAGGCGTCGAGAGCGAACTGCAGCTCGTCGCGCGTATGCGAGGCCGCCACGATCGTGCGCACGCGCGCCTTGTCTCGCGCGACGGTCGGATACGCGATGCCCTGGGCGAACACGCCCTCCTCGAACAGCCGGTCGGACAGCCTCATCGCGAGCGCCCCTTCGCCGACAATCACAGGCGTGATCGGGCTCTGGCTGAGTCCGGTGTTGAACCCCAGCCCCTCCAGACCCGATTTGAAGAACCGGGTATTTTCCCACAGCCGCTCGATGATCCGGGGCTCCTGCTCGAGGACGTCGAGCGCCGCGATGCAGGCAGCCGCGACCGCGGGCGGGTGCGACGTCGAGAACAGGAACGGCCGCGCGCGGTGATACAGGAACTCGATGAGCGATCGGTTTCCGGCGACGTAGCCGCCCAGCGCGCCGATCGCTTTCGACAGCGTGCCGACCTGGATGTCCACCCGGCCGTGCATGCCGAAGTGATCGATGGTCCCGCGTCCGTTCGTTCCGAACACGCCGCTGGCGTGGGCATCGTCCACCATCATGATGCAGCCGAACTCCTCGGCGAGCGTGCAGAGCTCGGGCAGGGCACCGAGGTCGCCGTCCATGCTGAACACTCCGTCGGTGATGAGCAGCTTGCGCTGGCTGGCCGGAAGCGCCTTCAACACCTTGCGCGCGGCATCCACGTCCTTGTGCGGAAACACCTTGATCGTGGCTCGGCTCAATCGCGCCCCGTCGATGATGCTCGCATGGTTCAGTTCGTCGGACACGACCACGTCATCTCTGGTTAAGACGGCGGCGACGGTCCCGGCGTTCGCGGCAAAACCGCTTTGAAAGACCACGACCGCTTCGGTCTTCTTGAATGCCGCGAGCCTGCGCTCGAGTTCCATGTGGATCGCCATGGTGCCGGCGATCGTGCGCACCGAGCCCGACCCGACGCCAAACCGCCGTGTCGCGTCGAGCGCGGCCTCGCGCAGCTTCGGATGGGTGGTCAGGCCGAGGTAGTTGTTCGAGGACAGATTCACCACCTGCCGGCCGTCGAACGAGGCCTTCGCCTGTTGCTCGCCGTCAAGAACCCGAAGCTGCCGGTACAAACCCTGCGTTTTCAGGGAATCGATGTCAACACGGAGAAATGAAAGCGGGTCGGTTCGCATGGGAGCCCCGGTGTGCGATGTTGTCGACGACATGGCGGGCTACCACAAGAGAAACAGCGCCGTCCAGGGCAGGATCGCGACGGTCAGGTAAATGATCGTCAGGAGTGCGACCAGCGCATGCACCCGGCGCAGGTGCAGCACGATGCCGAACCCGATGGCCATGAGCTTGGCGGCGGCGAGACCTGGGATCGGGCCTGCGACCGCCATCGCAGAACTGATGAGCGGATTGGCTTCGATGCTCGGGCCCCAGATGCTCACACCAAGATAGGTGAATACGCCGTCGAGACACTGCACGATCAGGAAGCTGACGACCACCAGGTCGCCGAAGATCCTCCGCGGTGCGTCCGATCGTCTGTCGAGGCAGCCCATCTGGCCGATGCGGTTCAAGATAGATGCCTGTGATGGCGGTCAGCTGGAGCGCTGATTCGTCAGCGGCCCCGTTTTTCGGTAGTGTCCGCCCTCAGGCGGACCTGGCCGCATCGGTCACGTCCGGCTGAAGCCGGACACTACCGAAACGTGTTCACCGGCGGCAATTCAAACATCCGGTTGCTCCCGAACGAGGCCGTCTCCCGTGCGCCGTGATCCCGCAACCACGCGCTGACGCGCGCTCCGCGGTCACCGGCGTAGAACGCCTCGTGCACGATGGCGTGCGTCGCAGCGGAACGCCGCAGTTCCTGCCACGCGTGGTCCGGCCGATCGACGATGTCGCGGAGGGCCTGATCGAGCAGGCCATATTCTGCCGGCCGGCTTCCACTATAGCCGTTCACGAGCCGTTTCCAGTGGCGCGTCGAATAAAACATGTATCGAATATCAAAGGCGGGCTCGCCGAGAGGCAACTCGATGATCGCGGCATGGTCCGGCAACCCGGCGACCGCGCGATACAGCATGTGATCGGCTTCGTTCTCCAGCGGCCCGGACAGCGGCGCGAGACCGGCCTGCTCGTAATCCGGCGGCAGCTCGTTGATCGGCAGTGGCACCGCGCACGAGTCGACGATGATGAGGAGTGCGACAACCCAGAGGACGAATCGCCGGCGGGCAGCATCAAGCCGTGCCGCAGTGCAGCCAGCCAGCACGGCAAAGGCGAGCGCGGCGATCATCGCAAAGCGCGCCGGGACGCGCAGTCCATCGAAGCCGGGAACGTACTTGTAGCACAGCGCGTACAGGTTGGCCCCGGCGATGAGCCGGCCTCTCGTGCGGATCTCCGGCCCGAACGACATCACAATCGCGAAGATGGCAACCAGCGTGAAAAATCCGACAGGTGTGGCGAGCCAGTGGCGCGCGCGCGTGCGGAACCGCGGTGACAGGGCAATGAGCGCTGCTCCGAGCGCGGCGGCGACCGATGCGGCTCGCGCCAGGCTCGTGATCTTGAGGCCAGGCAGCCTCAGCGTCCAGCCCCAGAGCAGGCCGGCGAGGATGCCGCCGGCAATCGCCAGCGCCCATGCGGCCAGCCGTTCGCCGCGCCGAAGCGCGCCGTTTCGTCGAACCAGGGCCGGGACGTGCAGGGCGGCCGCGGCCGCCATCGAACTGATCGCAAATCCAGGAAAGAGTCCACCTTCCGGGTTTGGCCAGTCCTGCATCCGGAGGCCCGCAATCCAGAGCTCCGGCGCGGCGGTGAGATACGCGTGGACGTCTGCCGAATACCGGATCGTCTCGTCGAGCGATCGAGGCAGCGCGCCAAGCCGCCGCAGTTGAACGTACGGCAGCAGAAACGGCACCGTGATAAGCGCCGCGCTGGCTCCCACGATCATCAACGGCAGCGCGACGCGCCGGTCGGTCCACAATCGGCGCGACGTGAGCTCCCAGACGGCGTAGGCGATGGCAACCGGGCTGAAGAAAAACAGATAGTACCCGCACGAGAGGCTCTGGATGACCCAGGCGGCGCCGGCGAGGGTGAGAGGCCGGAGGCGCCCCGTGGCGAAGTACCTTCTGAGCCCGAAGAGCACGAAAGGCATCCACTCCGACGACAGCACCTGGACGTGGGGAAGCTTCGCGAACCGGTAAGGTGCGTACGCGTATGCGAGGCCGGCGATGATGCCCGCCGGGCGGCTCGCCGTCAACTCGCGCACGAACAGGAACATTCCAATGCCCGAGAGGATGAACGTCGACAGGAAGGTCAGGTTGTAGCAGAGGATCGGGTTCTTCGTGATCGCGTAGACGGGAAGGACGCGGACCGCCTGCGGCAGGAGGTGCTCCGAGTAGGCCAGGGCCAGCGGATGCGGATGGAAGATGTTGGCGTTCCACAGTCCGCGGCCGAGATGTGTGGCATCCCACGCGAGAATCCAGCTGACGAACAACGGGTCGCCGAGGCCGCCGGGAAGGTCTCTCGTGAGGCCTCGAGCGAGCGGCCATGTCAGGGCGATGGTCAGGCCGGTGAAGAGCAGCGTGACGACGAGAATTTCACCGCGGAGGACGCGGAGGACACGGAGGAACAATCCTGCTCCTTTCAGGGCTTGAGCGTCCGTGTCCGAGCGGTACGCGCTGCCGCGGAGAACGTCCACATCGACGCGTGCGTTCCGGGAATCAGGAGAAACAGTCGGCGTTTTCAGGATTGAGCCTCCGCGTCCTCCGCGTCCTCTGTGGTTAGGTATTACACTCTGAGCCGGATCTCGTCGCGGCTGGCGGCGACCTGATCGACGATGATGGAGAGGATCGCGACAGTCGGAATTGCGAGGATCCCGCCGATCAATCCCCACAGGGAACCGCCGATCAGGAGCGCGACCAGCACGGCAACCGGGCTGACGCCGACCCGGCGCTCCATGATCTTGGGGACGAGAATGTTCGCTTCGAACTGATGGAGGACGAGAAAATAAATGCCTACCGTGAGCGCCAGCTTGGCTGACACGGTGATCGCGACGGCGAACGCGGTGACGCCGCCGACGATCGGCCCGACGATCGGGATCGTTTCGCCGATCGCCGCCACCAGCGCGACGACATAGAAGTACGGCACACCCATCAGCGCGAGCCCGACGGCGGTGAAGGTGGCCATCACGCCGGCGAGGACGAACTGGGCGCGCAGCCAGGCGCTGACCTTCAGGACCGCTTCACGCGCGGCCTCTGCAACGTCGCCGCGCCGGCCCGCCGGGACGAAACGGATCCAGTATTCGAACATCGCCTGCGCTTCGATGAGCAGATAGAAGCTCAGAATGATGATGGTGATGATGCCGAAGACGCCGCCAATCACGTTGGACACGGCGGCGAACACGGTCCCGACCGCGTTGGCCCCCGACCCTTCCGGCGCGCTCTGCACCGCCTCGGCGAGTGTAATGGGGCGGGGCAGCAGCTTGTAACGAATGAGAAAGCTCTGAAAGCGATTGAACTCGTCAGGCAGCCGTTCCCACAGCGCCATGGATTGGGCGACGAGCGGCGGCACCACCATCAATCCGATCAGCACCACGAGGGCGACGATGCTCAGGTAGATGACGAGAATGGCGAGCCAGCGGGGCACTGCCGGCAGGCGGCCGCCGGCGCGCGGGTGCTCGATCATCTGAACGAGCGGCGAAAATCCCATCGCCGTGAGCGCGCTGATGTAGACGAGAAGCACCGCACCGCGGGCGGCCCAGAAGATCGCGACCAGTATGCCCACGCCCGCGACGGTCAGAACAGTCTGGAGCATCCGGCGCACGAAGTCCTGATCGGACGCCATCACGGACAGGTTTTACCTCAAAAGGGCAGGAGGGGCAGGACGGGCGGAAGGGCTGGTGGGGCTGATGGGTCGGGTACGGCTGATGGGTCAAGTGGGTCGCGTAGGTCGAGTTGGCCTGATGGGTCGGTGGGTCGTGTGGGTGGGTGGAGTAGGTCGGGTGGGTCGAGTAGGTCGAGTAGGTCGGGCGGGCCCGGGTCTGGCGGGTCGAGTAGGTCTGGTGGGTAGGTACCTGTCTCTTCGCCCCAACCGCCTTCCGCCCTACCGGCCTACCTGACCGAACAGACCCACCTAACCTACTTGACCCCCCTGACCTACTTGACCGACCCGCCCTACCCGGCCTGCAGGTATTCCTTCGTAAATTCAGCCATCCTGTCGTAAATCTCACTCAGTTCCGCCGGCGGCGCGAGGAAGACGATTCTCAAGAAGCCTTCCTCTTTCGGCAACCCGAACCCGGATCCGTACACACACAGCACGCCCG
>JBKPAI010000068.1:0-26158 GCA_046726355.1 Acidobacteriota bacterium | reverse complement strand
TCGTCACGGTCAGCGAAGCAAACCTCGTGTCGGCGATGATTGGCCTCGTCGAGCACGAGCACCTGATCGCGGAGGGAGCGGGCGCCGCGGCCACGGCAGCGATCGTCGGACGCCGCATCGCGCTGGATGGCCGGCGGGTTGTCGTTGTCGTCACCGGGAGCAATATCGATCGCGTGCGGCTGCAGTCGGTTCTTGCGGGAGCGTGACGCCCCAGGCGGGCGGGACGGAGAACCTACCCGTCCCGCCTGTCCTGCCCGTCCTGCCCAGGCCAGAGCCGGTTTCGTCGCTGCGGGTTCCGCGAGTTCTGCGTTGATCGTCGCTGAGTGCCGGACGGCAGAGCCCGCGGCGGCCAGGCGCCACAGCCGTTCGAGCGCATTGCGCCCGTACCAAGCCATGACCGCCAGCGCCGCGGCGAGGATCGCGAGCACAATCCAGCGGACAGGGGATCGTGACCGGGTCCGCGCCATCGCGACGGGGGGCCTGCCAGCCGACTCGCTCTGCTCAGCGCGCGCGTCCAGCATCGCGGCAATCGACCACAACTCGGCGGCCATGACGGCGGCCGATTGGTAGCGCTCGTCCGGGCCGTGCGCGAGCGCCCTGGTCACAAGCGCGTCGAGCTCGCGGGGAACGGTGCGGTTCATCGTCGAGGGGGCCGTCGGGAGCGGCGCTGCCGCGCCGGCGGTCGACGGCACACGGCCGGTCAGCATCTCAAACAGGAGCACGCCGAGCGCGAACAGGTCGCTGCGGTGATCGCCGCGTTCACCGCGCGCTTGTTCGGGCGACACGTACGCAGCCGCCTCCTGCCGGGCGGCGCCGTTGGGCTCCGCGGCGGCCGACGTCCATTGGGCCAGCCCGGTGTCGAGAATCTTCGCCTTGTCTTTCGGCGTCACGATGATGTCGCCGCTCGTGATCCGGCGATGAACGATTCCACGGGCATGAGCCTCGGCGAGGCCACCGGCGATCTGGGCCGCCAGATCGACGGCGCGGCGGGGATGGAGCCGGCCTCCGGCAGTGATGCGCTTCAGTGTTTCACCGGGAACGAACTCGGAGACGAGGAACAGTCGCCCTTGATCCTCACCCGTCTCGTACAGCGCGGCGATGTTCGGGTGCGACAACGCCGCCGCGGCGCGCGCATCGTCGAGAAGTTGCGCCCGGCGCGCAGGATCGTCGGCGACTGCTGCGGCAACGACCGTGAGCGCGACCGTGCGGCCGAGCCGTGTATCGCGCGCACGGTACAGCTCTCCAATACGGCCGGTGCCGATCCGGTCCAGAATCCGGTAGTGCCCCAACGCTTCGAGCATTGAAACGTCACGATTATACTGACCGGTCCCATGCGTCCCCTCCAGGCGGGGCCTGCGCGGACCCTGCGAAAGCCGCACACACGCGCTGCCGGCATGAACGTTTACCTCTCGCTCCTGCGAGAGAACCGCAACTTCCGGCTGCTCTTCGTGGGTCAGGCAATTTCGCAGCTCGGCGATTGGTTCAACTCAGTCGCTGTGTACGCGCTCCTGCTGGACCTCACCGGCTCCGCCACCGCGGTCGCCTGGATGATGATCGTGCAGTTTCTGCCGATCGCCATCGTTGGTCCGATGGCCGGCGTCGTCGTCGATCGCGTGAACCGGCGCCGGTTGATGATCGGCGCCGACGTGGTGCGCGGCTGCCTCATTCTCGGCCTGCTGCTCGTCCGTACCGCCGATCACGTCTGGATCGCCTACGTCGTGATGGCCCTCACCGTTGCCGCCTCGGCGTTTTTCGAGCCGGCGCGGACCGCGACGATTCCGAACATCACGACCGCGCAGGAGCTGCTGCCGGCCAACGCCCTCGCGAGCGCGACCTGGTCGGCCATGCTGGCCGTCGGCGCGTCGGTCGGCGGCGCGGTGACGGCGCTGGCCGGCCGCAATGCCGCATTCGTCATCAACGCGGCGTCGTTCTTCTGGTCGGCGCTCTTCATCGTGCTCACCAGGTACGACGCGACGCCGCCGGCGTCGCCGCGCCCGGCGGGCCTTCTGGCCCTGACCGGTATTGCCGATCTCGCCGATGGCATCCGCTACGTGCGGCACAACGCTCATGTTGCGGCATTGATGTGCGTCAAAGCCGGCTGGGGACTGGCGGGCGGCGTGCTGCTGCTGCTCACGATCTTCGGCCAGCGGGTGTTTCCCGTGGCCGGCGGCGCGGCAGCCGGCATCGGCGTGCTGTACGGCGCGCGCGGTGTCGGCGCGGGACTTGGCCCGATCGCGCTCAGATGGATTCTCGGACAGCAGCCGCGGACGTTGCGGCGCACCATCGGGCCGGCGTTCTTCGTCGTGGGACTCTTTTACGTGGCGCTGGCGGGCGCGCCCTCACTCTGGATTGCCTCGATCTGCGTGATGTGCGCACATTTCGGCGGTTCCATTCTGTGGGTGTTCAGCACCGTGCTGCTGCAGCTCGAGGTGCCGGATCGTTTTCGGGGACGGGTTTTCGCGGCCGAGCTCGCACTGGTGACGCTGGTCACTTCCGTCTCGAGCTACTGGACGGCATACGAACTTGATCGGGCAGGCCGATCGCCGCGCCTGTTGTCGTTCGTGCTCGGCCTCCTGTTCGCCGCACCGGGTGTGCTCTGGCTGATCGTCGAATCACGATGGCGCGAACGTCCGGCGGAAGCGGAGCCCTCCGCCGCGGCGCAACCCGAGGATGAAGTGCTCGAGGGGCGGATCGGATAGCGGCTGCTGAGATTTCAGATCGTAGATTGTAGATTTCCGACTGAAGATTCGCAGGGACCCAATCTGCAATCTGCAATCTGCAATCTGCAATCTGCAATTTAGAATCTCTACGCTCACTTGCGGGGCGGCTTCGACGGCCGCAGCTCGACGCGGCTCGCGAGACTGCGCGGGTCCTGACGCAGAAGATTCAGCACGACGTCGGCGACATCGCCAGCCGATGTCCTCCAATCCATGCCGGCCGTCTCGCCGCGGCCCGAGAAGCCGGTCGCCACCGAGCCCGGCATCACGTAACTGACGCGGATGTTGTCGTAGCGGACCTCCTGCATCAGCGCTTCGCTGAACGCGTTCAATCCGGCCTTCGACGCACAGTAGGCGGCGCCGTTGACAAACGGATTCTTCCCGGCGAGGCTGCTGATGTTGATGATGAATCCGCCGCCCCGCCGGCGCAGGTGGGGAATCGCGGCATGCGCCACATAGAACGGGCCGGTCAGGTTCGTATCGATCACGTCCGACCACTGATCCGGCGTCATCGAGGCGACGTCGGTGAATGTACCGACGCCGGCATTGTTCACGACGATGTCCAAGCCGCCGAATCTTGCCACCGCGGACTCGACGGCCCGCTGGACCGCGTCGTACTGACGCACATCAGCCACCACGGTTTCGATACGGCCGGGACCGGCCGATTCGATTGCGGCGCCGGCCGCTGAAAGCTGCGCGGCGCTCCGGCCCGTGATGACCACATGCACCCCTTCGGTCACCAGCGCGCGCGCAATGGCCTGCCCGATGCCGCGCGATCCGCCAGTGACGATGGCCACCTGGTTGGACAAGTTCTGCATACTTGGCTCTTGCCTCTTGGCTCTGGGCTGTCGACTCTCGGCGATGGGGCTTCCGGCCCCGATTTTCAGCTCTGTAGAATAATCCACCGATGCGCGAAGTGGCCATCGTCGGCGCGGGCGATCTGGGCGGCGCGATTGCGCACCTGCTCGCGAAGCGCAACGCGGTCCGCGCCGTGACGTTGATCGACGACAGCGGCCGGGTGGCCGCCGGCAAGGCCCTGGACATCGCGGAGGCTGCGCCCATCGAAGCATTTTCCACAGACATCGAAGGCACCGCTGATTTTTCCAGAACGGCGGGAGCATCGGTCGTGGTGCTGGCGGACCGCGCGGGAGGCGGCGAGTGGCAGGGCGAAGAGGCGTTGATGCTGCTGAGACGGTTGATGATCGCGGCTCGGGCTGTCGTTCTGTGCGCCGGGGCGGCACAGCGTGAAGTGATCGACCGCGGCGTCCGCGAGCTGAAGATCGCACGCCGACGGTTGTTCGGCACGGCGCCTGGAGCGTTAGCCAGCGGCGCGCGGGCACTCATCGCGCTGGCGGCGGATGGCTCACCGCAGGACGTAGCCGTCGCACTACTCGGAGTGCCGCCCACGCACACGGTGATCGCATGGGAAGACGCGACAATCGGAGGCGGCCGATTGACGAGTGTGATCGACCAGCCCACCCGACACCGGCTCGCGGCCAGCATCGGCAGGTTGTGGCCTCCGGGCCCGCACGCGCTCGCTGCTGCGGCTGTAAACGCCATCGACGCCATGGCCGGCCGGTCGCGCCGACTCGCAGTCTGCTTTGTCGGACCCGACACCTCGTCCGGCGTCAGCACGCGAGCCGCAGCGTTTCCGGTGCGGCTCGGTCCGGACGGCATCGTGCAGGTCGTCACGCCGCAGCTGAGTGTCGCCGAGCGGGTCGCGCTGGAAAACGCGATTGCTCTGTAGACCTTCTGGCTGTGGCGCAAGGCCCACGACCATCAACGCAGAACTGGCGGAACTCGCAGAGAAAGCCGATTTTTTCTGCGGGTTCTGCGGTAAACGTTTGTGACGGTACTAACTCGATTATGTTCCGTAGATCGGCCGGTGCAGCGAGAGGCCGCCGGCAAAATCGGCGAGCTGCCGGCGAAGAATCAGCCGGCCGCGATGCAGCCGCGATTTCAGCGTCTGATCCTTGACCTTCAGCATCGCGCTGGCCTGTTCGGTCGACATGCCGTGAAGATCCCGCAACACCACCGGCGCGCGGTAGATGGCGGGCAGGGCCAGGATCGCGCGCAGCACACGGCGCCGAAGCTGCGACCGCAGCACGCGCTCGTCGGCGAGATCGCTCCAGTCGGCCACCTCGGCGCGCGACGTCTCGGTGAATCCCTCTTCGTTGAACGACGCCTCGCGCTCGGCCGCATGCGCCCGCTGGTAACTGGCCGTCCGCATGCGCGACATCGCGGCATTGAACGTGACCCGATAGATCCACGACGAGAGGGCCGCGTCGCCGCGGAAGTCGCCAATCTTGCGCGACACCTTCAGCAGCACGTCCTGGGTCACTTCCTCGGCGTCTTCCTTGTTGCGGAGATATCTCAGCGCCAGTTGATAAATCTTGTGGCTGTAAGCGTCGGCGAGCTCTTCGACGGCCCGTTCGTCGCCCCGCTGAAGTCTGGCCAGTAGCTCAAGGTCTTTAGCGTCCCGCATCGGAGGTCCTCGTGCCGATGAAAACACCAGGACGGACCGAAATATTCCAGCCGTGAACTAATTCCAATAACTCTTTTGTTTTCAGCAAAAAGCATTAGGTCACCTGGCCGGCCTGGCTGCGAGCCGGGGGGCGCCCCACGTTAGTCGGCCGTTAAGGAAGCGCGCACGCGAACACGTCGCGAAAGTGTGCCACGATGCGATCTTCCACCTGTGCGCGATCGACCGGGCGGGCGAGCAAACGCTCGAGCGACGTGACGCCCCGGTCGGCAATGCCGCACGGTACGATCAGGGTGAAATACTCGAGATCCGTCGCCACGTTGAGGGCGAAGCCATGGCTGGTGATCCAACGCGACAGCCGCACGCCGATCGCTGCAAGCTTCTCCTGTCCAACCCAGACCCCCGTGCGACCGTGCACGCGGGCGGCAACGATCCCGAAATCGGCCGCCGTCCGGATCAGGACATCTTCCAGATCGCGCACGTATCGGTGCACGTCGCAGCGATCGGGCTTCAAGTCGATGATCGGATATCCGACGATCTGGCCGGGACCGTGATAGGTAATGTCCCCGCCGCGCCCCGCCTCGTACACCTCGACGCCGCGTACGCGCAGAACCTCAGGGCTTGCCAGGATGTGCGATCGCCCGCCGTCCCCGCGGACGCCCAGCGTGAGCACGTGCGGATGCTCCACGAGCAGGAGCAAGTCGCCGACCTCGCCGCCGCGGCGCTGTTCGACCAGCGAACGCTGAAGCGCAAGCGCCTCCGGGTACGAGACCAGGCCAAGGCGACGAACCTCGAGCTTGCGTTGGTGTTGAACGGAGGATACGGAGGAAACGGGATCACACGGAGGAGCAGAGGAACGGAGACGGAACGGAGAATTTCTGTCAGTCATGAGTCTCGAGTTGTGAGTCTCGAGTTGTGGGTTCAGACCTGCGGCCCGTCACGAGGAGTGCCTGGCCGCTGCATCTGGGGTGTGCATCATGCGCGCGCGCACGAGTCATCAGTCAAAACTCACAACTCAAAACTTCACCGAACCCCAGCTCTGCTCGTCTCCGTTTCTCAGTTTCTCTGTGTAATCCCGTTTCCTCCGTACTCTCCGTTCAACCCGTACTCCGTTCAACTCGATTCCCAGTTCTCCAGCGACCGTTTCAGGATCGACATGAACTCGTCGGCGACCGCCCCATCAATCACCCGGTGGTCGTAGCCGAGCGTCAGGTAGGCCATCGGCCTGATCGCGATCGCATCGTCGATGACAACCGGCCGTTTTTCCACGTTGCCGACGCCGAGGATGGCGACCTGCGGCTGATTGATGATCGGCATGCCGAACAACGCACCGAACACGCCGGGATTCGTGATGGTGAACGTGCCGGCCTGGACCTCGTCCGGCTTCAACTGCTTGGTCCGTGCGCGATTCGCGAGGTCGGCGATGGCGCGGCTCAGGCCGAGCAGGTTCCTTTCATCGGCGTTCCTGATGACCGGAACAATCAGGCCCCAGTCGAGCGCGACGGCGATCCCGATGTTCACGTCCCTGTGATAGATGATGTTCTCGCCGTCAACCGAAGCGTTCACGATGGGAACTGCGTGCAGTGCGTCGATCACCGCCTTTGCGATAAAGGACAAATACGTCAGCTTCGTTCCCGCACGCTCGAATTCGGCCTTCCGTGCGCGCCGCATCTCGGCAACGCGTGAAAAGTTGACCTCGAACACGGAGTGGACGTGTGCCGACGTCCTGCGGCTCAGCACCATGTGTTCGGCAATGCGCTTGCGCATCACCGACATCTTTTCGACCGTGTCGGAAGCCGACGCCATTTGACCGGCCGGCCCGATCTGACCAATCAGCCGTCCCTCGCCGACCTGCGCCTGCCGCTCGGGTCGCCCTGCCTGCTGCCCTACCTGCCCTACCTGCCCTACCTGCTGCGGCCGACCAGCCTGCCCTGCCTGGATGTATCCGAGGATGTCGCTCTTGGTGACCCGGCCGGCGATGCCTGTTCCGTGAAGCCGGGTGAAGTCGATGTTGTGCTCTTTGGCGATCCTGCGGACCAGGGGCGATGACCGCTGGCGGATCGCGTCCGCAATGGCCGGCGGCGCGGCTTGTTGCACGCGTTCCGGCGGCGGTTCCGGGCCCTTCTGCGCTCCAGGGGCCGGGGCAGGTTCGACGGCGCTGACGGCGCCGTCGGCCTGTGGTGACGGCGCCGGAGCCTGTGGCGGCTTCGCGCCGGGTGCCGCCGGCGGCTTCGCTTCAGCGGCGGCAGCGGCCCCTCCGATCACGGCGACGACGCTGTTGACGGGAACGGTCTCCCCTTCTTTCACCCGGATCTCGGAAACCACCCCCGCGGCAGGCGAAGGAATTTCGGCGTCGACCTTGTCTGTCGAGATCTCGAACAGCGGCTCGTCCCGATCGACCTTGTCGCCGACCTTCTTGATCCAGCGGACGATCGTGCCTTCGGCAATCGATTCGCCCATCTGCGGCATTACGACATCAGTAGGCATCTCGGTCCTTCGCCCTCAGCCCTTGTGAAGGACGTGCGGGGCTTCATAGGTGGTTGACGCCTGTCCGCCAATGTCAATCCGTCACTCCGCTCCTCAAAGATGAATCGCAGCGCCGTGGACAGCGTGCGCGGCCTCGCCAACCGCTTCCGCGAATGTCGGATGCGCGTGAATGGTGCGAATCAGCTCTTCGACCGTTGCCTCGAGCCGCAGGGCTGCGGTCGCCTCGGCCACGAGCTCCGTCGATCGGGCGCCGATCATGTGGACACCGAGCAACTCGTCGTATTTCCGGTCGGCGACGATCTTGACGAAGCCCTCGCTCTCGCCCGCCATTTTCGCGCGGCCGAGCACGCCGAAGGGAAACGTCCCGACGCGCACGTCATGGCCGCGCGCCCTGGCCTCGTGCTCGGCGAGGCCAACGCTGCCGATCTCCGGATCGCAGTAGGTGCACGCCGGCACGTGGTCGTAGTTGAGGGCGCGCGACGGGTGTCCGGCGATGTGCTCGGCGGCGACGATGCCTTCTGCCGACGACACGTGCGCAAGCTGCGGGTGCGGCGCGGCGCCGAGCGTGATCACATCGCCGACCGCGCGGATGCCCGGCACGCTGGTGCGATATTCGGCGTCGACCCTGATGTAACCCTTCTCCATATCCAGGCCGACGCCCTCGGCATTCAGTCCTGCCGTCACCGGAGCCCGGCCGGTCGCAACCAGCAGATACTCGGCGCGGAGCTGCTGCCGGATGCCGTCGGACAGCTGCACCTCGACCTCGACGCGATCGTTCTGTACCGCCGCGCCGGACACCCTGGCACCGGTGTGGCTGGTGATGCCCTGCCGGCGGAACGATTTCGCGAGCTCGCCGGATACGGCTTCGTCTTCCAGCGGCACCAGCCGCGGCAGCAGCTCGAGAATCGTGACCTCGCTGCCGAAGCGCCGGAAGATCGACGCGAACTCCACTCCCACCGCGCCGCTCCCGATGATCGCGATTGATTTGGGCACTTCGCGCAGGTGGATCGCTTCGTCGCTGGTAATGATTCGTTTGTGATCGATCTCGATCCCGGGCACGCCGCGCGGGGCGGATCCGGTGGCCACGATGATCTCGCGGCGCGCGCGCAGCGTCTGGCGATCGCCCTCGTGCACGTCGACGCCGCCCGCGCCGGTCAACCGCGCGGTGCCTTTGATCCAGTCGATCTTGTTCTTCTTGAACAGGAACTCGACGCCCTTGCTCAGACCGTTGACGATTCGATCCTTGCGCGTCTGCACCTGGCTCATGTCGATCGACGGCGCAGGGCCGGCGGGCAGGACGACGCCCCACTCCTTTGCCTGCTGCATGACCTTGAGCGCATGGGCGTGCTCGAGCAGCGCCTTGGTCGGAATGCATCCCCACAAGAGACAGGTGCCGCCGAGGCCCTTCTGTTTCTCCACGACGGCTGTCTTCAACCCGAGCTGGGCGGCGCGAATCGCCGCCACGTACCCGCCGGTGCCGGCGCCGATCACCACGACATCGTACTCGCCCGGCATCATCGCCTCAGCGACGAGAGCGGAACGAACGCGGTCGTGCCGGTGGTCTGCGGGGCGTCCGCGCCCGGCGCCGGCGGCTCCGGATCGAGACGGTTCACGCGGGCACGCAGCTGTCCGTGCTCATATCGCAGCTCCCAGTACGACTCGGTGAGGCGCTCGAGCCGTCTCGCCAGGCGCCGGGCTTTCAGCAGCGCGCCGGCTGCGAGCAGGATCGCCGCGCCCGTGAGGATCCACTGCAGCGTCAACAAAACCCCACCTTATCGAACGGCTTGCAACAGTGTCAACCAGCCTGACACAATACCGTGATTTACTGACGGTGCAAATTTCGATTCCTGATGTCGGGCCCTGCGGCCAATGACCCACAAACCCAAAACCGTCCTCATCGTCGACGACGACGAGGGGATGCGGGACACGCTGACGGCGATTCTCAAGCGTGAATACCGGATCCTGAAAGCGTCCACCGGCGAGGCCGCGCTGCCGCTGCTCAATCGCGAAGACGTCGATCTGATGCTGCTCGATGTCCGGCTGCCGGGCATCAGCGGCTTCGAGGTGCTCCGGATCGTCAAGGAGAATTACAGCCTGGTCGAAGTGCTGATGATCTCGGCGATCACCGACATCGAGACCGCCGTGCAGGCCATGAAGCACGGCGCGTACCACTACATCAACAAGGACTTCGACTACGACCAGCTGCGCTCGCTCGTGCGGAACGCGAGCGAGCGCCAGGATCTCAACCGCCAGGTGCTCACGCTCTCCGCCCAGGTCGCCGATCAGACCGAGCGCGAGTTCGTCGTCGGGCCGAGCAAGATGACCCGCGACATCGTCGATCTGGTGCACAAGATCGCCAAGCTCTCGGCAACGGTGCTCATCCTGGGCGAGAGCGGAACCGGCAAGGAACTGCTCGCGCGCTACATCCACCGCCAGGCCGGCGACGCGGAGGCGCCGTTCATTCCCGTCAACCTCGCCGCCGTGCCCCGGGATCTCGTCGAGAGCACGCTGTTCGGGCACGAGCGCGGCGCGTTCACCGGCGCACACCGGCAGCAGCTGGGGAAATTCGAGCTCGCCTCGAACGGCACCCTGTTCCTCGACGAAATCGGCGACCTGCGCCTCGATCTGCAGGCCAAGCTGCTGCGGGCGATTCAGGAAGGGGAGATCGAGCGCGTCGGCGGCGGGAAGCCGATCAAGACCGAGTTCCGGCTGATCACCGCGACCAACGTCGACCTCGAGAAGGCGGTGAAAGAAGGGCGGTTCCGCGAAGACCTGTACTACCGGATCAACGTGATTCCGATCAAGCTGCCGCCGCTGCGCGATCGCGCCGCCGATATTCCGCAGCTCGCCGAGTTCTTCCTGCGCCGGTACAACGCCCGGTTTCGCAAGGCCATCCAGGGCATCACCGAGCCCACGATGGCGCTGCTGACGAAGTACTGGTGGCCGGGAAACATCCGCGAGCTCGAAAACCTGATCGAGCGGCTCGTCGCCGTCAGCGACAAGGAGTACATCGCCGAGGAGGATCTCCCGCTCGAATTCCACTTCGCGCAGCTCGAACCGCAGGGCACGCGCTCCGCCAGCCTCTTCGAGGAGGCCACGAACACCTTCGAGCGGAACTTCATCCTGCGTGCGCTCGAGAAACATGGCGGCAATGTTGCAAATACGGCCGAGTACCTGGGCATTCCGCTGAGCACGCTGAAGTACAAGATGGACAAGCTCGAGGTTCGGGAGTTCGTCAAGAAAATGCGCGGGGCGTAGAGCGACGTTTTGAGTTGTGAGTGACGACGGATGCGCGGCAGGTAGGAACCTCCCGGATCCACAACGCATGCTCGCGCGTCTGGAGCTGTCAGTCTTCAGCTAGCTTTTTGGCTCCGCCGGTCAACTCCTTGGCTCCTCTGCTAATTCACTGATTCCCCGCCAGTAACCCCTTCGTCAATCCGCGCGCCCGCCGGCATCGGACAACCGGTTGTCCTCGTACGCGCGCGACATGCTGCGGCTCGCCTCCGTGCCGCGCAATTTTTCGAGACAGAACGTGCAGTGGACGGCGGGCACACGCTGGCAACCTCGTTGCAATTTCGCCCGCAAGCGTCGCGTCGCCGCACGGTCACACAAACACGTGGTCGTCCTTTGTCTTGGGAGGGTGAATGCAGCCTTCCATCTTCAATATTCGTGTGCCTTTGCCCGACCGCCGTGAAGTGTTCCTGATGAACACGCTGACCGACGCGCAGCTGGTCGTGTCGCCGGACGTCGTGGAGCTCATGGACCGGGCGGCCGGCCCACTCCCGGATCTGGCCGAGGACGAGCGCGGCGCTCTCGATCTCCTGTGTGAGAACGGGTTCCTGGTCGAAGATCGTGCCGCCGATCGCCGCGCCCTCGACCAGTACCTCGACGACGTCAGGAACGACGCGTCGGAGTTGAACGTTACGCTGCTCACCACGCTGCAGTGCAATTTCGCGTGCGATTACTGCTTCCAGGGCGATCACGGCGACTACAACCGTCGCGCCGAGAAAATGACGCTCGATACCGCGCACCTCGCGATCGAGTGGATGTGCCGGGAGCTGGATCGGGTCCGTCCGGGCAAGCTGGTCCTGACGTTCTTCGGCGGCGAGCCGCTGCTGAACCTGCCGGTGATGTACGAAGTCGCCGAGCGGATGTGGGCCGCAGCCCGCGAACGCCAGGTCCCGATGTTCGTGAACATCATCACCAATGGCCTCCTGCTTACCCCGGACGTCGTGGATCGGATGGTGCCGCTCGGATTGAACGGGATCAAAATCACCCTCGACGGCGACCGCGAGACGCACAACCGGATGCGCCCGCTGCGCGGCGGCCAGGGCACCTTCGATCGAATCGTCGAGAACATCAGGAAGGTTGCCGGCCGGTGCCGCATCTCGATCGGCGGCAACTTCGACGAGACGTCGGTAGACAGCTATCCGGCCCTGCTCGAGTTCCTGAAGGAGCAGGAGTTCGCCGACAAGCTGGCCAAGGTCTTCTTCAAACCGATTGTCCGGTCCGAGCCGGTCGCACCCAGGGGCGTCATCCCGCTGATCCCCGTCAACAGCGCCGTCAAGGAGAACCTGCACGGCACGTGCATGACGTCGGTCGGATCGGGCGCGGGCGCCGCCTGCGATTCGTGCCACATGCTCGATGACAAGCTGACGTTCCTGCGGGACGAGACGCGCCGGCTCGGCTTTCCCACCCACGACGGCGTCCACAACGGCCCCTGCCACGTTCACAAGCAGCACGCGCACACGATCGGCCCGGACGGTTCGCTCTATCCGTGCCCCGGGTTTACCGGCCAGCTCGCGCTCTCGACCGGGCACATCCGCGAGCGGCCTGACGTCCGCCGCGATACCGCGCGGCGGACATTCGATCGGCTCGCTCCGTGGAAGGCCTGCGGCGACTGCGCCTTCATTCCCGTCTGCGCCGGCGGGTGCGTTGCGGCCTCCCACTCCCAGCTTGGCGACATGAACCTGCCGACATGTCACAAGCGCAGCTTCGAATCGGCAGTCGTTTCGCTGGCGCATGCGGCGGCCAGCACTGCATAGGAGAAGTAGAATGAAGATCAAGGTGGTGAAGAAGGGAAGCAGCAAGAAACCCAGCGGGTACTGTCCGACGTGGATTGATGCGCCGCCCCTAGCCGAGAGATAGGCGGTTCTTCGAAATTGTCGTCGTATGCGCCATCACGACAGGATCCCATGCCTGTTGGCTGCTGCCGGCGTCCTCGGTGCCGTCACGGTGCTGGAATCCTGTCGTGGCCGCGGCGCAGCGGCGTCTGCTGTTCCCGGCGTCGTGCTGAGGGTCGGCGTGGGGCAGGTCTCAACGTTGGATCCGGCAATAGGTCTTCGCCAACTGGGCCAGCTGCTTTCTGTCGAGAGTCTCGCCAGGCCGGATGACGAGGCGCGCATGCACCCCTGGCTGGCGGAACGCTGGTCCCATCCCGCCGACAATCGTTCGCTCAGGGTCACACTGAGAGACGGGGTCACGTTTCACGACGGAACGCGGCTCGACGCGGCGACGCTCGCCCGTTTGTTTCCTCAAATCCTCAACAACTTCATGGGGTCGATTGCTGAAGATTTCGAGCGGGTGACAACGGTCGATGACCGGACGATCGAAATCGCGTTTCGAAAGCCGTCACCGTTCCTGGTCGAATCGCTCGAAGCGCCCATTCAACGGTCGCCATCGATTTCGACCGGACCGTTCATCATCGAGCCAGATTCGCCGTCGGATCTTCGCGCGAACGGCGACTATTACCTCGGCCGGCCGGTCATCAGCCGGGTCCACGTGCAGACCTTCTCGAGTGTCCGGGCCGGGTGGGCTGAGCTGCTGCGCGGCGGGATCGACTTCCTGTACGAGGTCGGGGTTGAGGCGCTCGCATCGATGGAACACGCCACGAACGTGTCCGTCTTCAAGTTCACACGAAGCTATCAACATGCGATCGTCCTGAACAGCGAGTCAGGACCATTGCGTTCGCGCGACATTCGACGTGCGCTGAATGCTTCGATCAACCGCGAAACCGTGGTATCGGAAGCGCTCAACGGACAAGGCATCGCGTCATCGAGTCCCGTCTGGCCGCGGCACTGGGCCTTCCGGCACGATCTGCGGTCGTTCGGTTTCACTGTCGAACAGGCAGCACAGATATTGGCGGCGCCCGGCGGGTGGATAAAGACAGCCGCGCCGCGACAGCTGCGGTTCACCTGCCTTGTGCCGCCTGATACCATCAACGAACGGTTGGCGCTCGAAGTCAAACGTCAGCTCACGCGCGTGAATGTTGACGTGGCGTTGCAACAGGCATCGCAGGACGAGATTACCCGGCGGATCCGCAGCCGCCAGTATGAAGCCGCGCTCATCGAAGTGATCAGCGGCCCGACGCTCTTGCGGCCTTACTCGTTCTGGCATTCCAATACGCCCTTTAATACTGGCGGGATCGGCAATACGGTGATTGACAATGCCCTGGATCGGGTGCGGTATGCGGCATCGGATGAAGAATACAGGCACTCGGTCGAAGCAGTGCAGCAGGCGTTCGTCGACGACCCACCGGCGATCTTCCTCGCCTGGTCAGTTCGCGCCCGGGCAATCACCAATCGCTTCGTGGTGCCTCCGCCGGAACCGGGGCGCGAGATTCTGAGCAACCTCCGGCTCTGGAAGCCGGCCGACAAACGGCAAGCCAGCCAGAACTGAGCGGTCCTGGATGACGGTGCAGATCCGCCGTATCGCGCTTCGCTTCGCCCTGCTGCTGGCGCTGGCCTCAATCATCCCGCTCATGGCCTACGGCGCGGTCTCGATCGTCTCCCTGCAGCGCGGCACGCACGAGTCGGTCGTCGCCGGCAACCTGAACGTCGCGACCCGCGCCGCCGACGAAATCCGCCGCTACGTCTCGCTGAACGCCGAAATCCTCAAGGCGCTCGCCGCCGACCTGCAGAACACCGGCCTCGAACCGTGGCAGCAGGATCGCATTCTCAAGAATTACGTCCTGCAGTTCCGCGAATTCCGCGAGCTCACGCTGCTCGCGGAATCCGGCCGGACGATCGCGACCAGCCGGATCGGACCGCCGCGCGTGAGCATTCCGCGACAGCCCCTGCTGACGCTCGACGGCGTGGCGATTTCGCCGCTCCACGTCGACGAGGACCTGCTGCCGACCAGCATGTTCGCGGTGCACCTGACGCGGCTCAACGAGCCGGCGGGGTGGCTCGTCGGCGATTTCAGCCTGGAAGAAATGTGGCGGATGGTCGACCGCATCCGCATCGGCGGGCACGGCTACGCGATGGTCGTCGCCCCCGACGGCTCGCTGCTGGCTCACGGCGATCCGGACAAGAAAGCGCTCGTGGCGCAATCCAGGAGCATCGCGGCAAACCCCCTCCTTCTCGACCTGCGGGCCGCAAGCGCGACGCTGCGCTCGCGCGAGTACGTCGGCGATGACGGGCGCCCGGTGCTCGGCGTTGCCGCGGCGATTCCGGAGCTCGGCTGGACCGTCATCGTCGAGCAGCCGACGCGCGAGGCCTTCGCGAGCGCGACCCAGCTGCAGCGGCAGCTGGTCATCGCGATCTCGATCGCGCTGCTGACCACGATCGTCGTCGGTTACCTGTTCGGGCGCTCGTTCATCGGGCCCATACTCTCGCTGCAGCGCGCCACCCGCGCCGTCGCCGCCGGCCAGCTGGATACGCGCGTCGAGATCGGACGCGGCGACGAGCTCGGCGATCTCGGCGGCTCGTTCAACCGGATGGCCGACCGGCTCGTCGAGCTGCAGGAGGACATCAAGAAGAAGGAGCGCCACGCGATGTTCGGCCGCGTCGCGGCCAGCCTGGTGCACGATCTGTCGCATCCGATTCAGAACATCGGCAACAGCGCGCGCCTGCTGCTGCGCGACGATCTCGACGAGGAGTCGCGGGATCTGTTCCGCAAGACGATCGAGCGGGAGCTGGAGACCCTCAAGCGGTTCATGGACGATCTGCGCAACCTGGTCAAGCCGAAGCCGGTCGAACGCTTCGCGATGGACGTCAACGTGACGGTCGCCGAGATCGCCGACTCGATGCGCGGCGAGGGCGAGCGCCACCGCGTCGCCATCGAGGCCCGCTACACGCGGGGTCCGCTCACGATTGAAGGCGACCGCTTCGCGCTCGGACGCGTGTTCCGCAACCTGATCGTGAACGCCATCCAGGCGACGCAGCCCGGCGGCCGGGTGACGATCACGACCGCACGCGCCGGCGATCAGGTCGAGGTCACGGTGGCGGACACGGGATCGGGGATCCCGCCGGATCGACTCCCAGCCATTTTCGAGGATTTCGTCACCACGAAGCGCCGGGGGCTCGGGCTCGGGCTGGCGATTTCCAAGCGCATCGTCGAACAGTTGGACGGCACGATCGCCGTCCAGAGCGAAGTGGGGCGCGGGACATCGTTTACACTGCGGTTTCCTGCGAGCGAGGATCGGTCGGCCAGCGCGGCGGCCAGCTGAAGAGAGACCAGCCATGACGATCAACGCAGAGTCCGCAGAACTCGCAGAGCCAATGTGTGTCTGCGGGCTCCGCCAGTTCTGCGTGTGACCGTCGTGACAGTATCAACATGGAGGCACGTCGATGAGAATGCGACGTTCAGGAACGGAGAAGCCCGATCGCGCCGCGCGGACGCCGCAGGCTCGCGGAGAACCAAAGCCTTATCGCAGGTCGGTGACGTTCAAGCCGGGGAACGAGGCGCCGCGAGGAGAGAAGAAAATGTTACGGACGCTCGTCAAGACAGAGCGGGTTGCCGTCAAGGATCGCACGGTCGCCGTGCGATATTTCGAGCTGCGCACCCGGCGCGGCGCCCGGCGGTACAGCGCCGAGATCGTGATCGGGCCGAGCGACTGCATCATCCTGGACGACGACTCGGTGTCGAATCTGGAGGCCAGAACGGCCTGCCTCGTGCCGGCGACGCTGTACAGCCGGCGCTTGGCGTCGGGACCGACGGCGGCGTAGTCATTGATCTTGGGTCGTTTCGTTGGTCGTTGGTGCTGCGAAGAGCGGCCCGCCTTCGCGCCGGAGGCGCGTACGGCGCGCCGAGCCGGGGTGCCGGGCAGAGCCCCGCCTGGTTCAGTCGCGGGCCTTTCCATCAGGGTGACGGGTCGTTGGAGTCCTGCCGTGAGGCGACAGCTGGCGCCCCATGAGAGGGGAGCGCGGCGAAAACGACCGCCGCGCCGCTCTCATTCCGGGAGTGCCGGCGTCACGAGGTATGGGGAACGCACGCGCTATTTCCTGGGCAGCACAGCGTCTTTGAGCTGCTTCGCGATTCGCGCCTTGACGACAGTTTTCGCGGGGATTTTGATCGCCTCTCCGGTCGCCGGGTTCCGGCCCATCCGCGCTTTCCGCTTCTGCACGACCAGCTTCACCATCCCGGGCAGCACGAACTCGCCCGAGCGCTTCAGCTCCTTTTCAGACAGCTCCGCCAGGTAGTCGAAATACTCACGCGCCTGCGTGCGCTTCATTTCAAACCGCTCGGCGAAGGTCGAAAAGAGCTCGGATTTGCCCATCCTTCGGGCGTCAGCCATGTGTCGTTCTCCCTCGTGACGCGCTGGGATGTTCACCGCGGGATGTCGCGCGCGCAACAACAACCGCGGTTTTCCTCAGAAAAACCCGCGTATCGTAGCGCGCCCTTCTCGCCAGTGTCAAACCCAGCACACGCGGAAACCACGATTTTCAGCCCGGAAACCGGGCCGTGACCCTTCACGCGGGCTCCCCCCGCGTCGCCCGCTTGCAGCCAACCTCACGTGGGGGTCTGCCCCACACCCCGGCTCACACCACCCCACGGCGCACAGTCCGTGGGGCTAAAATTTTCCTCATGTCCAGCTCGACGATCGAGACGTTTCTCAACCCCCGGCCCGAGCGCGAATACGAGATCGCGATCGATTGCCCGGAATTCACGTCGGTATGCCCGAAAACCGGGCTCCCCGATTTCGGCGAGATTCGCATCACCTACGTTCCCGCGAGCCACTGCATCGAGCTGAAATCGTTGAAGTACTACCTCATCGAGTTCCGCAACCGCGGCATTTTCTACGAGCACGTGACGAACCAGATTCTCGACGATCTGGTCGAGGCCATTCACCCGCGCCGGATGACGGTAGTCGGCGACTTCTCGGTTCGAGGCGGGATAAAGACAACGGTGACGGCGAAATATGACAGTCATCAGTCGCCAGTCGCCAGTCGTCAGTCCTAGTCGTCAGTCGTCGGTCCCAGTCGGTCAGTCCTAGTCGCCTGTCGTCAGTCCGTGAACAGCGACTGACGACTCGTACCTGGGACTGACTGCCGACTGATGACTGATGACTGATGACTGCCGTAAGGCCCTGTGATGACTGACGACTGGCGTGTTCCGGTCGAGCACGAGATCGATCTGCATGCCTTTGCGCCGGCTGACATCCCTTCTGTGGTCGAGGAATATGTCGAGGCGGCGGCGGCAGCCGGATTCGAGGAGGTGCGGCTGATTCACGGCCGGGGCCGCGGCATTCAGCGGGGAATCGTGCAGTCGACGCTCGATCGTCATCCGCGCGTCATCGAGTTCTGGGACGACACCGCCTCGCATCTGGGGGCAACGATTGCCAGACTCGCGGTGTCAGGTCGTGGGTAGGAGATTCTCTGGTCGGCCTCAGCTGGCGCGGGACCGCCGGAGTGAATGAATCGGCGTCCTCTTCGCACACCAGGCAGACCCGCCACGCAAGAAGCGCCATCGCGACCACTGACAACTGCACGCCGGTAAACCGCGCGATGAGCATGCCGCTGAACGGCGCGAAGTAGACGAGCACGAGCAACAGGGCGAGACCGCCGCGCAGGGGATGGTCCCGGTGCCGGACGGCCCAATCGGCGAAGACGAGCAACGGAACGGTCAACAGGACAAGATCGTAGGTGATCAGGTGCGGCGAGGCGAGCACCGTCAGCAGCACGATCTCGCCCCATTTCATACCGAGTGGCCCGCGGCCGCTCCAGGTGCGCACGGCCGCCGCCACCACTCCAGCGAGCGCGACGGCGAAGCAGGCCGTGACCGCGACCGGAGATTGCACCAGCAGCTGAAAGAACCCGCGCAACGAGTGCAGCTCCGTCGGGTGGATTTCGACGAGCCGCGGATTGCGCATGAGCGTCCAGAGGATGCCGGCGTACTGCGCCAGCGGCGCGGGGCCGGCGACCAGCCAGGCGATCGTGAGTTGGACCCACACCGCCACCGCGACGCCGGCCACGATACGCCATTGACGTGAGACCAGCAGCACGACGCCGAGCACGACGCCGAGCGGCGGCTTGTACGCCAGACAGCCGAGGAGCAGGCCGGCAACGAAAAGGCGGCGGCGGCGCATGGCCGCGAAACCGGCCGAAAAAATGAGCAGGCCCGCTGCCGTCAGCTGCCCGTACCGGAACAGCGTCAGGAACAGCGGGGACGCCGCGGCGAGCAGCGCGACGAGACCGCCGTGATCGCGCAGGCCCTCGCATTCCCGCCAGATCAGCCACACGCTGAGCGCGTAACAGACCGCCGTGAGCAGCAGAAAAACGGCCAGCGACCAGGCAAACGGCAGGAGGGCCAGCGGCGCGAACAGCAGCGCGACTTGCGGCCCATAGTTCGGGTACTCCGCCCGCAACTGCAACCCGGGCTCGATGCGGTGCTGGCCCTGTTCGAGGTGCGCGTCGGGGCGGTAGAGCGCATCCGTCCTGCCATCGAGGACGAGCGAGCCCATGACGTAGAACTGAATGTAATCGGTACCTTTGAAGCGGCCGGCGCGGTCGATCAAACCCGGCGTGCTGATCGTGTGGATGTAGATGAACCAGCTCAGACCGAACAGTCCGATCCCCCACACGGTCAGACGTTTTTTCGTAATCACGAGAGTGAAGACGTCACACTGGATTTTCGAGTTGGAAGGTCCGCGCGAGCTGATCGAGCGCGGTTCAGGCGGGCCGGTCCGGCCGCATCGCCTCGCGACCCACGCGACCCACCTGCCCCACCCGACCCGCCTGGCCTAAAACAGTCCGGGCACCAGATGCCATCCGACGCGGCGGCAGTACGCCTGGTACGCCACATCCCGCCCCAGGACCCGCTCCTCCATCAACGCCCGCATGACGAGTGCGCTGTCTGCCAGTCCGACGATGACCGCGTTGAGCGGCGTCGGATTGGCGATGAGGAACGCCAGGTGCGCGACCATGTAACCCGTATAGATCGGGTGGCGGACGAAGCTGTACGGTCCGGCGACGACTACGCCCCGGTTCGCCGGCACAAGGCCGAAGCTGCGGCCGAGCGTGAACTTGCCGGCAATGACCAGCATGAGCCCGCTCACCGAAATCGAGGCCGTGACGATGTCGGGCATCAGGGGCGCGAGATGCGCCGCACGCAGCATCGGCGGGCCGGCAACCGAGACGATCGTCACGACGCCGGCAGCAGTCGAGCGATCGACGAGCGCCGCCGGACGTCGGAGAATGGTCATCACGACGACCAGCGCCTCGCTGATCACCAGCAGCAGACCGGTGAGGCGCCCCGTGGTCAGGAAGTCAGCCAGCAGGTTGGCTGACATCAGCGCGAACAGTGTGCCAATCGCAAACCGCGCTGCAAAATCGCGGGCGCTTTCACTCCACATCGTCTTACTCCCCCTCGTCCACGAAGTACGCCGCACACGCACGGTCGAGCAGCTCGCGCGTGATGACCGGCGGCATGCCCCGGTAGCGGCAGAGCGCCGTCACCTGATCGAGCAAATCACGCGGATGGCACGACCGGAACGGCCGGTCGGCCGGCTTGTAGTGGCGCCGCTGCAGGTACGCGACCATCACCGGGTGGAACGGCAGCTGCCGGCGGCGGCAATTGAGCTCGAAGATCTGCGTGAACTGCTCCAGCGTCGGATCGACGATCGGAATCTTGTAGGGGATCCGGCGCAGAAAGGCCTCGTCGGCCAGCGCCTGCGGCTTGAGATTGGTCGCAAACACGATGAGCACGTCGAACGGCACCTGAAATTTCTTGCCCGTGTGCAGCGTCAGATAGTCGACGCGGCTCTCGAGCGGCACGATCCACCGGTTCAGCAGCTCCTGCGGGCGGACGCGCTGGCGGCCGAAATCGTCCACCAGAAAGACGCCGCCGTTCGCTTTCAGCTGAATCGGCGCCTCGTAGAACTTCGACAGCGGATTGAAGTTGAGATCGAGCTGGTCGAGTGTGAGCTCGCCGCCGGTGATCACCACCGGCCGCCGGATCCGGACCCACCGCCGATCGCGCGGAGAGGCCGTAATCAGGCTCGTCGGCCCGGCATCGTTGTCGAGCGGCTCGTGGTTGATCGGATCGAACATCGTGATGATCTGGCCCTCGAGGTCGATCGCGTGCGGCATGTACATGTCGCCCCCGAGCGCGCGTCCCATGCCTTCGCCGATGACGGTCTTGCCGTTGCCGGGCGGACCGTAGAGAAACACGGCCTTGCCCGCGTTCACGGCCGGACCCAGCTGCTCGAGCACCTCGTCGGACACAATCAGGTGCTGGAAGCCCTGGCGCAGCCGTTCGCGATCGATGTAGCCGCGCGCATTCTGCAGCGCGCGCATGTACGACACGTAAGCCGACAACGGCACCGGCGCGGCGCCGATGTAGTGGTTGATCTCCAGGTACTGCTGCGCGCGGTCGCGGCCCAGATCGGTGAGCGCATAACGAAAGCCCGCCGTCCCGGAGCCGGTCGTCCCGCGCACTTCGATCAGCCGCTCGGCGCGCAGCCGCTCGATGAGCGGCTCGAGCATCGTGTAGGCGAGGCGGATCCGTTCGGCGACGACGTGGCCGGTGGCCTCGCCGCTGAAGAGCGTCTTGACCAGCAGCTGCTCGATCTGGTCGACCCCCAGGCCGGTCTCCGCGATCGTGCGCGGCGTCGACGGCACCGGCGGCGGTGGCGGCACGGCCGCGGTTTCCTGAGGCTCCTGAACAATCACGGTCTGCATGCAACCTACTTCTGCCCCATCGGCACGATGACTTCAATGAACTTGATCGCGGCCGGTCCGATGGTGATCACCCAGATCGCCGGGAAGATGCAGAACACGAGCGGGAACACCATCTTCACGCCGGTCTTCGCCGCCGCTTCCTCCGCGCGCTGACGGCGCTTGGTGCGGACCGTTTCCGAGTGCACGCGCAGCGACTGCGCCACGCTCGTGCCGAACTTATCGGTCTGAACCAGCATCGCCACCAGCGACGACACGTCGTCGACGCCGGTACGGTCGGCGAGGTTGCGAAGAGCCTCGGAGCGCCCCTTGCCGGCGCGCAGCTCGAGGTTGATCAGCCGCAGCTCGTCCGACAAATCCGGATGCGCGAACGCCAGCTCCTCGCCGACGCGCTGAATCGCCTGATCGAGACCGAGGCCCGCTTCGACGCTGACGACGAGCAGGTCCAGGACGTCGGGAAGACCGAGCCGGATCCGATGCTGGCGCCGCTTGGCGAGCCGGGCGAGCGTCATCCCCGGCAGCACGTAGCCGAGAGCACAAGCGCCCAGCGCCACCGGGATATTCGGCCGGGTCAGCACCGGCGTGGCGAAGAAGGCGAAGACCAGCAGGGCGAAACCGAGCCGGATGCCGAGGAAAATCACCAGGGCTTCGCGGTTCCGGTAGCCGGCGTTCACGAGCCGCAGCTGCAGCTTCATCATCTCCGACGGCGATTTCGGCGCCACGTTGCCGATGCGCTTGAGGCCGTCGATGACCGCGCGCTCGTAGAACGAGGTGGTCTCGACGACTCTGGCCGGCGCCCCCGTCAGTTCGCCGAGGCGCTGTTCGATCGTCGACGGTCCTCCGCCGGCAAAGGCGTAGGCCGCGCCCATGATGACGACCGACGCGATGAGGAACGCGAGCAGTGGAAGCAGGAGAGTCACCTTACACCTCGATCTTGATCACCTGGCGGATCCAGATGAATCCAACGGTCTGCATGACAGCTGCGCACACCAGCATCATCTGTCCCATAGGCTTGTGGAACAAGTCGTACATGTGGTCGGGATTGATGAACGACAGGGCCACGGAGAGCGCGGCCGGCAGCGCGAGCAGCACCCAACCGGTAAAGCGGCCGTGCGCCGTGTGCACGCGCACCTGACGCAGGATCTTGAACCGCTCGCGGACCACGTGTGCGAGGTTGTCGAGAATTTCGGCGAGGTTGCCGCCGCTTTCACGCTGAATCAGCACCGCCGTCACGAAGAACCGGACGTCCAGGAGGTCGATGCGCTCGGCCATCTCGTTCAGCGCGTCGCGCAGCGGCAGCCCGAAATTCTGCTGGTCGAACGTCTTCTTGAATTCCGGTCCGACCGGCTCCTTCAGCTCGGTCGCCACCATGTTCATGGCCGTCTGAAATGCATGGCCGGCGCGGATGGCGCGCGACAGCAGGTCGAGCGCCTCGGGAAACTGCTCCTCGAATTTCCTGAGCCGCACCGAGCGGCGCCGCTTCAGAAACAGCGCCGGGACCGCGAGGCCGGCCAGGCCGGCGCCGATGACCGCCAGCGGCTGCCGGACGAACACCATCATCAAGAACGCCGACGCGACGGCGATGCCGATGCTGATCACCGCGACGTAACCGGGCGTGGTCCGCACGCCCGACTGCGCGATCAGCTTGGCGAGCCCGGAGCCCACGCGCGTGCCGGTGACGAAGCGGTCGACGGCGGGCAGCGGCCCCTGATCGTTCTGCTTGACGACCGTCGCCCCGGCGTCGCCTGCGGCCGGAGCCTCGGGCGCCACCGACACGTCGCGCAGGCGCCGCTGCAGGCGCCGGCCGGCGAGGTATTCCGGGAGCCGCATGGCCGTGATCCAGCCGCCGATCACGGCGGCGGTCATGACGATGAACGCGAGAACAGCCAGACCCATCACCGGACCTCCGTGACGCCTTCGAACATGTCCGCCGGCAGGTGAATGCCCGACGCCTTCAGGCGCTCACAGCATTTGGGCCGCACGCCGGTGGCCCGGAACCGGCCAATCACTTTGCCGTCCTGCGTGACGCCCATCTTCTCGAACACGAAAACCTCCTGCATGGTGATGACGTCGCCTTCCATGCCGGTGATTTCCGAGATGCTCGTCACCTTGCGCGTGCCGTCGCTCAACCGCGTCTGCTGGACGACGAGCTGAATGGCCGACGCGATCTGCTGGCGCATCGCCCGCTCCGGCAGGTTCGTCGCCCCCATCGCGATCATCGTCTCGATTCGGCTCAGCGCGTCGCGCGGGGTGTTCGCGTGCACGGTGGTCAGCGATCCATCATGGCCGGTGTTCATCGCCTGGAGCATGTCCAGGGCCTCTTCACCGCGGACCTCGCCGACGACGATGCGATCGGGGCGCATACGCAGGGCGTTGATGACGAGCTGCCGCTGCCGGATCGCGCCCTTGCCCTCGACGTTTGGGGGCCGCGTTTCGAGCCGCGCCACGTGGTCCTGGTGCAGCTGGAGCTCGGCCGCGTCTTCGATGGTCACGATCCGTTCGCGCTCGGAAATGAACCCCGACAGCACGTTCAGGAGCGTCGTCTTGCCGGCGCCGGTGCCGCCGCTGATCAGGGCATTCAGCCGCGCCCTCACGCAGTGCGAGAGGAAATCGAGCATCGGGCGCGTCAGCGCGCGCAGCGTGACCAGGTCGTCGGCCTTCAGCCGCTCGGCCGGAAAGCGGCGGATCGACAGCAGCGGGCCGTCCACGGCAAGCGGCGGCACGATCGCGTTGACGCGCGAGCCGTCCGGAAGACGGGCGTCGACCATCGGCGAGCTGTCGTCGACGCGGCGGCCGACGGCGCTCACGATGCGGTCGATGACCCGCATCAGGTGCCGGTCGTCCTGAAAATTCGTCGCCATCTTCTCGAGGACGCCGCTGCGTTCGACGAAGACGTTCTTGTAGCCGTTGACCAGGATGTCGCTGATCGACGGATCGCGCAGCAGCGGCTCCAGCGGGCCGAGGCCGAAGACGTCGTCCAGGATCTCGACGAACAGCGTCTCGCGCTCGCTGAGGCTGAGCGGAGCACCCTCTTCGCTGAGCAGCTCGTGGAGGAGCGTTCGAATCTCGCTCTCCGCGCGGCTCCGGTCGGCCTGGGCGAGCGCCTCCAGATTCAGCCGGTTGAGCAGCTTGCGGTGAATGCCGGCGCGCAGATCGAGGTACTGCTGCCGGGGCGCCTGCAGCTTGATACCGGGCAGCGACGCCGGACGCGTTGGAATTGGGGGAGCGGCGGTGGCGGTGGCAGGTGGCATATGGTCTTTGGTTTTAGTCTTTAGTCTTTAGTCTTTAGTCTTTGGTCGTTAGTCTGTCGTTAGTCGTTGGTCGTTCGGCGGCCTTGCGACCAACGACTAATGACTAATGACCATTTGGGCTACCAGAGCGACGCGATGCGTTCGAGTCCGAGGAGCCCTTTCTTGTTCGCGGCAGCGCCCGGCGTCTCGGCTGCCGGGTCGATCAGACGCCGCGTGAATCCATCGAACTGGGTGGCGATGTCGGAATTGCCCGCCAGCGACAGCGGTACCCCCGAGTTCATCGCCGTCGACACGGTCTTGTAGTCACTGGGGAACATCTGATGAATCGGATGTCCGAGCGCGCTTTCAATCTGCTTCGGCGGAATCGGGAACGGCTCCGCCGCGCGGTTCAGCAGCACGCGGACGCGTTCGCCGCAGGCGCCGAGCTGACGGACGCGATCGAGCAGCTTCTGCGCGTTCCGGACCGACGGTACGTCCGGGTTCGCCACGAGGAACATCTGATCGGCGGCGTACAGCGCAGCCACCGTACAGGAATTGATCTGGCTGCCGGCATCAATCAGGATGTAGTCGTACTGCCGCGTCAGCAGCCGGAACAGCTCCTCGAACGCGCCGGCGTCGGGCGCGCCCGGTCGATCGAACTGGTCGGAGCCGGCCAGAATGTCGAGCCCCGATTTGTGCTTGACGACGAGCTCCTTCAGGAACTCGCGATCGAGCCGGTGCAGGTTGTCGACCGCATCGAGCACGCTGAAGCGGGGACGGATGCCGAGGAACAACGCCACCTCGCCCAGGCCGGGCTTCAGGTCGAGAATGATTGCCGAGCGCTTGCTCAGGCGCGCCACCTCGACGGCGCTGTTCACCGCCATCGTTGTCGTCCCGGCGCCGCCTTTCGCACCGAAAAAGACGAGCGTCGTCGCCGGCGGGCGCGCGCCCTGCGCGCTCTCACGCCGCGCGGCGAGCCGGCGGACGGCGCTGTGAAACGTCTCTTCGGCGGGCGGCCAGGTGAAGAACTCGTTGGCGCCGGCCCGCATCGATTGAAGAATCAGATCCGGGTCCGCCAGCTGCGCCACCGCGAAGATGCCGGCGTGCGGGGCGGCGCCGCGCATCCGTTCGATATTCGACATCGCCGACGAGGTGTCGCCGCACACGTCGACGATGACGATGTCGGGAGCCGTGCCGTCGCGTGCAGTTCTCTCCTCGGTCAGGCTGGCCGGAACCGGCCCCGAGCGGAGCATCCTGCCGACGTGCTTCTTGAAGGCTTCGTTTTCTGTGACGATCAGGCCGACGAGTTGCGCCATGAGATATCCGTGAGTGCAGGCGGCGGCG
>JBKPAI010000067.1:0-15234 GCA_046726355.1 Acidobacteriota bacterium | reverse complement strand
AAAGCTGTATTGGGGAGCCGACGATGCGATTGGACGCCGCGCCCTCTTACCGGCCCTGTCGAAGACGGTGCTTCGTCAGGTGGTTGGAATCGTGGGAGACGTCAAGCAGCGGAACCTCATTGAAGGCGCCACGCCCACGGTCTACTTCTACACGCGCGAGCCGTATGGCAGGGCGACGTTTGCCATACGGACATCAGTGCCGCCCGCCACGCTCGCTCAGCCTGCCGTCGCAGCGATCCGCGCGATCGATCCAGAGCAGCCGGTCGTGGACACCCGAACGATGGTGCAGCTGCTAGACGAAAAACTCACACCGCAGCACTTCAGCGCGCTGCTGCTCGGAGTCTTTGCAGGAGTCGCGCTGCTGCTCGCCGCCGTCGGCATCTACAGCATGCTCTCGTATATCGTGCGTGGACGCAGCCGCGAGATCGGGATCAGAACCGCACTGGGCGCGCAGAGTGCCGACGTCCTTCGTCTAGTGATCGTTGAGGGCATGTCGCCCGCGCTCGTCGGCATCGCAGTCGGAACGATCGCGGCGATCGCGTCGGCGAAGGTCATGGAAACGCTCGTCTTTGGCGTGAGCGCATCAGATCCGCTGACACTTGGTGCCGTAGGGGCCACGCTGGCGTTTGTCGCGTTAATGGCCAGCCTCGTGCCCGCGTATCGCGCGCTACGATTCGACCCCGTGAACGTCTTGCGCGCGGAGTAGGGGCGAGGTTGTCCTTGCCGATGAGGGAGCTGCCGACCGCGCTGGAGTGTCGGCGTCCGTTGATTCAAGAGACGCGGGCGGCCAGCCTGCTGAACTGGTTAGTCGTGCCTCAGCGCGACCGCCGGATCGACGCGCGAAGCGCGAACAGCCGGCAGCCAGCCAGCGAGAACCGCCGCGCCTGTGAGGACCAGGGCGGCCAGGAGAAACGAGCCGGGATCGGTCGGCGTGAGTCCGAACAGGATCTGACGCGCCAGATCGGTGAGCACGAGCGCGCCGCCGGCCCCGATCGTCACACCGGCGGCCGCCATCGTCATCACGTCGCGCAGAACGAGGGCCATTATTGTCCGCCGGCGGGCGCCGAGGGCGAGTCGCACGCCAAACTCGTTCGTGCGCCGGGCGACCTGAAACGCGAGCACGCCGAACAGACCAAGCGCAGCGATGAGCAGCGCGAGCCCACCGAAGAATCCACCGAGCGTCGCCATGATGCGCTCGGCCGCGATGGATCGATCGATGAGCGTTGAGTAAGCCGTGGCAGTTCGCACGCGCAGCGCCGGATCCGCGTCGCGGACCAGACGATCGAGCCCTGCCGCCAGCCGCATCGGATCGCCGGCGGCGACCCGCACGAGATAGCTGTAGCGCGGTGGCTGCTCGGGTAGTGCCTGCGACCACGCGATGTACATTGTCTCCGGGACAGGATCGCGAAGGTTCTGGTACTTCGCGTCGCGGACGACGCCGACGATTTCGTAGGTCACGTTCACCGAGGTCACGCGGCGTCCGAGCGCCGGCGCGCCGGCGAAAAAATGCCGGGCAAAACTTTCGTTCACGATGGCGACCTTTGGCGCCGTATCGGTGTCACGGTCGGTGAACTCACGGCCGGAGACGAGCGGCGTGCCAAGCGTCGCGAAGTAGCCGGGCGCGATCGCGTTGAAGCCGACCTGTTCGGGTTCACCCGGCCTGAACCGGTAGCCTTCGACCTGGACGCGGCGGTCCCACAAACCGCCGCCGACCGGCAGGATCTGAGCCGCGGACGCCGAGCGAACGCCCGCTCCTGCGCGCAGCCGCTCGAGGAGCGCGTCGGCGACGGCTCTCACACGGCCGCTTGGATAGGGCTGGCTGCTCCTGACGTTCACGACGAGGACCCCGGCGCTGTTGAACCCCCGGTCGACGGCGTACAGCTTGACGAGAGTACCGACAAAGAGCGTGGCCCCGACGATGAGGATCATCGAGATCGCGAGTTGGCCGACCACGAGCGCCTTGCCGAGCCGGCTGTGCCCGTGGACGTGGGTCTGCCTGAGCGCGGGGTTGATGCTCACGCGGACCGCTTGAAGCGCGGGCGCCAGACCCGCGACGACGGATGCGAGCATGGAGACAAGACAGGTGAAGGCCAGCACGCGGTGGTCCGGCGCCACCGAGAGCACGACGTCGCGGCCGTTGACGAACAGCGCGAGGAGCTTCGCGCTGAACCAGCCGGCCATCGCGAGACCGGCGGCCCCGCCGGGCACGGCGAGGACCAGACTCTCGGCCAGGAACTGACGTACGAGCCGCCCCCGGCCGGCACCGATGGCGAGGCGAATCGAAATTTCGCGCTGCCTCGCCGCGGCGCGCGCGAGCAGCAGCCCCGAAAGGTTCACCGCGGCCAGCACCAGCACCATCGCGACGATTCCCATGAGGATCAGCAGCGGCCGCGCGACGGCGTATCGAATCTCGTTGAAGCCGTCGGCCGCGGAGACTGCAGCCGCGCGTTGGCGAAGAATACCGGCCCGGTCCTTCTCCGCGGCCCGAGCGGCCTGCAACCGCACGAATGCCCCGAACAGCACCTGGATGTCGGCGTTCGCCTGTTCAACGGTGACGCCAGGCTTGAGTCGGGCCAGAGGGCGCAGCCAATTGAAGTCCGGCGATCGGCGCTGCTGCTCGCTCATCATCGCCAGGAGCGGCAGTATGAGATCGGGGCGGCGGCCGGGCTGGGCGCCCTGGTAGAACGGCGGCGTTACGCCGACGATCGTGAAGGCGCGGTCGCGAACGGTGAACGTCGTGCCGATCGCGGTCGGACTGCGGCCGAAGCGCCGGCGCCAATAGCGATCGCTGATGACCGCAGCCGGCCACGGCGGCGACAGCACGTCGTCGCCGGGCGCGAGCAGTCGCCCGGCCGCCGGCTCGATCCCGAGAACGGTGAAATAGGCGCCGGACACCAGGTCCGCGGTTATGAGCTCCTCCTCGCCGTCGATGATGATCGCCTGGTCGAGCGTACCTTGCGCGAACGCGGCAGCGACCGATGTGGCGTTGTCGCGAAAGTACTCGAACAAGGGATACGAGACGGAACCCGGGCGGCCGTCGAGAAGTCGGGTGATCTGCACGAGCCGGTGCGGCTCCTTGACCGGCAGCGTCCGCAGCATCACCGCGTTGATCAGGCTGAAAATGCCGGCGTTGGCGCCGATGCCCAGCGCGAACGACAGCACCGCGACCGCGGAGAACCCGGGATTCCGCCGGAGTGATCGCAGCGCGTAGCGCAGGTCCTTCGCCAGATCGTCCAGCCAGCGCCCGCGCACGTCACGGCACGCCTCCTCAATGTGCGCGACGTTGCCGAACTCGAGAACCGCACGCCGCTCGGCCTGCTGGCGGTCCATTCCGGCAGCCATGTAGTCCTCGATCAAGCGGTCGCGATGAAATTGGAGCTCGTCGCCCAGACACCGGCCGCGACGCCTGCTGCGCCACATGGTGTCACTCGGCGGTGCGGAGAATCCCCGAGATGGCGGCTGACAGCCGATCCCAGTTCTCACGCCGCGCCTCGAGCTGTTTACGCCCGAGCGCCGTCAGCGAGTAGAACCGCGCCTCACGGCCGGTGTCGGACGCGGCCCACTCGGCGCGCAGCCAGCGGCGCTTCTCCAGGCGATGGAGCGCCGGATAGAGGGAGCCCTGCTGGACCTGCAGTACGTCGCCGGACATCTGCTGGAGGCGCTGCGCAATCGCGTAGCCGTGGCTCGGACCGAGGGCCACGACCTTGAGGATGAGCATGTCGAGCGTGCCCTGCAACAGGTCGGACTTCGTGCTGCCGGCCATGCCAAGACACTCTACATGTCGATGTGTAGAATGTCAAGGTATGACGACGGAGGCCCAGGTGACGCCGACGGTGACGATCAACGCAACACTCGCGGACCACGCACAGCTCGGGCCAGACCGGATCCAAGCACGCAAACGGCGCAAAGGCCGATCGGTGTCCTGTGGCCGTCCCCGGGCATCCCTTCGTGAAGGGAGTCTTCGGTGGTTCTGCGGCTTCTGCGTTGAATGTCGTGGGTGGGACGCTGTCGCGCGTATCAACGCAGAACTCGTGGAACCCGCGGGTCTGTGGCCGTGGCTGGTGGACACGCCTCCACGTCACGTGTTCAGCTCGTCAGTTTCCGAGCCGAAGACCGCTTCGGTGAATGTCACGACTCCCCGCCCGGAAACATCGTATCGAGTCATCTCTGGCCGACTGTCGTCTCCTCGATCACCCGAAAACCGCGTACGGGTTTCCTGCTGCCATTCAGATCGAGAGAATGGAATCTGGTCAGTGGTGCCTGCCGGCAGTAGTGATCGAAGTCACGCCTGACCGTCATTCGGCTGACCGTCACCAATGTGCCAGACGCGACCTTCGTCGTTTTTCAGACAATTCTTGCTCCTTCGGAACCGAAACCTCGCCAACAGCCGTGCTGGCATAGAATTTTCTTTCCGCGCACGCACACAGAGCAATAGGTGCATCGCTCTCAGGTGCCCTCTCACCCGCGACGGGTTCCCGTCAGAGACGTCCGGGAAGGAGTCCACGATGAAACGTTCACCCTGGGTCTTGTCAGGTTGATCCGGCAGCACACGCAGGCACTCCGACACTCAACGTGACGTAACCACCGGTCACAAAAGGTCCTCTGCCGCGTCGGGGAACAGTCTGTCTCCGCACGTGTGGCTGGAGTTGTGTCTTCGCAGGCGTTCAGAGATCGCCGTGTTCGCAAAAGGAGACTGAAATGGCTGTCGGCACGAAGAATCCATGGAGCGCGTCAATGCGCCGGGTTGGGGGTTTTGCGTTGGGTCTCGTGGTCATTTCCACCTCTGTCCTCGCACAGAGCGACCCCGGCCCGCGCGGCGGCGAGTCGAGCGCCGGCGGGCCCCTCGCGGGGTTGACGGACCAGCAGGCCAGCTATTTCGCCGCGGGCAAGGAGGAGTTTGAGGAAGTCCAGTCCGTGACGGGGAGCGTGCCGGACACGGAACCAGGATTGGGGCCCCGCTTCAACCTGACCAGCTGTGGGGGCTGCCATGCGCATCCGGCGGTCGGCGGATCGAGTCCGGCCCTCAATCCACAGTTCACTGTGGCCCCGTTGACGCAGCTGGTTCTTCCGCTGACGCTCGGCATCATCCGACCAGATGGACCCGTTCGCGAGGTGCGATTCAGGAGCGACGGCGGCGTCCACGATCTCTTTACCATCGTAGGCCTGCCAGGTGCGCCGCCCGGCTGCCAGATCGACCAACCCAACTTCTTCGCGGCCTGGCTATTCGGCGATTTGAGGTTCCGCATCCCGACGCCGACCTTCGGTCTCGGCCTCATCGAGGCCATTCCGGATTACGTGATCGCCGCCAACGTGCGCAGCGGCAAACCCTTCGGCATCCAGGGCAGCGTCAACCGGAACGGCAACGACGGCACGATCACGCGCCTTGGCTGGAAAGCCCAGAACAAATCCCTCGTCATCTTTTCGGGTGAGGCCTACAACGTCGAACAGGGCATCACGAATGAGCTATTCCCTGATGAACGAGGCGAGCGAGGCGTCCAGGACCCGGTGGCCTGCCATCAGGTCGTACCCGTCCCGCAGGACGGCGTCGAGTTCGAAGCGGCGGATCCGGAAGGCGCGCTGGACAACGTGAACGGCTTTGCCAACTTCATGCGCTTCCTCGCACCTCCAGTCCAAGTCTCATCCTACGACGGTGTCACGAGCGCTCAGATTGCGGCCGGCGAAGCGGCATTCAACAAGGCCGGCTGCGTCATCTGCCACAAGAAGTCGATGCAGACCGGCTACCACGCGGTCGAGGCGCTCCGGTTCAAGACGGCCAACCTGTTCTCCGACCTGCTGTTGCACAACGTCGGCACCGGCGACGGCATCGCGCAGGGCCTGGCGACCGGCTCGCAGTTCCGCACGGCGCCGTTGTGGGGCGTTGGTCAGCGGTTGTTTCTGATGCACGACGGCTCGAAGAACAACCTGATTGATGCCATTAACGCTCACGGTGGAGAGGCTGCACGAGTGATCAACAACTACAAAGGCGTCAGCTTAGGCGACGATGCCCCGTTCAACTTGAACCCGACCGAACGCCAGAATCTTCTCTATTTCCTGCGGTCCCTGTAACGGATGCGGGTGGTTCCACTCTGGGCAGCCGACTCAAGGAGCCGGCAGAGCACCTCTTCGACTCACCGCAGCCAGGCGCGTGCGGCAACGATCCCCACGCGCACGGCGAGCAGACCGATGAACAGGCTCGCGACCATGTTCGTCGCCGCGGTCAGCCACTCCCCGTCGTCCAACAGCGCGTGAGTCTCGAACTCGAAGGTTGAGAAGGTGGTGAACGCCCCGAGAAAGCCCACGCCGAGCGCCAGCCGAACGGCATCGGAGTCGGGAAACACCTTCTCGCCCGCCAGCGTACCGATCACGCCGAGCAGGAATGACCCGCTGACATTGATGACAAACGTGCCCAACGGAAACCGGGTCTCGACGAGAACGCCGAGCCAGCGGGCCAGCAGGAACCGGGCATTGGCGCCGACGAAACCGCCCACGCCCACCAGGAGATACGGCAACGTCCGCATCGCGCGCTCTTAGAACGACACCCGTGCGCCAAGTTGAATCTGGCGCATGTTGCGCGCGCTCCGGATCTTGCCGAAGGTCGCCGGCGCGGTGAGCGTCGTGCCCGGATTCATGAAGTTCACGATGTTGAAGATGTTCGTCGCCTCGATGCGGAACTGGAACGTCGCGCTTCCCTTCAGCGGAACGTCGCGGAAGATTCCCAGGTCGATATTTCGATATCCAGGGCCATCGACGATGCTGCGGCCGGCGCTGCCGTTGGTGCCGAGCGCGGGGTTGGCGAACGCGGCAGGGTTGAACCACGTTTCGATCAATTCGTCGCGCGGCCGGCCGTGATCGAGCGCCGGGTCGCCGACGAGATCGGCCCGATCGTTGGTCAGGCCATCGAGGTTGCGATCCTGGTTGACACCAATCGTCAGCGGCGTGCCGGTCTGCAGCGTGACGATCGCGGAGACCGTCCAGTCCCGGGCGAGCACGCCGGGAAACGACGTCGAATTCTTCGCCGCGTCGACCCTCCACACGCCCGAGAACGTGAAGATATGCGTGCGATCGTTGGCATTGCGGCCTCGTTCGTCGGCGAGCCGCGTCGCGTTCTGAATTCCCGGCAGGCCGCCGCCCTGGAAGTCGACATCTTCGTAGCCGCGGCCGAACGAGTAGTACGCCTTGCCGGACAGGCGCGAACCGCGCCGCTCGGCGCTGAACTGAAGACCGTTGTAGTCGGATCCGAAGATGGACGACAGCACGTTGGCGGCAGCGATCGTGCCGGGCAGAAAGGGCCGCCGCAGGTTGACGTTCGCGGTGGTGGCGCCGGGCCCTGGGGTCGGATAGTTGTTGTCCACCGCCGCCGCTAGGTTACGGGCGAACGATCCGACGTAGGACGCGCTGACGCTGAAGCTGCGCCCGAGCTCTTTCTCGACAGTGACGTTCGTCTGGTAGGAGACCGGCCAGACGAAGTCGAGCGACGGCCCGAACACCTGCGCCGGCAGCGTGAACCGCGGCGCGCCTGGCGTATAGATGAACGGGAATGGACCTACTCCACCAGGCAGGTTCCGATACGGATCCGACAGCGTGAACACGGTCGGGAACGATTGACGAACGGTGAAGGGCTGGTTGTCCGCCGTCGTGTTCCACTCGTTGCCGGTAATGCTGCCGTAGAAGAGGCCGAATGCCGCGCGGACGGCGGTCCGGCCATCGCCCTTCACATCCCACGCGACGCCGAGACGCGGCGCGATGTTGTTGACGTCGGTCTTGACGATCCCGCGGCTGACGCCGGCATCGCCGGGAAACAGCAGGCCGGGAGGCGCGGTCGGGTTGATGACGGACTGCTGGCCGGGCACGAACGCGAGCTTGCGATCGGCGGGATCGGTGAACGGGAACTGGAGGTCGTAGCGCACGCCCAGGTTCAGTGTCACGCGCGGATGAAGCCTGAAGTCGTCCTGCGCGAACGCGCTGATGTACGCCCCGTTGTCGGTCTTGCGCACGGGCGCGTCCTGCGTCATCGTCGCCGGCAGGCCGAGCAGGAAGTCGGCGTACGCATTTCCGCTTTTGGTGCCGTTGAACGTGAAGACGCCGTAGTTGTCGAGCAGGGTGTCGTGGATGATTTTCTCGTACGAGAAATCGCCTCCCACTTTGAACGAATGGCGTCCCGCGGTCAGGCTGAGGACGTCCTTGACGCCGAAATAGTTGCTGCCGGCGTCGGGCCCTGCGATCGACGTCTGGCCGGTGAAGAACCCGGTCACCGTCAGCCGCGGCAGCGTGGGATCGCCCTGGATCGTGAACGTCGAGTTCAGGTCGCCGAGCGAGGTCGTCGGATGGTTCACCCGCGCCCCGAACTGGCGCACGTAGGTCCCGCGCAGCTGGTTGATGGTCCTCGGGCTCAGCGTCCACATGTGGGTGATGTTCACGTTGTCCTGACTCCACGTGAAATCGCGATCGACCCACGGGATGTTGCCGGTGCCCGAGAGCGGCTGCGTGTCCTTGCCGGTCAGGTGGAAATAGCTCGCGGCCAGTGATTGTGTCGGTGTGAATTGATGATCCAGCTTCAGCGTGCCTTCGTCGGTGCGCAGCGGATCCGGACTGCGGACCTCGTAGAAATTGTTGGGCAGGTTCGACAACGGAACGAACTGGTCCTGAATGGTCTTTGCAGCCGGATCGATCCTGTTCGCGGGAATGATGCCGCCGGGAAACGACTGACCGGTCAGCGGGTCCGTCGGCGGGCGGGCCGATCGCGAAAAATCGCCCGTGCGCTCGAGCGCCGTCGGCACGACCGCTGTATTTCGATAGTACGTCTCCTCCTGGCGCAGCCCCGAGTAGCTGACGAAGAAGAACGTCTTGTTTCTCGCAACCGGCCCGCCGAAGGCGCCGCCGAACTGGTTCCGATCGAGCGGGTCGTTCGTGGCGGGTGTGCCTGGCGGTGCCCAGCGCGCCGAGTTCAGGTTCTTGTTGCGGAAGAACTCGAACGCCGCACCGCGGAAGTCGTTCGTGCCCGACTTCGTCACCACGTCCACCACTCCCGCGGAGTATCGACCGTACTCCGCCGAATAGCCGTTGGTCAGCACGCGGAACTCCTGCACCGCCTCGGGATTCGGCGCCGGATTGCCGGTGCCGCGAAGGCCGGCCGTATTGTTCCCGCCATCGAGCTGGAAGTTGACCGTGCCCATCTGCGCGCGGCCCGAGCCGTTGATCGTGGTCAGCTGCTCCGGGCCCCCCAGGGTGTTCTGGTTCTCGTTGCTGCTGATGCCTCCGGTGAGGTTCAGCAGCGCGTAGACGTCGCGGTTCACGAGCGGGAGGTTCATCACCTCCTTCTGCCCGACTGTCCTCGCCAGGGATGCTGATGCGGTCTCGACGAGCGGCGCGTCGCCCACGACCGTCAGCGACTCCTCCACCGCGCCGAGCTCGAGCGTCGCATCGACCCGCGCGTTCCGCCCCACCTCGAGGACGATGCCGGTCTGGGTGAAGCTCTTGAAGCCGGTAATCGACACGACCACCATGTAGTTGCCGATGGGCAACAGGCGCAGTGCGTACTCGCCCGCGTCGTCGGTGACGGCCTCCCTCGAATATCTGGTACCGACGTTGGTGGCGGTCACGGTGGCTCCAGGCACGACAGCGCCCTGCGCATCCCTGACGCTGCCCAGGATCGTGCCGGTGGGCGCCTGGGCGAGAACGGACGTCGCCGTCGACAAGGCGGCAAGGGCGGCAAGGATCAGTCTCACGGGGCCTCCACTTCGCAGGCTGATTGCATCATCGCCGCTTCCGGGCATCATGATCGGCACAGGGAGAAATCGATGCAGCTCAGTCACAGAATCGTTCCGTACCTGTGGTTCGATCACGAGGCCGAAGAGGCAGCCACATTCTATGTCTCGGTGTTCAAGAACTCGAAGATCGTCAGTGTCGCGCGATACGGCACGGCCGGCCAGGAGATTCACCGGCGGCCGCCGGGGTCGGTGATGACCGTCGCATTCGAGCTCGACGGGCAGCCGTTCACCGCGCTCAACGGCGGGCCGGTGTTCAAGTTCAACGAAGCGGTTTCGCTGCAGGTCACTTGCGAGACTCAGGCGGAAGTGGACTACTACTGGGAGAAACTGTCCAGCGGCGGCGATCCCAGGGCGCAGCAGTGCGGCTGGCTGAAGGACAAGTACGGCTTGTCCTGGCAGATCGTTCCGAAAGTGGTGCCGGAATTACTGAAGGATCAGGAAACCGACAAGGGGCAGCGCGCGATGGAAGCGATGCTCCGCATGAAAAAGATCGATATCCGCGAGCTCGAGCACGCGGTAGCGCGGTAGATAAGTCGGAATCCTCCGCCCTCGTCCCCCTCACCCCGCTCGCTGCAACCGCCGCGGGTCCAACGCCCGCTTCAGGCCCGCTTTGCTCAATTGCTTGAAAGATCTACCGCCCGAAGGCGGTAGACTGTCCCCCGCGACTGCACAGCCGCAGCGCCCGGCGCGGGCGTTCCTCCATGCTGGAAACGCGACATGAGACTGGATTGTGTAACGGGGGCACTGCTGGCCTGCACGGTCGCGGCGGCCGCGGCGCAGGTGACCAGCCAGCAGCTGCTCGCGCCCGATCCGCAGGACTGGCTGATGTACTCGGGCAGCTACAATTCGCACCGGCATTCAGCGCTGAAGCAGCTGACGCCGGCCAGCGTGTCACGCCTGTCGGCCAGATGGGCGTACCACATGGCCGGACAGGAAGCGATTCAGGCCGTACCGATCGTCTACCACGGCGTGATGTACGTCTCGCAGTTCAATCGCATCGATGCGATCGATGCCCGCAGCGGCAACATCGTCTGGCAGTATCAGCGGCCGCCGCTGACGCGCGGGGCCCAGCGCGGCACGGCGATTTACGAAAACAAGCTGTTCGTCACCGGCGCCGACGGCGTGCTCGTGGCCGTCGACTGCCGCACCGGACATACAGTCTGGGAAACGAAAGTCGTCCCGCCGTTCCGCCTGGCCGGTCAGGCTCCGCTGGTTGCCAAAGGGAAAGTGATTGTGAGCGGCAACACGCCAAGCGGTTTCATTCAGGCCTACGACGCCGACAGCGGGCGGCACGTCTGGACCTGGAGCGCGATTCCACAGAAGGCCGGCGATCCCGGCAGCGACACGTGGGCCGGTGATTCGTTCAAGCTCGGAGGAGGTCCGGTCTGGGTGAGCGGCAGTTACGATCCCGGGCAGAACCTGATCTTCTACGGAACCGGCCAGCCGGGATCGCAATGGGCCGGCGAGGTGCGCGAGGGCGACAATCTCTACACCGACAGCATCGTCGCCATCGACGTCGAAACCGGAATGCTCCGGTGGCATTTTCAGAACACGCCGCACGACGTGCACGACTGGGACTCGCTCGAGATGCCGGTCTTGATCGATGCACCGTTCCGGCGCCCGGCCGCTGAATCGGTCGGCGCACCGACAAGCGCACGGACCCCGGCGGCGCGGGGCGGCGTGGTCGAGACGAGCCGCCAGCCGCTGCTCGTGCAGGCCAACCGCAACGGGTTCTACTACATCCTCGATCGCACCACGGGCCAATTTCTTTCGGGAACGCCGTTTGTCGGCAACGTGAACTGGGCGAGCGGCCTCAGTCTGGACGGACGCCCAATCCTGACGCCTGGACATGAGCCGAGCGTCAAAGGCTCTCACATCTGTCCGTCGACCGCCGGCGCGACAAACTGGCCGTCGCCGGCCTACAACCCCGACTTGAATTTCTTTTTTTTGGTCGCGCAGGAAGGCTGCGGCCTCGCGATCCGCACCAGCGATCGCCCTGGCGCGGGCGGCGGATACCTCGAGAGCCCGAAGCCCGAAGAAGCGTGGCAGCTTTACGTGCGCGCGCTCGAGGCGACCACGGGCAGGAAGATCTGGGATTACCAGCAGATTGGCTCGTTCCACTACGGGCCGGGCGTGCTGTCGACGGCAGGCGGGCTGGTGTTCGCCGGCGAACACAAAGGCCAGATCAGCGCGCTCGACGCGCGGACCGGGAAGTCGCTGTGGCATTTCAATACTGGCGATCTGATCACGTCGTCACCCATCAGCTACGGCATTGACGGACAGCAGTACATCGCGATTTCGTCAGGCACGAACATCTTTGCGTTTGCGCTGCCGTGAGACGTAAGGCCGTTCGGAACCGAACACGCTTCGTGAATCACCGATGAACCGAGTGCTTCTGCTGATCGTCACGATAGGCATGACCAATCCTGCTCTGGCGGCACAGCGCGGCGGTGCCGGCGGACGCGGCGGCGTCTCTGCCGATCCTGCGAATCCATTCGCGGGAAATCCGGCGGCGATCGAGGAAGGCCGGGAGATCTACAACCGGACCTGCACGGCGTGTCACGGCGCGGACGGCGCGGGCGGTGACTTGGGTCCGCCGCTCGGCGCACCAGCGCGTCGGTACGCACAGGGAGGCGATGCGCAAATCTTCGAGGCGATCAAGACCGGCATTCCGGCGACACCGATGCCGCCGTTCGGCAACCGGCTGGCAGATGCCGACATCTGGAAGCTGACGGCGTACATCCGCGGTCTGCGCGGCACGGCAATCGATGCGCCGGCGGCTGGCGACGCCGCGGTCGGCGAACAGATTTTCTGGGGCAAAGGCGAGTGCGGAAGCTGCCACGTGGTAAAGGGCAAAGGCGGCCTGGTCGGACCCGACCTCACCAACCTGGCCGGCACCCGCAAGACCGTCTCAATTGTCGACGCCCTGACCAGGCCGCTGCACAAGGTGTTCGGCGATGGCGGCGCCATCCCACGAGTGCTCGTGCCCAACGCAACGTATCAGCCGGTGCGCATCACCTCCGCGGACGGGAAGGTGATCACGGGCGTGCTGAAGAACGAAGACAGCTATTCGCTTCAGGTCATGGGCACTGACAACCAGCTTCACATGTTCGATCGCGCCTCGGTCAAAGTCGTCTACGAGAGCAGGACGCTGATGCCGACCGACTACGACAAGCGGTTGACGCCGGACGAATTCAGGAATCTCCTCGCGTATCTCACGCGCCTTCACGTACCGCCGCCGACGGGACGGGGAGGATCTTGAGACGTGCAATTGAAATGTGGAATTCAAGGAGTGAGCCATGCGACTCGTTCGGTTCGGCTGCGCGATGAGTCTCGACGGATATATCGCCGGTCCGAACGGTGAATACGACTGGATCGTCATGGATCCGGACATCGATTTCGCCGCCATGATGAAAGAGTTCGACACGTTCCTGATCGGGCGCAAGACGTTCGAAGCGATGACGCGCATGGGGAGCGACGCGAAGTCGACTCCGGAGATCAAGAACATCGTATTTTCACGCACGTTGAACCCGGCCGATTACCCGCACCTGGTCGTGGAATCCGACGCCGAGCGCGTCGTCAGCGATCTTCGGAAAAAGCGGGGAAAGGACATCGCCCTGTTCGGTGGCGGCGAGCTGTTTCGCAGTCTGCTTGCCGCCGGCCTGGTGGATCGCGTTGAGGTCTCGCTGATTCCGGTCCTGCTTGGCGGCGGTATTCCATTGCTGCCGTCGCCCGCCGCGCGCGCGAAGCTGACGCTGCGAAAACAACGGCTGTACGAAAAGACCGGCACGATCGGGCTCGAATACGACATCGTGCGGGCCTAGTGTAAGGGCCTGCCTGGAATCGTGTGATCAAAAAAGGGCACAATCAGGGTGGAGTTGTTCATGACGTCCACCGCCATCTTCACCCTCGCTGTCGCTCTGTTGAGCGCGCCGCTTGCGGCACAGGAAAACACGCCGGTGCCGAAGAATTCCGTGCGCGTGCTCGTTCCCGGCTGTACCAAGGGCTTGATCTTCACCGCCGGCCATCGCACGGCGGATCAGCCGGGCAGCATCGATATTCCCGAAGGCATGCACCTGCGCATGAGCGGGCCGAGAAAAATGATGGCGGAGATCAAGGCTCACGAAGGATCGATGATCGAGATCACCGGCCTGATGAAGAAAGGCCAATACAAGCCGTACGGCGTCGGCATCGGCGGCGGCGTGCGCATTGCGCCCGGTTCAGCGCCCGGTGGCGGCGGCCTGGCAGGCGGCCCCGGGATCAACCAGATCGTCATCGACGTCGAGGGCTGGCGCCCGATTGTCGGCAGCTGTGCCAGATGAGCACAGTTCGAATCGCTCTCGCCAACATCCCGTTCCCGACGACTCCCGAGGAATCGGTCGCCTCGGCGGAACACGCCATTGCCGACGCGTCCGCCGGGCACGCAGATGTCATCTGTTTTCCGGAATGCTTCGTTCCGGGCTACAGGAGCCCGCGCAGACAGGTGGCGCGTCCCGATCCCGTCTTCCTCGAACGGGCGTGGTCCGTCGTCGCCGCCGTCGCTCGGAAAGCAGGTCTCGTCGTCGTCCTCGGCACCGAACGCGTGGTCGATGGCGGCCTGCTCGCCTCGGCGCTGGTCATCAATCGGGACGGAACATCGGCCGGGTTCCAGGACAAGGTGCAAATCGATCCTTCCGAGGAAGTGACTTATACGCCCGGGTCCGGCCGGTGTGTGTTCCAGGCGGGCGCACTGACCTTCGGCGTCGCGATCTGTCATGAGGGCTGGCGCTATCCGGAAACAGTGCGCTGGGCCGCCCGGCGCGGTGCGCAGATCGTGTTCCATCCACACTTCCACGAGGCCGAGCCCGGCAGCTACCGGCCTTCAAGTTTTGCCGACCCGGCGAACTCCTTCCACGAGAAGGCCGCGTTGTGTCGTGCGGCCGAGAACACGTGCTTCTTTGCAACCGTCAACTACGCAGGCGAGGGATCACCGACGACCTCGGCGATCGTGCGTCCCGATGGGACGCTCCTCAGCTACCAGCCCTATGGCAAGCCTGGGCTGCTGTTCGGGGACATCGAACTGGCGGAAGCCACGAGGCTTCTCGCCACGCGCTGCAAGCTGCTCTAGCTGAAAACGGAGATCACGGAGGTAACGGTACAGCCCAGCGGAACGGAGCAACGGAGATGAGCAGAGAAGTGATGAAGTAGTAAGTTGTGAGTCGTGAGTGACGATCGTACGGCCCCGATGAAAGTCTGAAACTCACGACTCAGGACTGACTTTGTCTTCTCCGTTTCGTCTCCGTCCTCTGCTGCTGTGTTATACCCGTTTCCTCTGTCTTCACCGTTCGTTGAATACGAAGTTGATCGGCTCGAACCGCGCGGCCTCGCCGTAGTACGCACGCACCTCGCCGCCCCACTTCATGTTGTGGTGCCCCTCGTAGCGGTTCAGACGTGCGGAAACCGTCCACGCGTCAGGGTGTTGATACCA
>JBKPAI010000066.1:0-18667 GCA_046726355.1 Acidobacteriota bacterium | reverse complement strand
CGCAACCGCGTCTGCCGTGCCGTATTCGCCGGACCTAATCGTCGCGTCGAATCTTTCCGCGCAGACGCTGGCAGACTTCGCCGGCGACCCGGATGTGCTGCGCGTCTCCTCCGACGCGCCGGTGCGCAGCTTCGGCACCGTCGACCTGACCGCGAACACGCTCCTGGGAACCGAGGCGCTGCTGACCAAGAGCGGTTCGATTTCGATCCGATCGAATCCGTATACCGGACGCAACATTGGCGTCGCGGTTGTGGATTCCGGGTTTATTCCATCAGCCGATCTCGACGGCGTCACGGCGTCGTACACGTTTCTGACCGGGACGGCGGTCAAGCAAGGTCCGAAGGATGCGTTCGGTCACGGGACACATGTGGCAGGGCTGATCGGCAGCAGCGGCTCCACCACCGCCGGGACTTATCAGGGGATCGCGCCCGACGTGAGGTTCATCGTATTGAAGGCCCTTGACGACAACGGCTCGGGCTACACGAGCAACGTCATCGCCGCGATCAACTTCGCCGTTGCCAACAAGAAGGCGTTCGGCATCGATGTGATGAACCTGTCGCTCGGCCACCCCATCTACGAGCCCGCAGCAACGGATCCCCTGGTCCAGGCGGTTGAGAACGCGGTCGGGGCCGGCATCGTCGTGGTGGTGTCGGCCGGGAACTTCGGCGGCGATGTGACCACGCACGCCCCTGCATATGCCGGCATCACGTCGCCCGGCAATGCACCTGATGCGATTACCGTCGGCGCGATCGAGACGCTACAGACGAATCTGCGCAGCGACGATACAGTGGCATGGTACAGCTCGCGTGGCCCGACGTGGTATGACGGCTTCCAGAAGCCGGACGTCCTCGCGCCTGGATCCCACCTGGCCTCCGACGTGAGCGCCGGTTCCATCCTCGCGAAGCGGTATCCTGGCGGCCTTATTCAGACCTCGGGCACCTGCAATCTCATGCGCCTGAGCGGCACCAGCATGTCGGCGGGTGTCGTCAGCGGTGTCGTGGCCGCGATGCTCGATGCCAACCGGACGAAACATCCCGGCGCCGTGCTGACGCCGAACGCGGTCAAGGCCATCCTGCAGTACACCGCGATTCCGCTCGCCGGCTACGACACCCTGACGCAAGGCGCGGGTGCCGCCAATGCCGCCGGCGCAATCGAGCTGGCGGCGGCGGTGGACCCGCTGGTGCCCGCCGGATCGTGGTGGCTCAGCACCGGCGTGAACACGTACAACACGATCGCCGGTCAGACGCTCTCGTGGGGTCAGCGCGTGGTCTGGGGCGACCGCGTCATCTGGGGCAATCAGATCTATTCGAACGATCCCGCCTGGGCACTCCGCGTGGTCTGGGGTGATCGCGTGGTGTGGGGAAATCGCGTCGTCTGGGGCAACAGCGTGGTCTGGGATTCCGCGTCACAGGCTGTATGGGCGAATCGTGTCATCTGGGGAAACACGCTGCTCGGGGCTACGGACGGGACCAGCATCATCTGGGGCGACCGCGTGGTCTGGGGCAATGTCGACTCGACCCGTGTCGTCTGGGGCAATGTGGAGGATCTCAACATCGCGCCGACTTCGATCACCTGGGGGAACCTCGAACGCTCGAACATGGACATCAAGTAAGCGTGGACCGGTCATGTCTGGAAATGAGGAGGCCAGGTGTCCGTCCAGCAGCATGAGATTCAGTGTCGTGCGACAACTTCCGATTACGCGCAGGAAAGGAATTGGCGGAAAGCCCTGCCGGTCTTGCGAAGCGACCGGACTACGCTCCGCGGCCTGGTCGCCGCGGATGCGCCATCATTGCTCGCGCACGTATCGGACCAGCAGGTGCTTCGATATATCTCAGCGCCGCCGTCAACGGTGGACGGCTTCAAGCGGTTCATCCGCTGGACGCAGCGGGAACGGCGCCGCGGCACGTATGTGTGTTATGGCGTCGTGCCGCGTGCGATCGGTCGTGTCGTAGGGATCATGCAGGTATGGCCGGTGGAGCGGGACTATTCGGTTGCCGAATGGGGATTTGTCCTGGGACGGGCACACTGGGGGACCGGCTTGTTCGTGGATACCGCGGGCCTGTTCCTGACGTTCGCCTTCGAATGCCTGGGCGTGCAGCGGCTCGAGGCGCGGGCGGTGGACCGGAACGGCCGCGGCAACGGCGCACTCCGGAAGCTGGGTGCGATCGAAGAGGGCGTGCTCCGTTCCGCGTTCCAGGGCAAGCACTCCCGGCTCGACAATGTCATGTGGTCGATTCTGTCGGAAGACTGGGTGGAGAAAAAGATTGGCGATCGAGCCGCCGCAGCAGGTGCGTCCGATGAGTAAGCCGGTGGCCGCTCAACCGCAACGCTCGATCTGGCCGTTCGTGCTCGGCATCGTTGTCTGCGGCGGGCTCGTTCTGCTGCAGGCCGGCGTCGAGGCCGCGCGGGCGCCTCTCAGCCTGTACGCTGTTCTGCTGGCCGCCCTGACCATCGTGAGCGGCCGGTTCGCGATCAAGATGCCCGGCAGGTCGGCATCGGTTTCCGTTTCCGAAGTGTTCGTGTTCGTGTCGATCCTGCTGTTCGGACCGGCGCTGGCGACGCTCACCGTCGCGCTCGACGGCCTGATCGTTTCGCTGATGCACCGGCAGCGCAGGCTGCATCGGGCGCTCTTCAACATCGCGGAACCGGCAATCACGACGTGGATCGCCGGCTCCGTGTTCTACCTCGTCAAAGACGCCGTGCAGGCGGGCGGCGGGTCGTACGCGATGCTGTTCGGCGCCGTCGCCATGACGGCGTGCTACTTCACGTCGAACAGCGTGCTGACCTCGGTCGCGGTCGCTCATGAGAGCGGCCTGTCCGCCTTCGAACTCTGGCGAGAGCACGCGCTCTACCTCGCCATCAACTACTACGCCGGCGCCTCGCTCGCGGTCCTCGGCGTCGAACGGGCCGATCACCCGGCTGGATTCAACCTCGAGGTCATCGGCCTGGTCGTCCCGCTGCTGATCCTGTCGTACGTTGCGTACAAGACCGCGTCGGACCGCGTCGCGGACGCACACCAGCACGTGCGCGATGTGGAACGCCTGTACCAATCGACGGTGGAGACGCTGGCCATTGCGGTCGACGCGAAAGACCAGGTTACGCACGGCCACATCCGGCGCGTGCAGCGCCACACCCTCGCGCTTGCCCGCGTACTGGGCGTGACCGACGAAGGCGAGCTCAAAGCGCTCGAAGCGGCATCCCTGCTGCACGATGTCGGCAAACTGGCGATTCCGGATTACGTCTTGAACAAGCCGGGGGCACTGAGCGCGGCGGAATACGAGACGATGAAACGCCACGCCAACGTCGGCGCGACCATCCTCGAGACCGTCGAGTTCCCGTACGCCGTCGTGCCGGTCGTCCGTCACCATCACGAGAACTGGAACGGCACCGGGTATCCCGACCGCCTGTCGGGCCGGAACATCCCGCTGGGCGCCCGCATTCTCAGCGTGGTCGACTGCTTCGATGCGGTCACGTCGGACCGCCCCTACCGTCGCCGGTTGACCGACGAGCAAGGCATCGAGATCCTGCGCCAGCGCAGCGGGACGATGTACGACCCGGAGGTCGTTGAAGCCTTCATTCGAACACTTCCCGAACTGCGCCGCGACGATGAGCTGGCCGACGCGCAACACCGGTTGAACATGGTCGCCGTGGCCGAACAGAAACCGCGCGTGCAGGCGCATGACGTCCATTTGAACGTGCTGTGGACCGTCGCGCCCGCCGTCGCAGATCGCCTGACCATGGCGGCGCTCGCCTCGGACGCGTGTGTGTTCGCAATCGCGTCGGATCACGAAGCCCTGGTCCCTGTCTACGCGACGCCCGCACTGACGGAGGCGGTCGAAACGCTGGATCTCCACCTCGGTCAGGGATTGTCAGGGTGGGTCGCCGCAAATCGGCACACGATCGTCAACTCGGATCCTCGACTTGATTTCGGCGATGCGGCGACGCGACTGGGACTCCGGTCGTGCATGAGCACCCCGGTGTTCGCCCTGGGCACGGTGGTCGGCGTGCTGAGCGTCTATACCGACGACCCTGGCGGATTCTCTCCTGAGGACGTGCGAAGCGTTGGCGCCATTGCCCAGGAGCTCGCGCTCGAGTTCACGACCTCACAGCAGGGAACGTCGGCGGCAAAGGCGCGGGGGGGACGCGCGCCGGTGTACGTCAATTGAAGTCGATGCGGCGACACCCGTCACTCGAAGCGATCGGCGGACGCGTGGGCGCCACTGCGGTTGCCGCGCTGCTGGTCGCATGCGCCGCCGCCTGCAGCCGCGGCTCGACGCCGCACGTTGCGGCGACCCCGATTGTCGCGTCCATCCGGGCTGAGCCGCGATCGTTCAACCGGTACGTCGCCCGCGATTTGAGCAGCGACGTGATCAGTCAGTTGACGCAGGCGGCACTGGTCAAGATCGATCGGACGACCGGGCAGCTTGTCCCGGAACTGGCCGAGTCCTGGACACTCGGGTCAGACCGGATGACGTATCGGCTCAGGCTGCGCTCCGGCGTGCGATTTTCCGACGGGAAACCTTTCACATCCGCAGACGTCGTCTTCTCGTTTGACGCGATCTACGACGATCGAGCCGCCAGCGTCTTCGCGGACAGCTTGACCGTCCGCGGGAAGCGCCTGACGGTGACGGCAGACGGCCGCGACGCTGTTTTGATCCGGTTTCCCGTCCCGTTCGCGCCCGGACTGCGCATGCTCGATGGCGTTCCGATGTTGCCCAGGCATCGGCTCCACCCCGCGCTCGAATCGGGGACCTTTCGAGCGACCTGGGGTCCGTCGACAACGCCGGACGATCTCGCCGGCCTTGGCCCGTACCTTCTGGAGAAGTACGTACCCGGACAACGGCTGCTGTTCGTGCGAAATCCGTTTCATTGGCGGAGCGACGAGGCACGGCGACAGCACGCCGCCGATCGGATCGAGCTCGAGATCGTTCCGGATCAAAACGCCGAGGCGCTGGGCTTGGAGTCCGGTCGCGTCGATTTCACGCAGAGCGAAATCCGGCCTGCCGATTTCGCGGCGTTTCACCGGGCGGCCGCGACCGGCCGCGTGGTCATGCACGATCTCGGTGTCGGCACCGACGGCGATCTCCTGTGGTTCAATCTCGCTCCCCGGCCCCGCGATCCGCGCACGCGCTGGTTGCAGAGCGCCGATCTGCGGCGGGCGATTTCGGCTGCCGTCGACCGCGAGGCCTTCGTCAACACGGTGTACCTCGGTGCTGCGGTTCCCGCCTACGGCGTGGTGTCGCCGGGCAACACGGCGTGGTACCGCCCCATGCCCAACCCAATTCACGATCGCCACACGTCCAGGCGCCTCCTCGACGGGTTGGGGCTGGTCGAGCAGAACCAGAGCGGAATTCGCACTGATGCCGCCGGCAAACCCGCACGGTTCACGCTCGTCACACAGGCCGGCAACACGTCGCTCGAGCGTGGGGCCGTGTTCATCCGCGACGCGATGAAGGACGTCGGGGTGGAGGTCGACGTCGTGCCGCTGGAAGTGAACGCCTTGATCGCGCGGATCACGGGCGGTGACTATGACGCCGCATATTTCCGGCTTTTGACCACCGACACTGATCCCGCGCTGAACCTTGATTTCTGGCTCAGCTCCGGCAGCGCCCACGTGTGGCACCCCGAGCAGGCTCGGCCAGGCACCGACTGGGAGCGGCGCGTCGACGGCCTGATGCTGGAGATGTCGTCAACCCTCGACGCCGAACGACGGCGGCAGTTGTTCGCGGAAGTCCAGCAGATCTGGGCCGCGGAGTTGCCCGCGGTGTGTTTCGCGTTCCCCCGTGCCTGGATCGTCTTGAACCCGCGGATCCGCAATGCCACGCCCGCGCTGTTCAGACCACCCGTCCTGTGGAACCCCACGATGATCGGGGTCGGATAGATCGGGTCACAAAGGACACCAAGGATACAAGGACACAACGGTGAAGCCCGGTCACGTGTCTTTTCTCGTGTCCTTTATTACCTTCGTCCTTTGCTTCCTTTGTGTCCTTTGTTTCCTTTGTGTCCTTCAATTCCAAAAGAGAACACGAGGCGACAGCAGTTCCGAAAGCTCTGCAGATACTACCAGTTAGACGTCATTTAGAGCGCTGAAACGATCCGAAAACCGGGTCCTCCTGCTCCACAACGGGACACCTCCGCTCGAATGACAGATCCGGTGTATCTCCATAACCTGTTCACAGTAAATAACTTCCGCCATCTGCGGAGGTGGCGGTCTTCTTGCTCATCCTGATGCGACTAGAGCGTCCAGCGGGAGACGCAAAGCGACTCGAAGCACCCCGGCGACAGTTCGATCATCGACGGCTGGTTTTCGGCGTCGCTCGAAAGACAGGCACACGTTCCCGAAGGCTGAATCGGCATATGGAAAACATCCTCCTCGTTTCGGGAACGCGACCGGAAATCATCAAGCTCGCGCCGGTGTATCACGCGTTGCGCGCGGCCTCGTGGACACGGGTGCGCTGGCTGCACACCGGCCAGCATGGCGAAATGGCGCAGCAGATCCTTTCGTGCTTCGACATTGCTCCGGACATCGCATTGCAACGAAGCGGCACCTCGCTCTCGGACTTCAGCGCCGGGTGCCGCCGCCAGCTCGATATGGTCATGGCGCGGGAGCAGTGGTCGGCTGTCGTCGTGCAGGGCGACACGGAAAGCGCGTTCCAGGGGGCACTGGCCGCCTTCTACAATCGCGTCCCGGTCGCTCACGTCGAGGCGGGACTGCGGACCTACAATCTCGAGGCTCCCTTTCCGGAAGAGGGCCTCAGGCAGATGATCGGCCGCCTGACCCGCTTTCACTTTGCCCCGACAAAACGCGCGCAGTCGGCTCTGGTCAGCGAAGGCATCCCCGCCAAGGACATCTGGATCACCGGCAACACCGCCGTCGACGCGCAGCGATGGAGCTGCGAGCACAAAGGAGTGCGCCGGCAGATCGAAGGCCGCGGCCACCTGCTCGTCACCGTCCACCGGCGGGAAAGCTGGGGCAGCCAGGTCAACGAGATCTGTCACGCGATCGCGGAAGTCGCCACGCTGCGTCCTGAACTGGACGTCCTCTTCCCCGTGCACCTGAACCCGGTGGTCCAGGTGCCGGTTCATTCGATCCTCCGGTCCTACAAGAACGTACGACTGACTGCACCGCTGGATTATCTCGCGATGCAACAAGCCCTGGTCGACGCCTGGCTGGTGGTGACCGACTCTGGTGGTCTGCAGGAAGAAGCCCCGACGTACGGCGTGCCGCTTCTCGTGCTCCGTGAAGAAACCGAGCGTCCGGAAGCGGTCGAAGCAGGCTGCGCAGCGCTGGTCGGTACGGCCCGGCGCACAATCGTCGCGCAGGTCGAACGGCTGTGGAACAACACGCAGGCCTATCGGCAGATGCAGAGGACCGTCAATCCGTTCGGCGATGGGACGGCGTCCCAGCGCATCGTCTCCACCCTCGAGCACCATCTCGCGAAGAAGGAAGCCCGCGCGTTCGTCGCGGCGTGAACACAACTATGTGGTCGGTCGACGTTTTTGCAACCTATCTGTACGGGCTGAAGTTCATCGCCATCGGCCTGGCGGTGCTGATGCTGATCAGCGGGCTCGATGACCTGATCATCGATATCGTGTACTGGCTGCGGAGGGGCTGGCGCGCCGCAACGGTGTACCGCGCGCACGATCGGCTGGATTACCGCGCGCTCTACGGCCCTGCCGAGAAGCCCCTCGCGATCATGGTGCCGGCGTGGCACGAAACCCACGTCATCGGCAAGATGGCCGAACTCGCGGCGACCACGCTCGATTACGAGAACTACCACATCTTCGTGGGGACGTACCCGAACGATCCCGACACCCAGCGCGATGTGGACGAGGTCTGCGCGCGCTTCAGAAACGTCCACAAGGTGGTGTGCGCGCGTCCCGGACCGACCAGCAAGGCCGACTGTCTGAACAACGTGCTGGACGCCATCCTCCAGTTCGAACGCCGGGCCAGCCTGCGGTTTGCCGGCTTCATCCTGCACGATGCCGAAGACGTCATTTCCGAGATGGAGCTGCGCCTCTTCAACTACCTGGTTGACCGGAAGGACCTGATTCAGCTTCCCGTGTATCCGTTCACACGGAGATGGTCCAACTTCACCAGCGCGCATTACCTGGACGAGTTCGCGGAGCTGCACGGCAAGGACATCCCGGTTCGCGAAGCGGTGGCCGGGCAGGTCCCGAGCGCCGGGGTCGGCACGTGTTTCAGCCGCCGCGCCATGATGGGCCTGCTGGCCGATGGTGACGGCATCGCGTTCGACGTGCAGAGCCTCACCGAGGACTACGACATCGGATTCCGGCTGAGAGTGAAAGGGATGTCGGAGATCTTCGTCCGCTTCCCCGTCCTCAAAGACACCGGTGCGGGACAGCCCCTGATGACCTCGCTCGGCAAGAGCGCGCGCGAAGCCAGCGTCGTCTGCGTTCGCGAGTACTTTCCCAAGACGTTCGCTGCGGCGGTCCGGCAGAAATCGCGGTGGATCATCGGCATCGTCTACCAGGGGTTCAAGACTCACCGGTGGACCGACGATCTGAAGCTGAACTACTTTCTCTGGCGCGACCGCAAAGGAGCAATCAGCAACTTCCTCAGCTTTCTCGCCTCGCTCGTGTTCCTGCAAATCACGGCAATCTGGGCCTACCAGGCCATCGTGGCGGACAGTTATCAGTTCCTGTCGATCTTCGAAGGCGGTCCGTGGCTGACGACGCTGCTGTTTGCCAACCTCGTGCTCATGACCAACCGTCTGGCACAACGGGCCTTCTTCGTCACCACCTACTACGGACTGGCCGAAGGAGCCTTGTCAATCGCGCGTCTGTTCTGGGGCAACTTCATCAACTTCGTGGCCAACTGCCGGGCAATCCGGCAGATCATTCAACAGGGCGACCCTCGCCGCGTCGCGTGGGACAAGACGACGCATGATTTTCCGACACTTGGCGAGCAGGGGCGCGCCCGCCGGCCACTGGGACACATTCTCGTCGCGCACGGGGCAATCACCGAGGAGCAACTCAATACTGCGCTGGCCCACCGCGCGCGTGGTCTGAAGCTTGGCAGCTGGCTGGTGCACGAAGGCGTGATCACCGCAGAGCAGCTCGCGACCGCTGTTGCCGAACAGAGCAGCGTGGCGTGGGAGCGGATCGATTCGCTCTCGCTCGATCCGGCGTTGATCCGGCAGCTTCCCACCGAACTGGCGCTGCATTACGCCGTGCTCCCGATCCGTGAGCAGGGGCGCACGCTCGTGCTCGCCAGCGAGGGAGATCTCGATCCCGTGTCGCTGGCGGCGTTGGCACGCAAAGTCAAGCGGCCGGTGTCGTACGTCATCGTCCCGAAAGGACAGGTCACCGTGGGGCTGCGTCACTGGCATGCGCGCCGTCCTTCCGACGGCGCCCGGCAGGCTTTGGATGCCGCCGTCGCGGCCGGCCGCCTGCCTGCGGCGAAAGCCGAGACCCTGTGGCAGGAGTACGTGTCGCGGCAGGTGCTGTTCGCCGAGGTACTCATGTCGCTTGGTCACCTCGACGCGGCTGCGCTCAACGCCGTCCTGCTTCGGCATGCCGGCACATCGATGAGTCTGGGCCAGTACCTCGTCGAGCAGAACGTTATCGACCCAGCCGTCCTCGATGAGGCGCTGGAACTTCAGAAGACGCTCCAGGGCTCCATGCAGTCCCTGCTGGAGCGGGCAGGAATCGGGAACAGCTCCCGTGATGAAGTGTTGGAGGCGAGCGTCGTATGAAAGTTCTGTCCGCTTTGCTGGCGCTGGTGCTGGCCGTCCCGGCCCTTGCGGCGTCGCAGGAACGCGAGCTTGCCAGCGATCTCACGGGGTACACCCGCTTTGTGGTCTATCCGCACCTGCAGCGAGGCTGGGAGTCGATGCAGCGGGGCGACCGCGACCGTGCGCTGATGGAGCTCGAGCAGGCGCATCGCCTCGCGCCAGAGAGCGCGTCGGTGTCCCTGCACCTCGCCGCGGCGTATCGCACGTTTGGCGAGACGGCGCGCGCCGAATCGGTCCTCCGCGAGCAGCTCAAACGCTCGCCGGATCATGCGCAGCTGCGCGCTGCCTTGACCGACCTCCGTGCGAAGGTGCAACGGCCGGCTCCGGTGCCGGCTGCAGGCTCCTGCACGGAGCCGAGAAGCGCATCGTGTCGAGACGTGGCGGCCGTGGAAGGCCCGCGGGCGGGCGGAGCCTCGGTCGCGAAACCACCAGTCAACGGCGCCGGGTCCGCCAGTGCGCAGGCGAAAGCAGCGCGACGGCCACCTCCGGTCCGGCCAGATCCGATTGGGCACGAGGCAACCAGTGGAGTCACGCCGCCGGCTGTGCCGCCCGACCCGCTGGCGGCCATCACCGTCGCGCTCGACGCACGCCGCTTCGATGCGGCAGAGCAACAGGCGGAATCGCTGCTCGCCCAGAATCCGGCCCGCGGCGGCCTGTTCGACGAAGTCACGTACAAGCTGGTCGACGCCGGTGCGACCGAACAGGCGACCCGCATTCTGCTCCGCGCATATCCGTTCGCCGCTGCAGCACCCGCGGATCGGGAGAGGCTGTTCGAGCGGCTGGGACTGCTCGTCGAACAGCAGCGAACCGTTCTACCCACGCAGCAGTTGCGACCGCTGCGCGATCCACTGGACAACCCGGGGTTGCGGAGTCGGCAGGCAGCGCTCTGGGCGAGTCTGCAGGATTGCGGCGCGGTTCGTGCCGTGCTCGGGGACTTGTCGCCGGCATACGGCTACGACGATTGGATGCGCCTGGGGGACTGCTCCATCGTCGCAGCTCCCGCACTGGCAGAACAGGCGTATGGGCGAGCCCACGCACTGCAACCGGGGGGACGCGGCTCGCGCGCAGTGGCGTATTCGGCGTACGCGAGCGGAGACTACCGGGCCGCGCTTGACGCGTGGCGGACCGTCGCCACCGAACATCTGTCGGGCGCTGACCTGATCGCCGCGGTCACGACCGCCCTGGCGGCGGGCGACCGCGATCAGGCCGCAGCCTGGCTCGGTCGCTATCGCGAGCGCGGCGACACGCTCGACTACCGCTACTGGTCGCTCCTCGGGCAAAGCTACGCAGTCGGCGACGCTGCGGCGGCCGTTGACGCGCTCGAGCGCGCGGTCGCACGGCATCCCGACGTCGACGACTATCTTCGCCTGGCCAGGCTCGATCGGACACCCGGGCGAGCAGTGCAATGGCTCGAGCGCGCGGCGGATCTCGACCGTGCCAGTGCGGCGATACAGCTGCAGTTGGCGTATGCCTACACGCACGACGGACGCGCGACTGCGGCGTTGAGTGCGCTCGAGCGCGCCGCCGCCCTCGATCCCGATAACATGAACGTGCAGGTCGAGCTGGGCTACGCGCACTGGCGGGCCGGACATCCGGCCCTCGCCAAACGCGCGCTCGAGCGCGCCTGGCGCGCCGACCCGACCCGGCTCGTACTGGCGCAGGACCTCGTGTACATCTCTCAGCGATTGAAGCAGAACGACACCGCACGATGGTTTGCTGAACAAGTGCTGGATGCACCGTCGGCGTTCAGCGATGCGGCCACCAACGAACATGCGGCGACGGCGGATGAGCGCCGCTTCGCCTTTCAGCGTCTGCATGAAGATCTCGGCCGCAGGGTCACGATCAACCTGGACGGCTTCAGTGGAACGCGCGTCGGCACGACCACGAACGCCTCGCCGGCGGGAAGCCATTACCGCAGCTTCTCGCAGCTCGAGGCGGATGTTCGGCTCGGCAACCCACCGGTTCGCGACGGTTCGACGCTCTCCGCATATGCCCGCTTGCTTGGGGACAGCGGAGAGCAGCACTCCGCCCTGCCATCGGAGGACGCATTGGCCGGCTTCGGCTTACGTTGGAAGCCGTGGCGCAGGCAGGTGATCTATCTGGCAGCCGAGAATCAGATCGGTCTCGAAGATCGTAGCAGAAGAGATGTGCTGCTCAGGGCCAGCGCGTCGTTCTTCAACGGTGGACGGTTCGGCGACGACTGGCACCCCTCGCGCCAGGGCTGGATGTCCAGGAACCTGTACCTGGACGCGGCGCACTACTTGAAGACCGACTACAGCGCGTTCACGGCCGACTACCGCATGAGTTATCACCGCACGATCTCGACGGAGCAGACCGTCGAACCGTACGGGCACGTGCAATTCACGGGCGCCAGGGACGGCCGGATCAATCGCGATGTCCGGGGCGGACTGGGCCTGCGGTGGAATCTCTGGTACGGTGCCACCACGTACGATGCCGTTCCCCACAAGTTGTCGCTTGGCGTCGAGTTCCAGCAGGCCGTAGAGACCTACCTCCCTGACCGCAACGGGGTCTTCGTCACACTCGGCACGCGCTGGTAGAAGAGCGAGGTTACCGGACACGACGATCAACGCAGAAACCGCAGAACTCGCAGAACCGTGTCATGCTTTCCTGCGTGTTCCGCGAGTTCTGCGTTGATCGTCCGTCCAGAAGCCTCCTCGCCTTCGACCTAGAGTTCGGGGAATCGGAACTCGGAGACGCGACCTTCCGCCCGCTGGATGCCAGCGGCGGGCACGGGGTCATGCCGGAACTTCGCCGCCGTTGGGGCCATAGAACACGACCCACACGGCGAGGTCGTCGCTGAAGTCCTCGAAATGATGCTCGGTTCCTGCCGCCACGAACATGACGTCGCCCGCTTCGAATGAGTCGCGCTTGCCGTCGTGAAACAAGACCCCGCGGCCGCGCTGGATGACGTAGACCTCGTCCTGTTCGTGTGGCGTCTGCTGGTTCGGACGCACAGGGAGCGAGAGCTTGACGTTGAGCGTACCGCGCTGCAAGAGACTGGTGGAGTGCTCGCCCGCCGGACCAGGAATACGCGCGCGAGCGTCCGCAAGACGGATGACACAGCTACGTTCCGGCTTGTTCATTCAGCACTCCCTTCGAGACGTGGGCCCGCGGGATCAGAGGCGCAGGCCGTTCGGACGATCAACGCACAACTCGCGGAACGTGTAGAAAGAGCATGACATGATTCTGCGAGTTCTGCGTTGATCGGTCGTGTGGCGGGCAAGAAGATGGGGGGCAACGACGGGACTGCCCGGTCAGCGAACCAGGTAGCCCCCGAAATCGATCGGCATCAGCGAACCGGCTGCATGTCGCCGCGATACGGCACCAGCTGCCCCGGCATCACGTCGATGTCGATCGAGAGCGGCTCGTATCCCGGCGCGGTCAGGTCCAGCCGATGACGACCGGCGGTGAGATTGAGCGGCGCTCCCACGCCGTCGAAGTCGCGAACCAGCCCGATATACTCGCCGTCGACAAAAACCTCAGCGTCATATGGCGAGATCTCGAGCGTCACACTGCCGTACAGCGCCGAGCGCGGCGTGATATAGACCGGCGCGGACGGAGCGCCGTAGCCATACACCGGCACCGGATACGGATACGAGTAGAAGTAATGCACCGGGTGGCCGGCGAAAATCCCGAAGGAGAGGCGCGTCCACGGCCGGAACACGTACGGACGATAGCCCGGACGATAGCCGTAGTATCCGCCGTAGTCATAGTGAGGTGAATATCTGCGCGGCGCGACGATGACCGGCCGCGCGACGCGCGGGGCAACGACTTCACGGCGTGGCACCGCGCGCGGGTAGCCGTCGCGACGCGACTCTATTGACCCGCGCGGGTCGCGCGATTCGACGCGCGCGGCTTCAGCCCGCCGCGAAGGCTCAGACCGCGCCGCCTCGCTCGGACGTGGCGCCTCGGCGCGGGGTGCCTCGGCTCGCGGCGCCTCAGCACGTCGGCCGTCTCCACTGCGGTCTCGCTCCACAGCCTGGCCTTCCCGCGAACGGCCACGACCACGATCGCGCTCCTGAGCGGCCGCGGGCGCCGCCGCCAATGCGAAGGCCGCCAGAAGGGCAGCGGGTATCAGCGGTTTGATGATTCTCATCTCGGACTCCGCGTATCGTCGGGGCAAGGCCCTTGCCATCCAGAGCACGTGAGTTTCCTGAACTATTGGCCTGTTCTGGTCGCGGCTGTGCTCTCGGGAGGACGATTTGATCGGGGTCAAGTCGAGACGTTTTCGGCTGGGAGCGACGCGTCTTGCGAAGCTTTACACCATCAGCGAGGTCGCGGACCGGCACGCCGGCGTGGCGGCGAAGATCAGAAGACCGGCTGATTTTCCTGTGAACTCCGTGGTCGGCTTGTCGAAGCGAGTACAAGTTCTCGTTTCGAGCCGTACAAGGCCAGCCGATTGGCGCTTACTTCTCAGCCTCTGCTTTTCGGCGCTGCCACGACCGGCTCACGGCGGCAATCAACTCTTCCGGCAGGTACGGTTTGACGAGGACTTCGTCCGCGCCGGCGTCCAGGGCGCGCGCGATGTCATCGGGAAAGGCCGCCGCCGTGGTCATCACGATCCCTGCGCGTTTTGTCCGGCCGTCCAGCCGCACAAGCGCGCACAGCACGTATCCATCAATCCTGGCCAGACGCGCGTCGGTGACGATCACGTCGGGCCGGACGCCGGCTGCCTTCTCCAGCGCCTCTACGCCATCTTCGGCCTCCAGAAGCGTCTTGGCAATGCTGGTGAGAACAAGCTTGTGCAGCAACCGCGCGTCACCGTCTCCGTCGGCGATCATTACGGAAGGGACCAACTGTTCCAGGTGCTCGGCGGTCGCAGTCTGCATGGCACCTCGTCGAACGGGCCGTTACCGGCGTGGCACCGTCCGCTCGACTGAACGCGGAAACCCCGCGCTAGATACCTGACGCATGCCGGAGGCTCGATGTCAATGCTTCGACGGCATCAGGATATCCGGCGACTGTAACAACACTGTTACAAGTCGGACAAAACGCCGGCTGTCCGGCCAGGCTCAACTGCGGGGAACCACGGCGGAGAGAGGGCATGCGTCAAGCATCGCATCCGGTTGTCGATCGAGATATTGGCAAAACCCGCGTGGCATAGGGAACATCCCTAAACCTCCTGCAGCCATCCCTGAACGCCCGGACTGCCTGCAGCAGCTCCGCCGACGCGCTCTGCTTGAGCACGTACGCGAATGCACCGGCAGCCAGCATCGCGTGCACGTAGGCATCGTCGGTGTGGCGGGTCAGAGCGATCACGGCGGCGTTCGGCGCGACGGCGGCAATTTTTCGCGTGGCTTCGATTCCGCCCAGCTCGGGCATCGAGACATCGAGCACAACCACGGTCGGCTGCAGAGCCTCTGCCTGTTGCACGTCCACTCGGCCGTTTCCTGCTTCGCCGACCACCTGCATGTCCGGCTGGGTCAATCAGGAGCTTCAGTCCCTGGCGGACCGTCTCGTGATCGTCCGCGAGCAGGATTCGAATCACGTCGGGATGATTGACGCTGCGAATCATCCCCTGACTCACCGGCACTCGTCGATTCGCCCTTCTCCGAACCGTCGTGCAGCGCGCGCACTGTTGAACCGCAGTTCGCTGCGGGGGCGCCACTTTTTCGCGGCTGCGAAGGAAACCTGACCCCGACGGAGGGCCGTCTCATCGGAGTCTCGCCGAGGGGGCCGCATCTTTCGGACACGATCCCACGATCCTCGACAACAGAGATATCGGGAAAAGCCCGGTATACTACGCGGTATCAGGGTATTCCTATGGTGGAAAGCCCGGTTGAGCCGGCCCCAGAGGCCAGCCGGAGTGATCGATTGCCGCTCATCGTCGGAATCGGCGCGTCGGCCGGCGGCATCAGGGCGCTCAAGAATTTTTTCGCGCACACATCGCCGCACAGCGGCGCGGCCTACGTCGTCATCCTGCACCTGTCGCCTGATCACGAGAGCAAGCTTGCCGAGATCCTGCAGACGACCGCACCGATGCCGGTCGCGCCAGTCACGTCGGCAACCGTGATCGCACCGGATCACGTCTATGTGGTCCCTCCGAACAAAAGCCTCGACATCTCCGGCGGCACGTTGACACTCTCGGAGATGACCCGTCCCGAGCAGCGCCGCGCGCCGGTCGACGTGTTCTTCCGCGCGCTCGCCGATTCGCACGGCTCGCGCTCGGTCTGCATCGTGATGTCCGGAACCGGCCCGAACGGGTCGGCCGGATTGAAGCGGGTCAAGGAATCCGGCGGGCTGGTCGTGGTGCAGGACCCGGCGGAAGCCGAATACTCGGACATGCCGCGCAACGCGATCGCGACCGGACTGGTTGATCTCGTGCTGCCGGTGGTGGAGATGCCGGGCAGAATCGCCGCCTACGGCGAGCAGACCCGTCACGACGACGACCTGTCCGTCGCCGGGGCCGCGGCCGGGGATGACCCGGAGGCGCTGCGCCACGTCCTCACGCTGCTGCGTGCGCGCACGGGCCACGATTTTTCGAACTACAAGAGCGCGACGCTGCAACGCCGGGTCGAGCGGCGCATGACGCTGCGCGGGGTTCCGTCGCTGTCGCATTACGCGCGCCTGGTGCGCCAGGCGCCCGACGAAGCGGTACTGCTGATGAAAGAGCTGCTGATCAGCGTGACCAGCTTCTTCCGCGATCCGGCGGCATGGTCGGCGCTCGAACAGCGGATCATTCCCGGTCTGTTCCTGACCAAGGGAAGCGCCGACCAGATCCGCGTCTGGGTGCCCGGTTGCGCGACGGGCGAAGAGGCGTATTCTGTCGCCATCCTTCTTGCCGAACACGCGTCGATCGGGCCGGAGCAACCGACGATCCAGGTATTCGCGACGGATCTCGACGAGCGCGCGATCGCCACGGGCCGCGAGGGCCTCTATACCGACGCGGACCTCGCCGACGTCCCCGAAGAGCGGCTGCAGCGGTTCTTCCATCGCGAGGGCCACGGCCGTCGTGTCCGCCGCGAGGTGCGGGAACTGGTGCTGTTCGCCCACCATAACGTGCTCAAGGACCCGCCGTTCTCGCATCTCGACCTGATCTGCTGCCGCAACCTGCTCATCTACCTGAATCGCGCGATTCAGGAGCGCGTCGTCGAGACCTTTCACTTCGCCCTGCGGCCGGGCGGGTACCTCTTTCTCGGGGCATCGGAGTCGCCCGACGGCGCCAACGACCTGTTCCTCCGCGTCGATGGCGCCGCACACATCTACGAAAGCCGCGCCGTCACCAGCCGCGTCGCGCTGCCGATCGCCGATACGCCGTTTCCGCCGCCGCGCGTGGAGGCGCGTACGCCGGAGCCGCGCGCGGCGGAAAAGGTCGCTCCGGCCGACCTGCATCTCCGTCTGCTCGAGCAGTACGCGCCGCCGTCGGTCGTAATTGCCGACGACCACACCGTGGTGCACACGTCCGACTCCGCCGGACGCTACATGCAGATACGCGGCGGCGAGCCCTCCCGAGATCTCCTCGTCCTCGTGCGGCCGGAGTTGCGGTCCGATCTCCGCGCCGCCCTGCACCAGTCGGCCAAGGCCCGCACCACCGTCGAAGTGCGCGACGTCCTCGTTCCCCTCGGCGACGGCGATCACCGCATCGATATCTCGGTACGTCCGGTCCTGCGCGGGGGCGACCCGGCCCGCGGCTTCTTTCTCGTGATCTTCACCGAGGCCGCCGCGCCCTCCGACCGCAAAGAGCCGTCGGTTACGCTCACGAGCCCGGCTGAGCCGCTCACCGTGCAGCTCGAGGAGGAGCTCGCGCGCGTCCGTGGCCAGCTGCGCCAGACCATCGACCAGTACGAGACGCAGGGCGAAGAAGCGAAGGCGGCGAACGATGAGCTGCAGGCGATGAACGAAGAGCTGCGCTCCCGCCTTTTACCGGATCGCCCAGGAGGCGCTGAACAACATAAGCACGCGCACGCCAGCCGCGTCGACGTGGTGCTCGCCACGTCCGACGGCCAGGTGGTGCTCGTGGTCGAGGACGACGGCATCGGCTTCGACGCAGCCGAGGACGCGCTGCCGGCCCACGGCCTGGGGTTCGGCAGCGTGCGCGAGCGTGCGGCGCTCGTCGGCGCGACCGTCCAGGTCGAGTCGGCATCCGGCCGCGGGGCCGCAATCTTCGTCAGATGTCCGATCCAGACGCGGGGAGAACCGGAGCTGCCGGCCGACCCGCAGCCCGGCCAATGATTCGGGTGCTGATTGCAGATGATCACGAGACGGTGCGCGAAGGCCTGCGGCTGCTCGTGAGCGCGCAGCCGGATATGGAGGTGGTCGGAGAGGTCGGCGACGGACACGGCGCGGTCGAACAGACCGTCGCATTGGGACCCGACGTAGTGGTCCTCGATCTGTCGATGCCCGGCATGAGCGGGCTCGCGGCAGCGCGGGCGTTGAAGCGCCGAGGCGCGGCGAGCGCGATCGTCGCCCTGACGCGCCACGATGACGAGGCATTCGTGCAGGAGCTGCTCGAGGCAGGTGCGGCGGCGTACGTGCTCAAACAGAGCACGTCAGCCGAGCTCGTCCGCGCCATTCGTGTCGCCGCCGCCGGCGGCCGCTACCTCGATCCGGCCTTGCCCCCCGGCAATACGGCGAGCGATCCCCGGCGCCGTCCAAACACGCCCCGCGCGACGGAACGCGAGATCGAGGTCCTGCGGATGATCGCCGTCGGGCACAGCAACAAGGAAATCGGGGCGGCGCTCGACATCAGCGTCAAGACGGTCGAAGTGCACAAGGCGAACGCGATGCGCAAGCTCGGGCTCCGCGGCCGCACCGACGTGGTCCGCTATGCCGTCATGAATGGGTGGCTGACCGAACCGTAGGATGGCTCTGGGCATTGTGACTGCACGAACCTTAGGGACGCAGTGGGGACGGACCCGGGACGCAGGAGGGACGGACCCGGGACGCAG
>JBKPAI010000065.1:0-111683 GCA_046726355.1 Acidobacteriota bacterium | reverse complement strand
GCAGTTCTCTCCTCGGTCAGGCTGGCCGGAACCGGCCCCGAGCGGAGCATCCTGCCGACGTGCTTCTTGAAGGCTTCGTTTTCTGTGACGATCAGGCCGACGAGTTGCGCCATGAGATATCCGTGAGTGCAGGCGGCGGCGGCGCAGCCTGCGTGATGATGCCGCTACGTTACTGAACCAGTCGAATCGCCCTCGGAAACGTGTTGACCGGGGCTTCGCCGGCGGTACGATCGACGACGCCGGTGATCCGCGTGACGCGCCCGTAGATGGCGTTGCCCTGGGTCTTCACCACGAAGAACCCGAGGAAGTTGGCGATCTTGAAGTCGGCCACACGGCCGTTCTTTTTGCCTTCCGCGTAATAATCGGGGTCGTACATCGGGATCGGGAAGACGCGGGGGCTGGTGCTGTAGTTGCTGCCTTTCACGCACAAGCAGTCCGTATCCCAGTACGCGCCGGGATCCTTGGCAATCAGATCATCGATGCCCTGAATCGTCGGCCCGCTCTTGTCGCCCGGCTCCTGGATGATCATGTCGCCCCAGTGCATGTAGGTCTGGTTGCAGTTCGCGATGTTCTCGCGGTAGAAGTCGCCGCCGGTGTCGCCCGGCATCTTCCACGAGTAATAAAAGCTTGGATTGATCTGGTCGCCCGTGCCCGCGCGCAGCACCAGCTGCGTTCCTCTATCTCCAACCGGAGCAGGCTCGGACGAATAGCCCGTGTAATCGGACTGGTTCGCGTCGCGGTAGATGTCCGGGGTCGGGAGCGGGTTGCCGTGGTTGTCGTACTTGTCGAACGAGTCACCCGGATCCCAGGGACCTGTCTGCATTTCCTTCCACTTGTCGGGAATCATGAACGGCTTCACGCACGTCATCGCATTCGCGGGCGCGGCTTCCGCCGTCGCGGTGGCGCTGATGTCCACCGTCCTGACCCCGAAAAGCGCTCCCATCAGCGTCGGCACGGCGTTCGACCCGGCGGGGTCGTGGGAGGCGGTGCGGTAAACCTGCACCTGCACCCGATCGGCCTGTCCGGTCGGTCCGACGGGGAACGTCACGTCGCTCGTGAAGACCGTTGGCGCGGCGCCGATGACCGGATTGGCCTTCGCCGTGTTCATCGCGCTCTGCACCGCCGGGCCGCCGGGCGATCGGTCGGTCCAGCTGTTGGCCACGAGGGCCACGGCGCCGGCCAGCGCGCCCGCATCGGCGGCGGTCTGCGCCTGCGAGCGCGCGGTCATGAACATGCCGACGTCTATGGCCAGCGTCGACGCCGCGAGGAAGCCGATGAATCCCACGCCGACGTACACGAAGGACATGCCCCGTTCGTCGCGATAGAGATGTGTGATGCGGCCGTGCACGTCTTCCTCCCTAGGCAACCACGGAGAACGCTGAGGACGCAGAGGGGAAGTCCTGAGGATTCTTCCTCCTCTCCTCCACGTCCTCCGTGGTGCGATTGTTGTGACTCAGATACGCCCTCGCCGTGCTCTTTCGGCGTGGCTACTGCTTTTTCGACCTCGCCACTTCGGCGTCGTAGGCGGCCTGGGCGGCTTTCACCTTGGCCTCTGCCTCCTGGACGGCCTTCTGCTGCTGCTTGTCGAGCTCCGCCTGCCTCCGATCGGCCTCGGCCTGGCGCTTCGCCGCTTCGGCGGCATGCTTCGCGGCCGCTTCCTTGGCCACCTGGTTGGCCGCCGCCTGGCGGCGGGCTTCCCCTTCCGCCTTGCGCTGGCTGACCGCGGCCTGCTTCGCCGACTGCTCCTGCTGCTGCCGCTGCTGCTTCTTCAGGCGCTCGAGTGCGGCCTGCTCGTCTCTGGTCAGCGGACGGTTCGTCGTGGCCGGCGCGGCCGGCGCCGGCGCCGCGCCGTTGACGACGGGAACCGATCCCGGCGTCAGCGCCGAAACGGCGGCTGCGGCCGCAGCGGGATCCGTGTTCGCGGCGGCCGGTTTCGCGGCCGGTGCCGGCGACTGCTCGGCCGATCCGGCGGGCCGGCGGAACGCGGGCGGCGGCATTTCCATCGACCGGTTCTGCGGCAGCGGCGCCATGAACGGCTCACGGATGCGCGGCACCGACGAGGTCACCCCGTTCGAGGTGCGCGGCAGGATTTCCGGCGTGATCATCACCACCAGCTCGGTCTGGTCCTTTTGCGCCTGTTTGCTCTTGAACAGGTTGCCGAGCACGGGGATGTCGCCGATGCCCGGAATCTTCTGCAGCGACGAGGCCACGCTGTTGTTGATCAATCCGGCAATTGCGAACGTCTGACCGCTCTGCAGCTCGACGTCGGTCTCCGCGCGGCGGCTGGCGAGGGCCGGAATGCGGAAGCCCTGGAGCTGAACGGCGTTGTTGAAATCGAGCGTGCTGACTTCCGGCCGCACGTGGAGCTGGACGCGATCGCCGCTGATCGTCGGCAGGAAGTTCAGCCGGATGCCGAACTCCTTGTACTGAATGCTGATGGCGATATTCGCGCCGGAGGCCTGCGCCACCGGAATCGGAATTTCGCCGCCGGCGAGGAAGCTCGCTTCCTTGCCGCTCTGCGCGACCAGGTTCGGCTCGGCGAGGCTCTGGAACAGGCCCTGTGTCTGCAGCGCCTTGATGACCGCGCCGAGCCCGTCCTTCAAGTCGAACACGAACAGGTTCAGGTAGTCGCTGAACACGACGCCGCCCTCTTTGTAATCGAACGACGGCGCGGGAAACTGCCCGGTCGTGACGCGGCCGACGGTGTCCTTGTACCCGGCGGTGAACCACGAGGCACCGAGCTGCGTCATCGCGCTCCGGCTCACTTCCGCGAAGCGCACTTTGAGGAGGACCTGGTTGGCCGCTTGGCTGGGCAGGACCTGCAGCAGCGAGACCACTTCCTCCTTCTTGTCGACGTAGCCGGCGGCGACGTTCATCGCCTTGTCGACGACGCTCTTGTCGCTGACCTCGCCCGAGAGCACGATCGACTTGCCGCTGCTGTGGGCGGCAATCTTCTCGCCCGGGAACAGCTGCGCGAACTGATCGGTCAGGCGCGCGAGGTCGCGCTGCACGTTGATCTCGTACTTGTGGATCGCGCCGGTGCGATCCCACACGAACATCGAGATCGTCCCCGGGTTCTTGCCGTTGATCAGCAGCTCGTTCGACGAGGTCACGAGCGCGTCGGCCACCTCCGGGCTGGTGAGCGAGACGCGGGTGATGCTGGTTCCGGTGTCAACGACCGTCGATCGTCCGACGGTCAGGTTCACGCTGTCGCCGTCGGCGGCGTAGACGACCGAGCGGCCGACGATGGCGATCAGCAGAATGAAAGCTTTCGAGGCCCGACGCATGATTACTGCTCCTGTCGCACGACTTCGCGCGCGCGTTTGTCCCCACGGATGATTTCGACGGTTGGCGCCTCGGCCACCACCGGACGCGGGGCCTCAGCCTTTTGCACCGACCCCTGCGGCCGCGGGGCCCTGACCGGAGCCGGCGCGGATGCCGCTCCGAGCAGCGCCGCCGGCTTCACGCCGCGCGTCGCCGGGGCGTCGCGATCGAGCGGGTTGCGCAGGGCGAGCTGAATCTTGCCCTCGCTGCTCGCCAGCGTCAGCCGCTCGGCCTCCTCGGGGGCGACGAGCAGCGTCACCACCGTGACCGGGATCGGCTTGTCCTTGTCGGTCTGGCGGTCGATCTTCGTGCCGGCGGCCAGCACCAGCACGTTGGTCAGAATCACTTTCGACGTCATGTCGTTGTGCTTGTCGCTGGGGTTCACGGTCGCGACCACGTCGACGTGCGTGCCCGGCAGGACGTAGCCGGCCACGCCGATGACCTCGTTGACGCGCACCGACACGGCGCGCAGCCCGGGCGGAATGGCCGGCGGCAGCCCCGCGCCGGCCTCTTTCGAAGCGAGCTTCATCGGCAGAATCGGCTCGTTCTGGATGACCGGCATGATCAGGCCGCGGCCGACCGCCGCGGCCGGGTCATTGAAGGCGTCGGCGGGCACGGCGTTCGCCGGCCATTCGATGACGCGCAGATCCTCCCGGCGCAGCTCCGAGCCGACGTCCAGGTCGGCGGCGGCGACGACCACCGGTTTGGTGGGAATAGAGACGGTCCGCGCCGGAATCTTCTGGACGTAGTTGTACGTCGCGAGCGCGAACACCCCGCCCACAGTGACGGCGAACACGAACACAATGAACACGCGCATACGAGCCATATGAGTCCCCAGCTATTCGTTCCGCATCTCCGCGGATGCGGACATCGTGATTGGCGCACTCCCCAGGGTCGACTCCTTCGATACGAGCCGGACGACCGGGTTCAGCACCATGAACGAAAACGGATAATTCACCGTGACCTTCGAGCCGGTCGCACTCCCGGTACCGATGCCGATCGCGACGTTCGGCGTCAACTGCACGGTCGCCGTCGCTTCATTCGGCACCTGGCCCGCCTGCAGGTATTGGTGGACGCGATTGCTCACGTCCGCGGAGGTCGAACCGGGCAGCACCGCGACGCGCGCGCCCTCGCGTGCCGCGTTGGTCAGCACCTGGGCCATCTGATAGGCCCGGCCGAACTCGAAGATGCCGACCGACACGAGCAGGATCAGGGGCAGCGTCAGCGCCGTCTCGATCAGCGCCGTGCCGCGTTCGCTTCCATTGCGGAGGACACGGAGGAAAGGAGACCAGATCCGGTCGCCTTTCGCGCGTCCTTCCGCCTTCGCTGACGCGACGGCGGGCCACCGTAGCGTTGGGCGAAGGTCCTCTCTGTATTTCCTGATGCATCTCATACCGTCAACCCTCATAATCCCAGCGCCGCCGCGAGTGTGCCCGCTGCAATCGCCGGCGCGTACGCAAACCGGTTGTTTTCCGTGGCGCGCTCGATTTCGCCCGCGTTGCCGCCTGCGGTCCGGACCAGCATCGCGGTCCGCTCGACAGTGGCGCGCAGCCGCCGGCGCCGGATGGCGACAATCACCGCCAGCAGCCCGCCGGCCAGCGCCGTGTAGACGAATGCCGCGCCAGTCCGTCCGGGTCCGAGCAGGGTGCCGAGCGCCGCAAAAAGCTTCACGTCGCCTGCGCCCGTGGCGCCGATGACGTGGCCCGGGAGCATCAGCACCAGCCCGAGGGCGAAGCCGCCCAGCGCGCCGGTCACGCTCACGCCGGTCACGTGCATCGCCGCCAGCGCCACGCCCAGCACGCCGATCCCGAGCGTCAGCCGGTTCGGCACGCGGCGCGTGTAGAGATCGACGATGGCGCTCGAGGCGCCACCGGCGAGCACGGCACAGACAGTGGATGGTTCAGACATTTTGAGCAATCATCTGCCAGAAGACTGAGTTCATCGTCGCCCCGACCGACCTGACCGCGGTGACCGCGGTGACCGCGATCAGCATGCCGAGTAATCCGTATTCCAGCAGGTCCTGGCCCTCATCACGCCGCATCAACCGGCCGGCGAAAGCGAAGAAGTGATTCATGTCGTCGTCTCCAGAACTGCCGGATGGCACCAGAGGCGCTGGCGCGGCGCCCCTGGCTGCCATCGGCGGATTACGTCTTGCCCTTGATCGATGCTGACGGGCGGGGCACCCGCCGCCCATGTGTCATGGGCTGACCGGGCTCGCCCGTCGTCGAGTGTTACGCCGAGGGAATCGACCCGGCGATCGTCGTGAAGACGTCCTTCACCGCGTTGCCGGCCCCGGCCACCGCGCCGACGCAGACGATTGCGATCAACGCGATGAGCAGTGCGTACTCGAGCAGGTCCTGGCCCTCATCCTTCTTGACGAGTGCACGGACATAGGTAATGAGATTCATGACATTCCTCCCGCGCGTCGGCGACGCGCATGTCGTGTTGTAACGAATGCGGTGACGCGTAACTGCGTTCCCGCCGGACGCGACGGTAAATCGCCACGGCTGTGCCACTGGCTCTGCTACATTCTCCCGACCGACCGACCTGACCGCGGTGACTGTCGTGATCGCGATCAGACTTCTGAGTAATCCGTATTCCAGCAGTCCTGGCATTACACCGCCGGCGAACGCGAAGAAGTGATTCATGTCGTCGTCTCCAGAACTGCCGGACTACGTCTTGCCCGTGTCGATGACGGGCCGAACAACCGCGGCCCATGGGTCATGGGCTGAGCGGGTTCGCCCGTCGTCGAGTGTTACGCCGAGGGAATCGACCCGGCGATCGCCGTGAAGACGTCCTTCACCTTGTTGCCGGCCCCGGCGACCGCGCCGACGCAGACGATTGCGATCAACGCGATGAGCAGTGCGTACTCGAGCAGGTCCTGGCCCTCTTCGTTCTTGACGAGTGAGCGGACATAGGTAATGAGATTCATGGACATTCCTCCCGCGCGTCGGGGACGCGCATGTCGTGTTGTGCGATTGCGGTGACGCGTAACTGCGTTCCCGCCGGACGCGACGGTAAATCGCAACGGCTGTGCCACGTGGCTCTGCCATATTCTGCCGATAGCCGTAACTAACACGTCTAAAAGCCTTTACTGACCGCTGCAACGCGGCCTTCCCGCTCGAGGGCGGATTCACGCCGCCAAACGAGCTCAGCAACATTCGTAACGACTGCGGCGAATTTTCGTACGGCCGGGCTTGACATTCGCCACCGAACATGAGTGCGCATCGGACCCGGCGATTCGCCTAACTGTCAGAGTCAGCACGCGATGTGCGTGGAAGTTGGCGCCGCCGGCGATCGGGAATGCGAATTGCCCTACGGGTCGCAAATGATCGAAACCACAGGTGTCACTCTCAATCGCTGGCGGCGTTCGGCGCTCGACGCTGTCCTGACGATCGCACCGCCCCTGCTCCTCCTCGCGTTCCTCGTCGCCTACGACGATCGCGTCCGGGAGCAGCTCTCGCTGCGCCTCGCACCCGAGCGCGCGGCCCACGCGCTCATCGCCGCCGGTTCCACGGCGCGCAGCCTGGTGTCGGTCCTCGCCGAAGCCGGCCGCGATCAGACCATCGCCCACGCGCCGCTGTTGATCTTCTCGATGGCCGCTGCGGGGCTCACGCTCTTCATGGTGCGGACGTAACGATGGCGCTCATCCTTGCCATCGAACCGGATCGCCATCAGGCGAGTCAGCTGACGGCCATTGTGCGCGGCCGGCTGCACGCGGAGCTCGTGATCGAAGGGACGGCAGAGCGCGCCCTCGCGGCGCTGGGCGACCGCGTGCCCGACTTGATCCTGACCGCGGCGCTCCTCTCGCCGAAGGACGAAGCGGCGCTCGCGACCCGCCTGCGCGAGCTCGACACCGCCGCCGCCCACATCCACACGCTCACGATTCCGGTCCTCGCGGCGCCGCGCTCGCGCCCGCGGATCAGCGGCATGTTGTCGGCGCTGCGCCGCGACAAGTCGGGGGCGTCAGAAGTGGATGGCTGTGATCCCGCTGTCTTCGCCGAGCAGTGCGCGACCTATCTCGAACGCGCGGTGGCCGAACGGAGAGAGCTGTCGCGGGCAGCGGCCCGGGACGAAGCCGCAGGCGCCGGGGAGACGATCGGCGCGGCCGCGCTGACGCCGGCGACCGTTGACGGCGGATTCGAGGCGCCGCGGTCTATCGTCGAAGACTTCAGCGAGCCTGCGGTTGAGGAGCACGTCGAAGAGCCATTCGAACCGGTGGGCGATGAGCCCGTCGTTGAACCGGACCGGGGCCCGGCCTGGGACGCGCCCGGCAACGGTCCATCGATCGAACACCTGCACGAGCCGGTCCTCGACCGAACGATTGGAGAGGCGGTCGAAGAAGAACTGCGGGGCGTGTTCGAGGAGCAGCGGTTTGACGAACAAGCCGTCGAGCAACCAGTTGCCGAAGACCCGCTGGTTGAACGCCTCCTCGACGAGCACGTCGTCGGGCAGAATCTCGGCGCTGAGTCTGCGATCGATCACTTCGGTGAGGCCGCGGCCCCGGCCGGCCTGGATATCCGGTCGAGCGAGGGAGATCAGCTGCTCGAGGACTCGCCGCTGTTCGAGCTCGTCACAGACGCTGACACCGGAGTGCCGGCACCAGCCGATCCCGGAACCGGCGAGGATCCTGAGAATTACATTGAGCTCGACCTGTCCGATTTCCTCGACGAGGCCGCGCCAGGGGTTGCGGACGCCTTTGCGAGCGGGAACGCGGCGCCGGATCCGCGCGACACCGCGGCGCCCGGCTGGAGCGACGCCGCGAATGTCGAGGCGGCCGATGAACGCCGCAAGGTCGCCGCGCCGGCGCCGGAGCCGGCAGCGCCGGAGCCTGAAGAAGACGACTGGCTCGAGGTCGTGGCGGCGCTGCGCCGTGATGTCGAACGTCTCGATGCGACACCGGCGGCGGCAGCCAAGATGGCGAAGCCGCTCAGGAAGCCGGCGCGAAAAGGCCCGAAGGGGAAGCCGATCCAGGACGAATGGGGATTCTTCGATCCGGAACAGTGCGGGTTCGCCGCGCTGCTGGCAAAGCTCGACGAGATCACCGCGACCGACGATCCGGTACGCCGCCGCAAGCGCGCGTGAATGCGGTCGGGAAACGACAACCACCTAGAACAGGACTCACGTGTCTCTGAGATTGGCATCGACGGGAGCGCGGCCGCTGTGCGAACCGCACGCGGCTGAAGTGTCCGTCGTCATTCCGTGTCTGAACGAAGCTGATACGCTGGCGGTGTGCGTCAGAAAAGCGGTCGCCGCAATGGCCGAGAGCGCTATCTCCGGAGAGGTGATCGTCGCCGACAACGGCAGCACCGACTCGTCGATCGAGATCGCCCGCCGCGAAGGGGCCCGCGTGGTGCGGGTCGCGACGCGGGGCTACGGTGCCGCGCTGATGGGCGGCATCGCCGCCGCCAACGGCCGCTTCATCGTCATGGGCGACGCCGACGACAGCTACGACTTCAGCGAGATTCCACGGTTCGTCGAGCGGCTGCGGCAAGGGTTCGACCTGGTCCAGGGGTGCCGCCTCGAATCGGGCGGCGGGCGCGTGCTTCCCGGGGCCATGCCGTTCCTGCACCGATGGCTCGGGAATCCGATGTTCTCGGCGTTGGCTCGGCGCTGGTTCCGCGCGCCGGTGAACGATATTTATTGCGGACTGCGGGCGTTTACCCGCGATCTGATGCCGCGGCTCGATCAGCGGTGCACGGGCATGGAGTTCGCGACAGAGATGGTGATCAAGGCGAGCCTGATCAAGGCCCGCATCTCGGAAGTGCCGATCACGCTCCATCCCGACGGTCGTCGCACCCACGCCCCCCATCTCAAGACCTTTCGCGACGGCTGGCGCACGCTCCGGTTCTTCCTGCTGTACTGCCCCCGGCAGCTGTTCCTGATGCCCGGTCTGGTCCTGATGGCCCTCGGCCTCGCCGGCTACGTGCTGGCGCTTCCAGGCATGACCGTGGGACGGATCACGTTCGACGCCCACACCCTGCTGTTTGCCAGCCTCGCCGTGATCAGCGGCTATCAGAGCGTGTCGTTTGCGATATTGGCGAAAACCTTCGCCAGCGTCGAAGGGCTGCTGCCGTCGGATTCGCGCCTCGAACGGTTCCGGCGGGTGGTCACACTGGAACGCGGCCTGCTGACCGGCGCGACGGCAGCTGCACTCGGCGTGGCGCTGCTGCTGGGAGCAATCGGCCAGTGGCGGCTCCGGCATTTCGGCACGCTGAACTACGCGCAGACCATGCGCCTGGTCGTGCCCGGCGTGACCGTCACGGTTCTCGGGTTCCATACCATCCTGGCCTGCTTCTTTCTGAGCCTGCTCGATCTGCGGAGACGATAAGTGGCGGCATTCGATCAATTCGCGCTCGATTACGACGCGGCCCTGAACGAAGGGCTCGCGGCCACGGGCGAGAGCAAGGAGTTCTTTGCCTGGCGCCGGGTCGAGTGGCTTCGCGACCGGCTCGGTGAGCTCGGGATCAAACCGCGATCGGTGATGGACTTCGGGTGCGGCACCGGCTCCACGACCGGTATCCTGCGCGAGGTGTTGGAGCCGGATATTGTGTTCGGCGTCGACATTTCGCAGGAATCGTTGACCGTCGCGAGAGATCACCATCGCGATCCGGCCATGACGTTCCTCACCCCTGACGCCTGGCCGCGTGGACTCGAAGTCGATCTCGTCTACTGCAACGGAGTGTTCCATCACATCGAGCCGGCGGATCGGCCGGCGAGCCTGCAGTTCATCCGCGGCGCGCTCTCGCCGCACGGCATTTTTGCGCTGTGGGAAAACAACCCGTGGAATCCCGGCACGCGATTGGTCATGAGCCGGATTCCATTCGATCGTGACGCGCAGCTCATGACGTCCCGCGACGCGGTCAAACTGCTTCTCGAGCAGGGATTCAATCCGCTGCGCGTCGACTACGCGTTTGTGTTCCCGCGCATTCTTGGCGCCTTGCGACAGCTCGAAGCGCGGTTGTCGGCCTGGCCGATTGGCGGGCAATACCAGTTGCTGACGCGCCGCTCAGAATGACCGTTCCCGCCGCCGGTCTGCTTCTGGCCGTGCTGCCGGTCGCGGCACCCATTCTTGTCATCGCCGGCGCCCTCCGGATCGCGCAACGCCGCTCGATTCAGGTCCCGGCCTGGATCGACCGCGCGTGGACTCACTCCTCAGCCCCTTTCCTTCTCGGCGCAGTCAGCGCGCTGTTGACGTGGTACGTCTGGGGTTCGCTGAGCGCGCCGGGCACCGTGCACGACGAACGAGCGTATCTGCTCCAGGCACGAATCTTCGCCGCCGGCCGTTGGACCGGCGAGGTCCCGCCTTCCCCCGATTTCTTCGAGCAGATGCACGTGTTCGTCGTGCCCCGCCTGGCGGCCAAATACCCGCCCGGACATGCCCTGCTGCTCGCACCGGGCATGTGGCTCGGAATGCCGGGGCTGGTACCGGTGCTCTTTGCCGCTCTGGCTGGAGGACTGGTGTTTGCGATCGGCCGGCGGATCGCTGATCCGATGGTCGCATTTCTGAGCTGGGCGCTCTGGTCGACCTCCGTACCGAGCCTGTTATGGCGAGCGTCATACTTCTCGGAGACGACGAGCACGGCGCTCTGGCTGGTGTCGGTCTGGGCCTGCGTGCGATGGAGAGACGAAGCCGGAGGATCTCACCTCGCGATGGCCGCGGGCGCCCTGGCCTGGATGTTCCTCACGCGCCCATTGACGGCGATCGCGATTGGAGCACCTCTTGGCGTGTTCGTCCTGGTCGCCGCGTCGAAGCGACGGCTCTGGTCCCAAGTCGCCGTTGCCGCGATCGTCGCCGCACCGATTCTGGCGCTGAACTTCGTCTGGCACGAGCGGACGCTTGGGAAATGGCTGACGAACCCGTACGAAGAGTATTCGCGGGTCTACTTTCCGTACGACAAGCCCGGGTTCGGGGTTGATGCGTCGCCGCCGCAACGCGCATTGCCCCCGGAGATGGCTGTCCTGGAGCGGCCGATCATGGATCTGCACGCCGCTCACCAGCCGGCGGCGCTTCCACGAATCGCCGTGGATCGCACGATGTCTCTGGTGCGCACGCTCGGCGAGCACTGGCGCGGCTTTCTGATCGTGCTCTTCGTTCTGGGCGCGTGGCGGAAGGCGGACCCGGTGCGCTTCGCGTCGGCATCGATGCTCGCACTGTTGATGGCGTATCTCGTGTTCGCACACCCTCCCAACTGGACGGTGTATTACGTTGAAATCTTCCCTGTGTTTTTCTTCATTGCCGTCCACGAATTCTTCCGTCTGGGCCGGGCGTTGATCAAACTCGACACGTCCGCGACGAGAGCTGCCGTGGGCCTGACGTTCTGCCTGCTTGCGCCGTGGCTCGTTGCCGACGTGCTCCGCGCGCGGGAGCAGAAGAAGGACCTCGTGCAATTCCATCGAGATGCTGAAAACACACTCGCACGGATTCCCGAACGCGACGCGGTCGTGTTCATTCACTACGCGCCGGCGCACAACCACAATCTTTCGCTGATCACGAACGCCCCCGACTATCGCGCGGAACGTCTGTGGCTCGTCTCCGATCGCGGCCGCGACAACGAACGGCTGCTGCAGCTGACCGATCGCGCCGCTTACCGGCTGAATACCGAAACCTGGTCACTGGATCGATTGCGGTAAATCGAAGTCCGACTTCGGTCGGAGATCGGCCGGACTGTGATCGGACTTCGGTCGGAGTTCCGTCGGACTGCGATCGGACTGCGGTCGGCGTAGGGGCGGCTCGGGAGCCGCCCCTGCCAGCGGTTAACGCCTGGCACGCCGGTTGCCCAATCCCCACGCGGTTCGTCCGCGCTTGTGCTGTAACTCGCAGCATCTTCGAGCCGCGCCGTCAGTGGCGCGGCAGTTCCTGCGCTGCGGACGCCGGTACGCGATGCAGATTTCTCAACAGGTTCGCGTCCGCGGCTCACGTTGGCGAATCGCCGACATCCGCGCGTACGAGGACTGCCAGCTCGTCACGCTGACGGGCACCGGACCACCCCACGGGTTCGTCGAGCGCCAGGTGCTTGCGCCGTTCGACGATGTCGAACCGGTCGCGGTGACCCGGCAGGCCTGCTTCGTCACGAGCGGCGCCTGGTGGCGAGCCTGCCGATCGTTGATTGCTGAAGATGCACCGCCCGGATCGCTCCGGTCGATCCACCACGCAACCATCGACGTCCTGGCGCACCAGCTCGAGCCGGCGCTGGCGGTCATTCGTGGACAGGGGTCGCGGGTCCTCCTCGCTGACGAAGTTGGCCTCGGGAAGACCGTCCAGGCCGGCATCATCGTGTCAGAGCTGCGGGCCCGCGGCCTGGCCGAGCGCGTGCTGGCGCTCACGCCCGCCGGCCTCCGCGACCAGTGGATCCAGGAGCTCTCGCGGCGCTTCGGCCTGCAGGCACGCCTTGCCGACGCACCGACGCTGCGGCGGCTCTCAGCGGTGTTGCCGGTGGGCGTGAACCCGTGGATCACCGAGCCGATTACCGTCGCGTCCGTCGACTACATCAAGCGCCCGGAGGTGCTGCCCGCCGTGCTGGCCTGCGCGTGGGACGTCGTCATCGTCGATGAAGCGCATGGAAGCGCGGGCGACAGCGAACGGCATGCTGCGGTCACAGCGCTCGCCTCGCGGGCCGCGTACGTGCTCCTTCTGACCGCCACGCCGCACAGCGGCGATGCCCGCTCGTTCGCGGCGCTGTGTCGAACCGGCGCCTCCGGGGACGATCTCCTGGTCTTTCGCCGCCGCCGCGCCGACGTGCGAGGCGGCGCGTTTCGGAAGATCCGTGCCTTGCCCGTGCGATCCAGCCCCGAGGAGCGTGCGCTGCATGTGCTGCTCGAACGCTATGTTGCCGCCGTGCGTGCGGAGCAGCAGGGCGTCTGGCTCGCCGCGTCCGTCCTTCACAAACGTGCGCTCTCGAGCGCGTGGTCGCTCGCGCGATCGGTCGAGCGCCGTCTAGCCGTGCTTGCACTGCGTGAATCGCCGTGCAACCAGGGCTTAGGCGCGCCCAGGAGCCGGGGCCCCCACGATGCGGTTTGTACATCGTGGGGTGGTGGGACGGAGCGGAGCGGGGCGGAGGGGCCGCGTCCGGACCTGCTCTCCGGGCAACAGCTGGCATTGCCGTTGTTCGATCCCGAAGGTGAATTCACCGCCGCTGACGATGAGCCCGGCTGGCCCGCCGGACTGGGCCTCCGCGACGAACGGCGTGAGCGACGCCTGCTCGGAGAGCTGCTGGCTGCGGCGCGAACGGCTTCCGCTGACGAGTCGAAGCTCCGCGCGCTCACCCGGCTGCTGCGCCGGTCCCGTGAACCGGTGATTGTGTTCACCGAATATCGCGACACGCTGCTGCACATCCGGTCGACGCTCGAGCGGCCGGCGGCGGTGCTGCACGGCGGCATGACACGCCTGGAACGCGCCGCGGCACTTGCCGAGTTCGCCAGCGGGCGCCGATCCATTCTGCTGGCAACCGATGCGGGCGGCGAGGGACTGAACCTGCACCAGACGTGCCGCTTCGTCGTCAACCTGGAATTGCCGTGGAACCCGATGCGGCTCGAACAGCGCATCGGCCGCGTGGATCGCATCGGTCAGCGCCGCACGGTTCACGCGGTTCACCTGATCGCTCGAGGCACGGCAGAACCGCGGATTCTCGAGCGGCTCAAGGCACGCGTCGCTCGCGCGGCCATCGACCTCGGTGAGCCGGCCCTACCCGCCGCCGCTGGACACGACGAAGAGCGGGTGGTCGCGCAGCTCGTCGTTCTCGGCGTTGACGATGTGGCACCTGTCACAGCGAGCGACGACCCGGTTCCGCGCGCGATGCCGGATCTGCGCGAGGAGGCAGCGCAGGAAGTCCGGCGCTTGACGTTCGCACGGCTGCTTGAAACGGGGTGCGGGCGGGCCGAGCCGCCGGGCAGTCCGGCTGAAGCGCGCGTGAAAAAGTCGGTTGTCGTGCAGGCCTTCCCGCCTCCGCTCGCCCCCGCGACAGGCGAGCTTCGGCGAGGCTCGCCGAAGCGCCGGAGGCGCGAAGGCGGCAGGCCTGCCGTGTCGGGCGGATCTCCACCCCACGGCGCACAGTCGGCGCCGTGGGGGCCCCGACCTGAGGGTCCGCACTACTTCAGAGCCAATTCTTTCACAGGCTATGGCGGACACTGCCGACACGCTGCGTACAGGAAAGTTGACCGGCCATGGATCCATCGCGCCCGCCGTGCGGCGCTGCGCGCAGCACTGGGCCGGCGCGTGTTGATGCTGTGGCGCGTCGACGGCCAGGACGGCTGCGGGAGAACGCTCGAATCAGCGCTCGTCCCCGTGCTCGTCGAGCTCACCAACGCACCGCGCCGCTGGGCCAGCCGAACGATTGACGATCTCCGCCGTCACATCGAGAGGCACCTCGCGTCCGACCCACGGATCCGCTCCTTCGAGCGTGATTTCGAGCGGACGGCTCTTGCCCTCCTGGCAACGCGGTTGTCACGTGAGAAAGCAATCCAGATGCAGACGGCACCACCACCGGCCCGGGCGACCCAGCGCGGTCTGTTCGATCGACGTGCGGAACGTGCGCACCTCGCCGCGGCGGCAGTCCGCGCCGAAGCCGACCGGGATCGGCGGGAGCGTCTCGCATCGCTGGAACGTGCCGCGACGATGTCAACGCAACCCCCGCGACTGGTGCTTGTGCTCGTCCCCTAGCCGTGCTTGCACGGCGGGAATGTGAACGAACGTGTCAGCCGGGGTGTGGGGCGGAGTCCCACGTTAAATCGATGCTTCCCGGGTTCGCCGGACATCTCATCGCGGAAGCCTTCCTGGAGGAATCACTCGTCGCGGCCGGCGACGACAGCCGCCAGGCCGCCGAGCGGTTTCGGGCCGACGTGATCAAGTGGCGCGCCGCGGTTGTCGATCTCGGCCCTTCGTCGAGTGCCCGCACTCTTCTGCACGCGAGCGCGGTACCGCTGCTTCTTGCGCTCGGGTTCGACCCGCCGTCGCAGCTCGAACCGCTCGATGGGATGCTGGCCGCCACTCTCACGCACGAGAGCCATCGCGCCGCGCTGCTCGTGACGACGTGGGCAGAGCCGCTCGATGCGCGCTGGCGGCCCGCCGTGACGCAGGCGATCCGCCGGGGGGCCGACTGGTGTGTCGTCTTCAACGGGCTGCGACTGCGGATCGTCGACGCCAGCCGGCTGTACGCGCGCCGCTTCGCAGAGTTCGACCTGGGCCTCGCCGCGGACGACGAACGGTCGTGTGCCGCCCTGTTTCGTGTCGCCGCGGCGCGAACGCTGGCCGGCAGCAGCCAGGGCGCATCGCTTCATGCCCTGGTGGGCGAGTCCAATCGCCATGCCGCGGCCGTGTGCGGATCGTTGAAGGAGGGCGTCCTGAGCGCCTCGGCGGACGTGCTGACGGCACTGATTGCGCGCCCTGGCGGCCCGGCCAACCGTCTCGACGACAGCTTCGAACAGGCATTGACGATCGTGTACCGGATCCTGTTTCTGCTGTTTGCCGAAGCACGATCGCTCGTTCCGGTGTGGCACCCCGTCTATCGCCAGAGCTACAGCGTCGATACCCTGAGAACGCTCGCGGACCGCTCACGGCCGGCTCCAGGCCTCTGGGACACGCTTCGCGCGATCGCGAGACTGGCTCACGCCGGATGCCATGCCGGCGACCTGCGCGTCACGCCGTTCAACGGCCGGCTGTTCTCGCCCGCCAGGACGCCGCTGGCCGAGCGCCGCGGACTGGACGATGACGCCGCGCGGCGGGCGATTCTGTCGCTCTCCACGCGGCCCGCAGCCGATGGCGCCGGACGCGAGCGCATCGCATACCGGGACCTTGGGGTCGAGCAGCTCGGCGCCGTGTACGAAACGCTGCTCGACTACCAGCCGCGAATTCACCCGGCGGCGGACCGGCCTGATATCTCTCGTGCCACGAAGCGGGCACGTCACCGCATGCCGCCGGTTGTCTCGCTCGAGGCGGGATCCGGTCTGCGCAAGGCTACGGGCACCTTCTACACGCCGCAGCCGATTGCCGATTACGTGGTGCGCCGCACGCTCGCGCCGCTCGTGCAGGATCTGTCGAGCGAACGCATTCTTCAGCTGCGGATCGTCGACCCGGCGATGGGCAGCGGGGCGTTTCTCGTCGCGGCGAACCGGTATCTGGGCGCCGCGTGCGAAGCGGCCATGATCCGCGACGGCGAGTGCCACGCCAGCGACCTCGGCGAGGCGGAACGGACGGCGATTCGCCGGTCGATCGCAGAACGCTGCCTGTACGGCGTCGATATCAATCCGATGGCCGTCCAGCTCGCGCGGCTGTCCCTCTGGCTGGCGACGCTCTCCGCCGACCGTCCGCTCACGTTTCTGGACCATCGGTTCCAGACCGGCGACAGCCTGATCGGCGTCTGGCTCAGAGGTCTACGCCGTTCACCCCTTCCACGGCGGCCGCGCGCAGAGGCCGGCCAGTCGCTGCCGTTGTTTGACCATGAGTCGATACGTGAGGCGCTGCGCGCGGTGGTACCGATACGGTTTTCGCTCGAGTCCACGCCGACGGACACGATTCACCAGGTTCGCGCCAAAGAACATTCGTTCCGGACCCTGACCAGCCGCGACGGCTCGATTGCCAGGTGGAAGCGTATTGCCGATGCGTGGTGTGCCTCATGGTTCGCGCGATCGGATGTTCCGGCCGCGGCATTCGGCGCCCTGAGCGATGCCATCCTGACCGGCCGGTGCGCGCTGCCGCAGCGCATCATCGATCAATGTCTCGGCGCGGTCGACGCCGTCAGCCGGGCCCGCCGCTTCTTTCACTGGGAGCTCGAGTATCCGGAGGTCTTCTTCGACGCCGATGGGAGGCGGCTGGCGAACGGCGGCTTCGACGCGGTGATCGGCAACCCGCCGTGGGACATGATCCGGGCCGATTCCGGATCGGATGACGACCGATCGCGGGCGCGATCGGACACCGCCGCCTTCGTCCGGTTCTCGCGCGACGCCGGCGTCTACCAGGCGCAGTCGGCCGGGCACGCGAACCGGTATCAGCTCTTCCTCGAACGCGCGATCGATCTGACCCGTGCCGGAGGACGAATCGGGCTGGTCCTGCCGTCCGGGCTGGCGACGGATCACGGCAGCGCGCGTCTGCGCCGCCTGCTGCTCGCGCGCTGCGACGTGGATGCGATTGCCGGTATCGACAATCACCGCGGCGTCTTTCCGATACATCGCGGTCTGCGATTTCTGCTCGTCACGGCGTCGGCCGGATCGCCCACGCGTGAGATCGCCTGCCGTATCGGCATCGAGGATCCGTCCGAGCTGGAAGGCCTTGGTGACGAGGCTGCCAGCGCGTCCAGGTGGTTTCCGATTCGACTGACGCCGGCGCTCGTCGAGCGCGTCTCAGGTCCCGACCTGACGATTCCCTCAGTCCGGCGGCCAATCGACCTCGTCCTCGTCGAGCGTGCGGCCGCGCTCTTTCCGCCGCTCGGCAGTGATGCCGGTTGGGCGGCCTCGTTCGGCCGCGAGCTCAACGCCACCGACGATCGCGAAGCTTTTCACCCGGCCGCGAAGACGTCGGGTTCCGTCCCGCGCAAGCCGGACGTCCGCGCGCTCCCAATCGTCGAGGGCAAACATCTCGCGCCGTTCCGCGTCGATCTCGGTGCCGTCACCCACACCATCACCGCCGGGGCCGCACAGCGCCGGCTTCGCTCGGACCGACATCTGCATGCGCGGCTCGCCTACCGCGATGTCGCCGCCGCCGCCAACCGGACCACGCTGATTGCGGCGGTGCTGCCCGGTGGGTGCGTGTCGACGCATACCGTGTTCTGCCTGCGAACCGGACTCGCGCCGGCGGCGCAGCATTACCTCTGCGGCCTGTTCAACAGCCTGGTCGTCAACTATCTCGTCCGCCTGCGTGTCTCGAGCCATGTGACTACCGCGATCGTGGAGCGACTTCCGATACCGACTCGCGACCACACGCCGGCGGCTTTTCGCGAGATCGCGGCCCTGGCGCGGCTGCTGGCGGGCAGGGCCGATCCGGCGGCGTTCGCGCGGCTGAACGCGCTGGTTGCGAGGCTGTATCAGCTTTCGCGCGAGGAGCTCGAATACGTCCTCGAAACGTTTCCGCTCGTCCCGCGCGAGGTGCGGCAGGCTACCCTGAGGACGTACTCTGACGCTGGCCGTTCCGGCAACTGACGCATATCGGTTCTCTCGCATATTATGAACGACAATCGACAGCATGCGAGCTTCCTCAGTCAGTCTTCAACGCCTGCGTCAGCGCGCCCGCGCGCACTTCTCCGACCCCTCCACCCGCCGCGGACTGCTGATCGCCTTCGAAGGGCCCGACGGCTCCGGCAAAACGACGCAGCGGAAGCTGTTCAAGACGTGGCTGGAGGCTGAAGGCTACGAGGTCACTACCACCAAGTGGAATTCGTCCGACCTCATCAGGCCGATCATCACCAGCCGCAAGGCGGTGCACGCGCTCAGCCCGCACGAATTCTCGCTGCTGCACAGCGCCGACTTCAGGCACCGAATCGAGCACATCGTCCTTCCCGCGCTGTGGCAGCGCCGGATCGTCGTCGCCGACCGGTTCCTGTTCAGCGCGCTCGCGCGCGACGTCGCGCGCGGTCTCGATCTGGATTGGGTGTTGAAGCTGTACGAGCCGCTGGTCTGGCCCGACATGGTCTTTTACTTCTCGGTGTCGCCGGCCACCTCCGGCCGGCGCGTCTCGGCCACTCGTACGCCCCGTTTTTACGAGTCCGGACAGGACGTGACGGGCGTCGACGATCCAGCCGAGAGCTATCGACGGTTCATCACCCGCGTGATTCGCGAGTACGAGTCGCTCGCGGTGATCTTCAATTTCCTGACCGTCGATGCCGAGCGATCGATCGTCGAGCAGCACCGCCACATCCGCGAGCTGTTCCGGGAGGGCGCCGCGCGTCCGTGGTCGGAGTGGAACGTCGACGCCGTCGCCGAGTGGTTGAGTGTCTCGGGAATCCGCGCCGGTTCATAGCGCCGTGTCATTTCTCAGCCGGACGGTGTTATGGCCAGATCACGGATGATCAACGCAGAGCTCGCGGAACCGACGGAGAACAATACGGCCTTGGAACCCAAAGGCCGCGAAGAAACACTGGTCTTCTTTGCGTCCTTTGCGGCCTCTGCGTTCAATCGTGACATTACGAACGTGGGGCTCTGCCCCACACTCCGGCTCGGTCGCTCGCGGGGACCCCTCGGCCCCGCTCCGCTCCCTCGCCGGCGCGCTGCGCGCACCTTATCGCGGTTCGGCGAGTGCTGCGGTTTCTGGGTCGATCATCGTTTCTGTCGATGCGTTCGAAAACGAAGGCGTGAGGCCCCTGCATGCCGAGACGCGATCCGGCGTTGATCGCCGTCGAGGGCGTCTCGAGCCTGGCGCTCGAACGTGCCGCGCGCGCGGCACTCGCATCCCTCGATCACCGCACGCGCAGCGGGATCAGCCAATGGGACGCGTCGGGTCTGTTCGGAGAACTGGCGGTTGCGGACATGAGCGCGGGTCGGCCCTCGGCACGGACCCTGCTCCTCCTCTACGCCGCCGATCTCGCGTTCCGCCTGCGATGGGAAATCGAGCCGGCGCTCGAGGCCGGCCGCAGCGTCGTCGCCGCGCCGTACGTCGAGACGGCCATCGCATTCGGCCGCGCCGCAGGTCTGAAAAGCGGCTGGCTGCAAAACCTGTTCCGGTTCGCGCCCGTGCCCGCCGATTGCCGCTTCGTTGAACCAGCGCGCACCCGCGCAGCGCATACGGGCAATGGCTTCGTGGAATTCGGGCGCGATCGGGTCGCCGGTGTCGGCAGCCGGGCGGCGCGAACCGACATCGTCGATCGGACGGCTGCCTATCTGCGCGCCGCGGCCCGGCGCAGCCGTGTGAACGTCATCAAGGTTCGGGGTTGACCCTGGAAGAAATCGATTGTCGTGCGGGCCTTCAGGCCTGCCGTGTCGCGCGGACCTGAAAGGTCCGCACGACGCGAGAATCGATTTTTTTTCAGCCTTGAAGGCCTGCGCTACGAGAGCCGCCGCTCAACAAGCCGTGCCGTTCGCCACAGTGCCGGCCTCAGGCGGCTCGGGCCGCGGCATGTCGACCGACGCGAACAGCTGCTGCACTTCCGCAATTGCCGACGGTTCGTCGACGACAATCGAGACCTCGCGGCGGAAATCGAGCCCGAGGGCTGACAGCGCGAGGCTGCCGACGACCACCAGCTGATCATCGATGAGCATGACCTTCCCGTGCGACTTGAGGTCGGCCAGGCGCCTTGCCGTGAAAACTTCGACGGCGATGCCGGCTTCTCGCCGGTCCTTGAGCAGGGTGATGAGATCCGGGTCCGACAGCTTCGCGTCGATCAGCCGGATGCTCGTGCGCGCCTGCTCGATGAGGGCCGTCAACTGCCGGCGCGCACGCTCGGGCCCGACGATCAAGCGCGGTGACAGGTCCTCAGGAATCGGCTGGCGGTCGCGGTCCGCCGCCATCACGCGTCTGAGGCCGGACACGACCGCCGGATCATGAGTGACGACCAGCGCATCGCACGTCCGCGAGAAACACTTCTTCGTGAAGTTCAGCGACGCAATGACGGCAGGTCCATCGTCGGCGACCAGATACTTCGCGTGATACTTCACCACCGGATCGCTGTACGCATGGACCGACGCTCCGGTCGCCTCCAGCCTCTTCAGGAGCTTCTGACGCCGCCTTGGTCCGCCTTTGCTGCGCGACGTCACCAGGACGTCGACCAACACGCCTCGGGCGATAGCGGCTGACAATTCGCTAAATATCTGATCATCGTTGCACCGGAACAGCGACAACGTGATTTCCCGGCGCGCGCGGCGGATGACGTCGACCAGCGTGGCGCGCCGATCTTCAACAGCAACGACGAGGCGGTCGACTGGAAGAGAGGTCATAGTGTCCTGAGAAGACCTGCGGCGTCTGCTCGCGGTCCTCGTTGATGATTCACCAGAACCACGAAGCTTTCGCGAAGAAAGATGGATCCCTGTCGATGTGGTCCAAACTATACCATGCGGCCGAGCCGGCATCCGCCTCTGCCGTGGCTCTTTCCGGCGATAATTCCTCGTAAGTGCGTTATGTGCTCACGCACCAGCGGTACCTGGGACTCCTGACCCTGCTCGCCGCGCTCGCCTGCGGCCGCTCGGACGTTCTCAGCCCGACGCCCACACCGGGTTCTTCTCCTGCTTTGACGACACAGGCCCTGCAGACGGCCGTCCTCGTGGGCGCTGCCGACATCGGCAATTGTGGCAACCAGGACGGCCGGTTCGCACAGGACACCGGGGCCCTTCTGGACAAGATCGCCGGCACCGTCTTCGTGGCGGGCGATGCCGCCTATCCCCGTGGGTCGGCCGACGACTTCGCAACGTGCTTCGACCGGGTCTGGGGCCGGCACAAAGCACGGATTCGCCCGAGCCCGGGGAACCACGAATATGAATCGGCTGGCGCCATGCCGTATTTCCAATATTTTGGAACCAACGCCGGGGATTCCGGTCTCGGGTTCTACAGCTACAACCTCGGCGCCTGGCATATCGTCTCGTTGAATAGCAGCATCCCCACGAGCCCAGGAAGCGAACAGTACGCCTGGCTCCAGAACGATCTCGACGCGAACCGCTCCACGCGCTGTACCCTGGCGTACTTCCACTTCCCGCGGTTTACGTCCGGTCCAAGCCGTGACGGTTTAGCGCTCGGAGACTTGTGGCGGCTCTTGTATGCCGCCGGCACCGACGTCGTCGTGAACGGCCACGATCACGGGTACGAGCGATTCGATCCTCAGAACCCCGACGGACTTGCCGATCCGGGTGCCGGCATTCGCCAATTCGTCGCCGGATCGGGCGGTGCACCGTTGTATCAGTTCGTTGGCGTCGCCCCGAACAGCGCCCAGAGGATCTCGACGCACGGCGTCCTCAAGCTCACACTGAGGAATACGGATTACGACTGGGATTTCATCCAGGCCGGCACCGAGGCGGTCGTCGATCATGGGACCGGGCTCTGTCATTGAGCCAGGTGTGACTCAGCCGTGCAGGTGGCGGCCCGGCCGACCCGGTGACATGATTCCCTGTGCCACTCCACCGTACTGTGCTGAGCGTCCTGGTCGTGCTCGTGAGTGCTGTCCAGCTGCGTGCGCAGTCCGACAACCGCCTCGCCCTGGGCGCCAATTTCTCGTTCAGAGAACTCGTCGATGACTCCGCGAGCGGCCATAGCGGCATCGGGTTCCTCTGGCGATTCGGCGAGGGCGAAACCGGGTGGGGCTGGGAGTGGGCGCTCAATTGGTTCAGCGCCGATATTCGTCAGCCGGTCGGCGGCGGCACAGTCGAGTTCGGGGAACTGCAGGTGCGTCCGATCATGTTGGGCTACGGCTATAGCTATCGCCGCGGTCGTCAGCTCTTCAGTGCGAGCCTCGTCGGCGGCTATTCCTTCACGTCCATGTCTCTGACGCCCGTCGCGATCGACGCGTACTACGACCGACTCGGGGCGCGGTCGCTGACGCTGAGGACGTCGAACCCGCTGGTCGTCCGGCCGGGGTTCAGCGTCTGGCACGATCTCAACGAGAAAGTCGGGCTGAATGTCAGCGCCGGTTTTCTGGTTGTGCGTCCACATGTGACCGTCAGCAGCACGGTGGGCGAAGACGAACGCCGTCTCCGCGCCGATACCTTTCAGCTGAAGATCGGCCTGGCCTATTCGGTTTTCTGATTGCGGCTGCCGATCAGGCGGCTCGCTTCGTCGAGCGCGCGATCGCCAGCGACAGGATCCCTATCCCCCAGGCAGCGAGCGCAAGGGCATCGGGCCACAGCGTTTCGAGCCCAACGCCTTTCAGGAAAATCGATCGCAGGATGACGAGGAAGTAGCGCAGCGGCAGGAGATAGGTGAGCGGCTGGATCACGGCGGGCATGTTCTCGATGGGAAAAATAAAGCCGGACAGATAGATCATCGGCATCAGAAAGAAGAAAATCGTTGTCATCATCGCCTGCTGCTGCGTCGACGAAATGGTCGACACGAACAGGCCCAGGCCGAGCGTGCTCATGAGATAGACGAGCGTAAGCGCGAAGAGCAGCACGACGCTGCCCCGCAGCGGCACCTGGAACCACAACAACGCCACTGCAATCACGAGACACACGTCGACGATCCCGACCAGCGCGTACGGCAGCAGCTTGCCGAGAATCAGCTCCCACCGGCGCAGAGGCGTGACGTTCAGCTGTTCCAGGGTCCCGAGCTCCTTTTCCCGGACGATCCCCATGGAGGACAGGTTCGTCGTCACGACCAGCAGGAGCAGCGCGAGGACCCCGGGAATCATGAACTCGCGGCTGTCCAGCCTCGAGTTGAACCAGACACGCACCCTCGGCTCGATGGCAGCAGTAGCGGCGCGCGCCGGCGTCCGCGCCGCCGCAATCTCCTGCTGATATCCGGCAATCAGATTGGTTGCGTAGCCGAGCGCGACGTTGGTCGAGTTCGCGTCGCTGCCATCGGCGATGACCTGCAGCGCCTGCGGGGTCGCACGGGCGAGGCCCTCACCATAGCCGGGCGGAATGGCGAGCGCGACCCACGCACGCCCTCGCTCCAGGTACTGATCCACGTCGTTCGGGCTGCTGACGACGTCGACGATGGTGAAGTTGGGCGACGCGTCGAAGCGCGCCAGGAGATCGCGGCTCGCGGTCGATCGATCGCCATCGGCCACGACAACCGGCACGTCACGGACATCGGTGGTCGCGGCGTAGCCAAGCATGAACAGCTGAAGGATCGGCGCGAGGATCACGATGCCGAACAGGTCGCGGTCCTGGCGGAGCTCGATCAATTCCTTCCACACCAGAACGCCCACGCGTCTCATCGCTCAACTCCACTGGCGGCGGAGCCGCAGCGACGCCAGAATCAGCACCGCCGTGCCGAAAGCGGTCAATGCGGCGAGGTCCTGCCGCACGAGATCGGCGCCGGCGCCTTTCAGCACGATCGCGCGCAGCGCGCGGAGAAAGTAGCGCGCCGGCACCGCATACGTGACGATCTGCAGAAATCGGGGCATGCTCGAAATCGGGAAGATGAATCCCGACAGCATGAACGTGGGCAGAAACGAGGCCAGCATCGCCGCCTGGAACGCCACCTGCTGCGTCGCCGCGATGCTGGAGATGAACAGGCCGATGCCGAGCGCGCCGACGAGGAACAACGACAGCGCCAGGAGCAGCACCGGCCACGATCCGCGCATCGGCATGCCGAAGAGCACCATCGCGGCGAGGACGATGCCGAGCGCCGAGACCAGCGAGATGAAGAAATACGGAATCGTCTTTCCGATCACGAACGGTCCGGCGTTGAGCGGCGCCATCCGCACCTGCTCCATCGTGCCGCGTTCCTTTTCGCGGACGATCGAAAGCGCGGTCGATACCACCGCGGTGATCATCGTGATGTAGGCAATCAACCCGGGGACGAGAAACAACGTGCTCCGGAGCTCGGGGTTGTACCAGATGCGCGGTTCGAGTGAAACCAGCGGGCGCGCTGCCGGGTCAGAGCCCCGGTACAGCTCGTACCGCGCTGACTCGCTGCGCACAATCGTCAGCGCGTAGCTCATGACCGTCGTCGCGGTGTTCGCATTGTCGCCGTTCAGAAGCACCTGGACCGCCGTCGGCGTCGCCGTGCGCACCGCGCGGCCGAGGCCCGGCGGCACGATCAGAATCGCGCGGACATCGGTGCGGTTCAGCAGCGGTGAGATCGTCCGGTCGTCGGCTGTCGCGACGAGGTCGAAATAGCCGGAGTTCACGAACGCCGCGACAAGCGATCGGCTTTCCGGCGAATGGTCTCGATCGTCGATCGCCAGGTGCACGTGGCGGATGTCCCAGTTCAGCGCGTAGCCGTACAGCAGCAGAAAGAAGACCGGCAGCACCAGCAGGATGACGAGGGTGCGCCGGTCGCGGGCGATCTGGCGGAATTCCTTGCGAGCGACGGCGAGGGTCTTGCGCATGCGATCGTTACAAAGAACACAAAGGATACAAAGCGGTCATCGCGCGCTTTTCTCCGCGACATCCAGGAACACGTCCTCGAGCGACGGCTCGACCGGCGCCACGCGCGACGCCGCGATCCCGGCGCGCGCGAGCCGCTCGCTCAGCACGCGCGCCGCTTCGGTCGGCTCCAGCTTCACGACCGCGTGGACGGCGGTTCCGAACACGCTGGTCTTGTCCACGTCGGTCATGTCGTCCAGCACACGCATCGCTTCCACCGGATCCGCGGCGTGGACCTCGACGATCGTGCGTCCTCGAAACATGCGCTTCAGCTCGCCGGTCGTGCCAATCGCGGCCAGCCGGCCGCCATGAATGATGGCAAGGCGATGACAGTGTTCCGCTTCGTCGAGATAATGCGTCGTGACGAGCACCGTGACGCCGTCCGACGACAGACGGTCGATGAGCCGCCAGAACTCGCGGCGGGAGACCGGATCGACGCCGCCCGTCGGTTCGTCGAGAAACACAATCGGAGGCTCGTGCAGAATGGCGCAGCCAAGTCCGAGCCGCTGACGCCACCCGCCCGCCAGATCGGCCGCCCTCACGTGCTCGCGCGACTGCAGCCCCGCCATGTCGAGCACGAAGCGCCGGCGCTCGTCGAGGCGACTGCGCGGCAGGCCGTAGATCCCTCCGAAGAACCGGATGTTCTGATCGACGGTCAACCGCTCGTAGAGCGAGAACCGTTGAGACATGTACCCGATCCGGCGCTTGACGCCTTCCGGATCGCGTCCGACGTCGATGCCGCCGACGGTGGCGGTGCCGCCCGTCGGCTTCAACAATCCGCACAGCATCCGGATGGTCGTCGACTTGCCGGCGCCGTTGCTGCCGAGAAAGCCGAAGATTTCCCCTTCCGCCACGTCGAACGTCAGACCGTCGACGGCAACGAAATCGCCGAAGCGTCTCGTCAACCCGCGCACGCTGATGGCGCTCATCTTCCCAGCGCGCGGTCCAGACCGGCGCGCGCCAGACGCGCCCCCGCAATCGCCTGCGTGCGATCGAGCTCCGCCTGCAGCACGACGACCTGTGCGTCCAGCACGTCGGTGCTCGTCGCCACTCCGGCCCTGAATCGTTCGCCGATGACCCGCCGCGCCTCGGTGGCGCTGCGGACAGCGTCGGCAGCCGCCTCGATGGCGGCCCGGCTCGACTCCAGCTCGGTCAGGCGCTGGCGGATTTCAACCGCGAGCGCGGCGTCGAGATCGGCGAGCCGCGCCTCCGTCGCCCGGATCAGCGCCGCCGCCTCCGCCACCTCGCTGCGCGCCCGGCCGCCGTCGAACAGCGGCCAGTTGGCGTTGACCGACGCATCCCATGACGCCCGCCATCGCTCTTCGTGCGGAAAGATCCGCGGATTGGGGCGGGCGTAGTCGAAGCCGCCGCCGATGGCGATCGCCGGCTTCAATTCCGCGGCGGCGGCGCGCCGCCGTTCCGCCGCGGCCGTGGCGCGTTTGACGAGCGCCGCCCGCTCGGGCCGCTGCCGTTTCGCCGCTTCAACGAGGGCGTCCGGCGCCAGCGTTTCCGGCGGCGGCGGATCCAGCGCCGCAGCGGGTTCGATCGCCGTTCCCGGCGCCGCGCCGACGAACCGGGCCAGGTCCGCCTCCGCCACGTCGCGGCTGCCGTGTGCCTGTATCGCCAGCATCCGCTGCCGCGATTCCTGCGCTTCGATATTCAGGACTTCGTTTGGCGGCACCAGACCGGACGCGAGCTGGTTCCGCACGTCCTGCAGATGCGCGTTGACGCGCCTCACCGATTCCTCGACGACTGCAACCGATGCCGACGCCGAAACCAGCGTCCAGTACGCGCGCGCGATCTCGAGCGCAAGATCCTGCCGCGCCGTCCGGACATCGTCGCCCGAGGCGGTCGCCTCGATGCGGGCGGCCCGCTCGAGCGCGTCGAGGCGGCCGCCCGTGTAAATGGGCCACTGCACATCGAGGCGCGACCGGTAATTGTCGGGAATATCGGGGTAGATGACGCGCTGCACGTTGTTCGGCAGCGGGACGCCGAACGTTTCGACGTGATTCGTGCGCGTGTAGCTTGCCTGCGCCGCAACCTGCGGCAGGAGCGCCGCGTGGCGCTGACCGGCCGATGCGTCAGCCGCCTCGCCGCGTGCAACGGCCTCGGCCAGGCGATGGCTGGTCTCGAGACCGCGGGCGATGGCTTCATCGAGCGTCAGCCTGAGCGCACCAGCCGTCGGCTGCGCCGCGGCCGGGTGCGCCGCCACGACAACAGCCGCCGCCAGGCACCAGCGCCGATCGATCATCGGGCCGCCTCGTGGAGCCGGGCGATGAACACGTCTTCGAGCGACGTCGCGATCGGCCGAACGCTCGCGACCGTGACGCCCGCACGGGTCAGACGATCGGTCAGCCGATCGACCGCTTCGTCATCGTCGCGGTCGAGGCGGACGTGCGCCCGTTCGCCGAACATCTGCACGTCGTGCACGCCGGGGATCTCCCGCAGGAGGGCGACCGCGCGGCGGTGCTCGGTGACGATCACTTCGACCAGCGTTCCCGGCAGCGAAGCCGTCAGCGCCGCGGGCTCGTCGAGCGCGAGCAGGCCTCCCTGATGCAGCAGCGCCACGCGTGAGCACCGCTCGGCCTCGTCGAGATACGGCGTGGCCATCACGATGGTGATGCCCTGCGACAGAAATTCGGAGAGGAGCTTCCAGAACTCGCGCCGCGACACCGGATCAACGCCGGTGGTCGGCTCGTCGAGAACGATCAGAGACGGCTCGTGCACGAGCGTGCACGCGAGCGCGAGCTTCTGCTTCATGCCGCCGGACAACCGATCGGCGAGACGGGCGCGGAATGGCGTGAGCTGAGTGAGATCCAGGAGACGATCGCGGCGCGCGTGATACTCGCGCACCCCGTGAATCTCCGCGAAGAACGCGATGTTCTCATCGATACTGAGGTCGCCGTACAGACTGAACCGCTGCGACAAATAGCCGACGCGGTCGGTGAGCCGGCGGTGCTCGCCAACCGGATCGACGCCGAGCACGCGCACGGTGCCGGCGTCCGGCGCGATCAGGCCGCAGATGATTCGGATCGTGCTGGTCTTGCCCGCGCCGTCAGGGCCGATCAGGCCGAACATCTCTCCGCGACGCACCGAGATCGACAGCTCTCGGACGGCGACGGTCTGTCCGTAACGCTTCGTGACGCCGTCCAGGGCAATTGCGTCTTCTAAACCGGGGGGCTTCGCCCCGCCGGCCCCCCCACCCCACCCCACCGCGCAAAGTCCGCGCGGTGGGGGCCCCGGATCGCCGTCGCTCGCGGGGACCCCGTAAGCCCCGCTTCCGCCTCCGCTAAAGCTACGGCGGACGCGCCGTAGCGCCTCAGGCGCGAAGGCGGGCCGCTCCGGCGGGCGCGCCTGGCCCGTTCTGCGGCTCGATGAGGAAACGAGTTCAAAATTCTCGTCTCGAGCCGCAAAACGGGCTAACGTGGGGCTCCGCCCCACGCCTCGGCTCGAACCACCCCACGGCGCACAGTCCGCGCCGTGGGGACCCCGGCTCCCACCCCACGGCGCACAGTCCGCGCCGTGGGGGCCCCGGCTCCCACCCCACGGCGCACAGTCCGCGCCGTGGGGGCCCCGGCTCGCGGGCGCGCTGTGCGCGCCGAAGCCGTGCCTGCCGGCACCGTCGTTGGCGCCGGTTCCCGTCTTCGCTGCGTCAGGGCTTTTTATCGACTCGGTCATGGCGCTATTGCCCGGATCCCGTGAACGGGATCTCGGCTTCGACCGGCATGCCGGTCTTGAGCACGCCGCTGGTGTTGTCGACCGACACTTTGACGCGGTAGACGAGCTTCGATCGATCCTCGACCGTCTGGACGTTACGGGGCGTGAATTCCGCCTTCGACGCGATGTAACTCACCTTGCCGGAGATGCCGGAGCCCCCGGCATCGGTAAAGACCGTCGCGGCCTGGTCGAGGCGCAGGCGCGGCACGAACGGCTCGTCGACGTACACGTTGGCCCAGGCATGGTCGAGATCGGTGACCACGACCAGCGGGGCGCCCGGCTGCAGGAGCTCTCCTATTTCGGCAAGCTTTTCGGTGACGATACCGGCGATCGGCGCAGCGACTGTCGCGTCAGCAATCGCTTTTTCCCAGGTCGCAATCTGGGCTGCGGCGGCGCCGACGCGGGCGCGCGCGGCATCGATGTCCTCACGCCGCGCTCCCGCACGCAGCCTGGCAGCGGCTTCGCGGGCGGCCCGGCTCCGGTCGCGCGCCGCCTGCAGCCGTTCTCTCGCCACGTCGCGCCGCGCCAGCGCATCGTCGCGCTGCTTGCGCGACCCCGAGCTCGAGGCGAGTAGCGCCTCGAAGCGATCGAGATCGGCGGCCGACGCCGTGAGCTCCGCTTCGGCGGCGCGCGCATCGGCGTCGGCGCTCGCCACCTGCGCGTCGGCCTGGCGAATGTCTTCGGCACGGGAGCCCGCGAGCAGCAGGCGGAGCTGCGCGTCGGCCTGGGCCCGCTCGGCGGTCGCCCGGACAAGAGTCAGGCGGGCGTCGGCGGTGTCGAGCTGGGCAATGACGTCGCCGGTGCGTACCCGATCGCCTTCGTCGACGCGAAGCTCGAGGACGCGTCCGCCGACCTGGGCCGCGACGCGGACGTCCGTCGCCTCGACCTGACCCGACACACGAACGCGATCGACCGGCTGTTTCTTCGCGCAGGCGCCGGCCGCGAGCAACGCCGCGGCGAGGAATATTCGCGGCGCCTGCGGGGTTTCGAAGAGCGATTTCACGATGCCCTCACGCGACGATCGCGTGCAAAGGAGCGGCGGGCCGCTTCCTGCAGCGCGCGCACGAACTCGGCGGTCGAGAGCGCGCGCAGGTCGATGATGTGGAGATCCGAGATCTCCTTCCGGATGGGCGTACCTGCGAGGTAGAAGACGACCGGGGCCAGGATACTGAAATACGCGAACACCGGATGGATCGGGCGGAACGCGCCGGCGGCGACGCCTTCTTCCACAATTGCCGCGACCGTGCGCGGTACCGACGCGAGCGCCAGAAGGGTGGCGCGATCGAGATGGGCGCCGCCCTCGGCGACCTCGCGGAGCATGATCGCCGGGAAGAACGGATGCTCCTGGACCAGCGCAGCGATGTCGGCAATGACGCGGTCGATCTTGGCGGCCGGGGCGGCCTGCGATCCGGCGATGGCCTGCAGGCGCCCGGCGGTGCGGGTGAACATGTCGCGGAGCAGGGTGCGGTAGATGTGCTGCTTGCTCTTGAAGTGGTAGTACAGCATCGCCTTGTTGACGGCGGCGCGGCGGGCGATGCGGTCGACGCGGGCGCCGGCGTAGCCGCGCTCGGCAAATTCGAGGGCGGCGGCGCTGAGGATCTGCGCGGGAGAGACGCGCGCGCGGCGGGCCATAAAAACTAACCAGTTAGTTAGCTTGAAAGACACGCCCGTGTCAAGGCTGGCTGCGTTGCGCGTACAAGGCCCTTGCCGCGCAGGCCTTCAGGCCGGCATCATGGCCCCCGGGCGGCCCTGAACGGCGGCGCTACCGGTGATTTGGAGGCCATGCATGAAGATCGTCATCGCCGGCGGCAGTGGATTCCTCGGCCGATCGCTCGCGCGCCTCCTCGCCGCGGACGCCCACGAGGTGGTCATCCTGACGCGCCGCTCGACCCGAGCGACGGGCGCCCCGCGACTCGTCACCTGGTCGCCCTCCGGTGACGCCGGGCCGTGGGCCTCGGAAATCGATGGAGCGGGCGCAGTCGTCAACCTCGCCGGCGAGTCGATCGCCGGCGCGCGCTGGTCCGAGGCGCACAAGGCGCGGATCCGCGACAGCCGCGTCGCCGCCACGAACAGCCTCGTCGCCGCGATCCGCGGTGCCGGGGCGCCGCCGCCGGTGTTCGTCAGCGGATCCGCCGTCGGCTTCTACGGTCCGCACGGCGACGAGGTCGTGAGCGAAGACCACCCCGCGGGCGGCGATTTTCTGGCCCGCGTCTGTGTTCAGTGGGAGCGGGAAGCGATGCGCGCGGGGAGCGATCGCACGCGCGTGGTCCTCGTCCGCACCGGCCTCGTCCTGGCACGCGACGGCGGCGCGCTGCCGCACATGTTGTTCCCGTTCAAGCTTGGCGCCGGCGGGCCGGTCGGATCGGGCCGGCAGTACTGGCCGTGGATCCACCGCGACGACTGGGCCGGCCTCGTGCGCTGGGCCATCGCCGCTCCCGCTGTGTCCGGTCCGATGAACGCGACCGCGCCGAACCCGGTCACCAACAGGACATTCGCCCACGCGCTCGGCCGGACGATGCACCGGCCAGCCTTCATGCCGGCGCCGGCATTTGCGTTACGGCTGCTGCTCGGGGAAATGGCCGATGCCCTGCTGCTGTCGGGCCAGCGCGCCGTGCCTGCAAAAGCCGAGCAGCTCGGGTTCCCTTTTCGATTCGCGCACGTCGACGACGCGCTCGGAGAGATCTTTTCGCGTTCTTAGGGCAGGATGGGCAGGACCGGCAGGATGGGCCGGATGGGACCGAATCTCTTTCCCGTCTCCTGCCTAGCCCGCCGATCCTGCCTGTCCTGCCCGCCTCCTCGGCGGCGCAGCGTCAGTACGCCGCCAACCGTCGCAACGCGTCGGCAATCGTCTCCGGGTTGGGCAGGTTCGCCTGCTCCAGGATGTGCGAGAACGGCGCATGCGTGTCGGGGTACGTGAGCCGCATCACCGGTGCATCCAAGTAGGCGAACCGTTCTTCCCCGATGACGGCGGCCAGCTCGGCGCCAACCCCGAGAGTCCTGACGTCTTCGTGGACGATCAGCGCTCGATTCGTCTTCTCGACCGAACGGAAGATGGCGTCCTTGTCGTACGGCATCAACGTTCGCAGATCGATCACCTCGGTCTCGACGCCTTCCTTGGACAGCGTCCCGGCGGCCGCGAGCGAAGGGGGCACCATCGCTCCGTAGGTGATCAGCGTGGCATCTTTGCCCTCGCGCGGCGTTGCCGCCACGCCAATCGGCACGATGTCGTCGCCGTCCGGCACGGCGCCCTTCGCACGCCGGTACAGGTATTTGTGCTCCAGATAGATCACGGGATTGTCGTCGCGAATGGCCGCCTTCAACAGGCCCTTGGCGTCGTAGGCAGTCGAAGGCGCGACCACTTTCAATCCCGGCCGGTGCACGAACCACGCTTCGGGGTTCTGCGAGTGGTACAGGCCGCCGCCCACGTTGCCGCCGCTCGGCGCGCGCACGACGATCGGCACCGCCGCGCGTCCGCCGTAGCGATAGCGGAGCGTGGCCGCCTGGTTCACGATCTGATCGAAGCCGCACGAGATGAAATCGGCGAACTGCATCTCCGCAACCGGCCGATACCCGCGCAGCGCCGCGCCGATGCTGATGCCGATGATCGCCGACTCTGAAATCGGCGTGTCGACGACGCGCATCTCTCCAAACTCGTCATAAAGCCCCTGGGTCACGCCGAACGCGCCGCCATACGGGCCCACGTCTTCACCGAGGATGAATACCTTCGGATCGCGGCGCATCTCCTCGATGAGGGCTTCGCGGATGGCCTCGAGATACGAAAGTTCTTTACTCATCCCAACAACCACTCAACACAAAGGACACTATGGACACAAAGGAAATGCCCGGAGGAGGCGATTCTACGCGTATACATCACTCACCGCATCCTCCGGCGCCGGATCCGCCGCATTCATCGCGAACTCGACGGCGGCGTCAATCGTCGATGCGATGCGGCCCTCGACGTCCCGCAGTTTCGCGTCATCCAGCACGTGGCGCGCGCGCAGATACGTCGTGAAGGTCGGAATCGGATCGCGGCTCTTCCACATCGCCAGCTCTTCGTCGGTACGGTAAAAGGCTTTGTCGTGCTCGGAATGACCGTGCCACCGGTATGTCTTGCACTCGATGAGCGTCGGCCCCCCTCCGGCGCGCGCGCGCGCCAGCGCGCCCCGGGTGGTCTGATAGACGGCGAGCACGTCATTGCCGTTGATCGACACACCTGAGAAGCCGTACCCGTGCGCGCGATCCGCCACATCGTCGATGGCCATGCTCCTCTCGATCGGCACCGAATACGCGTACTGGTTGTTCTCGCAGACGAACAGCACCGGCAGCTGGTGCACGCCCGCGAAGTTGAGTGCCTCGTGAAAGTCGCCCACGTTGCTCGCACCTTCACCGAAGTAGGCGATCACCACGTTGTCAATCTTCTCCATCTTGAAGGTGAAGGCGAGGCCGGCGGCGACCGGGAGGTTCGCGCCGAGCATGCTGGTGTTGCCGAAAATCCCGAGCTCCGACACGCCGCTGTGCAGCGCCGAATCGCGGCCCTTCGACAACCCGGTCGCCTTCGCCAGCATCTGCGACATCATCACCCCGGGCTCCACGCCCTTCATCAGGAAGGCGCCCAGATCCCGGTGCAGCGGGCAGACATAGTCTTCGCGGCGCAGGCCGTAACACGTGCCGACAATGATGGCCTCCTGGCCGATGCCGGTGTACACACCGCTGCGCACCTTGCCCTGCTTGACGAGCACGCTGAGCCGCTCATCGAACGCGCGGATCAGCTTGAGCCAGTAAAGCATTTCGAGGAGCTGCTCGGAGGTGAGCTTGAACTTCGTCCGTTTGATCGGCCGCATCGAGCCTTATCGAACCACAAACGTCTTTCAAGGCTCAACTGGCACTTGGAGGCTACGGAGGGAACGGCCCACAGGAGGAACGGCGGGAACGGTATTACACAGAGAAACGGAGGAACGGAGACGAGCAGAGCGGCTGGTGAAGTTTTGAGTTGTGAGTCGTGAGTGATGAGTCGTACGGAACGGATGAAAATCTGAGACGCACGACTCAAACCTCATGACTCGGGACTGATTTGGTCTTCTGAGTTCGTCTCCGCTTCTCCGCTCCTCTGTGTCGTACCGTTGCCTCCGTCGGCTCCGTTAGCGCGCGCTACACGAACGTCAGCCGCGAACTGCGGAAGTCGCCGTTCAGCAGGGGAATCGAATTCCCGCCGAGCCAGCCGTCGATCACGCGCGCGTAGACCGACCGGAAATCGAAGTCATACCGCACGTCGGCGCCGTTGTTCTCGAGCGTTGGATTGTTCGGATCGGGAGTGAGGTTCGGTGCCGTTCCGTACAAGCCGCCGTTGACGCGCCCGCCGAAGACCAGCATCGTCGACGCCGCGCCGTGATCCGTGCCGCTGCTGCCGTTCTCGGAGATGCGACGGCCGAATTCCGAGAACGAGAGCACGAGCGTGTCCTCGAGCAGCCCCTGGCGACGCAGATCGTTGTAGAAGGCGAGCACCGCGTCGTTCAACGTCGCCATCAACGTGTAATACGCGCCGTTGACGGCGTTGGTGTTCTGCGCCGAGTGGGTGTCGAAGCCGCCGGTCGTGACGTAGAACACCTTGGTGCCGATCCCCCGGACCATCGCCCCGGCCACGGCGCGGAATGCCTGACCGAGCCCGGTATTCGGATAGGCGACGGCGGGCACGTACGAGGCGACCGTCGCCACGCGGTCGAGCGTCGCCAGCGCCGCTTCGCAGCTGCCGTACACAAACGCCAGCTCGGGACGATCGACCGGCACGTGCGACGCGATGCGCAGCGCCGCCGCCCGCTCCTCCGCCGCCTCGGCGCCGCCGTTCGGGCTGGCAAAGGCATACGTGGCCGGATTGGTAATGGCAGGCACCGGCGTGTGGCCCGCCTGCAGGACGTGCGGCAGCGATCCGGTCGTGTTCCAGCCAATCAGCGGGTCGGCAAGCGACGGCAGCGAATCGAGATACCGCCCGATCCAGCCGAGCGCCTGAGGGTTCCCCGGATCGGCGGTCGACCAGATGTCGGTGCCGAGAAAATGCGACCGCGACTGGTTCTCGTAGCCGGTGCGCTGAATCAGCGCCAGCTTCCCCTCGTCGAAGATCTGTTTCAGTCCGGTGAGGCGCGGATGGAGGCCGAGCGCCGTGCGCGACGCGTCCGCGCCGATCGGCAGCACCTGGCCGGCTGGAACCCCGAGCGTCGGCCGGCGGCTGTAGTAGAAGGGATCGTTGTACGGGATGAGCATGCTGAGCGCGTCGTTGCCGCCGCCCAGATACAGCACGACGAAATTGCGGGCGCTGGCGCCCTGCGCGCGCGCGAGGTCCGATAGAAACTCGGGCGCGGCAAACGTGACGGTGAACGCCGCGACGCCGCCCTTGACGAATTGCCGCCGCGTAACCTTCATTGGAGCTGGTACTCCGCGGATCCGCCGATCAAGTGGACGAGCCCCGCTGCTTTGGCCTGACGTTGTGCGTCGCTCCCGGTCCATGCGCCCGTTGCGCCCAGATAATTCATCCACTCGCCTCGCACGGCGGCACCGGCCGGCGCCATCGCGAGCGCGGACGTGTAGTACGCGAGAAACGAGTCGGGCGTCTGCGCGAACTGTCTCGACACGGTGGCCTGGTTGAACCGCTGGTTCGCGGCGAGCGTCGACGCGAAGTTCATGCGCGCCAGCATCGCCCCGCTCGAGAACCACGTCTGGCCGGCATCCCAGCCCGCCACGTCGGGCGGGTCGTACAACGTCAGGCCCATGTTCGCCAGCGGCGTCAAGGCCGAATCCACCGAGAAGCCGGTCCATCCCACGTCTTTCAGCAGCCGCACGACGAACTCGACCGGCCACGCATATCGGCCCCAGATCGACCGGGCATCCCAGAATTCCGGCGACGTCAGCACCTCACGCATCACGGCGCGCATGTCGTAGCGGCTCGACAGATAGACGCGGGCGAGGCGATCGACGAAGGACGGGTCGGGCGGCCGGAACTCGCTCACGAAAAACCGGAACAGCTTGCCCGCGAGGTAGCGGCCGGTCGCCGGCAGCGCGGCAAGCCCGTTGATGAACTCGATGCCGTCCTGCATCCCGTCCGCAGCCGAACGCGCCGGAATGGTTCTGCCGCCGTCCGGGTAGATCGGAAAGCTGAAGGTCTTCGGATCGGTGTCGTGCTGCGCCGCGACGTAGGCGAATTCGTAGTGCGCCGCTCCGGTCGCGGCGTTTCCGACGCGCTGCAGGTTCCAACCGGTGAAGACACGCGCGCCGGCATACACGTCGGGCTCGGTGTAGTTGCCGACGCCCACCGTGAACAGCTCCATGATCTCGCGCGCGAAGTTCTCCTGCGGCTTCGCTTTGGTGTTCGTGCGGCCGTCCAGCCACACCAGCATCGCCGTATCCTTCGCGACCGCAAGCAGCAGATCGCGGAAGTCGCCCAGCGCCATCTGCCGAAAGAGCTCGATCTGCCCGCGAACTCCACCCGGATCCTCGGAGGCCTTCGCTGCCATGTACCGCGTGGCCTCCACCGCCCCCAGTGCACCCGCAATCTTGCTGTAGCCGGTGGCAAAGTGGTTGTGCCAGAACAACGCCATCTTTTCCTGCAGCGGACGATTGCTGTGCACCATCCGGAACAGCCAGCGTTGCCGCGCATCGGTGATGTTCGTGTTCGGTGAAAAGACGCCGCGCGTGGTGATGCCGGCGTAACCCGATCGGCCGATGTGGGAGTCCACATCATCGGGAACGGGCTCGTAATTCACGAGGGCGTCGATCGCTTCACCGGTCGGCCCGGTGTACGTATCGAGCTCGTCGGGCCGCGCGCCGAAGCCGGCACGCCGCAGCAGGTGCTCGGTGTTGCGACTGAGAAACCGTGGCACGGGCACATCCTCGTGACGTCTCAGGCTGGGAGCCGCCCGAGTGATGGCGGACCGACTCCCAGCAGGTGCGCTGCGCGCGCGATCTTACTAAAACTCAGGCCATACTTTTGCCGGCGTCGCCGGCGTACCGGCGCCTGCGGCGCGAAGGCGACCGTCCCCTCGTGTGACGGCACTCACACCGGCACACAACCGCCATTCCCGCGGTCCAGACCGCTCGAGGAGTGCACGAGTCGTTCCCACACCAGGCGGGCGGCCAGGCGAGGCGACCGGGCAACCATCCGCCATCGCAAGTCCTCGTAAGTCCGAAGGCCGCGGACGTACTCGAGAATCAAACGCGTCGTCGCAGCGTGAGTGCGGGCGCCCTTGATGACCCGCGAAATCCGGCCCCGTCTGGCGAACAAGTACCGCTGAATCAGAACGGAGTCGCGAAGCTCGGGACCGATTTCCCGATCGACCGCACGCGCGTAGCGGTCCGCGAGGTCCTGCGGCCCGGCGGCCTGGATTATGGCCGTCGCCGCGAGGTCGCCCGAAACCATCGCGTAATAAATACCCTCAGCGGTGAAGGCATTGACGAACCCACCCGCGTCTCCGGCCAGCAGGACGCGGCCGCGCCCGGGCGGGCGCAAGGGGCCGCCGACCGGGATCAGAAAGGGCGTGAAGTTCTGCCGCACCGAAGCGCCAGCCACCAGACCCCGTTCGCGAAGCCATTGGATGAACCCGCGCTGCAGGTCGTACGGCGCCAGTTCGACGGCCTGGCGGTAGTAATCGAGGACATACCCAATCCCGACATTCACATGGTCGCGCTTCGGAAAAATGTAGGCATACCCTTCGGACGCGCGGCCTGCCGCGGGCTGCCCATGGCCCTGTGGATTGAAACCATACGCGACCCACATCGTCGATGGATCCAGGTCGCGCAGCCGTGTGCGGGGCGTTTCCTCCATCATATCCAGCGCAACGGCTGTTGCCGGCCATCCTCGACGAATGCCGAGCCGCCGGCCAACAACGCTATGCACTCCGTCGGCGGCAATGACGACCGGCGCCTCGAATCGGCGGCCATCGCGCAGCGTCACTATGATGCCGCCGGCCGTCTGACGGGCCATCGCGACGTCAGCGCCGGCAATGAGCTCCGCGCCGGCTTCGACGGCCAGCGATACCAGCAGGGCATCGAATTCGAGCCGGCGCACCATCAAGGCGGCGGGACCGTCTGACGTAATAGTGGTCGCCTCGCCGCCGGGACCTTCGAGATAGAGGCGGGAAACCGTATGAATCGCGATGCGCGGCAGCTCCCGCTCGAGGTAGGGAAAGCGTCGGAGGACCCGCATGCTGAGACCGCCACCGCAGGGCTTGTTCCGCGGAAACGACCGGCGATCAAGCAGCCGCACCGGCACGTGCGCGGCCGCCAGCGTTCTCGCCGCAGTCGCACCCGCCGGCCCGGCACCCACAACGATAACGGGCCGCGTCGAGGAAACATCGTCCACGCGCCCGATTCTAGCCGCGGAGCGCGACTCTTCGACAAGCTCTGGGCCGCCCCGAGCGAACTCGAGGGACGACGACGAAGGGGCCGTTCGCGCCGCAAGCGCTACGGCGAGCCACGCCGTACCTTCAGTCCGCCTTCGCGCGAAGTGGCGCAACCTCGCCGAAGCTCGAAGAGCGGAGGCGGGAGCGGGACACCCTTCGACAACCTCTTGGCGTCCCGAGCGAAGTCGAGGGACACGAGCGACCGAGCCGTGTGCGGCGGAGCCCCCACGTTAGTGTGGTCTCCTGGGTCTGGCCCAGACTGGAAGCGCTCTGGACTGTCGTGGAATCGCTACCGCGACGGTGGCCGTTTCGGTCGCGTCCGCGAGGATGGCCTGGGCGGCTGCTTGACCCGGCTCCGGCCGGTGTCCTGTGCCGTCGACAAACGCTCCGTGCCTGACGAAAATCGCTCACGCATCAGGCTGCGCGGCCGATTGTTGAAGACAGGCGCCTCTCCGACCGGGATTGTCGGTTCCTGTTCGTTGAAATCAAACGGGACGGGCTCGGCCCACCCTTCCGCGAAGAACAGGGCGGCCAGACTGCTACCGACCTCATATTCAAAACCCGGCTCAAAGCGATCGAGACGTACGCCATCTATGCACGTCTCTCTGGGTTTACGAAGCATTCGAATACGCATACACCCCAAGATCGAGAAGTTGTTGCAAGTAAAGCAATTGCAATACCAGGACACGGCGATCTGGGATACCCTACAACCGCATGTACGCCGGCTCAAGCGATCCGTCATCTCCCGTTGCGCCTCGCCTGGCGCTGTGGGATAGTGATGTGGTTCCAGTCCCCAACCCGGTATCCATGCGTGCTGTGATCGCCACTCGTCTGACGATGAGGGCCAGCGGCATTCTGGCGGTGTTGCTCTGTTGCGCGACGGTTGCGCACGCGGCGCCGGCCGGATCCCGGCACGCGCGGCGGTCCTGTTCCGAGAAGTCCTCGGCCGTTCACAAGTCTCCCCGTCATATCCGATCGTCCGGCGGCCCGCTCGCGGGGCCGTCCGGTCACACGCTGGCGGGATGGATCGATCTGCACGCGCTCGTCAAACGCGGCGTTCATCCCACGCTGCCGGACGATGACGAAGCGATTCAGAACGATGCGCCGGCAGCGCGGATTGAAATCGACGGTCGCCCTGTTCCTGCGCTGCAGCCGCTCGGCGTCCTGCAGGGCTCGTTCGACCGGCGTCCCAGCACCCACGCGTTCTCCCCGCGATCGCCTCGCGGACCTCCGACCTCGGCCTGATATCCGTGCCGGTTCCAATCGGTCGGTTGTCCACAACCCATTCGAGGTGACATATGCGGGTTGTTCTCGCAGACCTGAAATCCACACGCGGCTTCGTCAGCAAGGACACCGTCGTCGGCGGATATGGATCGCGGCTGGATCCGTTTTCGCGCGTGACCGCGGTGATCTCGTTCATCAAGAAACAGTTTCACGACGTGCCGAGCGTCCATCTGGCCTACCTTGCCGCCATTCTGGCGCGAGGCGGCCACGAAGTGATCTGGACGCGTGACCGTCTCGCCGACGGCGACGTGGCCATCGTGCTCTCTTCACTGATCGATCATCGCAACGAGACCCGGTGGGCCGACCAGATGCGTGCCCGCGGCGCGAAGGTGGGCTTTGTCGGTATTGCTGCCTCCAAGATGCCCGGCCTGTTTGCGGATCATTGCGATTTCATCTTCGCCGGGGAGCCTGAGAGCGCGGCGATGCGGCTGGCAGCGGGCGAAGTGCCGCGCGGCATGGTCCGCAGCGAGCCTGTTTCCGATCTGGACGCCCTGCCGTTTCCGCGCTGGGATCTCATCACCGAGAACCAGGGGCGCAAGCACAGCGTGCGGTGGTCGTCGCGGCCTATCGGCGGCGGCTTTCCGCTGCTGGCCAGCCGCGGCTGTCCGGAGCACTGCACCTACTGTCCGCACCGGATCCTCGCGGGATATCGGGCGCGGTCGATCGCGAACATCGCCGACGAGCTCGAGCGTCTGTGCGACCAGGTCCGGCGGCCGTACGTCATCTTCCGCGATCCGCTCTTCACCGAGCATCGCGAGCGCTGCGTCGAGCTGTGCGATGAAATTCAGGCGCGCGGGCTGACGTTGAGGTTCGAAGCGGAGACGCGCCTCGATCGGCTCGACGTTGACCTGATCGACACGCTCTACGACGCAGGTTTCCGCGCCATGAGCTTCGGCGTCGAATCGCTCGACCCGGATACGCTCAAGAAGGCCGGACGCCGCCCGATCCCGCAGGCGCACCAGCGGACCATCATCGAGCACTGCCGGCGCAAGGGGATCGTGACCGCTGCGTTCTACGTCTTCGGGTTCCTGCAGGACGACTGGGCGTCAATCGCCGCGACGATCGACTACGCGATCGATCTCGGATCGACGTTCGCCCAGTTCAAGATCCTGACCCCGTATCCCGGCACGCCGATGTTCAAGCAGCTCGAGCCGCTGCTGACGGAGACCGACTGGGAGCGGTTCGACGGCTACACGCCCACCTTCAGGCACCCGAATCTCTCCGGATCCGAGCTGCGGTTCCTGCTCGGCGCGTCGTACACGCGTTTTTACGTGCGGCCGTCGTACCTGGCGAACTTCCTGAAGATCCAGAACACGGCGGTGCGGGAGTGGGTGAGCCGCATGGATCGACGGGTCATCGCGCGTCATTCGCAGAACGAGATTGCCGATTTCTCGCGGCCGGTCGCGTGCTGATCCGGACCGGAGGGAACGGAGCTTGCGGAGGAAACGGTAGAACACAGAGAAACTGAGCAACAGAGACGAACAGAGAAGATGTCGGTTTTTTCGTTTTCTCTTTGTTCTTCCGTGCCACTGTGTTAACTGCGTTACCTCCGTCCCGTCTGCTGTGTGCACACAAAGTGGATTTCTCCGTTTCGTCTCCGTTCCTCCGTTCCTCTGGGTTATTACCGTTGCCTCCGTCCCCTCCGTTGTCTACACACAGAGCGGTTTTCGCCGTTTCGTCTTCGTCCCCTCCGTTCCCTGAAATATGCTGACCGCCATCTCGCGCTACGGCGCGCGAGTCCTGCCGAACACCCGGCAAATCATCGCCGGGTGCAAGTCCCGCGATGAGCTCATTCAAGGACCGCATCTTGCCCAGTTCGAGGCCGCGTTCGCGCAGCGGGCGGGCGTCGAACCGCTGCAGGCGATTGCCGCCGCGTACGGGCGCATGGCCTTCTACTACATCCTGCAAGCGCTCGGCCTGCCGGGCGGGTCCGAAATCGTCGTCCCGGCGCTGACGTTCTGGGTCATCCCCGAGCTGGCGCGCGTGGCGGGCCTGCGCGTCGTGTTCGCGGATGTCGATCCGGCGACCTTCACGCTCGATCCTGCGGCGTTCGAGCGTGCGATCACGCCGGCCACGCGAGCCGTCGTCCCGACCCACCTGTATGGCCTGCCGTGCGACATGGACGCGATCACGGCGATTGCGGGCGGACGCGGCATCCACGTCATCGAGGACTGCGCGCACGCGCTTGGCGCGGCCTATCGCGGCCGGCCCGTGGGCAGCTTCGGCGATGCCGCGTTCTTCAGTTTTCAGACGCTGAAACCGCTGAACTGTTACGGCGGCGGCATGGCGATCGTGCGCGACAGGACGATCGCGGCCCGGGTGCGCGCCCGCGCCGAACGCGGCGCGTGGCCCGAGGTGAAGCGCGTTGACAACCGGTTGCTAGTCGGACGGCTGCAGCGGACGTTCATCCGGCCGCGCGTCTTCACCTTCACCGCGTTCCCGATTCTGTGGGTTTCCTCGCTCGTTGGCGGCAACCCCGACGTCTATCTCTGGGAGAAGATTCGACCGCTCGACCCGCTGCCGGATGCGTACACGGAGCGGTTTCCGAACGTGCAGGCGGCGATCGGCCTCGCCGGGCTGGAGAAGCTCGACGAGTGGACCGCGCTCACGCGGCACCACGCGAAGATGATGGACGAAGCGCTCGGCGATCTGCCGGGCATCGCGATTCCGCGCGTGCCTGCAGGTTGCACGCACGTGTACTATCAGTATTGCGTCTACGGTCCGAAGCGCGATGAAGTCGTCATGGCCTGCGTACGCCGAGGCGTCGATGTGGAAACGCTCCATGTTGACGTCTGCAGCGACATGGAGCTGTTTGCAGGCGCAAAGGTCTTTCCCGAGGGCGCACCCGGCGCCAGGCGGGCGGCCGGCGCGCTGCAGATTCCCGTCTATTCGACATTGACCGCCGATCAGGTGCGGCGCGTGGCACGGGTCGTCCGCGAAGCACTCGTGAAGAGCACCCGCAATCGCTCGTAGCAGGCCTTCCGGCCTGCCGGCGGACCTAAAGGTCCGGGCGACATTCCGATTCGCCAGACAAATCGTGCTGTCCTATCTTCCGATCTACATCGCCGCAATCATCGAGGGAGAGATCTATTACAGCAAGGTCGCTGCAGACGCCGTCGCCGGCCGCCTGTTCTGGCCGGCGGTGCTGTTCGCCGGCGCGCTGGGCGGTGCGACCGGCGATCAGCTGTGGTTTTACGTCCTGCGCGGCCGCATTCACTGGCTCGACCGCTATCCCTGGCTGGCCGCGCACCGCGACCGTGTAGTCCAGCGCGTTCACGCGAACGAAACGGCGCTCGTGCTCGTGAGCCGATTTCTTCCTGGGCTGCGTACCGCCATTCCGATCGCCTGCGCCTATGCGGGGACGAATGCCGTCAAGTTCAGCGGCCTGAATCTCCTCAGCGCCTTCGGCTGGGCGGCCGCAATCATGTTGTTCGTCAAAGGCGGTTCGTCGACGCTGGGCGCGTTCGGGCTGAACGCATGGTGGGGACCGTTCATTCCGGCGGCGGCAGTGATGCTCTTTTTCCGGTGGCTGAGCGGGCGTTCACGCCGTGGGTAACTCACCGGCGGAAACGAAGATCAACGCAGAAACCGCAGAACTCGCCGAACCGCGACCAGGCGCGCGCCACGGGCGAAGGTTGGGCCTTTCCTTGCCCACGTCTTTTTCTCTGCGTGCCCGGCGGGCTCTGCGCGGATCGTCCGTGCGACGGATTCGTTCCTTACTGCGCCGCGATCGCCGCCCGGCGGCCGCGGAGCACGAACTTCTGGATTTTTCCTGTCGCCGTCTTCGGCAGCTCGGTCAGAAACGTCACGGTGTGCGGCACCTTGAAGTGGGCGAGCCGATCGCGCGTGAACGCGCGCAGCGCCTCGGCCGTGACCTCCGCTCCCGGGCTGAGCACGACAAACGCATGCGGCGCCTCTCCCCATTTCGCATCCGGGAGACCGACGACCGCTGCTTCCTGCACGGCGGGATGCCGCAGCAGCACCCCTTCGACTTCGACCGATGAAATGTTCTCGCCGCCGCTGATGATGACGTCCTTCAGGCGATCGCGAATGTCGACGTAGCCGTCGGGATGCACGACAGCGGCGTCGCCGCTGTGAAAGTACCCGCCCCGGAACGCCTGCGCCGTCGCTTCCGGATCGTTGTAGTAGCCTTTCATCACCGCGTTGCCGCGCACGATGATTTCACCCACGGTCGTCCCGTCATGCGGGACATCGCGCCCCTCGTCGTCGACCACTCTGAGCTCGCCGGAGGTCATCAACTCCACGCCCTGCCGCGCCTTGACGACCGCGCGCTCGGCCGCCGCCATCGTCTCGTGCTCGGGGCGCGGCTCGCAGACGGTGATGAACGGCGCCGTCTCGGTCAGTCCGTAGACGTGCGTGATCGTCCATCCCAGCTCGCCTTCAATGCGTTCGATCGTCGCCGCCGCCGGTGGTGCGCCTGCCGTGACCACGCGTACGCCCTTGCGGGCGCCGGCGCGCACCGCGGCTGGCGCGTTGGCAATCCCGATCAGCACCGTGGGCGCCGCGCACATCAGTGTGACCGCCTCGGTCGCGATCAGATCGAAGACCCGCAGCGGCTCGACTTTGCGCAGGCACACGTGCGTGCCGCCGACGGCGGTCACGGTCCAGACGAACCCCCACCCGTTCGCGTGAAACATCGGCAGCGTCCACAGGTAGCGATCCCCCGCGCCCATCGGCAGGTGCACAAGGGTGCCGATCACGTTGATGTATCCGTTGCGGTGCGTGATCATCACGCCTTTCGGCCGCGAGGTCGTGCCGCTCGTGTAGTTGATGCTGAGCAGATCGGATTCGGAGATGGCGGGCGCATCGAAGCTCCCGCTGGTCCGGGCAATCAGGGTCTCGTAATCAAGCCAGCCGTCGCGCTGGCCTTCCAGCGCGACGAAATGCTGCACCGACGACAGCTGATCGCGCACCCGGTCGACGGCTTCGAGGTAGTCCTCGTGCGCGCAGACAACCTTCGATCCCGAATGGGCGATGATGTAGGCGAAGTCGTCGGGTGTCAGCCGGTAGTTGATCGGCACCAGGACGGCGCCGGCCTGCGGCACGGCATAAAACGACTCGAGCTGGGCGTGTGTGTTCGGCGCAATGTACGCCACGCGGTCGCCGGGTCCGGCGCCAAGCTGCTGCAGCGCGCGCGACCACCGGTCGCACCGATCGAAGAGCTCTTCGTAGGTCGCCCGCCACGCGCCGTCAACGACGGCCTCGCGGCGGCCGTAGAGCGCTCGGCTCCGGCGCGCGAACTCGAGGGGAGTGAGGGGGGTTTCCATGGAAATTCCTGAGATTGGTGATTGGTGATTGTTGATTGTTGATTGTTGATTCCGCGCAGATTCTACAACGTCGCTCACCAGCGCAATCAGCAATCAACAATCAGCAATCAACAATCAGCAATCAACAATCAGCAATCAACAATCAGCAATGAGCAATCTCATCGCGAGGCCTTGCCGAGCGAGATCAAGTTCGCCAGCAGCTGGTACGCGCCGTCGGTGCCGGCCGGCAGCTGGCGCCACAACCCCAGGCCCACGTAGAGCCAGCGACCCTTCCCGTATTGCGCCTCGACGAGCGCGCCGGTCTTCACGCCCCGATTCTTCGGAAACGGATCCTCGAGCTGTACGAGATCGCGGTAGCGCTGGTCTTTTTCGCCCAGAAAGTACAGGCCGCGTTCCTGCACCCAGTTCTTCCACGTGGCCTCGTTGATCTCGTTTGGCGCCGTGAACACGGGATTGTGCGCGTCGAGAGCCACAACCGGCGCGAATTCGTCGGTCACCCGGTTCGAGCTGACCTTGGCCGGAAAGGGTCCGTACTGCGCCTCGTTGAACTCGTACTTGTTGTACTGCACGATCATCGTCCCGCCCTCTTTCACGTAGTCCAGCAGGCGGCGGTTGTTGGCGCGGAGGTCCTCGCGACGCTCGTACGCGCGCACACCCGTGACAATCGCGTCGAACCGCGAGAGGTTGCCCCACGCGAGATCGTCGGCGGTCAGCGTCTCGATCGTCGCGCCGAGCTGCTCGATGGCAGGTGGGACCTGGTCCCCGACGCCCATGATGTACCCGACGGTCAGGTTCGACGGCACGCGCACGTCGATCACCTTCAGCGTCGCGGCGGCGGAATCGTAAATGGGATAGCGGCGGATGTGCGGATACTCGATGACCTGGTAGCCGCGCGTGTACGATCGGCCGCCGGTACTGGCGACGGCACGGACGCGGAACTCGGCCGTCTTCGCGTCGGGCGCAGGCTTCACGACGAACCGTACGGTCTGCGCTTGGTCCTCCCGTTCGAAGGTCACCGGCTGCGCCGGAGGGATGGCGCTCCAGCCCGGCGGCACTTCCAGTTGGACGCTGGTCTCCGCGGCGCCTGGCGTATCGTTCACGATGGTCACGCGGATTTCGCGATCCGCCGAAGGCGCGCCACTCGCGGACTCCGATCGTGCCGGCGTCGATCCTCGACCGGCGCGGGCGGGTATGCGGCTCGCGGTGCCCGCGCGGGCGGCTCGAATCGACGCGGAGGGGACGATCGCGATCTCCGGTGACACACGAACAGAGAATGCCGGGACTACGAGGAGGTCGGTCCGCTTTTCACCGCTGAAGATGTCGCCCTCATACCGGTGCTGAAGCGGAACGACATCCACCAGTTCGTCTCCGGACGGTCCGCTGGCGCTGCCGTTGCTGCCCTCACGCGCCAGGGCAAGCGTGATCCGGGCAGCGAACGGTGTCGGCCGCACCGGCAAACCGAACGGTGCGTCTTCGTCGAAGATATATCGTCCTGCTTCCCCTTCGCGGTGCCAGTACGGCTCCGTCGTGCGGGCATCGGCAGGAATCGTCACCGCCGGCTCGCATCGGGCAACCTGGCCCTGCTTGATCAAGGAAATCGGTGGGCCCGCCGGAGCCGGTGCCCCGCCGCGGCCACCCCGGCCGCCGCCGAACCCGCCGAAAAGCCACCTGCCGCTGACCGCGGTCAGGGTGCAGGCAGGATCCCCATCGAACCCTTCCAGCCTGACCTGCCTGATGTTCACGTTCGTCGCTCCACGGTTCGCGATGAAGATCGAAACCTTTGTGTGCTGACCCGGCACGACAACGCCATCGTCGGCAAGCGCCTCGACCTTCACGCCGGCAGCAATAACGATCGCCTGCTCGAATTCGGCTTCCTTCTGATGCAGGCGGAAATCGATCTCGTATCGTGACGCGTCGTCGAGCGGCATCGTGCGAAGCTCGCGGCGCAGCGCCCGGACGGCCGACAGTCCCTCGACCAGCGGCTCCACAGCTGCCTCGTCGCTGGCGCTGTCGAAATTCTTCTGCGCTGCCCGGACCGCAGCGGCAATGGCGGCGAGACCGTCGGCAAGACCGGTGGGCGGCCGAGGACCCGCGAAGGCCGCCAGCCCCGCGAGGCCCGTGTCGATGCCGTCGAACAACGACGACTCGTCCCGCTCCATCTGCCCCGGCAGCGTTGTCTCGACGAGCTGATAGCCGGCCTGCGCCGCGGGCGTCGGCAACGAGAGCAGCTGACCCGTGCCCTGGCACTTGTGCATGCTCCGCGCCTCGGCGCCGATTTCCGCATAGGTCTTCCCGAGCAGCCGATCGTAGATGCCCGAGTTGACGCGCGTGACCCGGCCCGCCGCCTCCGGCTCACCGGGAAAGCCGAAGCCGGCGCTCTGATACAGCTTCTTCGGCTGCCACGGGCGCAGGCCGGCTTTGATCTGTTCCGGATATTTCGCTGGGTCGCCGGCGCGCCGGTAGGCGTCGCGGGTGATCACCGCCGACGCCATGTGATGCTGGCCGCCGGCGTCGCCGGCCGGCGGCAGCGTGATGATCACGTCGGGACGGATCGTGCGGATCAGCCGAACGTAGTCCGCGGTAATCTCGTCGCGTCCCCATTTCTCGAAGGTCTCATCGATGCTGAACGAGTAGCCGAAATCGACCGCCCGCGTGAAGTACTGTTCTGCGCCATCGAAGCGGTGGAGCGCGGCCAGTTCCTGCGTGCGCAGCACACCGAGCGCTTCGAAGATCTCCGGACCGATCTCGTTCTGGCCGCCGTTGCCCCGCGTGGCGGTGGCGAGCGCGGTCCGCACCCCCTGGCCGCGATTCAGCATCACCAGCAGCCCGTTGTTCTCGTCGTCGGGGTGCGCGGTCGTGTGCATGAGAATGCCCGTATTCGACAGATGACGAAGCGCGAGGCCCAGCGCCACGTGGCCCTGCACGTCGTCGAGGGGCACGACGCGCATCTGCGCGGCAGGCAGCGTGCCCAGCGCGGTAAGGATGAGAGCGGATGAAAACAGCCGGCGCTTCATGTGGGGATCATAACGGGTCGCGTGGGTCGGGTGGGTCGGGTCGGTCAGGTGGGTCGGGTGGGTCACGTGGGTCGAGGAAGTCGCGTGAGTCCTGTCGGTGGACGGGCCCGACCCACCTGCCTTACCCGACCTACCTGCCTTACCCGCCTTACCTGCCCTACTCGACTTACCTGACCTACTCGACCTACCTGACCTACCCGACCCACGTGACCTGATCACCGCCACGCATGCACGGTCATGTGACCTGACACAGGCGGGCCGTTCATATCGGCGAGCGAGGTTTCGCGGGCGGCCCAACGCGAAACGATCTTGACGTCGCCGAAGCCGGCCGAGCGCAGCATGGCGACGACGGCCGCCGGATTCGGCCCGAACCAGTTGGTCGGGTCGTTGTTCAGGTCCGTGCCCTTGTAGAAGGCCAGGGCGGGCCGGTCGATCGCGGCCAGGTCTACCTGGGTCTGCAGGATCAGCCGTCCGCGCGTCACGCTGAAGACACGCTCCAGCGCCAGGAGCGGATGGCGCATGTGGTAGAGGACTCCGAGAAACAGCACGACATCGAAGGTGCCGATTCGTGCGGGCGACAGCTCCAGCGGATCGATGTCGAGGTCTTCGACACGCGAGCCGAGCGCGCGGCGCGCGATCTCGAATCCCGCCTTCGTTCCCCAGCCGCCCTGCCCCCAGCAGAATGAGTCGGTCGCCAGGACACGACTCGCGCCGCGCCGCTCCGCCTCGAACGAAAAGAACCCGTCCCAGGCGCCAACATCGAGGACCGTCAGCCCGGAGAGATCGTCAGGGATCTGGAGCTCTCGCAGCCGTGCCGGCGTCGGATCGATCCCCGGCGTCACAATACCGTGACCCAGATCGATCGTGTGCCACCACTTCGTGCCGGCCACTTCGCGCCGCAGCGATTCGATCTGTCCTGCCTCGATCATCGAACCCCGCTTGTCTCGGTGCCCAGTCCTCACTGCCGAAAGCGACCACGGAGGACGCTGAGGACGCGGAGGTTCAATCCTGAAGAGGCCAGGATTTCTCTCCGTGTCCTCCGTGTCCTCCGTGTCCTCCGTGGTGAACTGTTCTTTTTCTGAATCAGAATCTCACCCTGAACCCGAGCTGAAACTTCCGCTGCTCGAACACCGTGCCGGAATTCGGCCCCGGGAACTGATACGCATCGGCCGGTATCGGATTGGCTGGATTGCCCAACGCATCGACCGTGTGCGTCGTGATGATGCTTCCGAGCTGCTCCGTGTTGAAGGCGTTCTTCAACTCAGCGATCACTTCCGCGCGGACGGACCCGGCGAGCGGTACCCAGCGGGTGTAGCGCAGGTCCACGTTTTTCCGCGCCGGCAGGTAGAGCGAGTTGCGCGCCACGCCCAGGGGACGATCGCTGGTGACGCCATCGGCATTCAGATCCCGGTTGGCCTGCAGGTTCACCGGGAGACCGCTGTTGAACTGGAGCAGGACGCCGATCTCGTTGCCGCTCAGCAGCTGCCGCACGATCGGGTTGGACGCGCGGCTGGTGGACGTATAGACGATGTTGCCGCTGAAGTTCTGGCGGATATCGAGGGGATTCGGCCCGATGTCGCGATCGAGGTTGCTCGGATCGGAACGGCCCGACTCCGACTGCACCGTCAGCTGCGTCAGGAGCGGCGTGTTGTCGAGGCCCTTGCCGAGTGCATACTGCACGTTGAACGTCAATCCCTGCTTCAGCCGCTTCGACATCTGTATCGTCATCGACTTGAATGTCGAGTCGCCGATGGACTGCACCTGATTGATGTGATTGAACCGCGGATCGAGGCGCGTGGCCGCGTTCACCGCCGCGACGTAGATCGGGCGGCCGTCCGCGAGCGCTCCAACCGGATTGATCAGGTTCACATCGGTGACCACCGGCAGCTGCGTGCCCTTCGCGTACATTACGCCGACCGACGCGGTGAGCTGGCTGCCGAACGCGCGTTCGACCTGGGCATTCGACTGCCACGTGTGCGCGACGGAGAAGTCCGGATCGATCGCCCATGGCGATTGTTGAGCGAGCAGCCCGGTCGTCACTCCATTCGGGAACGCCGGCGCGCCCGGCGTCGCACCGGTCGCGGCGGCGCCGCCGTTGAACGTGTAGAGCGGAGCTCGCGGCGAGCCCGAGATCTGCAGCGCCTGCTCGTAGCCGCCGAGGATCGCCTGGTCGTACATGATGCCGGTGCTGGCACGCAGCACGGTCTGAGCGTCGAATGCCCAGGCGACGCCGACGCGCGGGCCCCAGTTGTTCTTGTCGATATTGAAGCTGCGGGTCTGCGCCAGCGGCGCATCGGCGAGCCCCTCCGGATAGCGATAGAGGTCGTAGCGTACGCCGTAGAGCACTTTGACCGCCGGGGCGATTTGCCAGTCGTCCTGAACGAAAAAGCTGTACAGGTTCGTTGCCATGTTGAACTGCAGGTCGCCGGTAATCTGCGTCATCGTGCTGTATCCGAGCGGCGCAACCGCTCTTTTCGCCAGCAGATATGAATCAGTCGTCGGGAACGTATAGACGAACTGCGGCGCCGCGCTGCGCTCGTCGTAGACATGCTGGACGTCGAAACCAAGCTTGTAGTTGTGCGCCGCGCGGATGACCGTGAAGTTGTCGACGACCTCGGTGATGTTCTGCTTGAAATCGAACCCGGCGTTGCCCTGACCGGTGCCGGACCACGGCCCCCCGAACCCGGCGACGCCGGTGATCGTGACCGCCGGTCCGGTGCCGGAATCGCTGTTCGCCACCGACTGCTGGTGCCGGTGCGCGTACTGGATGCGGAGCTCGTTCAGCCTGTTCGCGCCGAACGACGAAACCACCTGCCCGGCCACCGAATCCATGCCGTCGAGAAAGTCGGTGGCGCGCTCGAGCGTGTTGATGCCGCCGCCGCTGTTGTACGGCGCGTCGTTGTGGAACCTGATCCACCGGACGGTGGCGAGGTTTCCTCCACCGAGCTGGTAATCGCCCTTGCCGATCGCGAACTTCGCCGTCTGGACGTTCGGGACGGCCGCGGGCTGCGCCTTCAGCCCGAGCTCGGTCACCACGGCCGGCGAGATCGTCAAAGGGCTGTTGGATGAGAGATCACGGCGCGTCTGTTCCCAGCCGCCGTAAAAGAACAACTTGTTCCGCACGATCGGACCGCCGACGTCCGCGGTCCCGGTATCGACGCGCGTGTCCGGCTTCTGCGCGCCCGCGGCAACCGGCGGGCAGTTGGCCGCGATGGTCGTGCTGCCGCAGTTGAAGAAGAACGGAAACGCGCTGAAAGGCCGCCGGCGGAACAGGTACCCCGCTTCTCCCTTGAACTGGTTCGTCCCCGACGGCGTCACCGCGTTGTACACCATCCCCATCGTCTGCCCGAACTCCGGCGCGAATCCGGTGGTGACCACTTTCACTTCCTTGATCATGACCTCCGACATCGGCAGCAGGCGAAGGCCGGCCCGGTCCTTCTCGGTGTTCGTGTTGCCGTCGATCTGGTAGTTGATCCGCATCGCGGCGCCGTTCGCGGCCAGGCGCGGTACGCCGAATTCCACGTTCTCGTAGCCGGTGACGCCGGGCTGAACCAGCGCATAGTTGTATGGATTGCGGGCAACGAGCGGCAGGTTGTGCACCTCGAGATCGCTCATGGTGTGGCCGATGTCGATGCGCGCGACGTCAAGCGCCGGGGCGTCGGCCGAGATCACGGTGATCGTCTCGCTCACGGTCCCGACGGAGAGCGTGGCGTTCACGACCTGTGTCTGCCCGACCGATAACTGCACGCCGGTCTGCTCGAACTTCTTGAACCCTTGCAGTTCGGCCATGACGGTGTAGGTGCCGAGCGGGAGCAGTGGGGCACGGTAGATCCCGAGCTCGTTGGTCACCACGCTTCGCTCTGCCCCGGTATCAACGTTCCTGATGGTCACGGTCACGCCCGGCAGGACACCGCCCGACGCATCCGAGATCGTGCCTTCGATGGAGCCGTTCGCCGCCGTCGATTGCGCCACGAGCGGCGCAGCGAGCGCAAGCGACAGCATCACCGCCAGAGATGTTTTGAGCATGTTCGCGAGTATACAAACAAACCGCGAGGCGTTCGGTTCGCGAATCGTCAGCTTATCTGTGAAATCCGAACACGTCGCCTTCGGGATCCATTTCTTCGAAGTGCTGGCGGACGAGAATGCGGCTTGCGAGATAGGCGCCGGTCACGCTGTGGCTGCTGTCGCCGAACGCGAAGAGATGATGCGGAAAGTTGCGGTGCGCGCCGATGTACGGCAGCCCGTCGGCCGTTCGCGCGTAGTCGGCGGCCCAACCGTACTCGGGCCGCAACCCGGAGATGTCCGGATACAACGTCGACAGCTCGTACATCAATTGACCGGTCCGCTGGATGATGGTCTTGTCGTGCTGGCGCTGCGGCATTGTGTCGCCGTCGGCGCCGGTGACGAGCACACGTTCATCGTCCACCCAGCGGATGATGTGCGGCGGCACCGCGCAGTCGCGAACCAGCGCGTCGCGGTTCCCGAGGCGCTCGCGGATTTTCGCCGGCACGCGTTCGGTCAGCGCCAGATACGTGCTCTTGAACCAGAAGTGACGCGCGAGCGACTTGAACAGCGCCGTTGGCATCCCGGTGGCGATAATCACCCGCGTGGTGCGAATCGAGCCGCCGGCGCTGAAGACGTCGGCAGTTTTCCGGCCGAACGTGATCCGCTCGACGGCCGACCGTTCGAACAGCGCAGCGCCGCGAGCAGCGGCAGCAGCGGCAAGGCCCAGACACGCACGATACGGATCGAGGGTGGCGCCCGCCCTGCTGCGCAGGCCGGCTGCGGCATCGAGCCCGAAGGTCGACTTGACCGCGCGCGCGTTCAGCACGGGCGCTTCCAGCCCCGCATCAACCCGCGCCTTGCGATCGCGCTTCAAGCCGGCCCCCTGCTCGGGCGTGACCGCCACGGTCACGGTGCCGTGCTCTTCGAGCCCGCATTTCACGCCGAGGCGCCGCAGCAGCGCCGCAAAATCGAGCGCCGCCCGATGCCACGCGTGCCACGCCCGCCGGGTGCCGCGCAGCCCGATGGCCTTTTCCAGAACGCCGAACGGCACGCCCGGCTCCTCGGCGATCCAGCCGCTGGCCGCCGCCGTGTTGCCGCGGCCGATCTGGCCGGCCTCGAGAAGCGTCGCTTTCACGCCCGCAGCGGCGAAGGCGTACGCGGTCGCACAGCCCGTGAGCCCGCCCCCGACGATCACGACAGGCGCGGGTCCTTTTCCGCGATAGCGCGGATACGACGGCACGCGCGATTTGGGAAAGCGGTCGATCCAGGGGGAGCGGCCGTATCTCGTCATCTCAATATCATTATCATTGCGGATCTTCCAGGTCGGGTGGGTTTGCGCTGCCCAACGTAACCCACCTGCCCTACCCTCGACCTATCTATGCTCTTTCCCCGTTAGGGCGCCTGATTGGCGAGCACCTGCAGCAGCTTCGTGATTTCCAGCATGTCGTGAAACACCCCCCTGACGTTGTGCGCGTCGGCCCGCTGCACTCCTGGCACGAGGCGGCGCGCTCCGCGTCGATGGTCAGATTGAAACCAACTTCCGTGATAGCCGATGAACAGCGCCGCGGCGAACGAATCGTCGATCCCCTGCATCATCTCGAGCGGGCGGGGAAAGCCGCGCACCGTACGGACATCGTCGGGCAGCTTGTCGATGAGCACGCGTTGTCCGTTTCCATGCGAGTCGCAGACGACGATGTCCGCCGGCCCGGCCTCGCGAATCCCTGCGATTGCGGCGTTGACTTCACCGGTCATCCATTCGTGGGCGCGCTGGTACTCAAAGCCTTCCGGGCCGAGCTGCGCCGGCTGGACGACGCCGCTGATGCCTTCCATGTCGAGGGAGATGAAGATTGTGCGGGGCTGTGGCTGGGACGTGCCAGGGAGTATGACCGCGGGAAGCAGAAGAAGGAGCATGAGCTGGCGCATGCGAGGAATCATTCTACAGGTCAACCGTTCGCGGACGGTTGCCGGCCCGCGTCTGCCAGCCAGGCGTAGGAGGTTAAACCCGGGCGAACGACAAGCGCCGATCCGCAACCACACCCTGTGCGGGACCGATCAGCGCAACGCGATCCGATTCTCCGGCTGGCCCCACGTCGGATGGCTCCTGTGCCAGGCGACCAGAGCCCACGCAAGAAAACACCCGGCGACCGTCGCGGCGAACAGGAACCAGATCATCGACGGCAGGCCGACGACGACGATGAACACGCTGCCGATGACGAAGATGAGTCCGCCAACGTTGCCGGCGATTTCTGTGGAGGAGAAGTTGATTTGCGGCGAGCCCCACCGGGCGGGAATTGGAACGTCGGACGGGTGTTGATCGTACCAGGCGTGAATCAGGATCGCGAACAGCGCGCCGGCTAGCGCGACGACCGCCACCCAGGCGCCAAGCACGGGACCAACAACGGCGAGCAGCGCGACGAGAATTGAGCCGACTGCGAGGCGCGCGATGGCATCCGGAAACGCGACAGCGCCAGCATCCGCTGCCGGTGAGGCCGAGGACCCAAGCGGAGCGACGAGCATCAAGGTCCAGAATGCGCAGTAGCCACGCCACCGCGCGCGCAGACGGTTGAGGCCGTGGGGACCCGCATCAGCAATTTCGCGTTGGAGATCCGCGATCGTCGGCTGAACGACGGACGAGAGCAGGTGCTCGTTGAACAACAGCCGGGCGATCTTCAGGAGCGTCGTGCCGGGCACACGGGGACTGCTGGTGGATCCAGTCATGGCTTCATCTCCCCCCACGCCAGTTCGCGTACGAACGCCGTCCAGGCGCGCAGCATCCGCTCACCGAGAGCGGTCGGACGATAGATGCGGCGGGGCAGTCCGATGGCGCCGGGAGGAACGGGTTCCTGCTGCGATTCGACAAGGCCCTTCGCTTCCATCCGACCCAACGTCACGTAGACCGTGCCCCGCTTGAGGGTGCCATCCGAGTGCTCGACGAGCTGGAGGCCGTACATCGGTCCGTCTGAGGTGAGGAGCTCCAGAATGAGCCGTTCCTTCCTCGGCAACGCCCCAAGGCTGTCGTCTGCCATTGAGGCTATCTTACATCAAATAAGACCGTTATTCATTACAAAGTGCTCTTTGTGGGTCGAGTGGGTCAGGTGGGATAGGGTCGGGTGGGTCAGACTCGGTCTGTCGGCGGCAAAGGCCGATCAACCTCCGCACGGAACTGCTCCCTGAATGTGCCGCGATGAGCCGACTGAGAGCGGCGATGCGATCCTGTTGTCGACATGCGCGCCAAAGGCTGATCGCGAGACTCGACGACGCAGGTGAGCGCTGTGGCCGAGCGTCAGCGCAGTTTGTTACACAGACTCTACGGCGGCATACTCGAGATCGGTCCAGGGACGAATTCAGGCTTTCGGTACTTTTCGCGGAGGGTCCGATGGTGGCATCATTCACCCTCACATTTCCGAATTGCCAGAAAGTGAGAATTCGCGCCCGCATGGTCATTGCTGCCTCGAACGTGACGACGGTTGTGCGGACCGTCGACGAAGCGCTCCTAGAGCGATTTGGGCAGCATGAAGAATGCGCGCGGCTGCATATACCGCTGAGTCTCGCTGTGTTCGATAACCTGATGCATGCGCGGGATCATCGGGCTGGTCGGTCGGGCGTGGCTCCTGCACACCACGCCGTCGTCGTATTCGCAAATGTGGACGAGCGGCGATGCCTCCGTTGGGAGTAGAGCGGGTGGATCAGGCACGTCGCAAGCGTCGCGTGTCAGCGGGGCAGGTGGTTCCCATGGATGCCTGAGGTCATCTCGCGTTCCTCAAAGCAGACGGCGACGGCGTCCAGGCATCGACGAGCATCACGTCGCTGTCGGTGCTGTCAAGTTGGGTCCACCTCACTGACCGCGCGTCGCGGGACACGGCAAAGCCGAAAAGCACGTTGCCCGCCGGCGTCGAAAGCCGCCGCCCCACTAGACCTACTTGACCCACCCGCCCTACTCGACCTACCCGCCTACTTCGCATCATGAAAAATGATGCCCAGCGTCATCCGTGCCCCTGACGTGACCGTGCTCACGCCGTGCCGCATCGCCACCCGATACGCGCCGCGTGTGCCTTCCTGCGGGCGTTCGCGTGTGGCGAAAATGACGCCGGCGCCCTGATCGATCGCGAGCGCGTGACCGCGGGACTGCGCCCGCGGCCGCTGCTCGACCAGCAGGAACTCCCCGCCGGTGTAATCGGCATCGCGCCGCGAGAGCATGAACACGACCTGCAGCGGAAACGCAAGGTCGCCGTAGATGTCCTGATGCAGGCAGTTGTATCCGCCCTCGCCGTACGAAAGGAGGAGCGGGGTCGGCCGCGTCTGGCCCGCTTTGTGGCACGTGCGAAGAAACGCGTCGAGCGTGCCGGGGAACTCGCGCGTGTCGCGGTTCTTCAGCCGTGCGGCCCAGCGGTTGGCTATCGGCGCGAGCCGCTCGTACAACTGCTCGCGCAGCGCTGCGACAATCGGCGGCAGCGGCCGGGCGAAATACTTGTACTCGCCCGCGCCGAACCGGAACCGCTCCATCTCGATCCGGCTGCGGAAACGCGAATCATCCTGGTAGAGCGTCGCGAGCGACTCGCAGTCCTTCGCCGTCAGGATTGGCGGAATCCGCGCGAAGCCCTGGGCGGTCAGCGAGGCGTCGATCCCGAGCCAGTCCAGCGTCAGCCGATCGAGAATCTGGTCGCTGACAGGCATTTCCGCTCACTCCGCCCGCCGCTCGGACGCCAGCAGCGTCTTCTTCCGCGCGGCGCCCCAGCGGTACCCGCCCGTTGTGCCATCGGCCGAGACGACGCGGTGACACGGAATGGCGAGCGCCACAGGGTTGGTAGCACAAGCCCGTGCAACGGCACGCACGGCACGCGGCCGGCCGATTGCAGCGGCGATATCGCCATACGTGCGCGTCTCGCCGTACGGAATCGCCGCGAGCGCCTGCCACACCTGCCACTGAAATGCGGTCGCCCGCACGTCAAGCGGCAGATCCAGCCGCGGCAGGCGCCCTGCCAGGTGCGCGAGAATCGACCGGGCCCATTTCGCCAGCCGGCCGGCATCGGCGCCAACGGTCGCCGCCGGATACTCGCGGGCCAGCGCCCGCTCGAGCTCCACGTCGGACGAGCCCATCGCCACCGCACACACGCCCCGCGTGGTCGACGCGACCAGCAGGCGCCCGAGAGGTGAATCGACGATCGTGTACCGGATGTCCATGCCCGCACCTCCCCGACGGTAAGTTGACGGTGTCATTCCCAGCTTTGGAGCGGCACGCTCGTAGAAGCGGCTGCTCGACCCGTATCCGGCGTCGAGCATCGCGCCGGTCACGTCGGTGCCGCCGCGGAGGCGCCGCTTCACTTTGCGGAACCGGCAGGCTTCCGCGTACTCGCGCGGCGTAACGCCGACGAGCCGCCGGAAATTCCGCTGCAGGTGGTATGGGCTCCCGCCGAGCCGGGAGGCGAGCGTCGCCAGCGATGGATGGCCGTCAACGTTCGACAGGTACACGCACGCGCGGCGGATCTTCTCGATCCAGGGGTCGGCACCTGAATCGCCATCGGGCCGGCAGCGGCGGCACGCGCGAAATCCAGCCGCGCGCGCGCCGGCAGCGGTCTCGAAGAACGTGACCCGATCGCGCACGGGTCGGCGGCTCGGGCACGACGGGCGGCAGTAGACGCCCGTGGACTGCACCGCGTACACGAACAGCCCGTCCGCGCTCCGATCGTGGGCGGCGACGGCATTCCACCGCGCCGCGTCGTTGAGCTTTTCACTTGATTGAACGGCTGACATCGCATTCATCATGAGAACAACTATGGCCGGCGCACGCGGTGCGCCGCTATCCGGGGCTTGCGATCAAATTGTAATGAGGCCAGGTAGCCGGGACGCAGCGGGGACGGACCCGGGACGCAGGAGGGACGGACCCGGGACGCAGCGGGGACGCAGCGGGGACGGACCCGGGACGGACCCGGGACGCAGCGGGGACGGACCCGGGACGCAGCCGGAACGTCTCGCGCCCTTTGGGCGGACTTGAGTCCGAGTTCGGTCGGGACTCCGGGTCCTACCTCAGCCGGAGTTGAATCGGACTTTCAGCCAGACTTCGCTCGGAGTTCGGCCGGACTTTCAGTCGGAGCTGGGCTCATACGAAGACCTTCGTTGACACGGCGCCGCCGGTTCGCCCATAGTGATCACGCCCATGACTCATCTCGCCGAAGACATCCGCTACGGCATTCGGACCCTCGTCAAGACGCCGGCGTTCACCCTCGTCGTCATCGTCACCCTTGGCCTCGGCATCGGCGCAAACACCGCCATCTTTTCGCTCACGGATCAAGTGCTGCTGCGGCTGCTGCCGGTCAAGGAGCCGGAACGGCTCGTGCTGCTCGACGGCCCCGGCGCGTTCAGCGGCCGCACGTTCAACAGCGGCACGTTCTCGTACCCGATGTACCGCGACTTCCGCGACCGGAACACAGTGTTCAGCGGCGTGATCGCCCGGTTCCCGGCGCCGCTGACGCTCACCGCCAACGGCCAGGCCGAACGGGTCAGCAGCGAGCTTGTCAGCGGCAACTACTTCGAGGTGCTCGGCGTCCGGGCTCAGGTCGGCCGGACGCTAACGCCTGACGATGATCGCGTGCAGGGCAGCCATCCTGTCGCGGTGCTCAGCCACAACTACTGGATGCGGCGGTTCGCCGGCGATCCGTCGGTTCTCAATCGAACCATCACGCTCAACGGTCTCCCGATGACGATCGTCGGCGTCAGCCAGGCCGGCTTCTTCGGCATCGTCGTCGGCGAGAACCCTGACGTGATGGTGCCGCTCATGATGAAGGCGCCGATGACGCCCACCTGGGGCGACCTTCTCAACCGCCGGAGCCGCTGGGTGACCATCATGGCACGCCTCAAACCCGGCGTGCCGGTCGAACAGGCCGAAGCGGCGATGAACGTGATTTACCGGCAGATCAACGAGCAGGAGCTCAAGGAGCTTCCGACGGCCTCGCAGACTTTTCGCGAGCGATTCGTGGCGAAACATCTGTTCCTCCGGCCCGGGCAGAAAGGACGCTCGGATCTGCGGCAGCAGTTCTCGACGCCGATTCTCGTGCTGATGGGCATGGTCGGCCTCGTCCTGCTCATTGCGTGCGCGAACGTGGCGAACCTGCTGCTCGCACGGGGAGCGGCGCGCCAGAAGGAAGCAGCGATCAGGCTGGCACTCGGCGCGAGCCGTAGTGCCATCGTCCGCCAACGTCTGGTCGAGAGTCTGCTGCTGGCGGCCGCAGGCGCAGCACTGGGGTTGGGCCTCGCGTGGTGGGCGGGAACGCTTCTCCTGAAGACGCTCCCGTTCGCGGAAGCGGCGCGCACGCTGTCGGCGACACCCGACGTGCGCGTCACCCTGTTCGCGCTCGGCGCGTCGCTGCTGACCGCACTGTTGTTCGGCATCGCGCCGGCGCTTCAGTCGACGCAGCAGCCGCTCACCGCGACGCTGAAAGACGAGGCCGGCGGCGTGGCCGGCGGCGTCGGCCATTCGCGGTTCCGCAAGGGCCTCGTCGTTGCCCAGGTCGGGCTGTCAGTCCTCCTCCTGGCAGGCGCGACGCTCTTCGCGCGCAGTCTGTACAACCTGAAGACATTGAATCCGGGCTTCGTCGCCGAGCAGCTGATCTCCTTTTCCGTGGATCCCTCGTTGAACGGCTACCCGCGCGAGCGATCGATCCCGCTGTTCCGGCAACTGCAGGACGTGATCGCGCAGCTGCCCGGCGTCGGTTCGGCCACGCTGTCGGTCATCCCCTTGATGACCGACAGCAACTGGAGCAGCACGGTCAAAGTGGAAGGCTACGAGGCGAAAGAAGGCGAAAACATGAATCCCGACGTGAACGCCGTCGCGCCCGGTTTCTTCGCCACGCTCGGTCAGCCGCTGCTGGCCGGCCGCGACTTCACGCCGAAGGACGTCGCCGGCGCGCCGCGCGTCGCCATCATCAACGAGACGATGGCGAGATATTTCTTCGGCCAATCGAGCCCGCTCGGACGCCACATCGGCTGGGGACGCGACAAGACGGTCGACATCGAAATCGTCGGCGTCGTCAAAGATTCGAAGGTATCGACCATGCGGCAGGCGATCAAGCGATACGTCTACACGCCGTACATGCAGGAAACCGAGATCGGCCAGATGACGTTTTACGTCCGTGCCCGCGGCGATGCCGCGGTGCTGGGACCGTCGATCCGGCAGGCGGCGGCGCGTGTCGATCCGAACCTGCCGATTTTCGACATGAAGACCATGACGACGATCGTGGACGAGTCGCTGTTCGTTGAACGACTGGTGGCCGGACTGTCGGTGGGGTTCGGCGCGCTCGCCACGCTGCTGGCCGCCATCGGCCTGTACGGCGTGATGTCGTACTCGGTCGCGCGGCGCACACGCGAAATCGGCATTCGAATGGCACTCGGCGCGGAACGGGCGGTGGTCCGGTGGATGGTACTCCGCGAGGTCGGCGTGATGGTGATCTGCGGCGTCGCGATCGGACTGCCGCTCGCGTTTGCGCTCAGCCGGCTCGTCCAGTCTCAGCTCTTCGAATTGTCGGCGCACGATCCGGTCGCCTTGACTGCAGCCGCAGCAGTGCTCGGGGCCGTCGCATTGCTGGCCGGCTATCTTCCGGCGCGCCGCGCGACGCGAGTCGATCCGATGCTCGCGCTGCGATACGAATAGGCACTGCCCTTCCTGCCCGTCCTGGCCTATTCCACGCGCAGCGCCACCAACGGACTGACACGCAGCGCCCGGCGCACCGGTACAAACACCGCGAGCGCCGCGACCCCGGACAGCACCGCGACCACGAGCGCATACGACGCGGGATCGTGAGCGTGAATGCCGAATAATAGACCCGATATCAGACGGCCCGAGATCAGCGCGAGCGCCACGCCGCCGCCCATGCCGACCGCGATCAGAAGGAATGCCTGACGGGCGACGAGCTGCGCGACGTCCTGACTCGTTGCGCCGAGCGCGACTCGGACGCCAATCTCATGCGTGCGTTCCGCCGTCAGGTAGGACACGACCCCGTAAAGCCCGATCGTCGCCAGCAGGAGCCCGGTCAAGGCAAACGCCCCCATCAGCGACACCACGAATCGCTGCGGCGCAAGCGCCGCGTCCACGCGGTCTGACAACGGAACGACGCCGGGCACGGGCAGATCCGGATCGAGGTCCCTCAGAATCCCGCGAATGGTCCCCGGCAGCGATCCGGTTTCCCCGGCCGAGCGCACGACGACCGTGAACGACAGGTCCGTGTTCACGGCAAGCGACTCGTAAATCGTCGGCCGCGGGTCGATCTCGACGAGCTCTTCGCGGTAGTCGCGAACGACGCCGGCAATCGTGCGCCATGGTGACGTCCCGCCAGGGCGGTCGAAGTTCAGCCGCTGCCCGATCGGATCATCACCGGGTGTGAAATAGCGGCGGACCAGCGCCTCGTTCACCAGAGCTGTCAGCGGCGCGCCGGGACGATCGCGTTCCTCGAAATCCCTCCCGCGGACGATCGCTCCGCCAATCGCGTCGAGATAACCGGCCGTGAGCTCGTTGTGCCGCACCTCGATCCCGAAGTCGTCCGGTGCTCGATGCTCGATGGTGAAGTCCGACGTCCACATCTGACCGTCCAGCGGCGCCCGCTGCGCGGCGCCGGCCGATCGGACGCCGGGAACGGCTCGGAGCCGTTGCAGCAAGCGATCGAGAAAGGCGCGCTGCTGGTTGGCTTTCGCGTATATCGTTCGTGGCAGCGCGATCTGGACGCCGAGGGCGTGATCCGGCACGAAGCCCAGATCCACGCGGTTCAATTTGACGAAGCTGCGGACGAGCAGGGTGGCCCCGAGCAGGAGCGCGAGCGACAGCGCGATCTCGGCGACAACCAGCACGCGACGAAGCCCGGTACCGTCCGAGGCGTGCGCGTGTCGTGCGCTTCCACGCAAGGAGCGGGCGACCTCGCGGACGCGGCCTTGTCGTGCGGGAACAAGACCGAACGCGATGCCGGTCACAAGCGTCACGAACATCGTGAAGGCCAGGGCCGCGCGATCGAGCCGGATTTCCTGCAGCCGTGGCAGGGAGTCCGGACCGTACGCGACGACGCCGCGCACCGCCACCGCCGCGAGGAGCAGGCCGAGCCCGCCGCCCAGGGCTGCGAGCAACACGCTTTCGGTGAGCATCTGCCGTACCAGACGCGTCGAGCTGGCGCCGACGGCCGACCGGATGGCGAGCTCGCGGCCGCGCGCCGCGCCGCGCGCGAGCAGGAGATTGGCCACGTTCGCACACGCAACGAGCAGAACCAGCGCGACCGCGACGAGGAACAGCTGCAGCGCGGTGCGCGACGGTCCGACGATCCACTCCTGCAGCGGGCCAACGCCGACACCCATGTGCGTATTCGTGGAGGGATACCGTTGCTCGAGACTACGCGCGATGCGGTACATGTCGATTTGCGCCTGCTCCACGGTGACGCCCGGCTTGAGCCGCGCCACGACGCGCAGATAATGCGGCCGTCGCGTGCTCGCCGCGGTCTGCGGTGTCCAGCCCATTGGAATCCACACGTCGACCGGCGCGTTGTTGAACCGGAAACCGGCCGGCAGCACACCGACGACGGTGCGGCCTCGCCCGTCGAGCGACACCGAGCGGCCGATGATCGACGGGTCGGCGCCGAAGCGCGTCCGCCACAATCCCTCGCTGATCATGACGACGCGGTCGGTTCCCTGCCATTCTTCATCGGCAGCGAACACACGCCCGAGCGCAGGCTGAACGCCGAGGACGGTGAAAAAGTTCGCCGTCACCGTCATGCCCTTCAGACGCTCCGGCTCGCCGATGCCGGTCAGCGCGTAGCTGGTGACCCATGGGTCCCGCGCCGCGCCCGAGTACGCGGCCATGTCTTCGAACGACTGGTTCTCGCGCCGCCAGTCGGACAGGTTCGCGGGCGCGCATTCGGCGTCGACCCAGTGCCGATCGGGATTGGTCTCCCACAGCTGCACCAGACTTCGCGGGTCGCGGTACGGCAGCCCGCGCCACAGCACCGCATTGACGATGCTGAAGATCGCGGTCGTGGCGCCGATGCCGAGCGCCAGCGTGATCGTGGCGACGAAGCTGAATCCCGGATTGCGCCGCAGCATGCGCGCGCCGTAGCGAAGATCCTGCGCGAGCATGTCGAGGCTCCAGTGGCGCTGCAGCAGGGCAAGCGCGTGTGGTACTGCGCCGCTGGCGTACCGCACCGGCTTCGCCGGCACGTACCAGAGCTCCGCCTCCCACTCACGGCGCCAGCCGTCACGGCGCCATCGCGGCACGAACACGCTGGCGACCGCCACAATCGCCCGTGCGATCCTGTTCAACCCGCGCTCGTCTGCTTCCACAACAGTTCCTCCTTCCGCCTGTCCCGGCTAACTCCGCTCCCGAACCGGTCGCAGACCGCGAGCGCGCGCCCGGGCGGCCCGCTCCCGCTCCTTCAACGCGGCCGCGGCTTCGGCGAGGCGGCGCTGACCGGCCGGCGTCACTTCGTAGTACCGCCGCGGCGGCCGCTTGTCCCGCTGCGCGATGCGGTGCGCCTCCCAGCGTGAAGACACCAGCGACTCGTCTTCGAGGCGGGCGAGCGCCGGATACACCGTGCCACTCGGCAGGCCGGTGGCATCGATGATGTCGAAACCGTATCCGGCGCCGTCGACGAGCGCCTGCAGCACGGCAATGAGTGCGGGACTGAGCGGAAGTCGCGACATATGTAGATTCTACATACGTAGCGCTTGGACGAGGGCGGGTCAGGGAAGGTTGATCGGACAGGGCAGGCGGGTCTGCTGGGCCGCGTGGGGCGGGTGGGTCAGGCGGCAGGCGGCAAGGCTTCTGGCGGCTCAGGCTCAAGGCCGCCTCACGCCCAAAGCCCAACGCCCTGAGTCCGCCTGGGGCCGGGTAGGGCAGCCGCGGCAGGTGCCGGTAAGATAGCGCGGTGTCCAGGCCGCGAATCGCGATCGTCGGAGCCGGCGGCGTCGGCGGCTACTTCGGCGGCCGGCTCGCCGCGGCCGGCGCCGATGTCAGCTTCATCGCGCGCGGCGCGCACCTCGATGCGCTGCGCTCGAGCGGATTGACGATTCACAGCGTCAAGGGCGACCTGCACCTGCCGCGCGTCACCGCGAGCGACAACCCTGCGGCCATCGGTCCGGTCGACATCGTGCTCTTCACGGTGAAGCTGTACGACGCCGAAGCGGCGAGCCGCCTGCTGCCGCCGCTCGTCGGTCCCGACACCGCCGTGATCCCGCTGCAGAATGGCGTCGAAGGCACCGACGTCGTGGCGCGCGAGGTCGGCCCCGCGCACACCGCGGGCGGCACGGTGTACCTGGCAGCGGTGATTTCGGAGCCGGGCGTCGTCCGCCACGCAGCTCTCGACCACCTCATTTTCGGCGAGCTCGACGGACGGCGCTCGGCACGTCTCGAAAGATTCCTGGAAGCGTGCCAGCCGGCCGGATTTCAGGCCACGCTGAGCGATCACGTGCAGGTCGAGATCTGGACCAAGTTCATCCGGCTCTCGGTATTCAGCGGCATGACCGCAGTTACACGTTGTCCAATCGGGCCGATCGTCGCCAATCCCGAGCTCTTCGCGATGGTGCAGTCGGGCTGTCGCGAATCGATGGCGGTGGCTCGCGCGAAGGGCGTGGCTGTACCGGACGGCGTCATCAACGACGCGGACCAGGCCTTCCGGGCGCTGCCGCCCCACATGAAATCGTCCATGCTCGAAGATCTCGAGCGCGGCCGGCGCCTCGAGGTACCGTGGTTGAGCGGCGCCGTGGTTCGCCTCGGCCGGGAAGTCGGCGTCGACACGCCGACGCATCGGTTCATCGCTGCGGTCCTGAGCCCGCATGTCAATGGCGCAGGGAACCGGGGCGTGACCGATACCGCCCCGCCGCAGCCATGAAGAACGCGATCGCTGAGCTCCCCTTCGATAACCCCTGGCGGGAAAGTTGCTCCGGGTAAAGGCGGAGCAGGAACATCGTACCCGTCCAGCCGGGGGGAACCATGGCTCGACCACAGATAACTGCTGAACCCAAACCGCCGTTCCCGAAGCAGAAACTCGAAAAGCCCGGCATCGAGGCCGAGCTCGAGCCGCGCCCGAAGTACAAAGCGGCCCGGTATAAGCCTTCAGGCAAGCTCGAAGGCAAAGTCGCGCTCGTCACCGGCGGCGACTCCGGCATCGGTCGCGCCGTCGCCGTGCTGTACGCGCGGGAGGGAGCGGACGTCGCGATCACGGCGCTGCCCGCAGAGAGGCGCGATGCCGACGAGACCCGCCGCACCATCGAGAACGAAGGCCGGACCTGCGTCGTGCTCGAGCGCGATCTCACCGACGCGCGCGCCTGTCGCGAGACCGTGGAACGCACGGTCGCCGAACTCGGGCACCTCGACATCCTGGTGCACAACGCCGCACATCAGAACAGCAAGAACAGCCTCGAGGAGATCGACGACGAGGAATGGGATCGCACGTTCAAGACGAACATCTACGCCTATTACTGGCTGGTGAAGGCCGCATTGCCGCACCTGAAACCGGGCGCGTCGATCGTCGCGACCGGGTCCATTACCGGCATTCAGGGATCGTCGCAGCTGCCGGACTACTCGGCGACGAAGGGCGCCATCCACACCCTGACGAAGACACTGGCGCAGAATCTCGTCGAGAAGGGCATCCGGGTGAATTGCGTGGCGCCAGGACCGGTGTGGACGCCCCTCAACGCGGCCGACGAAGGGAAGACCCCGGAGGAGGTGGCGGAATTCGGAAAGAAGACACCGCTCGAACGGCCGGCACAACCCGAGGAGATCGCGCCGGCCTACGTGTTTTTCGCGTCCGACGCCGACTCGAGCTTCATCACCGGCGTGGTGCTGCCGGCGCTCGGTGGGGAAACGGTCGGCGGTTGATGCCCCCTCGCAGCAATGCCCGGCTGCGCTAAAGCCGGACACGACCGAGGGCGTTTTCGGTCGTGTCCGGCTTCAGCCGGACCAACGATGATGACTTATCTTCCTGCCGGCAACGCGGTCGACGAGGGTTTCAGCGACGCGAGGATTCTGCCGACGAAATCATTCAACGCCCCACTGCCGCTGATCCAGCGCACCACCGCCACGAGGTCGTTCTCCCAGTCGATGTAGATGACGTTGGCCCCGTTCCCTTCGAAATAAACGGCCGACTCCGGCGCCGACGGCAGCGCCTTCTTCCCTGTGTTCAGGAACCAGTTGGCGTAGCCATAGCCGGCGTTGGCCGGCCCGGGCGTCCGTGCCATCTGAATCCATTTCTCGGAGACGAGCTGCCGGTCCTTCCATTGGCCGTTGCGCAGGAACAGGTAGCCAAACCGCGCCATGTCGTACGCGTTGATGAACATGCCGCCGCCCCAGTGGCCGCCGCCGCCCACGGCCTGCATCTTCTGGCCGTCGATCTCGACCCAGGCGTTGTCGTATCCAAGCCAGCGCCACGTCGACGAAGCGCCGATGGGCTCCATGATCTCCGTTCGGAGCACCTCCGGCAGCGGCCGCCGCCAGACGTGCAGCGCGGCAAGCGCCATCACGTTCACGCGCACGTCGTTGTATTTGTAATGCGACCCCGGCTCCCACAATTTGCGGTTCGGCCATTGCGCGGGCTCACCCTCCGGCCGATCGCCCCAGTCAGGCTTGCCCCACAATGTTCCCTGCCAGTCGCTGGTCTGCCGCAGCAGGTGGTCCCACTTGATGTTCTGGTTGTGCGGCGCTTCGAAGAGATCGACGTCCGGCGGCATGTAATCGCGGGCGTAGTCGTTGACGTCGCGAATCAGTCCGCGCGCCCAGGCAAGACCAATCACCGTGGTCAGGAATGTCTTCGTGACGCTGAACGTCATGTCGACACGATTCGGCTCGCCCCATTCGGCAACGATGTAGCCGTGGCGGGTGATGATCCCGCTGGCGGGACCGCGCGCCTTCACCGGACCGATCGGCGTGTCGAACGGCTCGTTGCGTCCGAATGAGGTCGCCAGCGCCAGCGTCAGGTCCCTGCTCGCTGGATTCTCATGGTCGACGGACACCTTCACCGCTTCGGCTATCCGTGCCGGATCCATCCCGACCTCTTCGGGCTTCCTGTGCTCCCACCCGAATCGCTCGGGAAAATACGCGGGGGCAGTGCCGGACCGGACGCCGGGTTGCACCGGCGCCGGCCGCTGGGCGGTCAACGGATCGGCGACAGCGATCACGGTCAGCGCGATCAGCGCAAGCGTTTGCCTCATTGCGCGAGTATAGATCGCCGACCCAAGGGGTGCCTTACCCGGTCGGACTCGGCTGTCGCGGATCAGCAATGAACGCGTATTGAAATTGATCGGTCAGCCGGCCGTCTTTGATCGCGCTGCATCGGAGACGCGCCTCGAGCACGTAGCCGGCCTTCTCGAGCACACGGCAGGACGGCGCGTTCCACGCGAACGGCACGGCGAAGATCCGCGTCAGTCCATGCGTCGCCACGGCGTGCCGGGTCACCGCCACCAGCGCTTCGGTCGTGATGCCTTTCCCCCAGAATGGCTCCGCCAGCCAGTAGCCGATTTCCGCCGACACGCGCTCGACATCACGATGCAGGATGAACCCGACGCTGCCGACAGCTTCACCGTCGACGGCAATCGCGAACGTCGTTTCCGGCGGCCGTTCCCGCACACTGCGGATGAACTCGCGCGCGTCATGCCGGGTGTACGGATGTGGAAACGCGTCGCGGAGATTCAGCCAGATCTTCCGGTTGTTGGCGTACCGCGCGAGCGCGTCGACATCGGACATGGTCCACGAGCGCACCTCGCACGACGTGAGTTTCAGCAGCACCTCGGGTCACCTGATTGATGCACGCGCATTCGCCCTACCTGCCGTACCGCCCTACGTGCCCCGCCCGCCCTCTTCACACCACATAGCGCTCGCCCACACCCGGCTGCCGGGCAAACCTCCCGAGCGCAAACGGCGCGAGGTCGAACCCGGGGTCGCGGCCGACGATCACATCGCCAAGGATACGTCCGGCCGCCGGCGAATGCTGGAACCCGTGGCCGCTGAATCCGTTGATGAGAAACAGCCCCTCGATGTCCGGCACCGGTCCAATGATTGGATTCCCGTCCGGGGACATCTCGTACAGCCCTGCCCATGCGTGCGAAATCGACGCCTCGGCCAGCGCCGGCAGCCGCTTCACGGCAACTTCTATCACCCGCGGCAGGAATTCCCATTGCACCGTCGTGTCGAAGGCCGGCGGTTCGTGCGGATCGGCCATTCCGAACAAGAGGCCTGCGCCTTCCCGATGGAAGTAGAACGTCGTCTCGAAGTCAATGACCATGATCTTCGACTGCGGAACGACCGGCGTCCTTTGGGCAGCCGCCTGATCGAGCGCGGCAATGAAGATGTGGCGTCGATACGGATCGACCGGCACGTCGATGCCCGCCATGCGACCGACCTGCCTCGCGTAGGGGCCGGCGGCATTGACGGCGATGCGCGTCGCGATGGCGCCCTGCGACGTTTCGATGCCGGCAACGCGCCGCCCCTCGATCCGGATGGCGGTGACTTCAGTATCTCGCACGACCGCGGCACCGAGGGCCTGGGCCGCTTTGGCAAACCCCATCGTGACGCCGTTCGGATCCGCGATGCCGTCGCGTTGACAGAAGGTTGCCGCGGCCACTCCGTCCACGTTCAATCCGGGAGCGCGCCGCGCGGCAGCCCCGGCGTCGAGCCATTCGACCTCGACACCCAGCCGGCGCTGCAGCGCGACGTTCTTCCGAAACGTCTCGACGCTCGCGTCGGTGGAGAGCAGGAACAGATAGCCGTCCTGATGAAAGTCGATCGGCTGGCCGACTTCGTCCGCGAACCGTTCGAGGAGGCGGATCGATTCGATGGAGAGCCGGATGTTGGCCGCGTTCGAGAACTGATGGCGGACGCCGCCGGCATTGCGCCCGGTCGACCCGGCGCCGAGCAGCGGGTTACGCTCGACGAGCACCAAATCGGTAAGCCCGCGGCGGGTCAGGTGATACGCGACGCTCGCGCCCATGCATCCGCCCCCGATGATCACCGCGTCGGCCGTCTTTTTCATCTGAAGCTTGCGATTGGAGTTCGGACATTTAGATTGTGACGCTGCGCTGGCCAATATAAAGGACACCTACCGCGAGCCGCCCTTGCCGCTGCTGCCGGCGGCCCGCTCCACCTGCTCCATCACCCGCAGGATATTGCCGCCGAGAATCTTCTCGACGTCCTGCTCGGCGTATCCCTTTTCGAGCAGCGCCTGCGTGATCTTCGGCAGCTGCGACGCGTCCTCCATTCCCAGCGGCATCGTCGCGCCGTCGAAGTCCGATCCAAGCCCCACGTGATCGGCGCCGGCCACCTTCACCGCGTGGTCGATGTGCTCGACAATCTTGTCCCACATCACCTTCGGCAGATCTCCCTTGACCATCGCCTCGTGATCGATGCGGTCGCTCTCGATCGTCGTGCACGCTTCGTTGCCGCCGCACCGCTTCGACATGGCGCTCATGGCCGCCACGATGGTGCCCGATCGCTTTTCGCTCGCGACCCGGAACTCCTCGCTCAGGAATCCGGCGTGATAATTGATCATGACGACGCCGCCGTTCTTGGCGACGGCGCGCAGCATGTCGTCGGTCATGTTGCGCGGATGGTTGGCGATGGCTCGGCACGACGAGTGCGACGCGATCACCGGCGCGGTGGTCACCGCCAGGGCGTCGTAGAAGGTCTTGTCTGCCACGTGCGAGATGTCGACCATCATTCCCAGGCGGTTCATCTCCCTGACCACGTCCTTGCCGAAGGCGGTGAGCCCGTTGTGCGCGGGCTTGTCGGTCGAAGAGTCCGCCCAGTTGTTGTTCTTGAAATGCGTGAGCGTCATGTAGCGGACGCCGAGGGCGGCGTAGTCGCGCAGCAGGCGCATGTCGTCGTCGATCATGTGGCCGCCTTCCATGCCCATCAGCGCCGCGATCTTGTGCTCGGCGGCGGCGCGGCGGACGTCGGCGGCGGTCGTGGCCAGCAGCAGGTCGCCGGCATGGGCCCGCGCCGCCTCGCGGACTGCGTCGATCTGATCGAGCGCGCGTTTCACCGCCGGAGGCCCGGTGACATCGCTGGGCACCCAGATCGAGAAGAAGAGGGCGTCGAGCCCGCCGTCTTTCATCCGCGGGATATCGATGTTGCCGTTCTTGTTGCGCGCGGAGATGTCAAAGGCCTTGTCGAACACCAGCCGCTGGGTGGTGTCGTCGTGCGTGTCGACGACAATGGCGCGGTCGTGCAGCTGCCGGGCGCGCGGCGCGACCTGGTCACCGGACTGGGTCGACACGAAAGCGGGCAGCGCGATGAGTGCGCCGATGAGAGCGGCACCGGGGAGGTTCTGTGTCATGCGCCGGATCTTACCGCCTTCATTCCAGCCGGGCGGCAATCATTCACTCTCCTCCCAGCGGAAGCGCGTCGCCGCAGCAATCGCGAAGCCGAACGACACGAACAGCGTCAGCAGTGAGATGATCGTGCCGCTCACCGTCTTGCCGGCAGGGAGCGACGGCCGCGCGATCGGCGCGCTGCGGATACGCTTCCACAGGCCGCGCTGACGCTCGAGGAGGACCTCGATCCCGAGGTTCGCCATGGCAAAGAGCAGAAACTGGATGCCCATGCCGGCGAACGAGTGCGCATAGCCGTTGTGACGGTGACGGCGAGGCCCTTCGCGTTCGCATCGAGCATCCCGCGCAGCACGGCAAACGTGTCGTCAAAGGAGTGGGTTTACCGCATGCGGGATTATAGGGGCTTCCGTACTGCAGCGTGCGCGGGCCTGCCCTGTACCGTGCTCGGAAGACCCCGACTCTCGTCTCGTAGCCCTGAACGTTGGCCGTTTATGCTCGATTCCACTTTGGCCCATCGAGCCACACCGCAGCGTCTCGGAGGCGTGTGTCTATTCGGCGAGCGCGACGATGGGATCGATCCGCGTCGCCCGCCGCGCCGGAAGGGCGCAGGCGAGCACGGCCACAACGGCCAGCACGAACGTGACAGTCGTGAGAACGACCGGATCAGTGGCGCTGATGCCGAACAACTGGCTTTCGATGCCGCGCCGCAGCGCAAGGGCACCGGCCCCGCCGATCGCGAACCCGGCGCCAATCAGCAGCAGGCCTTCGCGGATGACCAGCTCGAAGATCGCGGCCGCACTGCCGCCGAGCGCCAGCCGGATGCCGATCTCCTTCGTCCGCTGTGTCACCAGATAGGCAAGGACGCCGTAAATCCCGATGGCCGACAGCAGCAGGGCGACCAGGCCGAAGGCAAGCGACAAGACCACCGGCGACCGCCGGCCGACGAGCGACTTCTCCCGTCGTTCTTCCAGCGTCAGGGTATCGAACACCGGCAGCTCGCGATCGAGCTCGGCCAGCGCCCGCCGCACGCCCGACGTGAGCGCCGCCGCATCGCCAGCGGTTTTCAGCGCGAACGTCAGGTTGGGAGCCTCGGCCTGATCCGCAGGGAGAAAGCAGGCGCCGACCGATTTCCTGGCCTCAGTCAGATCGTGCAGCTTGATATCGCCGATCACGCCGACGACGTGCAGCCACACGGTCTTGTCGGTGACCGCAAGCAGGTTGTTGATGTCGGTAGGCATGTACATCCGCCGGCCGATCGGATCCCGGCCCGGCCAGAACCGCCGGGCGAGTGTCTCGTCCACGATGATTGCCTTCGCGGCCGTGGCCGAGTCGCGCTCGTCGAAGAACCGCCCGTGAACCAGCTTCACGCCGATCGACTCGAAGTACCCCGGCGTGACCACGACCTGGCTCGGTGAAATCACGGATTCGCCCGGCTTCATCTGATAGCCTTCGGCAAGGATCACGCTGTCGCTGTTGTTGCCGCCGAATGGAATCGTATTGGTCGCACCGGCCGCCGTCACGCCAGGCAGCGCGCGCAGCCGCCGCAGCGCGTCGTTGGTGAAGGCCGCCATCGCTTCCCGGTTGTAACGCGCGCGCGGCAGGCTGATGGAGGCGGTGAGCACGCCTTCCGCTCTGAAGCCGGGATCGACGGCGAGCACCTGACGGAAGCTGGCAAAGAGGAGCCCGGCGCCCGTCAACAGCACGAAGGCAAAACCCACCTGCGCGACCACCAACGTCCGCCGCAGCGTCCGCGCGCCGCGGCCGGCTGTCGAGCTCCGCCCTTCTTCGCGGAGCACCGTGGTCAGATGGGCGGGCAGGACATTCGCCACGGGAATCAGCCCGAGCACCACGCCGACCAGCGCGGCGATCGCCAGCGTATACGCGATGACGGCCGCGTCGAGGCGGATTTCCAGGCCGCGCGGCAGATCCTGAATGTTGAGCGTCCCGAACAGCCGGAGCGTCGCGTACCCGACGAACAGCCCGGCGACGGCCGCAGCGAACGTCAGGAGCAGGGTTTCGGTGACCAGCTGCCGGCCGACGCGCCACCGCCCGGCGCCGAGCGCGAGCCGCGTCGCGAGTTCTCTGACGCGTGCGCGCGATCGAACCAGCACGAGATTCGCGATGTTCACGCCGCCGATCAGCAGCACGAACAGCGCGCCGCCCCACATCAAGTACAGCGTCGCCTTGACGTCGCGGACGAAGTAGCTCTGCAGCGGCTGGACGATCGTGTGAAAGCCAGCGTTGATGAGAAGCTCCTTGTATTGAGGAAACCGATCGAGATTGGCCACATTAATGGCGTCGATCTGCGCCTGCGCCTGCCGCAGAGTCGCACCCGGCTTCAACCGCGCGATGTTCTGGTAGTTGTTGCTGTGCCGCTGCGAGTCGTCTTTCTGCTGCGGCGTGAACGCGAGCGGTCGCCAGAGCATCACATTCGAGTTCAGGTCGTAGAAGCCCTGCGGCATCACGCCGATGACGGTAAACGGCTGGCCGTCGATGCGGAGGTCGCGGCCGATGGCGTTCGGGCTGCCGCCGAACTGCGACTGCCACATCGCGTAGCTGAGGACCACCTTCTTGTCGTTGCCGACCTCGCCATCCTGCTCGGTGAACGTGCGGCCGATCGCCGGTGCGACGCCGAGCAGGCGGAAGAACGACGGTGTGACCTGGTTGACGCGGATCCGAGCCGGAGTGCCGTTCTGTTCGACGCTCTGATTGCGGCCGTTGTAGAGCGCCTGTTCCTCGAACACCGTGGTGTCGCGCAGGCGGTCGTAGTGATCGGGCACGCTCACCGATCCCGCCCCGGCCTGGCCGGCGCCCGGATACGAGTTGCCGATGATGAGGATCCGATCGGAGCCGGGAATGGGCAGCGGCTTCAGGAGGACGTGATGCACGACCGAGAACAGTGCCGCGTTCGCGCCGATGCACAGGGCGAGCGTCAGCGCGGCGGTCAGGGAGAAGGCCTTTTCTTTCCAGAGCAGCCGCAGGCCGATACGAAGATCGTTCCACATCAGAACGGTAGACGAATTCCGTGGAGACGAGGTTCGCAAGACGACCAGCCACAGAGGCCGAAATCCTCTCGAATCACCGACAGACACGACGATCAGCGGAGAAACCGCAGACCTCGCTGAGCGGTCTGCTGATCTTCTGCGTGTTCTGCGAGCTCAGGGTTGATGATCCGCACATCCACCAGCGTCGACGTCGATCAAGACGAGGACGTACAGCTGGACACTACCGCTCCGGCTCCGGTGCGAGCTCAATCGAGTACAGCGTCTGGCCCTGCCGATTCCGGATCTGCATCGTGAGCGCACGCGTCCGGTGATCGACGCGGCCGAGACCAAAGAACTGAAAGCCGTCGCTCGGCGGTCGATTCGGTTTCATGCCGGGCGGGATGGCGAGGAAGCGAACTTCAGGACCGAACGTGCGATCGAGCGCGTTGGGACCGAACGTCCCCGCGTGCAGCGGTCCGGCCACGAATTCCCAGAACGGCGCGAAGCCGGGGAACCGGGCCCGGGCCGGATCGTAGTGATGCGCCGCTGCGTAGTGAACATCCGCGGTGATCCACACGACGTTCCGGATGTTGCGATCGCGGATGAACGCGAGCAGCTGTGCGATCTCCAGCTCGCGGCCGAGCGGCGGGCCGTCGTTCCTGTTCGCCACCGCCTCGAACCTGTCGGGCCCGTCGGCGACGACCAATCCGATCGGCAGGTCAGCGGCAATCACTTTCCAGGTCGCTGTCGAGACCGCCAGCGCGCTCTTTACCCACGACAGCTGCGCGCTTCCCAGAAGGGCCGAATTCTCGTCGAGGTCGGGTTGAGTGTTGCGCGAGTTGTCGCCGCGATAGCTGCGCATGTCCAGCGCGAAGATCTCGAGAAGCGGACCGCGTTTCCACGAACGGTAGATGCGCTCCGGTTCGACCGGATTGATTCGAAGCGGCTGGTATTCGAGAAACGCGCGCTTCCCCCTGGCGGCGAGCAGCGCCACGCTTTTGACCGCGTAGCGGACGTCGGGATCGAGCCGCTGGGCCGGATACCAGTTATCGCGCACTTCGTGATCGTCCCACAGCACGATCTGCGAGACCTCGGCGTTGAACCGTTTCAGGTGCTCGTCTTGAAAGTTGTACAGATGATTGCCGCGGTAGTCCGCGAGCTCCTGTGCGACGTTCGATTTCGCCTCGGTCACGATGTTGCGCCAGACCGACCCGTCATCGAGCGCGACCTCGCGCTGCAGCGGCTGATCGGCGTAGATCGTGTCGCCCAGGTGGATGAACACGTCGGGTTCCGCGCGGCGCATCGCATCGTAGATCGCGAGGCCTCCGCGGGCCGGATCGATCCCCCAGCCCTGGCCGACGCTGTCGGCAGAAAAACTGAAGGCGGCGTCGCGGTCCGGCGCCTGCGAAGCAGTCTGAAAGCTGCCCTCCACGGGCGGGCTCAACGCCCGCAGATCCGAGAGATCCTGAAATTGAACGCGATATGAGATCCGCTGCCCCGGGGGCAGCGCGCTGAGATCGACGCGGGCGGTGAAATCGGTGTCCTCGAGCGCCGCCGGACCGACGATTCGTCGCCGCTCGCTGAACGACCCGGTTGTCGAATATTCGACGATCAACCGGGCGGGCCGATCGGTCCGGCTCCACACGATCGCGCGGCCATCGGCCACGTCGCCGGCCGCGGCGCCGCAGGGTACGGCGGGCCGATTCGCGTCCTGGACCACGATGCCGAAGGCGCGGGCGGGAGCGGCGGTGCCTGCAAGGACGGCGATCGTGTGCCGCAGAAAATCTCGTCGCTGCATATCGAGCCGACGGAGAGAACGGTAATACCGTTTCCTCCGCTACCTCCGTTCCCTCCGTTCATCAGAACGAGTACTTGATCCCGAGCTGCACGATCCTGCCGTCTTCCGCCGTGGTGATCACGCCGAAGGTCGGAGTGCCGATCATGTTTCCCGGCTGCCCGAATCGAATCGAGTCGAACACGTTGAACGCTTCGATGCGCAGCTGCAGCTGCTGCGTTCGTGCCACGGCAACGTTCTTCACCAGCGACAGATCGGTCCGGTTGAAGCCCGGTCCGCGAACCGCGTTGCGCGGCTCGTCGCCGAGCTGTCCGGCGTTCTGCGGCAGTGTGAGCCGGCGGAAACAGGCGGTGTTGAACCACTGCTCAACCGTCCGGAGCGCCCCATCGTTCGGATCGCAGACCATGTCCGGCCGGTTCGTCAGGCTCGTCAGCGAGACGTTGTTCGGCTCGATCACCGTCAGCGGAAATCCGGTCTGGCCCTGGATGATGCCGTTCACCTGCCAGCCGCCGAGCGCGAGCCGCGCCGCGGTCCCCCGATCGCCAAGCTCCGGCAGCCGGTAGCCGAAGCTGACTACGAAACGATGGCGCGCATCGAACAGCGCGTCTCCTTTCTCCCGCCCGAGCGCTGCCGCAAACGTCCCGTCGTCGCCCATCGTCACCGGCAGGATGGGCCGCGGTTCCCCGCCGATGTTCAGGCCCGACACGTGATCGACGGCATGGCCCAGCGTGTACGATGCCAGCAGGGTGAGACCGTGCCAGGGTCGCAGGCGTGCACTGGCCTGCATCGAGTCGTACCACGAGTTCGCAACCGAGAACGTCGGCCGCACGAGGCCGAACGCGGGAAAGACGCGCGGCCCGATGCGCGGCACCGGCGTCAGGATCGGGATCGTGGGGTTGACCTCGATGAAGATCGGCAGGTTCTTCGCGCGCGACCCGACATAACCCGCCTCGACGCCCCAGTGCGTGCCGAGCTGACGCTGCAGGGTCACGTTGTACTGATGGACCACGGGCGTGGCGAAATCCGTTCCCCAGCCGATGAAGACGAGGCCCGGCGGAAATCCCGGGGCGCCGCCGACACCCTCCAGCGGATTCGCGAATGGCGAGGCCGTCATCACGAGCGGAAAGCTCACCTCGGTCAGTGGCTGGAACGGCGGCGCGAGCGTGCCGTTCTGGAAGAAATCGCCCTGCCCTGGCAGCGTGTCGTAGAACAGGCCCCAGGCCCCGCGGAGGCTGGTCCGGCCGTCGCCCTGCAGATCCCACACGGCCGCCACTCGCGGCGCGACGTTGTTCGCGTCGGTCCGATAGGTGCCGCGCGGCACTCCAGGATCGCCGGGGTACACCAGCCCGGTCGGAGCGGCCGGAAACACCTGCGATTGCTGGCCGGGATGAAACGCGTTCAGGTGATCCTGCCGCTCGGCGAACGGCCGATTCACTTCGTAGCGGACGCCGTAGTTCAACGTCACACGCGAGACCCGGTACTCGTCCTGGCCGTAGCCGGCGTAGACCCATGACGAGCCGTCCAGGTTCGGGTCGCCGCTCGCCTGCCGGAACTGGAACGGGAACCCGAGAAGAAAATCGGCGGCCGCGTTGCCCGTGTACTGCGTGCTGAACGTGAAGTCGCCGTTCGGCCGGTTGATGAACGAGACCCTGATTTGATCGCGGCGCAGCTCGCCGCCGAACTTGAACGAATGCGCCCCGGTGACCCATGACAGCGCGTCGGTCAGCGAAAAGACGTTGTTGGTGCGCGAGGCAAACGGCTGTTGCGCGTCACCGGTCGTGAAAAACCCGGTGACGGTCACGAAGGGCAGGCCGGCGGCGGTGGGATTGGTGCCCGCGTAAGCGAACCCGAGATCCTTCAGGTTCAGCCCGCTCGTGACCGTCGGCTTCGCCGCGATGCGATTGAAGGAGGCACGCGCCACGTTGATCATGTTCGATCGCAGCAGCCAGGTATCGGATCCCATGACGTCCTGCAGCGTCGCAATCGCGGTATTGCCGGCAGGCGAAAAGTTCGAGCCGCCGAGCGGATTGACATTTCGCGTGTGCGCCACCATATAGCGGCCGAGCAGCACGTGCTGATCCGTGACGTGATAGTCGACTCGCGAACCGAACTGCTGGCGAGTATCGCGAACGTCGGGGGAGCGCACGGCGCGGTTGGCCTCGCCGTTGGGCAGCGGGATGTACTGATCCAGGATCGTGCGCGCGATCGGATGGATGCGATCGGCCGGAATGACGTTGCCGGGAAACGGCAGACCGGTCAGCGGATCGCGAACCACGCCGCCGCCCGAGAAATCGCCGTTGCGCTGCGCCGCCGACAGCACGATGCGCGTGTCGGTGACACCCTGCCGGTTCTTGAATCCCTCGAAATAGCTGAACAGAAACAGACGATTCGTCACGAGCGGACCGCCGGCGGCACCGCCGAACTGGTTCTGCTTTAGCGCCGGCTTCGCCGCGGCAAAATAGTTCTGCGCCTGCAGCGCATCGTCGCGATTGAATTCCCAGAGGCTCCCCCGCCAGTCGTTCGTCCCCGATCTTGTCACCACGTTCACCACCGAGCCGGCGCTGCGGCCGAACTCGGCATCGTACGAGTGGGTGAGAATCTTGAATTCCTGGATCGCGTCGGGCGGCGGGCGCAGGACGAAGCCGGTGTTGAACGAATCGTTGTTGGCGGCGCCGTCGAGAAGAAAGTTGTTCGACTGGTTCCGCTGACCGTTGACGTTGAACCCGCCGGTCACGTTGCCGAACCCGCCCGGCGTCGCATCGCCGGTTTGTCCGCCGAGCGCCGCCGGCGGCGCGACAACGCCCGGAATCAACGTGCCGAGCTGCGTGAAATTGCGGCCGTTGAGCGGTAAATCGACCACTTTCTGCCGGTCGATCACGACGCCAAGGGTGGCGTTCGTCGTTTCCACCAGCGGCGACTCGGCCTGCACGGTGACGCGCTCCTCCACCTGCCCCACCTGCAACTGCAGATCGGCGCGGGCGCTCTCGTTGACGACGACAACGACGCCGTCGCGAACGGTCGTACGGAACCCGCTGAGCGTCGCCTTGAGCGTGTATCGTCCAGGATTCAGCAGCGGGATCGTATAGAACCCGTCGTTCGCCGTGACGGCGGTGCGCACCTGGCCCGTATCCTGGTTCGCCGCGTCAACCGTCGCGCCGGGAAGCACGCCGCCGGAGGAGTCGGTCACCAGCCCGGTAATGGCGCCGGTGGCCTGAGCGAGCACGCGGCCTGGGAACAGCACGGAACAAGCGATGAGACAGACGCCAACCTGCCGCGTGGTATCCGTACGCCACACGAGTCCTCCGAATCAGACATAGAGTACCGCCGCGGTGCCGCTTCAGGCAAAGGCTGTGGCCGCGGCCCGTTTCGGGTGGAGGGGTCCGAGGGATCGGCTGCGAGGGGGCGGACCTGAAGGTTCGCACTCCACATGAAGGGCGCGGAGGTCGAGCGTCCTCCGCGTCCTCCGCGTCCTCTGTGGTGAACTTACGGATGCGGCGTGGACTTCAGATGTTCGCGCAGCAGATCGCGCCCGAAGTCGCCCTCGAAATCGCGCCAGACCGAGTGAATGTGATTGCCGTCGTTCTGGGTGTTGTCGTACTCGATCAGGAACGTCGGCCCCTGGACGCGATAGTAGTGCTTCTTGCCGCGCTCGACGGGGCCCGCCCAGGCGAAGCCGACTTTCTCCACACCCGCCTTTTTCAGCTTCGCCGTCCGATCTGCCGCGAGGTCGGGCGCCATGAAGCCGGTGTACACATCAATCAGCTTCGTCAGCAGGTCGCGCTGGTTCGGCTTCAGCGCATCGGCCATGATCCCGGACGGCGACAGCGGTTTGATCTCGACGTTCGCCATCGTCAGCATGTCACCGGGCGCGTCCGTCTGGATAATCGCCCTGGTGCGCTGCTCCTGATCGAGCGATTCGAGCAGCGCGCGCGCCGCGTCCTCCTCCGCCCCCAGAATCCGCAGTCCTTTCTTCGGCCCCTCGCGGACCTCCGCGGGATTCGAGCCGAAGAACGACGGCGCACCCGCGACGAGCGTCCCGTTGACCACGGTGAAATGGAGCGAAACGTGATGGCCTTCCACGCGCCAGCCCCAGGTGTCCTTCGTCGAGGGCGTCCCGAAGATGGAGAAGAAGTAGCGTTCGGGGTCGCGGACGAGCGGGGCGTTCCGCGGCGGCTGTGCGGCGGTCGCGCGCTGCGCGGCCTCGAGCGCGCCGAGCACGGTTTCAAGCTCCATGATGGAGGTCGCCGTCAGGTAGCCGCGCTGGCTCAATCCGGCCCGGATCAGATCGTGCGCCAGCTTCCGCTGCGACTCGTTCATCTCCTTGATTGTGAGCCCCTTGCGCGGGAAGGTCTCGGTAGGAATGAAATGCCAGTGCAGGCGCTCGTCGGACGAGAAGTCGAACGAGGCCTGTTTCCGCTGCTCAGGGGTCAGGGCGCCGAGAAACTTCGTCGCTGCGCTGGCCATCGCGGACGAGGACCGTTCGGCGCCGGCCAGAGTGGTCAGCGCCAACATCGCCACGATACCGGCAGCAACACACAAGCGGGGGGACAGCCAGTCGGCCATATTCATGCTCCTTAGCCGTGCTTGCACGGCGTGACCGTGTCACACGTGTCGGGTTTGCGTGCAACCACGGCTTCGCCGCGGACGCGCCGTAGCGCGGCCGCGGATCTATTCACGAGGATCCGCGTGGGCGTGCGTCACGCGCGCAATATTCTTAGACTTCCGGCCATGTTTTTCGCCGGCGTCGCCGGCCTACCAGGAGCGTGTTCACGTTCTCAGACACGCTCCTGGAGCGATTCTAGCTTGACCGCGGTCTTTTCCGGGAGGAGGATCAGCGACTCAGCCTCGGAGCCCGTGCGGGCAGAGGGCGAACGGGCTCCGAGCAGGCGCTGCGCGCAATTTCTTGGAATCACGCCGTGTTTGTGCCGGCGTCGCCGGGTTACTCGGAGCGTGTTCACGTTTCTCAGACACGCACCCGAGGAAGACATTTTTGCGCTCGAAAACGTTGGGGCCCGGACGCCCCTTGCCGGCTGGCCGGTCCGGAGGATCAATGGCTGCACGACCGACATGGAAAGGCTACCTGAAGATCAGCCTCGTCAACATCCCTGTGAAGGTGTTTCCGGCGACCGACGCCGCCGCGACGCTCAGCTTCAATCAGCTGCATGCCGCGTGTCAGACGCGGATTCAGCAGAAGCGGTGGTGCCCGCAGTGTGAAAAGGAAGTGCCGAACACCGACATCGTGAAGGGGTACGAGTTCGAAAAGGGGCGCTACGTGGTCATCGAGGAAGAGGATATCGAGAAGGTGCGCGTGGAATCGACGCGCGTCATCAACCTGGAGAAATTCACCGACGACACCGAGATCGATCCGATCTATCTCGAACGGCCCTACTATCTCGCGCCCGATGGCCCGGTCGCCCGCGACGCCTTCGCGGTCATCCGCGAAGGGATGAAGGGGAAGGCGGGCGTCGGCAAGGTTGCGCTCTACGGCCGCGAGTATCTCGTGAAGGTGCAGCCGCGCGAACGCGGGCTGATCATGTACACGCTGCGCCACGCGGCGGAAATCCGCCGCATGGATGCGATCGATGAACTGGCCGACATGCCGGCCACGGTCAAGCCGGAGGAAGTGCGGCTGGCGCGGCAGGTCATGGCCACCTTCGAGGGCGAACTGGAGTTCGATTCCTACCGCGACGAGTATCAGGCCGGGCTGCGCGAGATCATCGACGCGAAAGTCGAGGGCCGCGAAGTCGTCACGCCGCAGGTCGAAGCGCCGCCGAAGGTGGTCAACCTGATGGAGGCGCTGCGCAAGAGCCTCGACTCGATCAGTGCGACACAGAAGAAGCCTGCCGGCCCGGTCGAACGGATCGCGGCCCCGAAGAAACGCGCACGCGCGTGAATGCCGCGCGAACGGAGCGGACGGCGGAAACGGTATTACACGGAGAAACGGAGAAACGGAGCCAAAACGGAGTTGGCTAACCAATGTACGGAGAAATCTCCGTTTCGTCTCCGTTCCTCTGCTCCTCTGTGTGATACCGTTTCCTCCGTAACCTCCGTCATGTGCATCGCTCGGCCTGCGATTGCGGCGCTCCTCTGGATGCTCCTCTCCCACACCGCCGCCGCCCAGGATCTGTTCGAGATCCAGGTGTATCCGTACCAGACCGTGGAACCGGGCCGCACGATGGTCGAGATGCACACCAATTTCTTTCCCGGTGCAGCCGTCGAGACGCCGCCCGGCGAGTTTGCCAACCACCATCAGGTGCACACGACGGTCGAAGTCACTCACGGCTTCACCAGGTACTTCGAATGCGCCGGGTATCTCGTCACTGCGGCGCACGTGCCCGGCCACGGCGGTGAATTCGCCGGCGCCCGCATCAGACCGCGCTTCCGCGTGCCGGAAACGCCGAATCTCTTTTTCAACATCAGCCTCAGCTTCGAGCTTGGCTTCAACCAGCGCCAGTTCGAAGCCAACACCCGCACGCTCGAAATTCGGCCGATCCTGGAACACGAGGAAGGACGACTCTATCTGTCGATTAATCCGAACTTCTCAAAGGCACTGAAGGGCCCGGACGAGGAGGAGGGGCCGGAATTCGAGCCCGGCGTCAAGCTCGCCTGGAGTGTCACCCCGATCGTCGCAGCCGGCGTCGAGTACTACGCCGCCACCGGCAGCCTCACGAACCTTCTGCCACGGGAAGAACAGAAGCACATGATCTTTCCGACGCTCGATCTCGACGTCTCGCCCGACTGGGAGCTCAACTTCGCAGTCGGTCGCGGGCTGACCGGACCGAGCGAACGATGGATCTTCAAATCCATAGTCGGGTATCGGTTCACGCATTAGCGTAAGCCCGCTTCGACAGATCACCACGACGATTAACGCAGAAACCGCAGAACTCGCAGCGCAACCTCAGGTTTTTCTGCGTGTTCCGCGAGTTCTGCGTTGATCGTCCGTCTGTCCATTGCGTTCTTCACGGAAGAATGTCACGGATCGCGGCAGCCATGTCGTCCACGAGTGCGTCGATGTGCCGCGCGTGCGTGCGGAAGCTGAGCACGCACACACGGCCCAGATATCGGCCGTGGGCCGTGCAGCCGGTCACCATCACGCGTCCCCTCTTCGTGGTCTCCTCCATGAGCCGCCGGGTGGCGAGATCCTCATCGGCTCGGGTCGCACCCGGCCAGGTCAGATGGAACGCGAACAACGAGAGCTCCGGCGGCGCGTCGATGACGATGCCGGGCAGATCGGCGATGCGGCGGGCGGCGTCAAGCGTGAGCGCACGCTTCTCCGCCAGCGCGCCCCGAATAGCGGCCGTGCCGTACAGCTTCACCGTCAGCCAGACGCGGAGCCCGGGAAATCCGCGCGACAGGTCAGGACCGTGCTGGCTCGGATCGTAGAAGTCCAGCGGATGCGGCAGCGGCGGAAGATACGCCGCGGTCGCCTCGTGCGCCGCTCTCAGCCGCGCACCGTCGCGCACGAGCAGGGCACCGGTCCCGTACGGCAGGAACATGCCCTTATGGGGATCCAGGGTCAGCGAGTCGCCGCGTGTCAGACCGCTCAACGCGGCGCCACGGTCCGGACAGAGGGAGAAGAAGGCGCCGTAGGCGCCGTCAATGTGATGCCAGAGGCTCTCGCGCCCGCAGACGTCGGCGATGGCGTCGAGTGGATCGACTGCTCCGGTATTGGTCGTGCCGGCGCTCGACACGACCGCGAACGGCATGAGGCCGGCGCGCCGGTCGGTTTCGATGGCTTGTTCGAGCGCGTCCACGCGCAGCCGGTAGCGCTCGTCGGACACGATCGCACGGACGCGATCGGGCATCACCCCCGCGAGCTTGGCGGCCTTGAGGACCGAGTGGTGCGCCTGGTCCGATGTGTACAGCACACCGGGCCGGATATCGGCGCCAAGATACCGTTCGCGGGCGCAGAGGATTGCGTTCCAGGTGGCCATCGACCCGCCGGTCGTGAAGAGGCCGCGCGTCGCCGGAGGAAAGCCCATCCAGTCGCGCAGCCAGTCGAGCGCGTTGGCTTCGAGCTGGACGAGCGCGGGCGCCGCCAGCCAGATGCCGGTGTACCGGTTGGTCGTATTGCTGATGAAATCGGCCAGGGCCGCGGGGAAGAGACCGCCGCCCGGAATGAAGGCGAGGTACCCCGGCCCGGAGGCGGTGAAGGATCGCGGTACCCATTCACGGAACAGTCGGTCGAGGAGCGGCTCGAGCGCCGTGCCCTGCTCGGGCGGCGGCTCGCGCATCGCCGCGCAGAGCGCGCGCGCATCGAGGTCCCCGCAACTTGGCGCGCCGGGCAGGGCGATGAGGTGCTCGATACACCGCGCTACCACCATGCCCGCCATCGCGCGCATCTCGTCGGCCGAGTACTCGAGATCTACTGGATCCAATCCTTCACCGTGTAATACGCGCCGACGAGCGGCAGAAACCACGGGCGGCCGGTGTAGAAGGGGATCGCGGCCCAGCGATCGTCGAACAGCGGATGCTCGATCCGCTCGCCTGCCATCCGCCGGGCGACCAGCTCGCCCAGACAGGTCGCCATCGCAATGCCGTGACCGCAGTAGCCGGCGGCGAAGAAGACGCCGCCGCCGCCTTCGAGCCGACCGGCGTGGGGAAGCTGATCGCGGGTGAAGGCCACGTTCCCGCTCCACGCGTAGTCGACCGACCTGGTTGCCAGCTCCGGAAAGATGCGGGCCAGGCCGTCTCTCAGGATCCGCGCGGCCCGGCGCGTCGCGGCCGGCGTGGGACGGGTGAACGCGGCGCGGCCGCCGAACAGCAGCCGGGAATCGGCGGTCAGCCGGAAGTAGTAGAGAAACTGCTTGGAATCGAACGCCATCCGCCGCCGCGGCAGCACACTCGCGGCTTCACACGGGCGCAGCGGCTCGGTGGCGATGATGTAGCTGCCGAGCGGGACCAGGCGGCGCTGCAGCGGCGGACAGGCGCCGTTCGCGTATCCGTTCGTCGCCATCAGCACCTCGCGCGCGCGGACGTCGCCGATCGACGTGGCCAGACTCCAGCACCCGGCATCCTTTCGCAGCCGTCTCACGCCCGCGCCGGCGGCCACCTGCGCTCCGGCACGCAGGGCCGCGCCGCCGAGACCGTGGACGTAGCGCGCCGGGTTCAACGCGCCACTGCGGGCGTCGACGAGCAATCCATGATAGGCGGCGGTGCCGAGCTCCGACCGCTGGTCCTCGCGCGAGACCAGCTCCACCCGGTGCCGGAACACGCGGGCGAGCAGCGCCTGTTCGCGGCGAAACTGATCGAAGTGCGACGCCTTGAAGGCGGCCTGCACGTGCCCCACGCGCTCGTACTCGCACTCGATTGATTCCTCGATGATCAGCGATTCGAGCCGCTCGATCGCGGCACGCGACGCCTCGAACAGCCGGCAGGCGTGCGCCTCGCCGTAGCGCGACACCAGGAGGGTCGCATCCACCTTCAGCCCGGTCAGGACCTGACCGCCATTCCGCGAGCTCGCGCCCCAGCCGATGCGCTCGCGATCGAGAATGACGACCGACGCTCCGGCTCGCGCGAGCTGCCGCCCTGCCGCGAGACCGGTGTAGCCCGCCCCGACAACCGCGACGTCAAACGGGATCGCGCGCTCGATGCTCTCGCGCGCGCCATCGGAAGGCTCCGAGGACGGCGGCGCGTCCTGAGGCCGCAGCTGCAGGGCCGGGACTGTGTCCCACCAGTAGGGATAGTTCTTCATTGCTGATTGGTGATTGCTGATTCTTGATTGGTGATTGGTGATTGGTGATTTTATTGTTGATTCCTGCTTCAGTATGAAAGTCGCGAATGAAATCAGCAATCAGCAATCAACAATCAACAATCAGCAATCAGCAATCAGCAATCAGCAATCAAGAATCAACAATCTCACGATTCTTCCAGCGTCTTCTCGAGCCGGATCTCGTCGCGCACGAGGATGCCTGCGAAGCCGGACACCTCCTGCCCCGTGTGCATGATGATGCTGTTCGGCACGAAGTCGGTCATCCGGTAGCCGCGGCGCTGATAGAAATAAAGCGCGGGCAGATTGTCGTTGGTGGTCGACACGACCAGCCGCCGCAGATTCAGGCGACGGGCCAGCAGCTCGGCCTCCGCGACCAGATGTCCGCCGACGCCGGAGCGCTGCCACATCGGGTCGGTCGCGAGGGCGACGATATGGAGGGCATCGCCGTGGAGGCGATAGGCGAGCGCTCCGGACGGCTCCTCATAGCGGACCGCCACCAGCGCCGGCATCTGGTCGATGTCCATGACCTCGCTGTAGGCGACAATCTTCGTCCGTCCGAAATCGCGCGTGAACAGCTCGCGCGCGGCCGCGCGGTCTGAGTCGGTCGCTTCCCGCACCAGAACGGGCGGCAGGTCGACGTGCGGCTTGCACGAGCAGATCACCTGCACCTGCGCCTCTTCCCAGTCGACGAACCTCCCACAGCGCGAACACCGCAGGACGGCGGGCTTGGCGCCGAACTGATCAAACCGTGTCGGCATGATGCGAACCTCGTACGGGTCGCCTCATCACCCACCAGATGACGAGGACGAATGCGGCGGCCACGGCGAGAAACGTCGCGGCGAACAGCCACAGCGTGCGGTAGAGAATCGACTGCGTCTGCATCCGCGCTTCGAGCGTCAGCGGCACGCCGCGCAGACGATCGGCGATCGGCTGCTCCCAGACGAGGATGTTCCCGCGACGGACGCGGGTGGCTGAGTTGTTCCACGTGATCTTGCTGGGGAGATGAAGCCGGAATGCGACGGGTTCCTCACCGGTCCAGGCGCCGCTCCGGGCGTGGGCGCCGGCCGAGGCGCCGAGTTCCTGCCGGTACACGAACTCGCCGTTCCGCCGCTCGAACCGGTACGACGACCAGGCGAACGGCGGCGCCTGGCCGAGACGCCGGATATCGTCGACGTCGACGCGGACGTGAAGGATGCGGCGGCCGCGGCGGCGCGTCGAGCTGACCCGGGCGACGTGCGTATTCGCGGTCGAATAATAGGCGCCGACGGCGTCGCGATCGAGCCGCGCCGTCGGACTCTCGTCGAATGACGTACCGCGCAGCGCGTTGAGCGCGGCCATCGAGCTGTTGACGTACACGGTGGCGCGGCCATCGAGGGACACGTACACATCCTCTTCGTATTCGTATTGCCGGAACAGCCCTCCGGTGCCGCCGCACCCCGCAAGCTCGATCGCCAGCCATGCGATCAGACATGCGCGGCCGCGAATGCACATAACCGCCAATGATATAGTAAGAGTTTTGAGTTTTCAGTTCTGAGTCTTGAGTTCTGAGTCATGAGTGTTGAGTCTCGAGTGGTGTGAGAGTCATTCGCCACGACCCATGACTCACCACTCAGAACTCACCACTCAGAACTTCATGACTCGTCACTCCCTTCGGCCCATGCCCGCCAGACCGGTTGTCTATTTCATCGACGGCAGCTCGCAGATGTACCGCGCCTATCACGCGCCGGTGCGCACGGCCGAGGGCGGCCTGCTGCGCAACGCGAAAGGCCAGCCGACGAACGCGGTCTACATCTTCGTCACGATGCTGCGCAAACTGCTCAACGAGCACAAGCCGCAGTACATCGCCGCCTCGTTCGACCTGCCCGGACGCACCTTCCGCGACGATCTCGCGGCCGACTACAAAGCGAACCGCGCGCCGATGCCGGATGAGCTCGCCGCTCAGATTTCGATGGTGCACGCGGCGTGCGAAGCGCTCGGGGTACCGATCGTCACCTCCGATCGCTATGAAGCCGACGACGTGATCGGAACGCTCGCGCACAAGGCCACCGCCGCGGGCTTTGACGCGGTCATCGTCACGCTGGACAAAGACTTCTTTCAGCTCGTCCGCGATGGCATCCGCGTCTTCAACCCGCGCGACGAAGGCACCTGGTACGATGCGGCCGCGGTCAAAGAGAAGCTCGGCGTCACTCCCGACCAGGTCGTCGACGTCGTCGCGTTGATGGGCGACACGATCGACAACATCAAGGGTGTGCCCGGCATCGGCGACAAGGGCGCCCGCGAGCTGATTGCCGCGCACGGAACGCTGGAGAACCTGATCGCGCAGGCGGCGACGATTCCGCAGAAACGCTACCGCCAGCCGCTGCTCGCGAACATCGACGCCGCCCGCCAGAGCCGCCAGCTGGCCACCATCCGCATCGACGTTCCCGTGGAGTTCGACCCCGCGGCGGTGAAATACCGCGGCGCGTCGCGCGAGCGATCATTCCAGATCTTCAACGAGCTCGGCTTCCGCAGCCTGGCCAAGGAGTACGCCCCGACGGCCGGTACGATCAGCAAAGCCTATCGGATCGCCAATACCGGCGACGCGCTTCGCGCGCTGGCGGAACGGCTGCGTGCGGCCGAGCGCTTCGCGTTGCGGGTTCTTCCCGGTCAGGGCGGGTCCATGCGGGCCGCCATTGTCGGCCTCGCGTTCTCGACGGCCGCGCGCGACGCCGACTACGTCCCGATCGGCCACCACGCGCTCGGCGCCGCCCCCGTGCCGATTGAAGAGGCGCTCTCTGCGCTTGGTCCCGTGCTCGAAGACCCGGCAATTGGCAAGGTCGGGCACGACCTGAAGTTCGACGCGATCGTGCTCGCCCGGCACAACATCACGCTCCGCGGCTTCGATCTCGACACGATGCTCGCGAGCTATCTGATCGATGCGAGTCGATCGGAGCACCGGCTGGAAGATCTCGCGCTCGAACACACCAGCTACAAGGCGTTGACGGAAGAAGACGTCTGCGGCCGCGGCGCGAAGTCGGTGTCGCTGGCGGACGTGCCGGCCGAGACCGCACTCGATTATGCAGGGGAGCGCGCCGATCTGGCGGGCCAGCTCGCACCGGTCTTCCGTGATCTCCTTGCACAAGAGCAGTTGCGCGATGTGTACGAACGGCTCGAGCTGCCGCTCATTCCCGTGCTGATCGCGGTGGAGCGCGCCGGGGTCCGCGTGGACGGGCCCGCGCTCGCGGCGCAGTCGCAGAAGCTCGAACAGGAGCTGGCGCGCCGCACCGCGCAGATCTACGAAGCCGCCGGCGGCGAGTTCAACATCAACTCGCCGAAACAGCTGTCGGAGATTCTCTTCGACAAGCTGCAGCTGCCCATCCTGAGACGCACGACGTCGCGCGCACCGTCCACGGCCGTGGAGGTGCTCGAGGAGCTGGCGCTCGCGCACGACCTGCCGCGCATGATCCTCGAGTGGCGCGCGCTGATGAAATTGAAGGGCACCTACATCGACGCGCTGCCGCAGCTCGTGAATCCCGAGACCGGCCGCGTCCACACCTGTTTCAACCAGGCGGTCGCCGCCACGGGCCGGTTGAGCAGCAGCGACCCGAACCTGCAGAACATCCCGATTCGCACCGAGCTCGGACGGGCGATCCGGCGCGCGTTCATTGCCGAACCGGGGCACGTCCTCATTTCGGCCGACTACTCGCAAATCGAGTTCCGCGTGCTCGCCCATCTCGCCAAGGACGAGTTCCTGATCGACGCGTTCCGGCGCGGCGCCGACTTCCACGAGCAGACCGCGCTCAAGATCTTCGGCGCGAACACCGGGCGCGATCCGCACGAGCTCCGCGCCAAGGCGAAAATGGTCAATTACGCGCTGCTCTACGGGAAGACCGCGTTCACGCTGGCGAAAGACATCGGCGTCCCGCAGCCGGAGGCCCAGAATTTCATCGACGCCTACTTCGCCGGGTTCCCGCGCGTGCGCGCCTTCATCGACCGGACGCTGGACGAAGGTCGGGCCAGTGGCATCGTGAAGACGATGTACGGACGCCGGCGGCTGGTGCCCGAGCTGAACAGCCGGAACGGACAGATCCGCTCGGCCGCCGAGCGCATGGCCGTGAACCTGCCGATCCAGGGGACGGCGGCCGACATCATGAAGCTGGCGATGATCAACGTGCACCGCGCGCTCGAGTCACGTCCCGAGGCACGGATGATCCTCACGGTCCACGACGAGCTCCTGTTCGAAGTGCCCGCAGACCGCGCCGAAGAGACAGCAGCCTGCGTGCGCGAAGCGATGGAGTCGGCCACAGCCCTTGACGTTCCGCTGACGGTGGACGTTGGCATCGGGCCGAACTGGAAGGATGCGAAGTCGTGACGCGGGTGCTTGAGTTCTGAGTTGAGAGTTTTGAGTTCCGAGATGTCGTGCGGACCTTCAGGTCCGCCGACACAGGCAGGCCTTCAGGCCTGCATCACGGCCGCCGGGCAGCCCTGAAGGGCTGCGCGACAAGCCACCCTACCGCTTCCACCGCTCCTTGAACTGCTCCCACTGCGCGCGCAGCGACTCGGGCGATTGTGCGCTCACTTTCGCGCGATCGGGAATGATGGCGCGCAGCACCAGCCGATCAAGGTCTTCGCGCAGTGCAATGCCTTTGTCCGTCGTCAACGGTGATCGGACCCACGCGGCCTGCGCGGCATCCCACGCCGCCTGGATATCGCCCTGCCCGCGGGCGGCTGCGGCCAGCCAGTAGGCGGCGGTGCCGCTGCCTGAATGAGACGCCAGCTCCTGTTCCATCCGCTCGCGGATCCGCTGGTAGACGGCGCGGCGATCCATCTCCGGCCGGCCGCGTCCATCGCGCTCCTGAGAATCGGCCCACCAGTCGAGGACACGCTCGCGTGAGCCCGGCGTCGTCAGCTCGCCGGTCTGCAGCACGGAGTCGAACACCGCCGACGCTGCGCCGTACGACTGGTCCAGGTACAACGCCTCGCCGAGGCCGACGATGTACTCGACCCGTTCGCGCGGCGCGAGGCGCTGCGGATCGAGGCGGCGCAGTCTCTCGCGCGCGTTCGTCAGGTCGTCCGACATCGCGCTGACGCGATAACGTTCCAGGTAGGCGCGCGCCGCGACGAGGTCGGCGCTGTCGGCGTGTGCCGGAACCAGGCGGGCGAGCTCGGCGGCGTTCACCGCGGCCTCGAACTGTCCCTGGTTATAGAGGACGCGGGCGCGACTGAGCGGATCGTCGGCGGCCAGCGCCGGGGCGACCGATGCGCTGGCGGCGGCCGCCACGACGGCTGTAAGAGTCGCGGCACGGATCAGACGTCTCATTTTCGCGATGGTAGCACAGCCTGTATTGGCTGTTAACATCTTCCGAATCAATGGTTTGGCTGGATCAGCTCACTCGTTTGGTACAATGCCCCTCGATGGTTGAGCCACGGATCATTCCGCGCGAGGAGCATTCAGTCTCGCGACGTGACATCGATCCCGACGCACTCAAGGTCCTCTATCGACTTCGGCAGTTCGACCACGTCGCCTATCTGGTCGGCGGCAGCGTCCGCGACCTCCTCCTCGGCCGGCGACCCAAGGATTTCGACATCGGCACCTCGGCGCACCCCTACCAGGTCAAGAAACTGTTCCGCAACTGCTGGATCATCGGGCGCCGCTTCCGCCTGGCGCACGTGAAGTTCGGGCCGAAGGTGATCGAAGTCGCGACGTTCCGGCGTCAGGTCCTGCCCGGCGAAGAAGTCGTGCAGGACGGCGTACCGGCACCCGTCCTCCACGAGGCCGGTGAACGCGATGCCGCCACCCCGCAGACGGCAGCCGAAGCGGCGGCCGCCGATCACGTCAACGAGCACCTCATTCATCGCGACAATACCTTCGGGACGCCGGAGGAGGACGCGTTCCGCCGCGATTTCACGATCAATGCGCTCTTCTACGATATCGCGACATTCTCGATCATCGATTACGTCGGCGGCCTGGACGATCTGCACGCGGGCGTCGTTCGGGCGATCGGCGATCCCGATGTCCGCGTGCGCGAAGATCCGGTCCGGATGATCCGTGCGATCGCGCTCGCCGCGCGGCTCGACTTCGCCATCGATCCGGCGCTGCTGCAGGCGATCCGGACCCATCGCCGTGAAATCGCCAAGAGCTCGCCGGCACGCCTGCTCGAGGAGTACTACAAGATTCTGCGCGCGGGCGCGGCCGAGACGACCTTTCGCGGCCTGGCCGACGTCGGACTGCTCGAATCGATTTCACGGGAGCTGCACCACGGCGCGGCCGACCCGCTCTGGCGCGCGCTGGGAGCGCTCGACGCGTATCGCCGCCGGTTCGCGTCGACGCCGGAAGCGTTGAGCAATCCGATCCTGCTGGGCAGCCTGCTTGTGCCACTGGGGATCGCGCTACACGCTCGCCGCTGGGAAGACCGTGCCCGCCACCGGGCGCACCGAAGCGCGCACGCGGAGGAAGCCGGGCCTCAGCCTCACGGCGATGCCAGCGAACGGGGGGAAGATGTCACCGAGCGCCCGAGCGCGCCCCCGTATCCGGAGCGCCGGGCGCCCGGCCCGCGGCTGGGCGATCTCCCGATCGCGCGCCGCGACGTCGAGCGGCTTCGTCAGATCGTCGGCCTGCAGCGGCGGCTGCGGGATCTCTCATCGAGTCCGCGCGCCCAGCGGGCGCTCACACACCGCCACATCTTCCGCGAGGCGCTGACCTGGCTCGAGATCCACGGCGAGGCGCCGGACGTGGTCGATCACTGGAAAGCGCTCGTCGCCGATCGCGGCGGCAGCGAACAGGCGGTGGAAGGAGCGGAGGCAGGCGCGAGCCCGTTCCAGCCCCGGCGCCGGCGGCGGCGGCGCCGGCGGCGGGTTGGAATTATGAATTAGGAATTTGGAATTTGGAATGCTTTGGAACTGGGAATCAGGAATCTGGAATGCGTTACGCATTCCAAATTCCTAATTCCAGATTCCAATTCTTTACGCTGCAATCTCGTCGATCGTCTTATAGGGCTTGGCCAGCTTGAGCGCGATCAGCAGCTTGATAATCGGCCACGCCGGGTCGATCTCGCTCGCGCGGAAGCTGAATTTCGGGCTGCGTGGATAGCCGTGATGGTTGTTGTGCAGCCCCTCGCCGCCGGTCAGCAGCGCGAGGAAGCGCAGGTTCGTTGCGGTGTTGTCGAAGTTCTTGTACCCGACATGGTGGCAGAGGCCATTGATCGAGGAGGAGAGCACGAACACATACATCACGGCGTGAATGGCGGCGGCGATGAGGCCGGGCCACACGCCAATCACCAGGCAGAGCGCGACGGTGCCGATCATCACCCCGGCGGCGCCGTGCCGGAAGACCGAGCGATCCCACCAGCCTTCCTTGATGTCACGCGCGTAGCGCTCCACGACGTCGGTCTTGCGAACCTCGCGTACGTAGTAGAAGACATTGCCGAGCTGAACGTTCCAGAATCCCTCGAGTGCCGGGCTGTGCGGATCGCCTTCCTCATCGGTGAACGCATGGTGCTTGCGATGGACGGCCACCCATTCCCTGGTCGAGAGTCCGGTGGTCAGCCACAACGCGAACTTGAAGAGCCACTCGATAGCCGGATGCAGCACGAGCGCCTTGTGGGTCGCGGTGCGGTGCAGGTAAATCGTCGTGCTGAAGACGGCTGTCTGGATCAGCAGGGTCGCCACGACGAGCGTGAGAATGAGGGACGACAGCAATAAACACCTCCGCGAACAGCGAGCCGACCGTTGGTGATCGAATTGGGGAGCCGAAAACGTCCGGGGTCTGAGCCTCGAGCCTAATGGGATACCACGTCCTGGCGGGAAACCGACGACCAAAGATGCGATCGTAGCATGGTACGCGCGCTTTTGGTTCAGGTGGCCGCAAACGCCATCGCTCAGCGTGACGAGGATCAAGTAGAACCCGCCGAACCCACAGAGAAGGGCTGAACACCGTTGAGATCTCTGCTCTGCGAGTTCTGCGTTGATCGTCGTGACAGGCGGCTGAGCTATCCTCGCGTGCGCTCGAACTCCTGCATGAACTGGACGAGCGCATCGATTCCTTCTTCGGGAAAGGCGTTGTAGATCGACGCGCGCATGCCGCCCACCGATCGATGCCCTTTCAGGCCATCGAACCCGGCAGCCGTCGCCTCCTTGACGAACCGGTTCTCGAGATCCTCGGTCGCCAGCCTGAAAGTGACGTTCATGAGCGAGCGGCTGTCCTTCTGTGCAGTCCCTTTGTAGAAGCCGCTGCGATCAATTTCAGTGTACAGCTTGCCCGCCTTGCGTTCGTTCACTCTGGCGAGGGCGGCGAGACCGCCCTGTGCGCGCAGCCACTTCATGACCAGGCCGACCGCATACACGGCAAATGCCGGTGGCGTGTTGTACAGGGAGCCATTCTCCGCCTGCACGGCATAATTGAGCATTGTCGGCAGCGTCTTCTGCGAGCGCTGCAGCAGATCGTCGCGCACGATGACCACAGTCACGCCGGCCGGTCCCATGTTCTTCTGCGCCCCCGCATAGATCAGCGCGTGGCGCGCCACATCGATCGGACGGCTGAACATATCGGACGATGTGTCGCTCACCAGCGGCGCGGCGCCGACGTCGGGGAGCGCTTTGAACTGCGTTCCTTCGATGGTGTTGTTCGACGTCATGTGCACGTAGGCGGCGCCCGGCGTCAGCTTCAGATCGGCCTGCGCCGGCACCCTCGAATACTTTTCATTCTTCGTCGTCGCAGCGATGTTGACCGCGCCGACCTTCTTCGCCTCCGCGATCGCCTTGTCCGCCCACGAGCCGCTGTCGATGTAATCGGCGGTCGCGCCGGGCGTGAGGAGATTCATCGGCACCATCGAGAACTGCAGGCTCGCGCCGCCCTGCAGGAACAGGACGCGATAGCTCTGGGGGACGTTGGCAATCGCGCGGATGTCGGCTTCAGTCTGCGCGAGGATGGCCTCGAAGGTCTTCGACCGGTGGCTGACCTCGAGGATCGACATGCCCGTGCCGGGCAGCGCGATGAGATCGCGCTGGATTTCTTCGAGCACGGAAACAGGCATGACCGCCGGACCGGCCGAGAAGTTGTGGATGCGATGAACAGTTGTGGGCATGGAAACCTCCAAAACTCCACCGCGGAGGACGCCGAGGACGCGGAGGAAAAATCCTGCCTGTGCGTGTTTCGCCGCGCGGGTCCGTCTAAGCCAAGTTCGGTCTCCACGGTTGTACGCATTGAACTGAGTTGACTCTTCAGGTTCTACCTCCGCGTCCTCCGTGGTGAAGATCCTCTCAAATCGTCACGAGATGCAAATCGAGAATGTCGCTGTTCCCCTTCCGGATGGTGTTGAGCAGCCCGTCCGGCGGCGCACCGTCGAGATTGATGCGGGCCACCGCCGCGTGGGCGCCCTCGAAAATCACGTTTTCGGTCTCCTGGACGTTGATGCTGCCGCCGCGCAGGTGGTCGAAGACGTGCGCCAGCACACCCGGGCGGTCGCGATGACGAACGACCAGCATGTGGGTTGCCGGTGTTTTCTTCGACAGGTTGACGACATTCGGCACCTTGCCGGTGTTCTTGTAGGTCGACACGATGCGGACCGTTTCTGCGGCAATCGCGTCCTGGGCCTGGTCGGTGGACGCGCCGATGTGGTGAGTGCCGTACACGTTCGGCAGCGACGCGAATCCGACTGCGAATTCGCCGGTCGCGCCGGACGGCTCTCCGGCAAATACGTCGAGCCCGGCGCGAATCTGCCGCTCGCGGACGGCCTTCTCGAGCGCTGCCTGGTCCACCACCTCGGCACGCGCAGTGTTGATGAAACAGGAACCGGGCTTCAGCCTGCCCAGCACCGCGCTGTTGACGATCCCACGTGTCTCCGGCGTGAGCGCGAGGTGCACGCTCAGGACGTCGGCGCCCGCCGCCGCATCCTCGGGCGAGGCCGCCGCCTGCATCGGGACCGGCGCATCGCCGACACTCTCCTTCCCGCTGGCGAACCGGCGGCTCCAGACGACGATGGGCATGCCGAAGGCGTGGCCGCGGCGGGCCATTTCCTGACCGATGTTGCCGTAGCCAAGGAGCGCGAGGGTGCGGCCGAAGAGGCCACGGGCCTTCGAATACTCCTTCTTGTTCCACTTGCCGGCGCGCAGCTCGGTGACGTTGTCGGGAATCCGGCGATCGAGCGCGAGAATCAAGGCGAAGGCGAGCTCCGCGACGGCGATAGAATTCCTGCCCGGGCAATTCGACACGTAAATCCCGCGCTTCGATGCGGTCGCGACGTCGATCGTGTTGTAGCCGGCCCCGGCCCGGACGACGAGCGACAGCGCACCGCTCTCGAGCATGGCGGCGTTCACCACCGTGCTGCGAACGACGAGCACGTCCGCTGCCGTGCTACGGATCGCGGCCACCAGTGGATCATCGCGCAGATCGGGCTCGTAGACGACCTCGCAGCCGGCGCGCGCGAGCCCGTCAAGGCCGCTCTGCTCGAACTTGTCGGCGACGAGCACTTTCATACGGCACGATTCATATCAAGTGGATCAGCAATCCATCTCGAAGCTTCGGCTCGAACCACGTCGATTTCGGAGGCATGATTGCACCGGCGTCGGACACCGCCATCAGATCGGCCACGCGGACCGGGTACAGCGAGAAGCCGACGGCTGCGGTGGCGCGGTCGACCAGCGACTGAAGCTCGCCGGTGCCGCGTGCACCGCCGACGAACTCGATCCGCTTGTCGGTGCGGACGTCGGCAATCTGGAGGACCGGCGCGAGCAGCTGCTCCTGGAGGATGCTGACGTCGAGGGAACCGATGGAGTCCGAGACGGTCGGCCGGACCCGCGGGCGGAGCGTCTGCCACGCACCCTGGAAGTACATCGCGATCTCGCCGCGGCGGTCGGGCGCCGCCGGCCCGGGCGCGATCTCGAACCGTGTGCCGACAGCCTTCAGGAAGTCTTCCGGCCCCAAGCCGCCCAGATCCCGGACCGCGCGGTTGTAGGGCAGAATCTGCACCTGATCGTGCGGAAACGCGACCGCGAGCATCGTCGACGCCCCGCCATCGTCAGGCGGCGCGCCGTCTGGGGCGCGGCCGCTCATCTCCAGGCGCGCGCGCGCCGCGCTCGCGGCACGGTGGTGGCCGTCTGCGATGTAGAGCGCTGGAATCCGGCCAAACGCCGCGACCAGCGCGTCGCGATCGGCGCCGCCAATCCGCCACAGCGTGTGATGGACCCCGTCCACGGCGTCGAAATCAAAGAGCGGCGGCCCGCCTGCGGCGCGATCGACGATGCGATCGACGTCCGACGAGGCACGATAAATCAGGAAGACCGGCCCCGTCTGCGCGCCGAGCGCCAGCATGTGGCGCGTGCGATCGTCTTCCTTGTCGCGCCGCGTGCGCTCGTGCTTCTTGATGATGTCGCGGTCGTATTCGTCGAGTGAAAAACAGGCCGCAAGGCCCGTCTGCGTGTGGGCACCCATGCGCAGGCGATAGGCATAGATGCTCGCCTCGTCTTCAAATGTGAACGCCGTCCGGCGCAGCCGGTCGAAGTTCCTGGCCGCCTGTTCGTACACGGCGTCCGAGTACGGATCAGTGGCCGGCGGAAGCTCGATCTCGGCGCGCGATACGCGCAGGAAACTGAGCGGATTTCCGTCCGCGAGGGCCCGCGCCTCGTCGGTACTCACCACGTCGTAGGGCACCGCAGCAACGCGAGCGGCGGCGTCCGGGCGGGGGCGCAGCGCACGGAAGGGCTGGAGACGCGCCATCGGAATTTGGAATTATGAATTAGGAATTTGGAATTTGGCAAAGCCCACTTTCGCTATCGTGGGCACGGAGACGACGGAGGTTAACGGGAAAACACAGAGCAGCGGAGAAGCGGAGACGAACGGAGAAGACAACTAAAGAGGTGTTTTGCTCTGCTCGTCTCCGTTCCTCTGTGTTTTCCCGTTTCCTCCGCGTCCTCCCGGTGTTTTCCAAATTCTAGAGGTCCGACCGGTAGGTAAAGATGTTGCGGACCCACCCCAGGTGCAAACGGTCAAGCACGCCGCTTGACGGCGAACGCCGGCCGGCCCGCCCGACGCGCACGGACTGACGCTTCCGGGGCTGGAGTGAACCGTCGTCGCGAATCCGGCTCGCCCGCTCCATACTGGCCGAACGAACCGGTGAACGGCGCGGCGCGATCGCCGCGGGACTGAGGGCGTGTGCAGGTGGTTGATGGGCAGATGCAGGGGCGGGAAGGTCCGGGGACGGTGCTGCGATTACAGGCATCGATATGTCGGCCTCGGCCGGGCCGAACGTCATGAGCTCTCCAGACGCTATCAGCACCATGCCGGCGCCCAGCGCTGCCATCACCGCGCCGACGGGATGTTTCCGCCGCTGCAGCGCACGGCGAAGATCCGGAACCATCGTGGCCGCCTGGCGGGCGTAGCGCTCAAGGTCGGCGCGGCGGAGATCGCGCCGCAGTTCCGCCGCCGCCGCAGCAGGCAGCGCGCGGCGCCGCTCCGTCCTGAACCGCGCCGGCGCCGACGGCTTGAAGGGAATGATCGCCGCCGTTGCCCCCCCACCGGTCAGGAGGCGTGCGCGGTGGACGAGATCGCGAATGACCGCATCGCGATCGCTCGTCTCAAAACGCGTCAGGGCGAAAGACAGCTCCTCGATGGAATCGAATGGGGGCGCCTCTACGTTCAACAGGGCGCGGGCAATCGTGTATCGCAGGGCGCCCGGAACCCTTGTTCCAGCAGCCAGCATCGCTTCGAGCAGAATCGCAACTTCCGAAACCGCCGGTTTCACCGCACAGGCGGTGCACGTCACCGTGCCGGATTCATCGAGGACCACGTTTTCCAGCGAGGGCGGCCCGAACGGAGGCCGCGGCGGCGTGTTGTGACGCGGATCGTTGATCAGCTTTTGCGCAATCGCAACGGCTTCTCCCGGTCGAATGACGAAATCGGCGCGCCGCAACTCGGCAATCGTGATCGTATAAGCCATCGCCGCAGGACAGTGCCAAAGATGCGCCAGCTCGTACCGACGTGTGCGGCCTGGAAACCGTGGGCAAATTCGCGTGGTCCACGCTTCAGCTGTCCGTTTACCATGACATGTTCGCGGACAGACGCGGCGTTTCTTTCACTGTAACGTCCCGATTCAGGACGGCATGAAGGGCGTGTGGAAAAATCGGCCGCCGGCCTCTCGTCTCTCGACGCTGCTCGGGACAACCTTCTTAGCGTGTCGAAGGGTCAGGCGCGCCGGTCCTGCCGGTTTCGCTTCGTTTCCGCCTTCGCGCGGCGCTCCGGCGCGACGTCGCCGATCGGCTCCCGCCAAGGCTTCGGCGAGTCTGTCAAAGCTTTAGCGACGGCGACGCTCGGAGAGCCGAGGCGCGGAGGCGGAAGGCCGCGCGGCGACCGATTGTTTCACCCAGCCCATTTCGGGACTCCCGGACAGTTCTGCTAAAGTCCCTCGCGGAGGATGGCTGTTCCATGACGATTCGCCGCACGTTGGCACTCTCCGTCGTTTTCGCCCTGCTCGGACTCCCGCTCGCGGCCGACTGGCCGGTGACTGAAAAGATCGACCTCGATGCGGTATATCGCATCAAGGACGAAGGGCTTCAGCGCTCGCACGTCATGGACATCGAGAGCTATCTGACCGACGTCTACGGTCCGCGGCTCACCGGATCCCCCAACATCAGGGAAGCGGCTGACTGGGCGCAGAAGACGATGAGGGACTGGGGGCTCGCGAACGTCCACCTCGAGACCTGGCCGTTCGGGCGCGGCTGGCAGAACGAGCGGTTCGTTGCCCTGGCCCTCGCTCCGCGCGCCTATCCGCTTATCGGATACCCGAAGGCCTGGACGCCCGGCACGAACGGGCCGGTCACCGGCGAGGCCGTCATCGCCATCGTGAACAGCGAAAAGGACTTCGAGACCTATCGCGGCGCGCTCCGCGGTAAGTTCGTGCTGTCGGCGCCCATGCGCGACGTGCCGGCGCAGTTCGAGGCGCCCGGCCATCGTTTCACTGACGAAGAACTGACCGACCTGGCGAGGCAGCCGGGCGGCGCTGGCCGCGGGCGCGGGAATTTTCAGGGCAATGCCGACTTCAACCGGAAGCGGACCCAGTTCTGGATCGACGAAGGCGTCGCGGCCGTGCTCGATTTCGGCCGCGGCGACGGCGGCACCGTCTTCGTCCAGTCGCCGCCGGGGGTTTCACGCGAGCCGAATGGCGCCCCGCAGCCGCCGCAGGTGACGCTGGCCGTCGAGCACTACGGCCGCATCTATCGCACGCTGAGCAAGAAGATTCCGGTGACGCTGCAGATGGACATCGCCAGCCGCTTCTACGACCAGGATCTGACGGCCTTCAACGTGCTCGCCGAGATCGCCGGGACCGACCGGGCCGACGAGGTCGTGATGCTTGGCGCACATTTCGATTCGTGGCACAGCGGCACCGGCGCCACCGACAACGCCGCGGGCTCCGCGGTGATGATGGAGGCGATTCGCATCCTGAAGTCGACCGGGCTCAGGCTGCGGCGCACGGTCCGCATCGGCCTGTGGGGAGGCGAGGAGCAGGGGCTGCTCGGCTCGAAGGAGTACGTCAGAGCGCACTACGGCGACCCGGCAACAATGCAGCTGAAGCCGGATCACGCCAAGCTCGCGGGCTACTTCAACGTCGACAACGGAACCGGCGCCATTCGCGGCGTTTATCTGCAGGGCAACGAACTGGCCGCGCCGATCTTCCAGGCCTGGATGGAACCGTTCCGAAACATGGGCATGACAACGCTGGCGATCCGCAATACCGGCGGCACGGACCATCTGTCGTACGATGCCGTCGGCCTGCCCGGATTCCAGTTCATCCAGGACGCGGTGGAGTACAACACGCGGACGCACCATTCCAACATGGACGTGTACGAACGCATCCAGGCGCAGGACATGATGCGCAACGCGGTAATCGTCGCGTCGTTCGTCTACCACGCCGCGAACCGTGACGAGAAGCTGCCGCGGAAGCCGCTGCCGAAGCCCGCGCCGGCGCCGGTGCGGACGACATCGTCCGGCGAAGTCGCCAGTCGTTAGTCGCCGGGCCGACGCAGTCGCCAGTCATGAGTCGTCAGTCCTCAGTCCTAGTCGTCAGTCAACCAGTCGTCGGTCCTCAGTCATCAGTCCTGGACTGACGATTGGACTGAGGACTCTGGACTGAGGACTGACTACATGCGCCCGTATTTCTCCGCCCACCCGCGCAGGCGCGCCTGACAGTCGCGCGCCTCCGGCACCTCGTCGAGGCGATCGCCGGGCCACGGCAGACGGTAGGTCCAATTGTGCTCGCCGACCGTCGCAGGCTCGTTGACCCGATCGCGCCAGCCGAACACATCCGGTACCGGCAGCAGCAGCAGCCGCGAGTTGGACGCGAACAGCGACTCGAGGAGCGCATCCCGGACGCCGGCGTCGTACGGCACGGCGGTGATGTCGGCGCCGCCGGTGACACGCTGGACGGTCGGCAGCCGGGCCACCAGCTCCCGGTCTTTCTCCGGCGCGCCCTCCCACCACACAACCATCGGCTCGGTATCGTGGGTACCGCACGTCGCGACCGACATTGTCGGGTACAAGGACGGATCTTTGAACGGCTGCCCCTCGCTGTGCCAGTAGCGTTCCCAGCGGAAGACACAGAAGCCGGGGATGCCGAGGCGCGCGAGCGACTCGCGGACGAAATCAGGCACGGTCCCGAGATCCTCGGCGATGATCTCGGCGCCGGCCGCCCGGAACAGGCCGAGGATCCGTTCACCGAGGGCAAGCTGCGACGGTTCATCCGGCGGCGTGAAGAACGCTTCGCCGCTCGCGATGCTGCGGCCGTAGGTCCGATAGAACCCGACCAGGTGATCGATCCGATATCCGTCGAACAGATCCGCGCTTCGCCGCGCCCGTTCGCGCAGCCAGCGATAATCCTCGGCCGACATGACGTCCCATCGATAGACGGGCATGCCCCAGTCCTGACCGCTGGCGCTGAAGGCGTCGGGCGGCGCGCCGAGCGAGACGTCGAGGTGAAACTGGTGCTGCCGCGCCCACACGTCCGCGCTGTCGCCGTCCACCATGAACGGCAGATCGCCGAACAGCTCGACGCCATGAGCGCGGTCGCGCGCGCGGCGCCACTGGAGCGCCGCCTGCCATTGCAGGTACTGATAGAAGAGGACATCCTGTGCGAGCTCGCGCCGGATGGCGTCGATGGCGGCGGGCTCGCGCCGCTGCCATTCCGCCGGCCATTCGGTCCAGGGGCGCTCGCCCTGGCGCGCGTGGATCGCCCGGAACATGCTGTAGTCCTCGATCCACCATGCCTGCTCGCTGAGGAACATGCGGAGCGATCGCGCGCGGTCGGTATCGCGGCACCACTCGGCCTCGACGAAGCGGGCGAACGCCGCGCTGAGCGCCGCGTGTTTCAGCGATCGAACGGTCGGATAATCGATGCGCGGAGCGCGCCGCACCGCATCCAGCCGCTCGCGATCGGCAGCCGGAAGCTGCGATTCGCCGCCGAGCGCCGCGAAATCGGGAACCGCCGGGACCGAGATGTAAATCGGATCGATCGCCATCGCGCTGATCGCCGAATACGGCGACTGCTGCCCCGGGGCCATCTCGTTGATCGGCAGCAGCTGCAGCACGCGCTGGCCGCCGCCCGCCAGCCAGGCGCTGATCGTCTCGATGTCGCCGATGTCGCCAACCCCCCAGCTGACGGACGATGGACAGGCAAAGAGCGGAATCAGAAGGCCGCACCGCCGGCGGCCGATCGGCATCGCGTCTGTCATTGTTCAGTCGTCTCGGACGGGCTCCTGGCCGCAGCTTTGGTGCAATCGAAGTGCCGCAACAGCCGCCCGATACCTTCGCGGAACACGGCTTCTTCCGGCAGCAGACTCACGACCACGAACGCCTCGTGCGGGAAATCATAAAAATACCCCGGATGGGTCAGCAGCCCGTCTCCTGTGAGCAGACTCAATACGATCTCCTCCTCCGATGCGATCCGCGGAACCTGCAGCACAGCGTACCACCCCGCATCTTGTCCCAGCGCGGTGCAGGCCGAAGCGGCCGCGTCGCGCCGGAGGCACGCGTAGTTGGCTGACACGCGCGCGTTGATCTGCGCGCGGATCATCGCGCCGTGCTCGAGCAGCCTCGGTGCAGCAATCTGAGCCGGCGTCGACACTGACAGATATGTGTCGGCGATCAGCTCGAGCCGCTCCAGGGCGGAACTCACCAACGGCGGTGGACCGGCGGCGGCGATCCATCCGAGCTTCACCTGCGGCAGCCCGACGGTCTTCGACAACCCGCCCAGCGAAAACGACAGCACATCGTCACGGCTCAACACCCGGGCCGCGCGCCGATGCGGTTCCAGCTCGAAATCGATGAACACTTCGTCCGCAATGATCGGAATGCCGCGGGCCGCGCACAGCGCCGCCAGCTGTTCCAGGTCGCTGCTGCTGAGCACCGATCCGGTTGGATTGTTGGGACTGACGACCACCAGCGCGCGTGTCCGCGGACCCACGGCACGCGCGACGCTCGCGAAATCGATGGACCACACGCCGTGGTACTCGAGATCGTACGGCCGCGCGATCAGGAGATCGAGGCGGGCCAGATGATCGAACAGCGGATAGCCGGGCCGCGGGACGAGGACATCGTCGCCGGCGCCGGCGAGCAGCTTGAACAGCCACGAATAGGCGTCGCTCGTGCCGGCGGTCACGATGATACGGTCCGGGGAAACCGTCTGCCCCTGACGTTGAAAATCACGCGCAACAGCACGGCGAGCCTCGGCGAGGCCGAACGGGTGGGGATCGTAAGTCAGCGCGCGATGGCCGGCCAGCGGCTCCAGGAGATCGGGCGGGTAGTCGAATCCCGCGATCGTCGGGTTCGACAAGGTCAGGTCGATGACGGCACGCCCCTCGCCGCGCAGGGCGGCCACCGCCTGCGTCAACCTGTTTGGCGTCAGGTGCGCAGGCACGCGCGTCGAGAATGGTGCCATCTGTCTGCCGGCGGTCCGGTGCTCTACCTGCCCGCGATCTCAATCGATTCGATGACGTCCCCCTCGAGCACCTGATCGACGACCTCCATGCCGCTCAGGACATAGGCGAAAACCGTGTACTCGTGGTTCAGGCGCGGGTTGTCGACCAGGTCGATGAAGATCTGCGCGTCGCCGGTGTCGCGCCCGCGCGTCGAGATGCCCACGGCCCCGCGCACGTGCGGCCACAGTCCGACCTCGTCGCGCATGAACGCCGCGTCACCAATGTACTCGTTCGCGCCGGGACTCCCCCCCTGGATCACGAAGTTGGGCACGACGCGATGAAATGTCAGCCCGTTGTAATACCCCGCCTCGGCGAGCTGGACGAACCGGAGCACGGTGGCGGACGCTTCGGACGTGAACAACACGAGCTCGAAGCGTCCGAGGCCGCGCATGGTCACGGTCGCACGCGCCGCCGCAAGGCGCTGGAGGTCGTCCGCGTCGAGATCATTCTGGCCCGCACCCGCTTCGGCGCCGTCTGCCGATCGAATCGCGCGTGCGCCTGCCGCCGGCGGGCGGGCACCGCCTTTCCTGCCTGCCACGTGCACGCCCACACTGGCCAGCGTCTTTTCGATGGCCGTCCGCGCATCGTGTGAGTTGTCCCGGGCTTCCTCGACGAGACGCTTGTGTGCCGTTTCGAGCGCGGGCACAGCCGCCTCCGGAGTTGGCGTGGCTTCGAGCGCCACGGCGGCGGCGCGCAGGATCTGGTAGCCGCTGCGAGTCAATTGCCTGACGAAGATCGCATCCGCCGAATGCCCCGCGTTCTTCGCCAGGCCTTCGACGGCTGCCTCGCGCACGTTGTCCTCATCGTCTCCCGCCAGCTTCTCGAGAAGGGCTGTGTCCTTGCGAACGGCCGCGGCCCGCGCCGCGTACATCCGCAGCTGCCACGTCTTCGATACGGCTGCGGCCGCGATCGCCGGCGCCGCCCGTTCCGGCGATGCCGCGGCGAACGAGACGAGCGCGCGCGCGGCGCGATGCCAGCCGCGCGGTGCCGCGGTTTCTGCTGCGTTGCCAGCGGTGCGTTCGAGCAATGCCAGGGCGTCGGACGAGGAGCCGCAGCCGGCGAGCTCGTCGAGGGCGACGAGGGCGACGTGTGGATCGCGATCGGTTGCAGCGGCCATCGCCGCCGGGCACAGAACCTCTGCGCCCCGGCTGCGCGTCGCGCGGACCGCTTCCAGCCTCACCATCGGCGCCTTGTCCGACAACCCCGCGGTCAGCACGTCGTTGCCGCTTCCGGCCCGCGCGGCGGCGCGCATGGCGAGCCTCCGGACCTGAGGATCCGGATCGTGTGCAGCACGCTGGAGCGTCGGATCGTCGACGCCATCGGCAGCGAGAAGGGCCTCGAGCGCCAGCCGGCGGACACGCACGTCGCGTGAGGGGTCGGCCGGACGCCGTCCCGCCGGCGGCGACAGCGACACCATCGACCGCATCGCGTCGAGTGCGGCGGTGCCAGGCGGATGGTCGCGGCGGTGCAGGCGCGCGAGCGCCTCGAACCCGGCCGCGATGCCGAGGCGGCCGTCGATCGATCCTTCGCGGGCCGCGGCGTCTGCGAGCACGGCCTCGACGCGTTCGGCGTGCGCCGCCGTGATGGCTGCACGTCCGAGCGTCTCGCAAATCGCGCTCCGGACGGCAGGCTCCGTTTCGGCTGCCAAGCGGGTGATGAGCGCGCCGACCACGGTGTCGGCGGCGGCGGCGTGCACGGTGTCGTCCGGCTTTGTGCCCTCGAGCGCCTGCCCGAGGGCGTTCGCGGCCTCGGCGCGCAGCTCCGGCAGCGCATGTTTCAGCACCGGGAGGATGTCGGCCACCAGCGACGGCCGCTCGAGCCGTCCAAGCGCACGAACCGCGAAGCGTGCGGTCTGGGGGTCGGTGCTGCGCGTGCCGGATCGAAGCAGTGCGAGGTCGCGCGCGTTCGGCGCGCGGCGATGTTCGGCCTGCAGGACGGCAAGCCGCGTTACCGTCGGCGCCGGGGCCTGCGCGGTCAAGGGGATTGCCGCGAGCACCGAGAGCGCGCAAAGGAACTGCGTTCGCATCGCGCTCACCAGATAAGTTTGCGGACCGCTCAGCCAGCCGACACGACGTACAACGCGGAACCCGCGGAACCCGCAGAAATCCGATGGGTGTCTGTCTCTGTCGGCGAATTCCGCGCGTTCTGCGTCGATCGTTGTGGCGCAGGCACTGCTGGCGTCGCTCGCTCGGCCAACTCGCGGCGTAGACATGCGAATAGCCTACGACAGGTCGAGCTCGATCTTTTCGCGATGCGCAGCGATGTGCACCGGCCACCCGCGTTCGGCGTGAATGCGCGCCGCCAGGGCCTCGAGGGCTGCCGGTTCACCGTGGACCAGGCAGGTGGTGCGTGGCGCTGCCGGGATATTGGATAGCCAGCGCATGATTTCGCCGGCGTCCGCGTGCGCGGACATCGAGTCGAGCCGCGCAATCCGCGCGGCGACCGGCACCGAGCGTCCGAGCATCTTGACCGACCTGGCGCCGTCCACGAGCTGACGCCCGCGGGTGCCTTCGGCCTGGAAGCCGGCGAAGAGCACGGTGTTCTTCGAATCCGGCAGCGTCGCAGCGAGGTGGTGCAGGACGCGGCCGCCGGTGGCCATACCGCTCGAGGCAATCACGATCGAGGGCTGGCGGGAGGCGACGAGATCCTTCGACTGCTGCGGGGAAGCGACGAGCACCAGCCGGTGCGTGGCGAAGGCGGCGACCTGCCGCGCGGCCGTCGCGTGCGGCGTGCTGGTCAGGTCCGGGTCGAGCTCATTCAGGCGCGCCGCATAGAACTGCAGCGCGGCAATCGCCATCGGGCTGTCGACGAAGACCGGAAGCGGCGGAATCTGGTGCGATTCTTCGAGGCGCTTCACCCAGTACAGCAGCTCCTCGACGCGGCCGAGCGCAAATGCCGGGATGATGAGCTTCCCACCGCGCGCGACCGTGTCGCGCACGATCTCCGCCAGCGGTTCCCCGCCCGCGTCCGGCTCATGCAGTCGGTTGCCGTACGTCGATTCGACGAGCAGGTAGTCGGCCCCCGATATGGGAGAGGGATCCGGCAGGACGGGCCGGTTGTAGCGCCCGAGGTCGCCGCCGAACAGGATAGTCCGCCCGTTGACGCGGATGCGGGCGTACGCCGAACCGAGCAGGTGGCCGGCATTGACGAACTCGACCGAGGGTCCGTCCCCACTCCGTCCCGGCTCCGTCCCGGCTCCGTCCCGACTCCGTCCCCGATCCGTCCCGGGTCCGTCCCTTGATTCCCACCACAACGGAATCGGCCGGTCATACCCGACCGGTTGCAGGCGCTCGATCGCACGCGCCGCGTCAAGCTGCGTGTACAACGGCAGCGCCGGACTGTGACGACTATATCCGTGACGGTTGGCCTCCTTTGCGTCTTCTTCCTGGAGCTTCGCCGAATCCTTGAGCACTAACGCGGTCAACTCTTTGGTCGCCGGCGTACAGAAGACGCGGCCGCGAAAGCCGCCGGCCACGAGCCGCGGCAGGTAGCCGCAATGGTCAAGGTGCGCATGGGTCAGCACGACCGCCTCGATCGCGGCCGGATCGACGGGCAACGGCTCCCAGTTTCGTTGCCGGAGCTCCTTCACTCCCTGAAAAAGGCCGCAATCAATCAGGATGCGCCGGCCCTCGATCTCCAGGAGGTGCTTCGAGCCGGTCACCGTACCAGCGGCACCGAGAAAGGTCAGCGAAGACATTTGTTTACATTACGAAACCGTTGAACCCCAAACCGGTAAAGGATATCGTCTATCGGACTTAATCTCCTCTCCATCGGTCGGAGCTCGGCCCAGACGAGGTGATCCAGCAATGGAAGACAACAAGATGTTGGACGAAACCCCGCAGTCGGTATCACGGCGGAACTTCATCAAGGGCGTCATCGCCGCGGGCGCGGTAGCCTCGTCCTCCGCGTATCTGTTCCGTTCCACCGCCGTGCACGGCCAGCCGTCGGCGGCCGGCGCGGTTGAGCGGCTGATCACGCTGAACGTGAACGGCCAGGATCGCCGCATCGACGTGATGCCCCAGGACACGCTCGCGATGGTGCTGCGCTACAAGCTCGGGCTGACCGGCACAAAGCTTGGCTGCGACCGCGCGGAGTGCGGCGCGTGCACGGTGCTCGTCGACGACGTGCCCCGGTATTCGTGCTCGGTGCTCGCGCACACGGTGCGCGGCCGGAAGATCACGACGATTGAAGGTCTCGCCGATCCCGCCACAGGCAAGCTCCATCCCGTGCAGCAGGGCGTGATCGAGGAGCAGGGCTTCCAGTGCGCGTTCTGCATGCCGGGATTCGTGATGGCCACGGTCGGCTACCTCAAGACGAATCCGAATCCGACGCGCCAGGAGCTCGCGCACGGGATCTCCGGCAACCTGTGCCGGTGCCAGGACTACGACAAGATCCTGACGGCCATGATGCGCGGCGCAGAGATCGCGAGGAAGGGCTGAGCCCATGGCGAACAAACTGGTCGGCCAGAACTACACCACGCCCGATCTCGTCGCGAAAGTCACCGGCAAGGCCAAGTACGCCGAGGACTACCGCGTCGACGGCATGCTGTTCTGCAAGCTGCTCACGAGCCCGATGCCGCATGCACGCGTGAAGCGGCTCGACACGAGCCGGGCGCTTGCCATGCCCGGGGTGAAGGCGATCCTGACGGCCGACGACATGCCCGGCGCCGCGGCCGGCGCGACGCTCGGCGAGAACGTGCAGTCGACCGCGCAGGCCGAACGAGGCCTGACGAACGAACCGCTGTACGAGGGCGAGCCGATCCTCGCGATCGCCGCAACGAGTGAGCTCGAAGCGGCCGAGGCCGTCGAAGCCGTCGACATTGAATTCGAGCCGCTGCCGTTCGTGGTCGATCCGGTTGAGACGCTGCGGCCGAACAGTCCGAACGCACGGGCGCAGGGGAACGTCTGGGTCCGTCCGCCGGCGTCGCCGGCGGCGCCCGGACGCGGCGCACCACAGCAGGGCGGCCAGGCGCCTCAGGGCCGGGGCGATGCTGCACGCGGCGGGCGCGGCCCCGCAGGGGCCGCCCCGCCGGCGCCCCAGATCGCCGTCTTGAAATGGACGGACGAAGACTTCCAGAATGCCAAGGACGGCGAGCTGCCGCTCGGCAAGTTCACCGACGAGTGGTCGTTCGGCAACGTGGACGAGGCGCTCAAGAACGCCGATGTCGTCCTCGACGAAACGTTCATGACGCAGTCGACCGGTCATCAGCCGCTCGAAACCCGGACGGCGATGGCCTACTGGCAGAACGGCAAGTGCTATCTGCACGGATCCACGCAGAGCACGGTCCAGACCGTCGCGTCGTTCGCCCGCTGGGCCGGCATTCAGCCGGATCAGGTCGTGATGATCAGCGAGTACACCGGCGGCGGCTTCGGCAGCAAGATCCCGGGATCGATCTTCATGGCCATCCCGGCGCTGCTCTCGAAGAAAGCGAACGCGCCGGTGATGATGCGCATCACCCGCGAGGAGGAGCATTTCATCGGCCGCGCCAGGCCCGGGGTTCTGGCGCGGGTGAAGGCCGGCTTCCGCAAAGACGGGCGCCTGATGGCGGTCGACATGTACGCCATCTGCGACAACGGGCCCTACGATGCGCAAGGCGACGCCCGCACGGCCGGCACCACAATCTCGCTTGCATACCAGCCCGAGTCGATGCGGTGGCGAGGGCTGACGGTACTGACCAACACGCCGCCGAAAGTCTCGCAGCGCGCCCCCGGCGGGATGCAGGGTGTCGGCATCATGGAGCCGATCATCTCGAAGGCGGCGAAGAAGCTCGGCATCGATCAGGTCGAGATCCGCAAGATCAACGCGCCCGCCGGCAAAGCGCCGTTTGGTCCGCCGCTGCCGACCGGCAGGCAGGCCTACGTTACGAGCGCGTTCGTGCGGGAAGCGCTCGACAAGGGCCGCGAGCTGTTCAAGTGGGAGGAAAAGAAGGCGGCCTACAGCGGCAAGCGTCAGGGCACGAAGGCGCGCGGCATCGGCGTCGCGGTCAGCCCGTTCGCCGGCGGATCCATCGGGTTCGACGCGTTGTTTATCATCAAACCGGACGGCCGCCTGCAGATCCAGTCGGGGATCGGAAACCTCGGCACACACTCCCTCTTCGACGTGCACCGCGTCGTCGCCGAAATGCTCGACGTGCCGTGGGAACAGTGCGACGTCGTTTTCGGCAACACGGCGAAAAACCTGCCGTGGAGCTGCGTTTCGGCGGGCAGCCAGACGGCGCATGCGATGACGCGGGCCGCGCACGCGGCGGCCACCGACGCCGTCAAGAAGCTCCAGGAGATTGCCGCGAAAACACACGGCGGCAGTCCGGATGCGTACAAGGTTGCCGGCGGCAGGGTGTCGGGGCCCGGCGGCAGCCTGACCCTCGCGCAGGCGGCCGAGAAGGCGATCGCGCTTGGCGGCAAGTACGACGGCCACGAGGTTCCGGAAGAAGTCAACAACTTCACCAAGACCTCGGCGAAGGCGCTCGCCGGCCAGGGCCTGATGGCCGTCGCCAAGGACGCCTATCCACGCGACGGTCAGTCACAGTCCTACGTCATCGGCTTCGCGGCCGTGGAAGTGGACGCCGAGACCGGCGCGGTCAAGGTGCTCGATTACACCGCCGTCGGCGATGTCGGACGCATCCTGAATCCGCGCGGCCTCAAAGGGCAGTTGTTCGGCGGCTCGATGCTCGGTCTCGGCCACGCGCTCACCCAGCGCTGGGCGTACGACCAGCACTACGGGCTTGCGCTGGCGCGGCGTTTCCACCACAACCGGCCGCCGACGATTCTGGACGCACCCGCGGCGTTCATCGGCGACGCCGTCGACGCGCCCGACCCCGAGACGCCTGTCGGCATCCGCGGCGTGGGCGAGCCTCCGGTGGGTGCGGCCTACGGCGCGATCATGAACGCCATCGCCGACGCGATTGGCGACGACCTGTTCAAGCGTTCACCCGTGACGGCGGACCTCCTGTTGACATCGCTCGAGAACGGTGGAAAACGGACGCACGAGACCTTGACGGCACATATTTGAAACGCGCGATTGTTGATTGTTTGATTGCAGATTGTTGATTGACCGGACATTGCGCCAATCAACAATCAAATCACCAATCAGCAATCAACAATCAGCAATGTAGAGAGGGCGTATATGGCCGTAATTCGAGATGTGATAGCGGCGTTCGAGCTGTTCCAACCAGCAACGATCGACGATGCAGTCAGACTCCTTGATCAGCATCGCGAGGACGCGCTGGTGCTGGCCGGCGGACTCGACAGCATGGACTGGCTCAAGGACCGCCTCAAGCGGCCGCGTTATGTCGTTGATCTGAGCCAGATCAAGGAGCTGCGCGGGATCCGGGATGCCGGCGGCGGGCTCGAGATCGGCGCGATGACTCCGCTGACCGAGGTCGTGCACAACCCGATCGTCCGGGATCGTTTCAGTCTCCTCGCGCAGGCGGCGGAGCTGGTGGCGTCGCCGCAGATCCGCAATCAGGGCACGATTGGCGGCAACGTCTCGCAGGATACCCGCTGCTGGTACTATCGCGGCGGATGGAACTGCTATCGCGCCGGCGGCAACACCTGCTACGCCGATACCCCGACGGCCATCAACCGCGAGCACGCCATCTTCGACGCCGATCGATGCGTCGCCGTGTCGGTGTCGGATACGGCGCCGGCTCTGATGGCGCTCGACGCGCAGATGGTCATTCGCGGCGGCCGGGGCGAGCGCGTCCTGACGGCGGAGGAGTATTTCATCGGCCCCGGCATCGACATCACCCGCATGACACGGCTGGCGCCGGGCGAGCTGTTGACGGCCATCCGGGTGCCCGCCACGTGGGCCGGTGCGCAGTTCTATTTCGAGAAAGTGCGCGATCGTCAGGTGTGGGATTTCCCGCTCGTCAACGTCGCCTCGGCCATCAAGCCGGAGGGGGCGAACATCGGCAGCCTGCGGCTCGTGGTCGGCGCGGTCTCGTGCGTGCCGCGGCGGCTGAAGGACGTGGAAGCGGCGGTCGCGGGAAAACCGCGGAATGAGGACACGGCGAAGATGGCGGGTGACATGGCGGTGCAGGGTGCACAGCCGCTGCGGTACAACGGGTATAAAGTGCCGCTGATGCGGAACCTGGTGAAGCGGGCGATTCGAGGCGCGGAGGGCGGTACATGGACTTCGTAACATGGGGACGCAGTCCCTGGGGTGAATGGGTTCTCACGCACGTTTCGTGGAGTCTCTTCTGGGGATCGCTGTTCGCCGGGCTGCTGTTCCTGATTGCGCACGCCACCTACATGTTCCTGTCGGCGCACCGCAAGCGCGCGCCGGCCGAAACCGACGCGCTCGAAGCGCGGTACTCGAACCTGCCGGCTGAGATCCAGCGGCACTCGCTGGTCGCCCGCCTCTTCCACTGGGTGATGGCGGCGTCCATGTTCGTCCTGCTGTTCACAGCCTTCCTGCCGATCGTCGGTGTGCGGTTCCCGTGGGTGACGTGGCACTGGATGGCCGGCCTCGTCCTGACCGCCTCGATCGTGTTCCACATCATCCACGCGTCGTTCTGGCTCGACTTCTGGTCGATCTGGGTCGGGCCGAAGGACATCCCGGAGTTCCGCGCCGAGATCCTGCGCGAGCTCGGCCACGATGTGCCCGGGCCAAAACCGGGCAAATATCCGCTCGGGAACCGTCTGTATCACCTCGTCATCGTGATCGCGGGGATCGCGGTCGTTGCGACCGGCATGTTCATGATGGTGCGGGTGCGGACGCCGTTCTTCACCCGGAACCCGTATCTGTTCTCAGACTCGACGTGGGGCGTCACCTACGTGACGCACGGTCTGGCCGGGGTCGGGCTGGTCGGCCTGGTGATCGCCCACGTCTACTTCGCGGTCCGTCCGGACAAGTGGTGGATTACCAAGTCGATGATCTTCGGCCCGATCACGCGCCGCCAGTATCTTGAACACCACGAGCCCGGGCGCTGGGTCGTGGCGAGTGCCGGCAGCCGGCCTGCGAAGCCCTCTCAACGCGTGTGAGCGCGTCGGCAGGTGGGGCGCGCGAAGAG